>JBOICV010000050.1:0-9061 GCA_050740255.1 Nevskiales bacterium | reverse complement strand
CATGAAGCCGTCGGGAAGATAACGCGGCAGCAACTCCGGCGCTTCCGACTGCTCGAAATGCCGCGCCAGCACCGCGAAGCCCAGCAGCAGGCCGAGCAGATTGGTGAGAATCAGCCACTCGTGCTGCAAATGCTCGCCGAGGTGGAATGCCGGCACGCTCAGAAACTTGAGCAGCAGAATAAAGCCCAGGCCGGTGACCGCGACCTCGAAGGTGCGGTGATGCAGCAGCGCGACGCCGGCGAGCGTGAGTGCGAACAGCAGGAATTCGGCGCGGACGCCGAACAGCGTGGGCGGACTGCCGCCGGTCAGTGCGGCCGCCGCCACCACGCCGAGCATCAGCCCGACGCCAGCAAACTTGATCGCCGGATGTTGCATGTCAGCTTCCTCGTGGCTGCGACGGCTGATATGAAGTCAGCATCCCGCTGGGTACGCTAAAACCCTGGCTCACTTCGGCTGGCGACACTGAAACAGTGCGGAAGCGCTTTTTCAGCAAGAATCAATGCACGCCGGACTTGGTTTCGTCAATGTCTTCAAGCCTGGCCTTGACGTCCGGCACGTCGTAATTCATCAGGAAGTAAGCCAGCGCGGGCAGCAGCAGCAAGGCGCCGAACATATTCATAATGAACATGAAGGCCAGCAGCAGGCCCATGTCAGCCTGGAATTTCAGGTCGGACCACAGCCAGGTGGTTACACCCAGCGTGAGCGTGATGCCGGTGAACAGAATCGCGCGGCCGGTCTTGCGCATGGTGCGATACATCGCGTCATACAGCGACAGATGGTGATCCTTGTAACCTTCGCGCAGTACCGAGTAGCTGTAGATGCCGTAGTCCACGCCGATACCCACCGCCAGGCCCAGCACCGGCAGGGTAGCGACCTTCAGGCCGATGTCGAAATAGGCCATGACGGCATAGGCCAGCTCCGACACGCAGTACAGCGGGACGACCACGCAGAGCAGCCCGGAAAACGAGCCGAAAGACAGCCACAGGAATACGATGATGACGCCGTAGACCCAGTAGACGATATCGTCTTCCTTGTCATGCACCACTTCGTTGGTCGCGGCCATCACGCCGACATTGCCCGAGGCCAGGGAGAAGGTGATGTCCTGACTCTCCTTGTTCTGTTCGAACTTTTTGATCTCGTTGACGATGTGCGCGATGGTTTCCGCCTTGTGGTCGGCGGTAAAAATCACCAGCGCCATGGCCGAGCAGTCGGGGTTCAGCAGACCGGACGAGGTTGGAATCGGCGTGATGGACTGCGACATGCTGAAGCGGTTGCGCGGCAGCACCTTGAACTTGGGCGAGCCTTCGTTAAAGCCCATGTTGACCTGCTTGGCGAGCTGCGCCAGCGCGATGACCGAAGACACGCCCGGCGTGTTCTCCATATGCCAGATGAAGCGATCCACCTCGGACATGACGGCGTGGTCAATGCAGGCCTCCGGCTTGGTCTCGGCGATGACCTTGATGATGTCGGTGCCGATGGCGAAGTTGTCGCCGATGGCGTTGCTGTCCTGGTTGTAGCGCGAGTCCGGCCATAGCTCGGGTACGCCGCGCTGGGCGTCGCCGATGATGTTGAACTGGTGGCCCCACAGGGACAGGCCGAACACGATGGCGGCCAGCGTCACCATTATTGTCGCGGGTACCGGCTTGACCACATTGGCGACCAGCCGGAACATCGGATCCAGCAAATCGTCGCGCCACTGCTGTTTGCGCTGAAAGCCCGGTACATCCTTGACCGTGATATAGGTCAGCAGAATCGGGGCGAGGATTTTGTTGGTGATGATGATCGCCGCCATGCCGAGCGAGGCGTTGATCGCCATCTCGCGGATGATGTCAATCGGGATCAGCAGGATGGTCAGAAAGCCCGCGAGGTCGGTAATCAGTGCGGTGGTGCCGGCGATGGCCAGCCGGCGGAAACTGAACAGCGAAGCGTCGTAGGGTTTGACCCCGGCGGCCAGAAAGCCGACCCACGAGTTCACGTACTGCACGCCGTGCGAAACCGATACCGCGACGATCAGGAAGGGCACCAGGATGGCAAAGGGATCGAGCCCATAGCCCAGGCTGACCAGCAGGCCGAACTCCCACACCACCGCCACCACGGCGCAAACGATCACCAGCACGCTCAGCTTGAATGAGGCGCTGTACATCCACAGCAGTACGAAGGTCATCAGCACCGAGATGGCGAAGAACAGCAGCACCGCGCCGGTGGCGTCGGTCACATCGCCCACGACCTTGGCGAAGCCGATGATGTGCACGTCCACGTCGGGGTTGTAGTCGGGATTATCCGCCTCGACCCATTCCACGTCGGCGCCCTTGACGAAGATCGGTTTGCCGTCCGGCGTTTTCTGCTCGGCGGTGAGGGTTTTGAAGCCGAGCAGACCGCCAGGCTCCGAGTACCCCACATACACCACTGTGCCGGCCTTGAGCTCGCCGTAATCGCTGGTCAGCTTGTACTCGTAGCGCCTCGGATTGGTGAACTGGCCGCGAATCTTGTCTTCCAGGTTGTGCGCGACGCTCTGGTAATTCAGTTTCTCGTTGCTGACCGGATCGAACTCCAGCAGCTCGCTGGTGATCATCGCGCCGCGCTCGTCATTGGTGACGAGCCGACCGATCACGCCGGCCTTGGCGGTGTTCGATTTCACCAGATCGAACATTTCCGGGTTTGGTGCGTACTCGGCCGGAATCACGTTGCCGCCCGCAAAACCGCCTTCCACCACCTCGATATAACGCGTATTGGGCGTGAACAGCGAAGTGACCCGCGAGCGGTCCACGCCCGGCAGGAAGAACACCGCGTCGGTGGCTTTCTTGAGCGTGTCGAGAAATTTCTCGTTGTAAATCTCGCCTTCTTTCTGGATTACCGCCACGAGCACGGTGTTGCCGCCGCCGAAGTCCGCCTGGTATTTCTTGAGCACCGACATATAGGGGTGCTCCAGCGGAATGGATTTGTCGAAACCCGCGTCCACGAAGGTCTGCGAAGCCTTATAGCCAAAGAACACGGTTAACAGAATCAGCGCGATCAGCATCGGTATGCGCCAGGCATACACGATCGGCTCGACGAATTTTAGAATAGCCTCGGCAGTAAACGGGTTCTTCATATGCGCTTCCTGGATACTTATTGTTCTTACGGGGTAAGAATCTGGCCGCCTTTCTCGCCCACCGCCAGCGCGCCGCCGCCTGCGGCCGGCACTACCGCGGACAGACTGGTCGCGGCCGGGTTCTGGGCCAGCGCCAGGCTGTTGCTGTCGCCCTTGGCGATGATGCCGTTGATGCCGACCAACAGCACGCTGCCATCCGGCATCGTGGTGCCGCCGAGGAAGCTTTGCACTGTATCGGTCTTGAGCTGACGCCAGCTGGCGGCCGTCGCCGCGCCGGCGGCGTCGGCGACAAACACATTGCCGCGCAAGCCGAACAGCATGGCGCCCTTGTCGCCGCGCGGCAGCGCGCCGAAGAACGTGCCCTCATAGGGCGACTCCAGCCGCACCCAGGTCGCAGCCTCGTCCTTGGAATGCGCCAGCCCGCCGGCTTCGCCCGCGATCAGCATGCTGCCGTCGCCAAGACGAATGATGCTGTTGAAATGCCATTCCTCGGCGGTCACCTCGTTAGCCACCGTCGTCCAGCTCTTCCCGCCATCGGCGGTGGCCAGGTACAAACCATAGGCACCGACGGCGATGCCGCGACTCGCGTCGAAGAAATACAAATCCAGCAGCGGCTTCTCCAGCTCCGGCGCCCAGTTCTGCAAGGCCCAACTCTTGCCGCCGTCCGTGGTGTTAAGAATGGCCGCGTCATGGCCGACCGCCCAGCCGGTACTCGCGTCTACGAAAAACACGCCGGTCAGGGTGGCGCGCACCGGCGAGTCGGACTGGGTCCAGGTCTTGCCGTCCGCCGACAGCAGAATATGTCCGCGTTCGCCCACCGCCACATAGCTTTCGCCGGTATAGGTCACGTCAAGCGTCACGGCGCTTGCGGCATTCGGCAGTTTCTCCGCGGGTTTGGGCTGGGCGGGGGCGGTGCTTACTTCCTCCGCTGCACCCTCAGCCGCGGTGCCGTCCGCGGGAACTTCGGACGCCGCGGCCGGTTCCGCCGGCGCGGCTTCTTCAGCCGCCGGTGCGGCAGCCGTATCCTCGGCGGCCGGTGGCGCGGTTTCGTCCTGCGCCCAAGCCAATACTGAGGCGAGCGCCAGCAGCAGCGCGACAGCGCCGGCCATAGTCTTGATCTTCAAGTGCCTTGCCATGCGGACTCTCTGGTAGATTTTTCGGGTAGCCGATGCGTCCGGCTAGAAAGAATAGCCCACGAACAGGAACAGGTTATCGCGGTCTATTGTGTCATTGTGCTCCGCGCCGCCGCTGATATCGGTGTAACGGATCTCGCCCGTCCATTTGGACAGATAGTCGAAGCGCAGCCCGAAGAACGCAATCACGCGGTCCTCGATGAAGTTGCCGCCCGGACCCGGCGAATAGCCGCCGACGTCGTGGAAGATGCCGATGATCGGCTCCAGATTGGCGCCCAAAAAGGCGTCCTGGTAACGGATGGACGTGACGAAGCGGTAACCATAGGACCAGTCAGTGGCAAAGCCTTCGGTCTGCTGGTTCGGATTCTGCCGGCAAGCGTCAAAGGTAGGCCCGCAAGCTGCGGAATTGGTCAGGTCCGCACTGTCACGCGTACCCGCTGCCTGGGTGCTGTCCGCGCCACGGCTGTAGTGACTATCGGTGCCGGGACCGCCGAGCTGCAGTTCATTGAGATCCGGCAAATCAACGACATGCGTGGCGCCCAACTCCAATACCACCAGAATCTGGCTGGCGTTGAGAAAGTTATCGCCGCCGATAGTGGTCAGGAAGGTCGTTTCGAGGTTATAGGTCTTGAAGCGCTCATAACCCTGGATGTACTCACCCGGCTGAATGCGACCCGAGGGTGAACTGGGGTCACGGCCACGGTACGAGGTCAGGTAGTCCGGCGCCGCTAGGCGGCGGTTGGGGAATACACCCACCAACAGATCGACCGCGTTGTTCGGAAAGGCCGGATTCACCGCCGCCAAGATGATATCGGTGGTATGAATCGCCAAGGGATTGTTGGGGCGATAAGCCACTTCGCCCGACCAGGCCGTATCACCGATGGAGGTGTTGAAGCTGAGACCCCACAGATCAATATCCTCCGGGTATTCGAGAAAGATGCGGGCGGTGTCGAAGGGCAGGGGCTCATTGGCCAGACCGATCGTGGCGAGGGCCGCGGCTTGCGCGATTTCCGGCGGAACGGGGATGCCTTGCGATACCAGTAAATTCACCACGGTGGTTGCACCCAGGCTGCCATTTGGCCCGCCTGGAACGCAGTCCAGCAGCAACTGCACGAGGTTGGTGGTGGTCTCGCCGATACAAGTCGCATCGGCCGCGCGCGCGCCAGCCAGGGGCAGACGCGAGTGGTAGTGCTGGTGATAAAACCCGAGTTCAGTGCCGTCGTTCAGCCACTGGGCCAGATATTTGAAACTGAGACCATACTGTCCGCCGTCTTCCGGCAACACATCAGGACTGCGCAATATGGTGCGGCTGGAACTGGATACCGGACCCGCGGGATCATTCGGATTGTCCTGCGGCCGATAGTCGCCGTTGGGATCTTCCGGCGCCTTGCCGAAGGACAGCATGGCGTAGGTGCCGCCGCCGGCGATGTCGTTGGTCGAGAAAAAGCTGCCGGCCTGGTCGGGCACTATCGGCACCCAGTCGTACTGGTAGAACAATTCGGTGGAGATGCTTTCGGTCAGGTCGGTGGACAGGTAAACAATGCCCGCCGGCTGGAATAACTCCTTCACGTCGAAGCCCGGCAGGCGCAGCCGCGTGGCGTCGGGCGGGTTGATGTTGTTGATGGAACCCAGCGCCAGGAAGGCGCTCTCACCCCAGTTGATCACCTGATCGCCGACGCGCACGGTCAAAGTGCGGTCGCCGAAGAAGGGCGCGTTCCAGGTTATGTAACCGTCGAGAACGTCGAAGTCGGTGCCGATGTTGTCGTTGATCTTGCTCGAACGGTCGGTGAAAGCAGGTTGCAAAGTGGTATCCGGGTGGCGTTCGATAAAGTCGTTATTGATGTTGTCGAAGAAATAAATGCCGCGGATAAAAGCGCCGAAGTCGCCGTACTTGAGAGTCAGGTCGGCGGTGTATTTCGCCGCCGCATTGACCATCTCGTGCTTCTCATAGTTGAGATTGCCGTTGTCGCCGTTCGGGGTGAGGCTGCCGGGCTCGCGCACATAGGCCGCGTTGACCTCGGGACCGTCGGAGTCGTTGCAAGTGAAGCCGATATTGCCGGGCGAGCCGTCGGGCGTACCATCGTGGCCCTCCTTATTGCCCAAGCTACCGTTGCTGCGACGCGCGGTGCAAAGGCCCGGCTGCAGATTGCTCTTGCCGATGAGGCGCGGATCGCGATCCTCGAGGCGCCAGGCGCCGCCCACGGTGATAGTGTTGTCGAGCGAGGCGTTAATCGGCCCGAGATCGAACTGGAAGGCTTGGGCCGTAGCGCTGGCGAGTGCCGCCGCGGCCGCCCAGGAATAGACGAAGGAATACCGTTTGCAAAGCAGTTGTGACATGCGCATCACCCGACCTCTCCTCTTTTCTCCAGTTACCGTTCCAGCGGACCGACAGAGGAGTAAGCACAGCGTGCGACGCGAACGGGGCTCACCCGCCACACGTCTCCTCCGGCCTGCGCGAAACCATGCGCGGCCCGCTAGAACTGCTTGTCTTATGTATTATTTTTGGAAAGCCCTAGGCTACAGGCTCTCAACTATTAGCTGTTTTAGCAAACCGCATCCACCGGCGCAAGCGCGCGCAGCACTTTTCGCGCTTAATGCATGGCGGCATGGGTGGCATAAATCGCGGCACTGCCGGCGACAATCAGCAGGAGCTGGCGCAAAGTCGTCACCAAGCCGCTGTCCTGCTGCAAGCCCGGGATGAGGTCGGCCATGGCGACGTATATAAAGCTGGCGGCAGCCAGCGCCAGCGCATACGGCAGCCAGCGCGGGTCGAGCGCGAAGTAGCCTGCTAGTGCACCCACGACGGTGCCCAGACTGGTCAACAGGTTCAGCAGAAAGGCGCGCGCTGGGCGCAAGCCGGCATGCAACAGGACGGCGAGATCCCCCAACTCTTGCGGAATCTCATGCGCTGCGACTGCCAGGCTGGTGAGGATGCCCAGCTTCACATCGACCAGAAATGCCGCGCCGATCAGGAGTCCGTCCACCAGGTTGTGCGTGGCGTCGCCGAACAAGACCAGGCTCGCTGCCGCGCGGCCCGGCGGCGGGTGTTCACAATGCGCGTGATCCTCGCCGTGCCCGGTGTGGCTGTGCCGCCACAACAACACTTTCTCCAGCACGAAGAACAGCAGAATGCCAACCAGTACCGCGACGCCAAGCTGGTGCAAATCACCGCCGTGCAGCTCGGCCGCATGCGGCAGCAGGCCGATAAAGGCGGCGCCGAGCAGCGCGCCGATTGCCAGGCTGACCAGACTGGGCAAGGCGCGCTGCTGCCACTGCGGACGCAGTATCAGGAATAGCCCTGCCGCGACCGCGCTCAGCAGGCCGCCGAGCAGACTGAATACAACGAGCAGCAGCAGAGAAGACATGGCAACGACGCCCGGTGCGGGGCGCTATGTTAACAAGGCTCTATCCAGATCAGCGCCGCCATGCGGCCAGTGACGCCATCACGGCGATACGAATAGAAGCGCTCACGTTCAGAATAAGTGCAGTAGCCGCCGCCGAAGATGTCCTTCACACCCAGCAGGCGTAGTTCGCGGCGCGCAAGTTCGTAAATGTCGGCGAGCCAATGATGCGCTCGATTGGGACGGAAGCACGCCGCACCGGCGCTGTCTTTCTGCAGAAACGCCGCGCGCACTTCAGCTCCCACTTCGAAGGCGTCCGGCCCTATGGCCGGGCCGAGCCAGGCTATCAGCTCAGCCGGCGGGCAATTCAAGCTCGTGACCGTTTCGGCCAGCACGCCCGCCGCCAGACCGCGCCAGCCCGCGTGCGCAGCAGCAACGCGCTGGCCCGCGCGATCACAGAGGAGCACCGGCAAACAGTCCGCGGTCAAAATCGCGCAAATCGCGCCGGGCGCAAAACTTACCGCGCCGTCGGCTACCGGCTGCAAAGACGCCGTCGCCAAATCCACCACCACGCGGCCATGCACTTGCTGCAGCCAATGGGGTTCGGCCGGCAGCGCTGCGGACTTGCGTACTCGTTCGCGATTGGCGGCAACGACCTGCGGATCGTCGCCGACATGATCGCCGAGATTCAGGCTGGCATACGCGCCGGTGCTGAAGCCGCCGTCGCGCGTCGTGACGAAGGCGTGCACCGACGGCGGCGCCGGCCAGTCCGGATAGAGCGCTCTGGCCCCCTCCATCAAATCCTCCCTCGCTTCGCTCTCCCCCCTTTTGCAAAGGGGGGGTAAGAGGGGACGGTGGCTACCATGTCAGTTGTGCGCACCGCTTCGCGTTCCCCCCTTTGGTAAAGGGAGGCAAGGCGGGACTGCGGCACCCATATCAGTTGTGCACATCTCACTTCGCTCTCCCCCTTTGGAAAAGGGGGGTAAGGGAGGATGGCGGCACCCACGTCAGTTATGCACATCTCACTTCGCTCTCCCCCCCTTTGGAAAAGTGGGGTAAGGAAGGATGGCGGCAACCATGTCAGTTATGCACATCTCGCTTCGCTCTCCCCCCTTTGGAAAAGGGGGATAAGGGAGGATGGCGGCACCCATGTCAGTTGTGTGCATCTCACTTCGCTCTCCCCCTCTGGAAAAGGGGGGTAAGGGAGGATGGCGGCAACCATGTCAGTTGTGTGCATCTCACTTCGCTCTCCCCCCTTTGGAAAAGGGGGGTAAGGGGGGATTTCCCGCGCGCGCATCCGCGCGCAAGGCCGCCAGCAAAGCTTGCAAATCCTGCGGCAGCGGCGCCTCCCAGGCGCAGGCCTGCAGGCTCAGGGGATGGCTGAGCGCGAGCCGGCGCGCGTGCAGGGCCTGACGCCGGAACGCACGCAAAACGGCTTCAAGCTCGGGCCTTGCCCGCGGCGGCAAAGCCAGGCGCCGACCGTATACCGGATCGCC
>JBOICV010000049.1:0-2611 GCA_050740255.1 Nevskiales bacterium | reverse complement strand
GGATACGGCCGTAACGCCGGCCAGCAGCACTCCATGCGCTTTCTTATTCGTCACCCTACCCTCCTAAAGCTCCATTAACCTGTTGATTATTCAATAAGCGCGCGGAGAAATAAAGCCTTTCATCAAGGTCAGGACCACAATGGCCAAATCCAGCCACAGCGACCAGTGCTCAATATAGTACAGATCGTACTCCACCCGGCGCTGCATTTTTTCGAGGGTATCGGTCTCACCCCGGAGACCGTTGACCTGGGCCCAACCGGTAATTCCGGGCTTGACCTTGTGGCGCAGCATATACCCCTCCACCAGCTTCATATGCTGCTTGTTCAGTTCAATCGGGTGCGGGCGCGGACCGACCACGGACATGGTCCCGCCCAGCACGTTGAAGAATTGGGGCAGCTCATCCAGGCTAGTCCGCCGCAAAAAGGCGCCAAAGGCTGTGACCCGTGGGTCGTCACGGCGGGCCTGCGCAAAAGCTCCTTCCGTTTCCGGCAGTGCGTACATGGTACGGAACTTGAGCACCGTGATTTCCTCGCCATTCCAGCCATGCCGTCGCTGCTGGAACAGCGCCGGTCCCGGTGAGCTGAGCTTTACCCCAAGCGCGATACACAGCATCAGCGGTGCCGCGATGGTGACAATTAGCGCGGCCAGTATCCGATCTTCAGCGGCTTTGATCAGGCGATTCAGGCCGGACATCGGGCTGCGGCTCAAGTCCAACACGGGCAGGCCGGCAACCTGGCTGACGCTGTAATTCAGCAGACTGAACTCCATCATGCTGGGTACAAGGCGACAGTCGAGCAAAGTCCTTCCAACCACGGCCAGAGTGCGGCGCAGACGCGAAAGTTCATTGGTGGACATTACGATCCAGACCTGGTCCGGCCGAGGTTGGCTTTGCGCGACATATTCTTCAATTCTGTCGACCGGGCCAAGATAGCTCAGCTTGCTCAAATCGCCGTGCGTTTCAGCTTGCTCGCAGAAATAGCCACGCACCCAGTAGCCTGCCCACCGATTAGCCCCGAGCTGCTGCACTACACGCTCGGCAGCGCGCCCTCCTCCCACCAACAGAATCTCCCGCGTGTCCCAGCCGAGTTGTCGCGCATGCGCGAGTGCCAGGCGCAACCCGATGCGCGTGGCCCAGAACAGGCCCAGCGTGCCGACCAAGCAACTGGTCATCCAGACCCGCGAGAACAGGGTGCTGGTCTTGGTTGCAACCGCTACCAGTACCAGGCCCGCGGCGACGACTACCCAAGCCGCTGTGACGCGAGTCAATTCGACCGCCAGGCTTTCACCGCGGTATGAGTGATAGAGCTGAAAGTGAAAGAAAACCAGGGGTGTCAGTAATATCCAGAAAGAAACCGCGACTTGGTAGTAGGGTGCCCAGGGCCACACCACGACTGTTTCGCGCAGCCAAGTGAGCCCCCAAGAAATACCGGCAGTGGCGCCCAGCACGATCAACATGTCCATGATCGGGAGCAGCCACAGCGACAGCGCCAACACATCCGGCAGGCGGCGCGGGCGAAAGGCGGCGCCACTCAAGTTCTGAGCCCGCCGCGTTGCGCGACATACCAGCGATAGGTGTCCGTCAGCCCCTGCTCCAGACCGATGCGGCTGCGCCAGCCAAGCCCGGCCAGACGGCGGCTGTCCAGCAGCTTGCGTGGCGCGCCGTCAGGCTGAGCGGGGTCCTGCACAATCCGGCCACGGTAGCCGACAACGGAAGCCACCAGTTCGGCCAGCTCGCGGATGCTGACCTCCTGTGCGGTGCCGACGTTGACCCACTCTTCGCCGCTGTAACGCTGCGCCAGAAAAACCGTGGCGTCGGCCAGATCGTCAACGTGGATAAACTCCCGCCGTGGTGTGCCGCTGCCCCAGATCACCACCTGCGGCGCGGCGCTCTGCCTGGCCTCATGGAACTTGCGCAGCAAAGCCGGTACGACGTGCGAATTCTCGAGGTGGAAGTTGTCGCCGGGACCATAGACATTGGTCGGCATCAGCGAGATCGCATCGAACCCATATTGCCGCCGATAGGCCTGACACAGTTTGATGCCGGCGATCTTGGCGATGGCATACCACTCGTTGGTCGGCTCGAGCGGTCCGGTCAGCAGCGCCGATTCGGGCATCGGCTGCGGGGCGAGTTTCGGGTAGATACAGGACGAGCCCAGGAAAACGAGTTTCTTGACCCCGCTCTTCCACGCCGCATGGATCACATTGGTCTGGATCGCGAGGTTGTCGTAAATGAATTCGCCCGGATAGTGGCTGTTCGCGCCAATACCGCCAACATGCGCCGCGGCCAGAAAAACAACCTGCGGTTTGGCCTGCTCAAAAAAACTTTCCACCGCCGACTGCTGACGCAATTCCAGCTCGGTGTGGGTTTTTAGCAACAAATTGCCGAACCCCTCCGCTTGCAGCCGGCGCAACAGGGCCGCGCCAACCAGGCCGCGATGACCTGCTACATATATTCTGTCGTTGGCTTGCACAACCGTCACTCGTGATGCCGGAAGGCCTTGTAACCGCTCTGCCGCACCAGTTGATCGCGCTGCGCGATAGCGAAGTCCTCGCGCACCATCTCTTCGACCAGCTCCGCGAAACTTACCTTGGGCGCCCAGCCAAGCTGGCG
>JBOICV010000048.1:0-5748 GCA_050740255.1 Nevskiales bacterium | reverse complement strand
GGGGTTTCGGCGCCGCTCCCCCTCACCCCAACCCTCTCCCCCAACAGTGGGGGAGAGGGTGATTTCTATTCGGGATCAGCATGGCCAAGCGTGATTACTACGAAGTCCTAGGCGTGGCCAAGAACGCCTCCGAGGATGAATTAAAAAAAGCCTATCGCAAGCTGGCGATGAAGCATCACCCGGATCGCAATCCGGGGGTCAAGGAAGCGGAAGCCAAGTTCAAGGAAGCGAACGAGGCTTACGAAGTGCTTGCAAATGCGCAAAAGCGCGCAGCCTATGACCAGTTCGGTCACGCGGGCTTAAGCGGCGGACCCGGCGGTGCTGGCGGCGGCCCCGGAGGTTTCGGCGGCTTCGGCGATATCTTCGGCGATGTGTTTGCCGACATTTTCGGCGGTGCCGGCGGCGCGCGCGGCGGCCCGCAGACTTACCGCGGCGCCGATCTGCGCTACAACCTCGAACTCGATCTGGAACAGGCGGTGTTCGGGGACACCATCAAGATTCGATTCCAGACTTTGGCGGGCTGCGAAACCTGCGACGGCTCCGGCGCGGCCAAGGGCAGCCAGGCGCAGACCTGCCCGACCTGCCGCGGCGCCGGCCAGGTGCGGATGCAGCAGGGCTTTTTCTCGGTGCAGCAGACCTGCCCGCAGTGCCGCGGCAGCGGCAAGATCATCAGCAATCCGTGCAAGGATTGCCGCGGTCAGGGCAAGGTGCAGAAGTCCAGGACGCTGGATGTAAAAGTACCGGCCGGCGTGGACGAGGGCGATCGCATCCGCCTGACCGCCCAGGGCGAGGCCGGCGAACGCGGTGGACCGCCGGGTGATTTGTACGTGCAGATCTCGGTGCGGCCGCACGCGATTTTCGAGCGCGACGGTGGCGACCTGCACTGCAAGCTGCCGATAGACTTTGCGACCGCGGCGCTCGGCGGGGAGCTCGAAGTGCCGACACTGGACGGCAAGGTTAATCTCAAAATCCCGGCTGAAACCCAGAGCGGCAAGGCCTTTCGCTTGCGTGGCAAGGGTGTGCCCTCGATGCGCGGCGGGGCGCAGGGAGATTTGCTCTGCCACCTGGAAGTTGAAACACCGGTCAAGCTCAGCAAGCGCCAGCAGGAGTTGCTGCGCGAACTGGCCGAGACCCTGAAGGACGGGCAGCACAGTCCGCAGGCGCAATCATGGCTGGGCAAGGCACGCCGATTCTTCGAAACACACGTAAAACCCTAGGGATCAGCCATGCAACCGAAACCCGTCGCCGCATCCGCCGTACGCGAGCAGGTGTATCTGATTTTCCCCAATGACCTGAATTCCAACGACACGGTCTTCGGCGGCCTGGTCATGGCGCAGATGGATCGCATCGCCGCAGTGGTCGCCGATCGTCATGCCGGCGGCGTGTGCGTGACGGTCAGCGTGGACGCGGTGAATTTTCTGGCGCCGGCGCGGCGCGGCGATGTGTTGGTATTTGCCGCCGCCGTCAACCGCGCCTGGAACAGTTCCATGGAAGTCGGCGTGCGGGTGGAGGCCGAAGCAGTTGGCAGCAGCGCGCGCCGGCATGTGCTGTCGGCTTACCTGACTTTCGTCGCCGTGGACGCGGCCAGCAAGCCGCGGCCGGTGCCGCCGGTCCTGCCGGAAACTGCGGAGGAAAAGCATCGCTACGCCGAGGCCGACTGGCGGCGTCAGCAGCGGCTCAAGGACGCGGATGAACTTAGACGCCTGCGCGTAGCGGCAGGTCGTCAATAACAATCGCATTCAGCCGCGTGGGGTGCGAGAATACGCGCCTTTATTTTCCCTCTCCCTCGGGGAGAGGGTCAGGGTGAGGGCGCATGTCACAGCCGATTCGCATCGCAATTCACGGCGCCGCCGGCCGCATGGGCCGCGCGCTGATCGAAGCCTGCACCGGTAACCCGCGGCTGCAACTGTCAGCGGCCATCGAGCGCGCCGACAGTTCCGATATCGGCCGCGACGCGGGTGCGTTCGCCGGTCTGAGCGATCTCGGCGTCAAACTGAGCAGCAGGATAGACACCGGCGCCTTTGATGTGCTGGTGGACTTTACCCGGCCCGAACCCAGCCTCAAGGCATTGGAAAGCTGCCGCGCGGCGCGGCGCGCGATGGTCATAGGGACGACCGGCTTCACCGCGCCGCAGAAGACCCAAATACAAGCGGCCGCACGGGAAATTCCCATCGTGATGGCGCCCAACTTCAGCGTTGGCGTTAACCTCAGCCTGAAGCTGCTGGATATGGCCGCACGGGTGTTGGGGGAGCAGTCGGACATCGAGATCGTCGAGGCGCATCACCGGCACAAAGTGGATGCCCCTTCGGGCACCGCGCTCGCAATGGGCGAAATCGTGGCGCGCGCGCTGGGCAGGAACTTGAAGGACTGCGCGGTTTACGGCCGCGAGGGCACGACCGGCGAACGCGATCGCAAGACAATTGGCTTCTCGACTATTCGCGGTGGCGATGTGGTCGGCGACCACACGGTCATGTTTCTGGGTGCGGGCGAGCGGGTGGAAATCAGCCACAAGGCTTCCAGCCGACTGACTTTCGCCATGGGCGCGATGCGCGCGGCACTGTGGCTCGCCGGCAAGCCGGCGGGGCTGTACGACATGCAGGACGTATTGGAACTAAAAACCTGAACGGGTTTTCTATCGTTTGCGGGCTGCCCGCGCAGAAAAAAATATTTCAGATGAAATTCAAGCTTGGATCAGCCGTTTTGTTAATGACACTTACCACGCTCGCGGCCTGTGATCGCAATACAGCGCCGACGACGCGCGCGCCGGTGCCGGTCGACGGGGCAGCGCCCGCGCCTGCGAAAACAGTGCCGGCTTTTAACCTGGCGCTGCCGGAAAGCTGGAAAGAGCGTTACCGCATCGAAAGGATCGAAGGCTCGGCGGCGAGCAACGTCGTGCCGGAAGCGATACTGGTGGTCGAGTACCTATATCTTCCCGCTGCGCCCGAGTTGCGTGAACAACCCCTGCTGATGGTGGTGGTGCTCGGTCAGGGCGAGTGGCAGGCGCGGCAGAAGGAAGAGGGGCCGCCGCTTGGCGATTTGCTGACGGAACGCAATGGCTATGCCTATATTGCCGCTCTGCCGCAGGCGAACCCTTACGGCAAGGATGGCGACGACGCCCAGCATTATGAAGCCATGCGCCGCGATCTGCCGGCGGTCAAGGCGAGCTTCACGCTGGAGGGTGCGTAGGTAGAACCCGGGACGACAAACAAATCCAAGGAGGCAAGCATGAGCTGGTTACAGGAATTCAAGACCTTTGCGGTCAAGGGCAATGTGGTGGATATGGCGGTAGGCATCATTATCGGCGCCGCCTTTGGCAAGATCGTGTCTTCGCTGGTGGCCGACGTGGTGATGCCGCCCATTGGACTGGCAATTGGCGGAGTGGATTTTGGTGATCTCGCCATAAGTTTGAAGGCGGCCACCGCGACCAGCCCCGCAGTAACCGTTGCCTATGGCAAGTTCATTCAGACCCTGCTGGATTTCACCATAGTTGCCTTCGTCATTTTCCTGCTGGTGAAAGGTATCAATACGCTCAAGAGAAGGGAGGAGGCCAAGCCGGTACCGGCCGCACCCAGCGCCGAGGAAAAACTGCTGACCGAGATCCGCGACCTGCTGAAGGAGCGTCGCTAAAAACTTTGCGTTGCTGGCGCGCGTCTGTATAATTCCACAGCTTCAGACACAAGCGGGGGCTCAGATGAGCCCCCGCGTCGTGTCCGGGGCTGGATTGGACGCTCGGAGACGCGCCTTGACCCAGCAAGCTGCTCATTCGGCAGGCTCCACGCCTGCGCTTCTCGCCCTGGCCGACGGCAGCCTTTTTCATGGCGTCGCCATCGGTGCCGACGGCACCACCGTCGGCGAGGTGGTATTCAATACCGCCATCACGGGTTATCAGGAAATCCTCACCGACCCGTCGTATAAGCAACAAATCGTCACGCTGACTTATCCGCATATCGGCAATGTCGGCGCCAATCGCGAAGACGTCGAATCCAATGAGGTTTACGCCGCCGGGCTGATCATCCGTGAAGTTCCGCGTGCCAGAAGCAATTGGCGCGGTGAGGAGAACTTAAGCGACTATCTCCAGCGCAATAAAGTCGTCGCGATTGCCGATATTGATACGCGCCGCCTGACGCGCATTCTGCGCGAACAGGGCGCTCAGAACGGTTGCATCATGGCCGGAAAAATTGACGAGGCCGAAGCGCTGCGGCAGGCGCGCGCCTTTCCCGGCCTGAAAGGGGCCGATCTCGCCAAAGTCGTCACGGTCAATAAAGCCTACGAATGGACCGAGCCGTCCTGGGCCAGTCCCGGCACCGGAAAAATGGGGTCCGGAAAAATGGGGTCGGAGTCGAGTTTTCCACCTTCGACCGGCTCGCTAGGCAAACTGCAGTCAAAGAAAATCGACTCCGACCCCATTTTTCAGAAGAAGCATGTCGTGGTCTACGACTTTGGCGTCAAGCGCAATATCCTGCGCAGCCTGGTGGACGCCGGTTGCCGTCTCACCGTGGTGCCGGCGCAGACCTCAGCCGCGGACGTGCTAAAGCTCAAACCGGATGGGGTCTTACTGTCCAACGGTCCGGGCGATCCCGAGCCTTGCAGCTACGCGATCGAGGCCGCGCAGCAATTGATGCAGCAAAAGTTGCCAGTCATGGGAATCTGTCTCGGGCATCAGATTCTGGGGCTGGCCTGTGGCGCCAAAACCGTGAAGATGAAGTTCGGTCATCACGGCGCCAATCATCCGGTGCAAGACCTGAAGACCGGGCAGGTGATGATTTCCAGCCAGAACCATGGCTTTGCGGTGGACGAAGCCACGCTGCCGAAGAACGTGATGCCGACCTACCGCTCCCTGTTCGATGGCAGCTTGCAGGGAATCGAACGCAGCGACATACCGGCCTTCAGCTTCCAGGGGCATCCTGAAGCCAGTCCCGGCCCGCATGACGTTTCCCCGCTGTTCCGGCATTTCATACAGCTGATGGATAAGAAAAATGCCTAAGCGCAGCGATATCAAAAGCGTCCTGATCATCGGCGCCGGACCCATCATCATCGGCCAGGCCTGCGAATTCGACTACTCCGGCGCCCAGGCCTGCAAGGCACTCAAACAGGAGGGTTACCGGGTCATCCTGGTGAACTCCAATCCGGCGACCATCATGACCGACCCGGACATGGCGGATGCGATTTACATCGAGCCGGTCAACTGGCAGACGGTCGCCCGCATTATCGAGAAAGAAAAGCCGGACGCGCTGCTGCCGACCATGGGCGGCCAGACCGCGCTGAATTGCGCCCTGGATCTGGCACACCACGGCGTGCTCGACAAATTCAAAGTCGAAATGATTGGCGCCAGGGAAGCCGCCATCGAAATGGCCGAGGATCGGCAGAAATTCCGCGAAGCCATGGGCGAGATCGGTCTCGCATCCGCCTGCTCCGGCATGGCGCAGTCGGTGGAGGAGGCGCGCGAGGTACTCGAGCAGATCGGCTTTCCCATCATCATCCGGCCGTCGTTCACGCTGGGCGGTTCCGGCGGCGGCATCGCCTACAACCGGGAGGAGTTCGAGGAGATTGTCGCGCGCGGACTCGATTTGTCGCCGACGACCCAAGTGCTGCTGGAAGAGTCGCTGCTCGGCTGGAAAGAGTTCGAGATGGAAGTGGTCCGTGACAAAAAGGACAACTGCATCATCATCTGCTCGATCGAGAATCTGGACCCGATGGGCGTGCACACCGGCGACTCGATCACGGTCGCGCCGGCGCAGACGCTCACCG
>JBOICV010000047.1:0-1470 GCA_050740255.1 Nevskiales bacterium | reverse complement strand
CTGCTCCATCACCCGGCAAATGCGGGCATGCGCGTACTGTACGTAGTACACCGGATTGTCGTTGCTGTGCGAGCGCGCCAGCTCGATATCGAATTCCAGATGCTGATCGTGTGAGCGCAGCAGATAGAAAAAGCGTGTTGCATCGCGTCCCGTTTCTTTGAGCAATTCGTCGAAGGTCACAAAATTGCCGCTGCGTTTGCCCATGCGGCCCGAGGACAGGGTGACGAACTGCACCAGACGTACCTGCAAGGCATCTTTGCGGCCGGTCAGCATCTCAACCGCGGCGCGCACGCGTGCGATATAGCCGTGATGATCGGCGCCCCAGACATTGAGCAAGTTGTCGAAACCGCGATCCAGCTTGTCCATGTGATAAGCCAGATCGTTGGCGAAATAAGTCGCCGCACCATCGGCCTTGAACAGTACGCGGTCTTTCTCATCGCCAAAAGCTGAAGTACGCAGCCAACGCGCGCCGTCCTGCTCGTAGATCTGGCCGCTGTCCTGCAAGCGGGAGATGGCCTGCTCCACCTTGCCGCTGTCCACCAAGGCCCGTTCCGAAGTCCAGTGATCGAAGCGCACACCGAAGCTGCGCAGCGTGCTGCGGATGCCGGCGAGTTGGTCTTTAAGCGAATAATCCAGCAGCAGCCAATAGCTGCTGCCGAGCACCGCCTTGGCGCGGACGATCAACGCGTCCAGATAGGCTTCCTGCTGTACTTTGATCTGCGCCCGCTCCTCGTTACTGGCGTCTTGTGCTGGAACCGGATCGGCCGGCAGCGCCTGCGCCACTTCTCCCGCCACACGCCGGAAGCTGTCGCGCTGCTGGGATTTCAGTTGCTCGGCAATGGCTCTTATGTAGTCGGCGGGGTAGCCGCGGTTCGGAAACGGCACGATCTCGCCAAACAGCTCCAGATACCGAAGCCATACGCTGATGGCGAGTACGTCCACCTGCCGGCCAGCGTCATTGACATAGTATTCGCGCGTAATCTTATGCCCTGCGGCCTCCAGCAGATTCGCCAGCGAGTCGCCGTAAGCAGCACCGCGGCCATGACCGACATGCAAGGGGCCGGTAGGATTGGCCGATATGAATTCGATCAGGATGGGATTACGGCTATTGGCTGAAGCGCGGCCATAGGCCGCACCGAGGTCGAGAATCTGCTCCAAAACCGCAAACTGCGCCGCCGGATTGAGGAAGAAATTGATGAAACCGGGACCGGCGATTTCCACTTTCCGAATCAGCGCGGAGGCCGGTAGTTCACGCAGGATCAACTCGGCCAGCTCGCGCGGCTTGCGGCCTGAGGATTTAGCCAGGCCCAATGCGATATTGCTGGCGAAGTCGCCGTGCGCGCTGTCGCGCGTGCGCTCGAGTGGAATTTCCGCCGGCAGTTGAAGGCCGGCAAGCTCTCCGGCCGCAAGCCGGGCGAGCGTTTCGGCAAGCAAGGCTTGCAACTGGGATTTCATGCAGGGGCGGCGCGC
>JBOICV010000046.1:0-1935 GCA_050740255.1 Nevskiales bacterium | reverse complement strand
GGGCAGGAGTCGGAGGTCTTGGTAGTCGAGGGGGTCAGTCATTGAGAAGCTGTCCAACGATTGATGGCGGTTTTTTTTACGAAACGCGACTTTGTCATTGCATTCATCTCACGGTGCTGGCACAGAGACAAGTAGCATCGCGACGCGATGCCGTCGAGTTCAACCAAGGAGGTTCGCGATGGCCCTGCGCCCGTACAGCCGTGAAGGACAGTTCTGGGGACCGAGCCCGGACGTGATCTTGCCCGCCGATCATTTGGCCCGTGTGGTGGACGAATTGGTCGAATCCATCGGCGTCGCGCGGCTCAATCGCCACTACGAACACACCGCCGGCGAAGCCGCCTTTGACATTCGCCTGTTGTGCAAGGTCTGGATTTACGCCTACGCGCGCGGCCTGACTTCGGGCCGCGAGGTCGCCCGCCAGTGCGTGGAAAACTACGCGTTCCGCTTTCTCAGCGACGGGCAGTGCCCCGACCACCGGACGCTGTCGCTGTTTCGCCGCCGCAAACGCCGGCTGTTGCGCTGGGTGTTTGCCCAGACGGTGCGCCTGGGCCGGCAACTGGGCTTGGTGCGGCTCGGTTTGGTGGCCATTGACAGCGTCAAGCTGCAGGCCGATGCCCGCCCCTCGCGCAAGCGCACGGCCGAGCAACTCCAAGAGCAGTTGGGAAAACTCGATGCCTACCTCGCCGAAGTGGAAGCCACCGACCACAAGCAAGACACCCAGTACGGCGCGAACGCCGACGCCGACACGCTGCCCAAGAAACTACGCAAGACGCAGCGGCGGCGCGCGCAACTGGCCAAAGCCCTGGACAAACTCCAGCGCGACCAAACCGCCCAGCGTGCCGCCGACAAAACCAGCGTGCGCAAGGATGTCATCCCTACCGATCCCGACGCCGTGTGGGTGAAAAAACAGGGCCGCATCATCCCCGGCTACAATGCCCACGCCGCCGTCGACGAGGGCTGCGGCCTGGTCGTCGCCGTGAAACCGACCGCCTGCGCCGAAGAACGCGAACAACTCAACCCGATGATCCGGCAAGTGGAGAAAACCGCCGGCGCACCCGCCGCGCAAGCCCTCGCTGACAACGGCTACTACACCGACGAGGCCATCGCCCAAGCCGAAGACGGCCCGACCGAATGCTTCGTGCCCGACGGTCAAGCTGCCCGCCAACTCAATCGCGGCCAAGCCCCGCCGCCCGCCGACCCCTACCACTGCGACCACTTCAGCTACGATGCCGCCGCCGATGAGTTCACCTGTCCGCAAGGTCGCAAACTCATCGTGCAAAAGAAACATCAGCGGCGCGGTCTGCCCACCACCGTCTATGGCGGCGTGGACTGCGCGAGTTGTGCTGTGCGCGAGCAATGCACGAGCGACCGCCGCGGCGTGCGCACCATCGAAGTGCATCGGGAGTATGCCAAGATTCGCCGCGCCCACGACCGCCTGCGCAGCGACGCGGGCCAGGCGCTGTACAAGAAACGCAAGACGATCGTCGAACCGGTGTTTGGCCAATGGCAACACAACCGCGGCGTGCGGCGGCTGCGGCTGCGCGGCCTGCGCGGTTGCGACATTGAGCTGCACCTGCTGGCCATTGGCCACAACGTGCAGAAATTCTGGAAGAAAGGAGTGAACTTCAGCCGCAACTGAACGAAGCCGTGGTGGACAGAAAACAAATTCACTGTGATCCGTCCGTGGGTGACGTGAGTCAGTCACCGTAGGACTGGATCCACCACTGCGGCCTGAAACCACCCTGCCGCTGTCCGATAGTGGCGCCCGTCCGCACGATCCATCGCAAAAACGTCAACCGTTGGACAGCTTCTCAAGGTTTGACCCCCTCGATTAAAGATGTTTGGATTTGAGAATGTCAATGTAATCATCTTGCCTGATTAGTATCATGTGCTGCCTCGCGTGCAGAAATTATCGCCTTATGACTCGCAGAGAGC
>JBOICV010000045.1:0-7319 GCA_050740255.1 Nevskiales bacterium | reverse complement strand
GCTCTACACGGTGTGGGAAGGCCAGCTCGAGCTCGATTTTCCGACCGGCACCAATTCGAACAACATCAGCGGCAATAACGTCAACCTCCAGAATGTCTGGCTGGCCTATACCGGCTGGAAGCCATTTGGCGGCGAGTCGCCGCCGGTGCGCCTGCAGATTGGTAATTTCAAGACACCGATGGGTCTGGAAGAGCTGACCAGCTCCAACTCGATCACGCTGATCGAGCGTTCGATGCCGATCAATGCGGTAGCTCCTAACTTCCGCCGCGGTGCGCAGCTCTCAAGCATTTACGGCAATATGACCTGGGCGGTGATGCCTTACTTCGACGCCAACCGAACCGATACCACGGACTCGACCGTCGGCGCCAATCTTGGCGGCGCCGCCGCGGGGGTCAATGACGATACGGCCTCGAGCGCCGGCTTCGGCCTGGGCGGCCGTGTCACCTGGACCCCGATCAAGGACAAGCTCAAGCTCTGGCATATCGGTGCGGCAGTGGCCACAGAGGATGATGTGCGCGCGGTCGCGCCGGCTACCACGCGCTACGACGCCCGCAACGTGCCGCAGATCGCAGTGACGCCAACCAGCCTGCTGCAGAATGCAAACGTCAGCGAGGGCGAGCGCGCGCTGCGCTATGGTTTGGAATCCGCGTTCGTGTTTGGGCCATTCTCCGTACAGGGTGAATACCTGACGGCCGACTACAAGACCGCCAGTCCCAAGGCGGCGGGCAACGGCGGTAACCCGCAGAACGGCGACCCCAAGATCAGCGGCTTCTATGTCTTCGGCAGCTGGTTCCTGACCGGCGAATCCCGGCCTTATCGCTCCGGTACCGGCACGTTCGATCGTCTCAAGCCGCTGAAGAAAACCGGTGCCTGGGAGCTGGTGGCGCGCTACGACTTTCTCGAAAGCGAATTCAACATCAACGTGCCGACACCGGGCGTGGTGACACCGCCTGAGAGCACGGTCGAGAACCAGATCGAAACCTACACTATTGGCGTCAACTACTACGTAAACCCCAACGTGCGCTTCATGCTGAACCTGATCAGCCATGACATTGATGTGCAGCGCGCCAACGGCAATCCTTCTTACGAGGGCTCGCCCAAGTCGCTGGGTTTCCGTACGCAGTTCGATTTCTAAGCCTTTATGCGACCAGCAAACCCCGCTGCGGCGGGGTTTGTTTTTGCCGCGATTGTCACGGTAGTGTCAAACTGCGTCACTAGGCTGGCCAAGTCGTAGTAAAACTCTTTCTCCGGTAAACGCTTATGTCCGCACCCACAGGTCTGACCGCGGAAAATCGCCGCCATCAGCAGTGGCGCAAGACCAAGGACTGGATCGCCCGTTACACCGTGGCGATCGGTGGCATCAGCGTGATCGGCGCTTTGCTGCTGATCTTTTTCTATTTGGCCTCAGTGGTCGTGCCGCTATTCAAGTCGGCAGAGATCGAAGCGCAGGCGGCTTTTGTGGCGCCGGGCGGCGGCGCCACCCTGTACCTGTCGGTGGAAGAACAGGGCGAAGTGGGCTTGCGTCTTACCACGGACGGCCGGCTTGTCTTTTTCCGTTTGGAAAACGGCGAGCTGATCAGGCAGGAAGCGCTAAACCTGCCCGCCGGCGTCGGTCTGGCGCATGCTACCGAGGTGGATGCCGAGGATGGCCTGCTGGCGCTGGGCCTGAGCGATGGCACGGTATTGTTATTGCAGCACCGCTATCCGATCACGTACCCGGCGGGGCAGAAGACCATTTCGCCGGCGCTGTCCTTCCCGCTTGGCGCGCAGCCGATTCCGTTCAACGCTCAGGGACTGCGTGATCTGGCGGTGCGCGTGGATAACGACAGCCTGCTGCTCGCGGGCGTGCTCGAAACAAACGAAATTGTCTTACAGACCTTTGACAAACAAACCTCGATCGTCGACGAGAGCGTGACCCTGGCGCCGGCGGCCAATGTCGTGTTCAGCGCGCCGGTGGCGGCCAAGTACGCGCTGGTCAATCCGTTGCAGGAGTGGTTGTTCGTCCTGGCCGAGGACGGCCAGATGGGGTATTACGATATCCGCACGCCGGCTGAGCCCAAGCTCATCCAGATGGTGGACACGGCGCCGCACGCGGAGCGGGTGCAGGGCGCCCAATTCATTGCCGGCGGCATCTCTCTGGTTGTGGCCACCAGCGCCGGTCAGATCACGCAATGGTTTCCGCTGCGCGACGAAGACAA
Organism: Nevskiales bacterium; assembly: GCA_050740255.1. GTDB lineage: Bacteria > Pseudomonadota > Gammaproteobacteria > Nevskiales > JBOICV01 > JBOICV01. The sequence goes on along the minus strand of JBOICV010000045.1, from coordinate 5,121 downwards.
TCACTACACGCTGCAACCGATCCGCAGCTTCACGGTGCCGAGCAAACAGGCGCCGACCGTGCTGGTATCGGAATTGCGCCGGCGCGGTTTCGTCAGCGGCGATGCCGAGGGCCGGCTGGCGTTGTACTACGCCACTTCGGATCGGGTGATCACCGACCTGCAGATTGCGAACGCGCCAATCACGGCGCTGGCGATGGCGCCGCGCGCGAACGTCATGATCGCCGAGACTGCCGACGGGAAATTGCACGGCATGAAAGTGCACAACGAGCATCCGGAGGTTTCCTGGGGCGCGTTGTGGGGCGAGGTCTGGTACGAGAGTTATCCAGAGCCCGATTACGTCTGGCAATCCTCCTCGGCCAGCAACGATTTCGAGCCCAAGTTCAGTCTGGTGCCACTGGTGTTCGGCACCATTAAAGCAGCGTTCTACGCCATGCTGTTCGCCATTCCGTTCGCCTTGATGGGCGCCATTTACACGGCCTACTTCATGTCGCCGACGATGCGCCAGACGGTTAAGCCCGGTGTGGAGATCATCCAGGCCTTGCCGACGGTGATTCTGGGTTTCCTCGCGGGGCTGTGGCTGGCGCCGATGGTCGAAGCTCACCTGGCCGGTATCTTCGGCACCATCGTGTTTTCGCCGTTCATCGCGGTGGCGGCCGGTTTCGCCTGGACCCGTCTGCCGGCCGGGATACGGCACCGCTTCGGTGACGGTTGGCAGGCGGCGTTACTGGTGCCGGTCGTGGCGGCTTCGGCTTGGTTGTGCTTTGGCATCGGCGATTGGATGGAGCTGCGCTTATTCGGCGGCAATCTGCCCTTGTGGATGGATCATGAGTTGGGCATTGACTATGACCAGCGCAATTCCATCGTGGTGGGTATCGCTATGGGATTTGCGGTCATCCCAGTGATTTTCTCTATTTCCGAGGACGCCATCTTCAGCGTGCCCAAGCAGCTCAGCAGCGGCTCCCTGGCGCTGGGAGCTACCACTTGGCAGACCCTGGTGCGCGTGGTGCTGCCAACCGCCAGCCCCGGTATTTTCTCGGCCGTGATGATCGGTTTCGGCCGTGCGGTGGGCGAAACGATGATTGTGCTGATGGCAACCGGCAATACCCCGGTGCTGGATTTCAGCATCTTCCAGGGCCTGCGTACGCTGTCCGCCAATATCGCGGTGGAAATGCCGGAGTCGGAAGTAGGCAGCTCGCACTATCGCATCCTGTTCCTGGCCGGTCTGGTGCTGTTTATCTTCACCTTCTTCTTCAACACGGTGGCCGAGGCGGTCCGGCAACGCCTGCGCGAGAAGTACAGCAATATATGAGTACGCACAGCGCAACAGACACACTCGATCCCGGGCCGTCGCCGCGGCAGGTCGGCACCCTGGGCTCGACCGTCAGTCTGCGCGACTGGTGGAAGAGCGGCGCGCCCTGGATCTGGCTTAACGCCAGCGCGGTCAGCGTCACGCTGATTTTCGTGGTCTGCCTGCTGGGCATGATCGGCTGGCAGGGCCTGTCGTTCTTCTGGCCCTCGCGGGTCGTGCAGGCGGTGTACGAGCAGCCGGGTACTGAACCCATACCGATCGTGGGTGAGATCGTCTCGTCCGAAGAGGTGGCGACCGCACGGCTTATCGCCGCGGGCTTTGAGCTGGATCTCAAGAACGAGTTTTACACCCGGCACCTGATCAAGCTCGGCAACCGCGACGTGACCGGCGCGGATTTCCGCTATGCAATTGACGACTGGCTGCAAGCCGAGCAATACCCGGCGCCGCTGGCCGTCATCGAGCGCCGCGAATGGGGCAACCTCTACGGCATGGTGCGGGCGGTCAAGGAAAATGCTCAAGTTGTGGCGGAAGGCGAAGCCGCCTGGCCCGCATTCCAGGAACGGGCCGGCCGCGCCGATGATTTGTTCGATCAAATCCGCGTCATCGAGAAGCGCGATCTGGGCGCGATCAATTACGAGATCAACGAACTAAGGCTGGAGGAGCGCCGCCTCGAGCTGCAGTACAAGAAGGACGGCAAAGACCCCAAGAGCGTCCGCCAGTCCGAGCGCTACGGCAAGATCGAGGCCCGGCGCAAGGAACTGGACATTGAGTATGCCGGGCATCAGCAGAAACTGGTCAAGCTGTACGCCGACCTCGGCCGCGACAGCTATGTGTTCGAGATCGCCGATGGCAGCAGCAGCGAATTTCCGATGGCCAAGGTGGTGCACGGTCATCAGCCGAATACGATGTCTTTCTTCCAGCGCCTCTGGTTCTTCCTGGGCAAGCTGTGGGAGTTCGTCTCCGACGAGCCGCGTGAGGCGAATACCGAGGGCGGCATTTTCCCGGCCATTTTCGGCACCGTCATGATGGTGTTGCTGATGACCGTGTTCGTGACCCCGTTCGGCGTGGTGGCGGCGGTTTACCTGCGTGAGTACGCACGTCAGGGCTGGCTCACGCGCACCATCCGCATCGCCGTCAACAATCTGGCCGGCGTGCCGTCCATCGTGTTCGGATTGTTCGGACTTGGTTTCTTCGTGTATTTCCTCGGAGCGAGCATCGACCAGGCGTTTTACCAAGAGGCCCTGCCCAGCCCGACTTTCGGCACGCCGGGCATTCTGTGGGCCTCGCTGACCATGGCGCTGTTGACGCTGCCGGTGGTGATCGTGGCGACAGAGGAGGGCTTGACCCGCATCCCGCGCGCCACCCGCGAAGCTTCGCTGGCGCTGGGCGCCACCAAGGCCGAGACGCTGTGGCGCATCGTGCTGCCGATGGCGAGTCCCGCCATCATGACCGGCCTGATTCTGGCGATTGCACGCGCGGCCGGCGAAGTCGCGCCGCTGATGCTGGTCGGCGTCGTCAAGCTGGCGCCGTCCTTGCCGCTCGATCTCAACGCGCCCTTTCTGCATCTCGACCGCAAGTTCATGCACCTGGGTTTCCACATTTACGACGTGGGTTTCCAAAGCCCCAATGTCGAGGCGGCGCGCCCGCTGGTGTACGCCACCTCCTTTCTGCTGGTCATCGTGATCGTGGTGCTGAACCTCACCGCAGTACACATTCGCAACCGGCTGCGTGAGCGTTACAAGGCGCTGGACAACTGATTCAGACCAATTTCGGGCCCGGACTTTATGGCTATGAGCACAATGCGCGATACTGCAACAATGACCCACGGGGTGGACCTGGAAGCGCTGTCACGCTCGCCAACCAAGCGCAACTTGGCGGACGAGACGATTGCGCTGCACGTCGAGAACCTGAGTCTGTTCTACAGCGAAAAGCAGGCGCTGAAAAGCAATAGCTTGGATATCTCCAAGCACCGGGTTACGGCTTTTATCGGCCCATCCGGCTGCGGCAAGTCCACGCTGCTGCGCTGCTTCAACCGGATGAATGACCTTATCGACGGTGTGCGTATCGAAGGCGCCATCCGGCTTAATGGGAAAAACGTGTACGACAAGGACGTGGACGTGGCCAGCCTGCGCCGCCAGGTCGGCATGGTGTTCCAGAAACCGAATCCCTTCCCCAAGTCCATTTACGAGAACGTGGCCTATGGCCTGCGTCTGGGCGGCATCAACAAGCGCCGCGTGCTCGACGAAAAGGTCGAGGCTTCGCTAAAGGGCGCGGCACTGTGGGAGGAAGTCAAAGACCGGCTGCACGATAATGCGCTCGGATTGTCGGGCGGCCAGCAGCAGCGCCTGGTCATCGCCCGCGCCATCGCGATCGAGCCGGACGTGCTCTTGCTCGACGAGCCTTGTTCGGCATTGGATCCCATCGCGACCCTCAAGATCGAGGAGCTGATTTACGACTTGAAGGAACGCTACACCATCGTCATCGTGACCCATAACATGCAACAGGCGGCGCGCGTATCCGACTACACCGCCTTCATGTACCTGGGCGACCTGATCGAATACGCCGACACCGACACCATCTTCACCAATCCCGGCAAGAAACAGACCGAAGACTACATCACGGGACGTTACGGCTGACCGGGGCGAGGAATCAAACATGGATAAGCCAGCAATTACCCAACACATTTCCCGCCAGTTCAACGCGGAGCTCGAAGACGTGCGTCAGCGCGTGCTGGCAATGGGCGGCCTGGTCGAGCAGCAAATCGCCGACGCGGTCACGGCGCTGATCGAGAACAAGGGCGACCTCGGCGAAGCGGTCGCCGCCGGCGACAAACGCGTGAACTCCTTCGAGATTGCCATTGACGAGGAGTGCAGCCGCATTCTGGCGCGCCGCCAGCCGACCGCGAGCGATTTGCGGCTGGTGGTGGCGATCTCAAAAACCATCACCGATCTTGAGCGTATCGGCGACGAGGCGGAACGCATCGGCCGCATGGCGATGCATCTGGCGACGGAAGACGCGCCCAAGGGGGCGCATGCCGCAGTCGAGCATCTTGGCAAGCATGTGCTGGAGATGGTGACGGATGCACTGGACGGGTTTGCGCGCATGGACACGGAAGCGGCGCTGGCGGTAGCCAAGGAAGATCAGAAAGTGGATCGTGAGTACGAGTCCATCATCCGCCAGTACATCACCTTCATGATGGAAGACCCGCGCACCATCAGCCGCGTGCTGTCACTGATCTGGTCGGTGCGGGCGCTGGAGCGCATTGGTGATCACGCGCGCAACATCGCCGAGCATGTGATCTTCTTCGTCGAGGGCAAGGACGTGCGCCATATCAGCCTGGAGGATATGGAAAAGAAGGTGCGCGGCAAGAAATAGCTTTCCGGCGACTTAGAAAAAGGCCAGGACAGCAATGGCACTACCTTAAGCTGAGAACTGTCGGTTCATCCCTCGCTGCTGATCGAAGCGTCCCTTCTCCCCCTGCGGGAGAAGGACAGGATGAGGGGTATGTGTCAGCCAAGATCAGTGCGGCAGCCGCAGCGCATCCCTCCGTCCCACCCCTCCCCCAACCCCCTCCCGCAGGGGGAGGGGCAAGCCTAATCAGCGCAGCAACAACTAAACAATTGGTTTTGACCGTAGTACCGGGCTGTGGTAATAGATAGTCACCTTGGCCATAGGCCGGGGTAACAGCAGCGGAATGAATCCCAGATAAGCGCTGCTTTGGGAGGGGTGCCATGGGGTTGGATCGTCGCCGGGCGTCACGCTTGGGGTTTGGACTTGTCTGTGCGCTTTTGTTCAGCGCTCTCTACGCTGCT
>JBOICV010000044.1:0-3583 GCA_050740255.1 Nevskiales bacterium | reverse complement strand
TCTTGCCGATCATCGGTTGGGAAAAAGTTCAGTGGCAGCGACCGCGCATCGCGCTGCCGATTGTGGGAATGGAGTTGGATTTCGGCGGTTATGTAAAGGAGTACGCGGCGGATAGCGCAGCCCGCGTCTGCCGCGAGCAGGGTGTTCGTCACGGCTTTGTGGAGTTGGGTGGCGATATCTCGGTAATCGGCCCGCATCCCGATGGCGCAGCCTGGCAGGTCGGTATTCAGCATCCACGACGGCCGCAGGAACCGATCGCGACGATCAAGCTGAGCGAGGGCGGGATTGCCAGCAGCGGCGACTATGAGCGCTATTTTGAACTCAACGGAAAACGCTACTGCCATATTCTCAATCCGCTGACGGGCTGGCCGGCGGAGGGGCTGCAAGCCGTCAGCGTCGCCGCCGCCCAGTGTCTGGTCGCGGGCACCGCCAGCACGGTTGCGATGCTCAAGGGATCCGATGAGGGCCCCCGCTGGCTGGAAAGCCTGGGGCTGCCTTTCCTGCTGGTGGAAAGCCACGGGGCGGTTAGACAAAACGGGTTGGTCTGACAAGACTTGACAGAGAAAGTAACTTATGTCACCTTTTCGGTGACATCTGTATCTTTCCCTGAGCATGAATGCTGTCCTAAGCCCAATCTCCCTCGCACGCCAGCCGCTGCAACAGCGCGCGAAAGACCGCTTTGAAAACGTGCTGGATGCGGCCGAAGCTCTGCTGCTGGAAACCGGCTTGGATGGCTTCTCGATTCCCGAGCTGGCCAAGCGTCTGGGCTATACGCGCGCCAGCATTTACAAATTCTTCCCGACGCCGGCGGCGGTGCTCAACGAACTGGTCAAGCGCGATCTCAAGCGCATGGAGCGGATGCTTTACCGCGTCGCGCCGCAATTGCTCACGCTGACCTGGACGGAAGCTGCGCAGGCGGTGGCCGCTCATGCCACAGATTTTTTCAACAGCCATCTGATCGCGCGCCTGTTGACGCTCGGTGGTCACTTGAACGACGACAGCTACCACGCACAGCAGCAGACCATTCAGCATCTCGGTCAGTTCCTACGCCAGCTCACCCAGCATGTCGGCGTGACCTTGCCCACCGTTCCCGCGGATGTGGCGACGTTGACGGTGGAGATCGGCACCGCTTGTTTCCGCCAGTCTTTCTATCGTCACGGCGAGATCACGTCGGCCTACCGCGATGAAGCCGGTCACGCGATGGTGGCCTATCTATCCCGTTACATGCATGTTACCCAGTCTGCACAATGAAAAAAGACATGGCCACTAATCGTTGTTGGTATGCGCTTGCAATCGCGGCCTGCCTGCTGGCCGCCTGCAAGGGCGACTACAGCGGCAGCGATGCGGTTGGCAGTGGGGGCAGTGGCAACGGTGGCACGGGCGGTGGCTCGCAGTTCTCCAGCAGCGAGGACTTCTTTAAGGCGCGGGCGCAGCCGCGACTCGATTTCTGCCGCTCCTGTCATATCCCCGGCGGCGTCGGCGATGTGCCGGATGGCAAGCTGTTCATGCTCAGCAATAACAAGACTGATGACCTCAGCAATCTGCGTGCGTCCTGGGAGCGCCTAGGTAAGAACGCCAATCCGCCCTCGCGCATTCTGAAAATGCCTTCGGGCACCGACGCCCGCTCGCATACCGGCGGCACACCCTGGCCGAGGAACAGCGACGCGTATAAGGACATGGCCGTGATGCTGGCCTGTTTCGATGATCCGGTGGCCTGCCTCACGCAAATCGGCGATGGCGGCGTTGTTCCCGATCTGCCGCTACTCGGCAGCGCGCGCGGCGGCCATTACTGGTTCGACTACTGCGAGGGTAAAGCCGACAACACGCCGGTGCCGCAGGACCCGCGCGAACTGGTTGTGCCCGGCGTAAACAGCGGTAAGGCCGTATATATGAATGCCTGGTGGCAGACCTGTCAGGACGATAACCATCCCGGTACCTGCGGCGAACTACGCCAACGTGTGGCGCGCGGCTATCCGCTGATCGCGGCGGCCGGGCAGGTGGGCGCGGGCACCTTCTTCTCCGGGGACTACGCTCAATCGAGCTACGCATTCCCGGCCAGCGCCTATAACACGCTGTGGCAGCGCGCCATGAGCCTCTCTGCGCGCCCGGACAACTTCGATCAACTGGTCGCGGAACGCTGGGGCATGGCGCTGTCGCCGACACGCAATCCCTACCCCTTGCCAGGCGAGGACCCCAACAAGACCGACGGCGGCAGCGGGCAGTTGCCAATGGGTCTTACCCAGTTGCGCAACGCCGATGGCAGCTGGACGGGTAATCTCAACGCGACGTGCAGCATCTGTCATGGCGGCGCGGTGGGCGAAGCCGCCGACGGTTCGGGTCTCGGCGCCATGTATGGTAATAACAGCCTGAGTGACATCACGGTGATGTTCACTGACCTGTTCAAAATTGCTCCACAGCAGGCCGCGCTCGCCATCGTCAGCCAGAACAAGGTACGCGGGACCGGCAATATCACCAACTTCCAGTTGTTCGGGACGTTGGAGTTGCTGGGCGATCCCGCCAATAGCTTGCTGCCCTTCGTCTCGATACAGGCCGAACCTTCCACCGGCACCGAAGATCCGCCCGTGTGGTGGAATGCGGGACATCGCCCGTCTAAGTTCTACGATGGCGGGCAGGTGTGGGATTCCAAGCGCATAGAATTGTCCTTCCACTTCCCCAACACGCCGAATCACGGGTTTCCGTCCGCCTCGACATTCGAAGCCGACAAGCAGTGGATTCTTGACCATCAGCAGGACGGCGATGCCTGGATCATGTCGCTGAAAGCGCCGGCCTGGCCGCAAACCAAGCTCGACCCGATTGATACGGCGCTGGCCGAGCAGGGCGCGATTCTGTTCCACAGCAAGAACCTGTGGGAGGCGTCGCTGAACAATCCGGTGCCGAAGCCGGACGGCGGCAACGGCTCCTGCGCGAGCTGCCACGGCGCCTACTCGCCGCGCTATGTCAACGACCCGGCATACCTCGATACGCCGCTGCTGGAAGGGATCGCCGCCTACATCGTACCGAACGAGGTCATTGGTACCGATCGTGCGCGCGTGAACGGCAACAGCCAGCGGATTTCGGACGCCGCGCGCAGCAGCTGGTTCGCTTACGCGGACGGGCCGTACAACGAGGCCGGTATTCCGCTATGCGCAGATCAGAACGACACTGCACTGCGTGGTGAGCGGAAAGTTGGCTATCTCGCGCCGCCGCTCTACGGTGTCTGGGCTACGGCGCCTTATTTCCACAACGGCGCAGTGCCGAATGTCTGGGAAGTGTTGAAGCCCGCGGACCGCAAACCGATCTGGCGCCGTCTTTCCACCCCCGCGCGGGCCGATCAGGCGGGCAAAGTGGTGACGGGTTACGACTCCAGTCTCGACACCGGTTACGACAAGGAGCTGATGGGCTGGAAGCACGAACCGCTCGCCTGCGGCGTGGGTTCGCTGCCGCTGGTCGATTGCAGTCCGGCCGCCGACGACGGTGCCACCATACAGGACGTGCTCGCGCTGGTCTGGGGCAATGGAGGACTGGCGTGGAACCTGATCAATCTGCCGATCCTGACTGACCAACAGATCGAGGACCGCAAGGT
>JBOICV010000043.1:0-2039 GCA_050740255.1 Nevskiales bacterium | reverse complement strand
AGATACATCAAATCCAGATCGCGGCGGATGATTTCGCGCATGCCCGGCCGCAGCACTTTCACCACAATCGCCATACCCTCGGTGCCCGGCTTGGCCAGCAGGCGCGCGGCATGCACTTGGGCAATGGAGGCGGAAGCTAGCGGCTGCTGATCAAATTCGGCGAGCACCTCATGAATTTTCCGGCCGTAGGCCTGCTCGATTTCAGCCGCCGCCACATCGCCGGGAAACGGCGGCACCTGGTCTTGCAGTTTGGCCAGCTCGTCGGCGATTTCTGCCGGCAGGAGATCGCGCCGCGTAGACAGCGCCTGGCCAAGCTTCACGAACACCGGTCCCAGCTCTTCCAGCGCTTCGCGCAGGCGCACGCCGCGGGGCCGTGCGCGCGCGGCCGCCGAGCCCTGGATCAAGGGCAGACGATGGCCTTCCAGCAATTCGCCGAGCGCGTGCTTGCGCGCAATGCGGATGATTTGCCAGAGACGGCCGATTTGTTTGATTGCCAGCATGTATTGACGCCGTCGCGACGGAGCGCCGGGATTTATCCGGCTATTCTGCCAGTAAGCGATTGAGCCGCGCTTCCAGCCGGTCCGCGTCGGCGCGCAGCCGATCCACGGCGCCATTCCACTGCGCGACTTCCTCGGCATGCACCAGATCGCGCGTTTCTTCGCGCAAGTACTCGGCGGTGTCGAGCGTCAGCGTCTCGGCCACCCGCCGGCCAAAGCCAAAAGCGCTACGCAGGAACTGTCCGGCGCGATGCGCCGCGATATCGCCGAGATAGCCGGACAACCACTCCTCGACATCGAAGTCCGCCTCGCGCAGCAGGCGCAGAAACTCCTGCGCGAACTCGGTGTCCCCCGTCACCTCGAGTTCGCCGGCCGCCGCAGCTCCCTCGGATGAGCGCAGCCAGGCGCGCGCCAAGGCCGTCAGACTGCCGCTGACGGCCGCGGTGGGCTCGACATCAGTGGCGGCAGCGACTCGAATACCGCTGGCATCCGGGCAAAGATCGAAGGCCAGATCGAGCTCACGAATCCGGATACGCAGGACCTGACCGTCGAGTGCCGCGCAGCGTGCCAGCGCCGGTGCATCCTGCTGCAGATAACGGGTCAGCGAAATCTCGAGCGCGCCCAGCGCGCTGCTCGGAAGTTTCATGCGAGCTTGTAACCGCGGTGCACCGCGACCACGCCGCCGGTGAGGTTGTAGTACTGCACACGCTGATAGCCCACGTCCTCCATCATCGCCTTGAGCGCTTCCTGATCCGGGTGCTTGCGGATGGATTCGGCGAGGTAACGATAGCTGGCCTCGTCGTCGGCTATGACGCGCCCCATCAGCGGCAGAATCTTGAAGGAGTATTGGTCGTAGATCTTGTCCAGACCCGGCAATTGCGGTTTGGAGAACTCCAGCACCAGCAGACGCCCGCCGGATTTGAGCACTCGCAGCATGGAACTCAGCGCCTTAAGCTTGTCGGTGACGTTGCGCAGGCCGAAGCCGATGGTGATGCAGTCGAAACTTTCGTCGGCGAACGGCAGAGTTTCGGCGTTGGCCTGCGCGAAGGCCAGTCCCGACAGCCGTCCGGCATCGAGCAAGCGCCGGCGCCCTTCCTGCAGCATCACAGCGTTGATATCGGACAACACCACCAGACCCTTCGCGCCGACCCGCGGGCTGAACGCAGCCGCAAGGTCACCGGTGCCGCCCGCCAGATCCAGCACCTGTTCGCCTGCGCGTACGTTCGCCAGATCGACCGTGAAGCGCTTCCACAGGCGATGGGCGCCGAGCGACATCACATCGTTCATCAAATCGTAACGGCGCGCAACTGAATCGAATACGCCGCGCACGAGCTTTTGCTTGTCTTTTTTCGCGACGGTCTGGAAGCCGAAGTGGGTGGTGTCTTTCGTCATGAATCGTGGGACTTGCGGCGTGTGAATCTAGGAGTGTACTGCCTTGCGCTTATAGCCGGCCTGCTCCAGCCGCTCCAGATAGCGGGCCCAGAGCTTCACCTGATCTTCGCCCAGTTCGCGTAACACGTCCCAGGAATACAGGCCGGTACT
>JBOICV010000042.1:0-47972 GCA_050740255.1 Nevskiales bacterium | reverse complement strand
GGGTAGGACCACCAGAAAGTCGAGACGTGTTCGCGGATTTCCGGCGCCCAGCCCTCGGCCTGCGCGGGATCGGTGTCCAGAATTTCGATCGGCACGGTGTAACCCACCGTTCCGGCGAGTCGTGAATCGGGCAGGAAGCGCTTGTCGTTCGCGTAGCGCGGCGCATAAGCGCCGTGGCAGCCCGCGCAGGAACCATTGCCCTTGGGCCGCGGGATATCGTCATTGCCGCCGCCGCCCCACAAGTCTTTTTCGTGGAACAGCACCGCGCCCTGCTCCGCCAGCGCCGTGTCCACGCTGCCGGGATAAGACGGCGCTTCAAGGGTCAGCGTCCACTGGTGCACGTCTTCGAAGATGCCTTCGTTCTCCTTGACCTGATCGCCGGAGAGGCCGTTGACGCTGCCGAAATACATATTGCCGCGCGAGGAGTCGGTGGAGTGGCCGCCGAACCACAGATAACGGGTTTTGTGACTCAACCACCACCAGGCCGGCGGGTCCTGATCCCCCATGCTGGCGTGCAGCGGATAGCTCAGCACGTGATTGAAGTTCAGCGTGTCGAAGTCGCGGATGAGGACAATGGCCTCAATCTCCGTATCGGCCGCATTGGTGCCGCGCGTGGTATTGACCAGCGGGATGTAGCCGAAGGCCGGCATGCGCAGCGGGCTGCTCTCGGCACCCGGCAGCAGATCGTATTGCTGCGCATTAATGAGGTCCGCGATCAGCACGCCGAGCTCGGTATTGGTATTGGGCAGGCCCATGTAGCTGCCGGTGGCATTCTGGCCGTAGCTCTCCGCATTCAGATTGCCGTCACGTCCGGCGATTTCGCCGCTGCCGATCTGGCCGGCGTGACAGCTAAAACAGTTCAGGGCCACTTTGCCGTTATAGCGCCCTTCGGCGTCGCGACCTTGGGCGTAGCCCAAGGGCAGGCGGCCCGTGCCGCCGAAGCTTGCCGATAACTGATTTTCTTCGCCCGGCAGCGGATAGGGATTGTGGATGTGTGCCGGCGGCGGCGTGTGGCCGTAACGCTCGAACACATGCTCGTCGAAGTTCTCCGGTCGCTCACTCAAACCCCAGACCTTCCACAGATTGTTCCAGGCACTTGCGGCGGCGCCGCCGTATATCGTATCCAGCAGCCCGCCGCTGCCGTGACCACCGGTACGTGGCGAATCGGTCGGCGACATGGCAATCCAGTCGTGGCCGGACTGAACCGCCGCACGCCACTCGCCGCAGGTGGCCGGATCACGCTTGGCGGAATAAATCGGGGTCTTACCCACCGCGGCGCGCAACTCGTTTTGCCGCGCCTGGGTTTCGAACAGCGTGTCCGTATGACAGAGCTCGAAGGGGTCGTTGAAATGCACCGCGTAATCTTCGCTGTCGATCAATCCACCCTCCGGCTGCAGCATGCGGCGCGGATCCTGCGTCCAGTCTATGGCCGTATTGTCGGGTGCGCCGTCACAAAGCTTGCTCACGAAAAAATGTTTGCCGGGGTTGCCCAGCAGCGGCAGCTCGTTAATCGGATTGCTGCCGCCACCACCGATCAATGCCAGACAGCCCCCCGGATCGTCCCAGCAGCTCAAGATGATTTTCACATTGGCATAGGCCGGACCATTCTTGGGCCAAGGCGTGCCGCCGGAATGCGGCTCCGGATCCTGACCCGATGGCTTGAGCAGAATCCGGTTGCTTTCGACGCCTTTGCCCAGCGCGTTCCACGACGTCTGCAGCCGGTCGAAATCTTCCGCGGCGTTACGCGAAAGCATGAAGCGCCGGCCCTTGTCGGTATCGCCCACTCCGCCTGGCACATGGCAGGTGCGGCAGAAGTCCAGCGAGGGCTGTACGCGCGCGGCAAAGAAATCTTTCTGCGTGGCGAAGCTGCCGCCGCCGGCAGTGCCGCCGCTACCGCCGGCACCACTGTGGCCGGTATCACCGTCGTTCCCGCCGCTGTAATCGCCTTTGCAGGCGCTCAGCGTTACCGCCACACCCAGCGTTAGCAATGCAACAGCACGCGCGAACACCATCACTTCTCCTCGCGCTCAAGCTTCAGCGCAAAGCCATCTTCCGCTGCTGGCGCTTGGTCGCGTGAGAGGGAAATGTGCCAATATACCTGTCATTTCGGGCCACGCGGCTCGGTGAGCGTTTAACTCAAGGTATGAAAACAGAGAATCTGGCCAAACCATCCAATCCCGCGACCTACGGACGCTTGATTCTGGAACTGGCTGAAGCGCGGGGCGTAAGTCGTGAAACCCTGCTGGCCGGCCTGAACATCCCGACGGAAACGCTGGCGGCCGCAGACGGCAAACTCTCGCAGTGGCAATCCAGCCAGTTGCTGTACCGCGCGCTGCAGCTCACACGAGATCCAGCCTTGGGTTATGCAATCGGACTGCACAGCAATCTGACCAGTCACGGCTTCGTCGGTTTTGGCTTGATGAGCCATCGCACCTTGCGCGAGGCACTTGAATTCGGCACCAAGTTTGTCCAACTGCGCACGCCGTTCCTGAGCATCCGGTATTTCACCGACCGGCAGCAGGGCGTGATTGAAGTGGCGGAGCGATTCTCCTTCGGCCCTTTACGCCAGTGCACCTTCGACTTGTTCCTGGTAGGGCTCTGGCGCATGGTGCCGCAACTGTCCGCCGGCTTGGTCACGCGGCAGACCATCGAACTCTGGTTCGATTACCCTGAGCCTGAGTACTACGCCGCGTATCGCGAGCGCTTGCCGGTGGTGCGCTTCTCGATGGTCGCGAACCAGTTGCGTTTTCCAGCCGAGTATCTGGATCGCCCGCTCAATGCCGCCGACCCGGCGACCGCACAACTGGTGACCCGTCAACTCGAGCGCGAACTGGTGCAATTGGGCTATGCCGGAGATTTTCTCGGCCAAGTGCGCGCCACGCTGGACAATGACGGTGGCAAGTATCCGAATCTCGAAAAAGTGGCGAAGCGCTTGTGCATTTCAAGCCGCACGCTGAAACGGAAGCTGCAGCAGCATGGCGTGAGCTTTCAGTTCCTGCTCGACGAGATTCGGCGCCGCGACAGCATCCGTCTGCTGGAAGACCCGAGCCTGAGCGTGGAGGAGATCGCGCAGCGCGTTGGCTATACCGATCCCGCCAACTTCACCCGCGCCTTTCGCAAGTGGCTGGGTTCACCACCCAATACTTATCGCGCGCGGCTCAAAGTGCCGCGCTTATAAAAGCTCGACGGCCGCAAGCACTTCCTTGTTGTGCTCACCCAGTTTGGGTGCGTCGCCGCTTAGCGTTGTGGCGCCCTCGAAGCGGATGGGGCTACGAATCGCCGGCTTGCCGTCGTATCGCTCCACCAGTCCGCGCGCGTGCACTTGTTCATTCTGCAGCGCTTCTTCGAGCGTCAACACGCCAGACACGCAGGCGTCGTAAGGCGCAAGCAAGCGTGCCCATTGGTCGCGTGTTCTGAAACGGAAGGTCGCCGCCATCGCCCAACGCAGCGGAGCAAGCACGCGACGTGCCTTGGATGGGTTGTCCAGCAGGCCTCTGAGTTCGGCCATTGGGTCTTTCTTCGACGCCGCCGATACAGCATGTTTAACAGACTTGGCTTTACGCGCGGGCGCAAAACTCTTCATCGCCTTCTGCAAAGGCACTCTCAGCACCGGCGGCGAAGTCTCCAGCAAACCCTTCAACACTTGCTTGAAGAACTTTGGCTCCAACGCTCCGACCGCCAGATACTTGCCGTCGCGGCATTTATACAAAGTGTAGTTCGGCAACGCGCCGGACAGCATGTCCTGCCCGCGCGGCTGAGTCTTGCCCTGTGCGCGCAAAGTGCCAAGTGCCACGGTCTGCAGGGCCAGCGTGCCGTCGAGCATGGCCACATCCACAAATGCGCCCCGCCCCGAGGTACGCGCGCCAATCACCGCCGCAAGTATGGCGATGGCGCAGGTCAACGCGCCGCCGGCCAGATCGGCTACCTGGAAGTTGCCTGGCGCGGGTGGACTGCTGCTGCCGCCGGTTTCATGCAGTTCGCCAGCATAGCCACGGTAGTTCATGTCGTGGCCAGCGAGGTCGCGGTAAGGTCCGGTATGACCGTAGCCAGTCAGCGCCGCGTAAACGAGGCGTGGATTGATTTTTTTCAGCTCGGCATAACCGCAGCCCAGCCGCTGCATGACGTCCGGACGGAAGGATTCGATCACGACCTCCGCGTCTTGCACCATGCGCTTGAAGGTTGCGACCGCTTCTGGCCGGCGCAGATCCAGCGTCACCGATTTCTTGCCACGATTGATCAGCGCAAACAGCTCCGGCTGCAGGCCGCGCGTGTAGTCACCCACATCGGGTTCTTCAATCTTGATGACTTCCGCGCCCAACTGCGCCAGATACAGCGTGCAGAACGGTCCTGGCAGGAGACGTGATAAATCCAGCACGCGCACGCCCCGCAGCAGCGGATTCTCAGGCATCGTTTTATCCTTTGTGGTGACGGCCAGACTACCGCAGAAACTTCAATCCTTGCGGTACATCGTCACCACGCAGGCGCCGCCCAGTCCGAGATTGTGCTGGAGCGCAACGCGGGCGCCTTCGACCTGGCGCTTGTCGGCCTGGCCACGCAACTGCCAGACCAACTCGGTGCACTGCGCCAGACCCGTCGCACCCAGCGGATGGCCTTTCGACAGGAGTCCGCCGGACGGGTTGGTCACGTACTTGCCGCCATAAGTGTTGTCGCCATCCCAGATGAATTTCTCGGCTTCACCGTCCGCGCACAAGCCCAGCGCTTCGTAGGTCAAAAGTTCGTTGGCGGTAAAGCAATCATGCAGCTCGACCACGTTCACGTCCTTGGGCCCGATGCCCGCCTGTTCGTAGACCTGTTTCGCAGCGGCTTTGGCCATATCGAAACCGACCATCTTGATCATGCTCAAGGGTTCAAACGTGGTCGGATAATCCGTTGTCATCGCCTGCGCGGCGATATATACAGCGTTCTTGATCTTGTGTTTCCTGGCAAAATCCTCAGAGCACAGAATCGCCGCGCCGGCACCGCAGGTGGGCGGACAGCATTGGAAGCGCGTCAAGGGATCGAACACTTCCTCGGACGCCATGATTTCCGCAAGGCTCATCTTCTGGTTGAACAGCGCATAGGGATTGTTGCTGGCGTGGCTGCGCGCTTTCTCCGAAATCTTGCCGAAGGTTTCCTTTTTGGTGCCGTGCTGGAAGCGATACTCGCGGCCGGCGCCACCGAACATCTGTGCGGCCGGCGGCGCCTGATTCATGCCCTGCAAATCGTTCATCACCTGCGCGAACTTCCCAAGCGGGGGTTCACGGTCGTTATATTTGGCGCCCAGCGCGCCTTTCTCCATCTTCTCGAAACCTAGTGCCAGCACACATTCCGCCATGCCGCCTTCAATGGCCTGGCGTGCCAGCCACAGCGCGGTGGAACCGGTCGAGCAGTTGTTGTTGACATTGACTACGGGGATACCAGTCAGGCCCAACTCATAGACTGCGCGCTGACCGCAGGTGGAATCGCCGTAAACATAACCGACGTAAGCCTGCTGCACATCGCCATAGTTGACGCCGGCATCGGCCAGGGCTTTTTTCCCGGCCTCCGCGGCCATCTCGTAATACTCCGGGCTGCTGCCGGGCTTGCTGAACTTGGTCATGCCCACGCCGATGACATTAACGCGACGCTTCATGTGCATCTCCTCAAATGAGTTTGCTAAGAACGCCCAGCTCGCGGGCCAGCGTGACATCCCCGTCCACCCGTAGTCGGCCGCGCTGGTATAAATCCTTGACCTGGGCTTCGCCCTTTGCCAGCGCCACCAGATCGTCGTCAGCGATACCAAAGGTCGCCGTCGCCTTGGCCGAAGTACCCGCTTCCACTTTCGGCGTCTTGCCGGAAAGATCAATCACCCAGCTCGCCTCCGGCTCGCGCAGTTTGAACTGTACGATGCTGCCGGCCAGGCCGTTGCTGGCCTTCTTGTCCGCTTCCATCCGCTTGGCCAGCGCGGCGAAAATCTCGCCGGCCTTGCCCACCTTCGCCGGCTTCGCGCTTGCGGGAGCGCTCGCCGCAGCGGCGGGTGCGGCAGGTGTAGCGTCCGTCAGCAATTTCGGATCGATCTTTTGCAGAAAGCCGAGTTTCTGCGAAGCCATGATGTTGCCAGACACTTTCAGCTTGCCGCCGAAGTAGAGCTTGTTCGGGTCAGCCTTGCCGGTGGACATGGCCACGAAATTCTCTTCTGACAGCTCCAGCGTTACGTCGGGCTTATCCGCCGTACCCGCTTTGACAGAGCCGTCGCCGGCTTTCATGTCCAACACCCACGCGGAATCCGGCTCCTTGATCAGGAACTGGAACACCGTCTTGATCTGCTCGCCCAGCCCTTTGGTCAGAGCCAGATGCTTGCCGATGGCGGCAAATATCTGCGCCGACGTCGGACCACTGCTGGCTGTCGTACTTGAGGCGGGAGCAGGTGCGGCGGCGGCACCGCCACCTGTCCCGATTCGCGCCTTGACCACGTCCTCCACCAACTTCGGATCCATCTTCTGCAGGAAACCGAGCTTTTGCGAAGCCATGATATTGCCCGTCACCTTCAGCTTGCCGCCGAAGTAGAGCTTGTTTGGATCGGCCTTGCCGGTACACATGTCGAGGAAATCGCTGTCGGCGAGATCAAGCGTGACATCCGGCGCAGCAGTCGTACCGGAGGTGCAGGCGCCATTGCCGTTCTTCAGATCAATCACCCAGGCGCTGCCGGGGTTACTGAGCTTGAACTGGAACACCGTCTTGATCTGGCCGGCCAACTCGGGCTTTTGCACGATGTACTTGCCGATCCCGGCAAACACATCGGCTGAAGTCGGCTCGGTGGACGCACTCGCCGCAGCGGCGGTGTGGACGACAGCGGCTTTTGGTTTCTCCTGCGGAATCTGTTCGTAAAGATCGATCGCGGCGTTGCGGATCACGACCTTGTCGCGTTCCTTGACCTTGGTTTCGAACACGACACGCGTGGCGGATTCCTTCCACATGCGGGTGACCAGCGTTTCACCCGGAAACACCGACTCGGCGAAACGCACCTTGATGCTCTTGAACCGGCGGCCGTCGCCATCACAGAAAGCCTTGATCACATGCCGGCCGACATGGCCGAAGGTGCACAGGCCATGCAGTATCGGCTTGTCGAAGCCGAAAGCCTTGGCGAAGGCCGGGTCCGCGTGCAACGGGTTCCAGTCACCAGACAGACGGTATAGCAGCGTCTGGTTCAGGTCCGTTTTCTCTTCGATCACGGCATCCGGCTCGCGCGAGGGCGGCACGTTGATGTCAGCAGAGGGCCCGCGTTCGCCGCCCCAGCCGCCGGCGCCGCGTACAAACACGCCGATCTCGTTGTAAGCGACTTTCTCGCCGGATTCGTCAGTTGTGTCCACGGTCAGGATCACCACCGCGTTCGGCTTCTTGTCGTAGGCCGTCTTGAACCTGAAGCGGTGCCTGAGCTTCGCGGCGCGCGGCAGCGGCCGGAAGATTTCCAGGTACTGTTCACCGTGCAGCACGCGGTCAAGCCCGTAGTTCAAGCCCTTGAGCATCTTGCCGTCGCGGCCCAGATTCAGGAACGCGTTCATGGCCGGCATCACGCCGTAGGTCGGCAGGGCCTGAAAACCATCACCCAGCTCATAGGCGAACTTCAGCTCCTTGGGGTCCAGCGCGTCGCGCGCAGCGCCGACACCGAGCGCATACAAGGCCAGATCGCGCTCGTCATAGCCCGACTCCGTCTCGATCTTGTCGGCGCTGGCTGCATCCAGATCAATGAATTCGTTGCCGCCCAGGCTCTTCTGGCTGAGATTTGCGAGCAGCGGCGCCATGGATTCACTCATCGTGGCCGGGTGCTCGGCGCCGGTGAAGTCCGTAAGTTTGTCCCATTGCTTCGCTACTTCGTCCGGGCCGAAACCGCTGCTTGTCTTGAAAATATGGCCCTGGGTGCGCTCCCAGCGCAGCTTGGAAACAAAGCCCGCGCCGACCTCGAACAGGCCGCCGGTTTCCTGGCAGCTCTCGTGGCACAGCCAGCCCACCAGCGGGCTGACGTATTCCGGCTTGAGCGCCGCTATCAGCTCCGGCGGCAGGACGGTTTCGGTGAGACGCGAACCTGCAATCGGGGCAATCGTATTCACATGAATATTCTTGCTGCGGCCCTCAATCGCCAGCGTGTTGCCCAGGCCGACGATGCCGAGCTTGGCGGCGGAATAGTTGGCCTGGCCGAAGTTGCCGTAAATGCCGGCTGCTGAAGTGGTCATGATGATGCGGCCATAGCCCTTCTCGCGCAGGATCGGCCAGGCGGCATAGGACACGCTAAAAGAACCATTCAGATGAACGCGCTGGATAAGGTCCCAGTCCTCTTTGCTCATCTTCTGGAAACTCACATCGCGCAGGATGCCGGCGTTGTTGATGACAATATCCACCGTGCCGAAGGCATCGACGGCGGTCTTGACGATCTTGTCGCCCTCTTCCACCGAGTCGTAGTTGGCGACGGCCTCACCGCCGAGCGCCTTGATCTCCTCGACGACTTTATCCGCCGCGGCTGAGGACTTGCCGCCGCCATGAATACCACCGCCGAGATCGTTCACAACGACCTTGGCGCCGCGAGCGCCGAACATCAGCGCATGAGAACGACCGAGACCATTGCCGGCGCCAGTGACAATGACGACTTTGCCGTCAAAACGTAGTTGATCAGACATAGGTACTACCTTATTCCAAATTGTAGGAGCGGGGCCACGCCCGCGATTCCGTGCAGGTTGCGCGCAGGCGCGCTCCTACAGCGAGCGCGAGATGAGTTCCTTCATGATTTCATTGGTGCCGCCAAAGATGCGCGTGGCGCGCGTGTCAATCCAGGCGCGCGCAATCGGATACTCCAGCATGTAGCCGTAACCGCCATGGAACTGCAGGCACTGGTCCACCACCTTGCACAGCAGATCTGAACTCCACATCTTGGCGGTGGCGGCATCGTCTACGCCAAGTTTTTTCCGCGTCACCAGTTCAACACAGCGATCCACGAACACGCGGCCGATGGCGATTTCGGCCTTCATTTCGGCCAGTTTGAAACGCGAGTTTTGATAGGCTGCAACCGGTTTGCCGAACACCTTGCGGTTGCGCGTGTATTCCAGCGTCTGCTGCAGCGCCATCTCGGCGCCGGTGATGGACGAGATCGCAATGATCAGGCGCTCCCAGGCCAGCTCCTGCATCAGCATGATGAAGCCCATGCCTTCCTTAGGCCCCAGCAGATTGGCCTTGGGCACGCGCACGTCCTTGAAGAACAGCTCACAGGTGTCCTGCGAATGCATGCCGATCTTCTTCAGCGGCTTGCCCTTGGTCAATCCCGGTGAATGCGCATCGGCCACGATCAGCGAAATGTCCTTGGCGCCCTCGCCGCTCGTGCCGGTCTTGGCCACGACGATGACCAGGTCGGACAAATAACCATTGGTGATGAAGATCTTCGAGCCGTTGATGACATAGTGGTCACCGTCGCTGACAGCGGTCGTGCGAACCGCCTGCAGATCGGAACCGGTGCCGGGTTCGGTCATGGCGATGGCGCCGACCAGCTCACCGCTGATCATGCCGGGAAGCCACTGCTGCTTCTGCGCGGGTGTGCCGAAATTATTGATGTAGTTCGCGACGATGTCGGAATGCACGGTGACGCCAAAGCCGGAATCACCGGCGCGCGCCTGCTCTTCCATCACGATCACGTTAAACAGCCGATCGTCGGCGCCCGCGCCGCCGTATTCCTCCGGCATGTTCATGCATAGCAGGCCAAGTTCGCCGGCGCGGTTCCACAGCTTCCGGTCAACGTGCTGCTGGGCCTCCCAGGCCTCGCGATGCGGCACTACTTCCTCGGTGAAGAATCGACGCACGGTTTTGCGGAAATCCTCGTGTTCGGCGTTGAACAGTGTGCGCGGAATCATGGCGATCCTTGAGTTATTTACATACAGTACGTACTGTATGTTATTCTATCGAGATGGGGGTCTGTCAAGCCGCCACTCGAGAGGGTTTAGGTATATGTCGTATAACCTTGAAACCTTAGGAGAATTGTATGAGCGCATTGCCATCAAAGGCGTCCCGGAAAGCCCCTAAGTCACCCGCTCGCCGCACTCAAGCCGAGCGGCGCGACGCGATGCGCAAGCGGCTGCTGACGGCTACCCTCGACTGTCTCGCGCAGGACGGCTATGCCGGCACCAGCGTCAGCTCGATCGTCAAACGCGCCGGCGTGTCGCGCGGCGCCCAAGTGCACCACTATCCTTCCAAGAACGCCCTGATCCTTGATGCGGCTGCCTATTTGATGCGTCGCGCCTACAGGATTCTGGGCGAAGTACTGCTGGGCATCGCCAACGAGGAAGACCGTCTGCAGGCCTTGATGGAGGCCACCTGGAAGGAAATTTTCGACACGCGCATGTTCAGTGCCTATTTCGAACTGGTGATTGCCAGTCAGCGTGACGCGGAGCTGGCGGCGGCGCTGCGCGGCTTGAGCGGCAATGCGCAGCAGACCTTGCAAACCCCGGTGACGCATTACTTCGAACCGCTCGCGCCACATAGCGAAAACCCGCGGCAGATGTTCATCGCCACGGCGCTCATGTTTGGCGCGATGACCGCGACCAGCCATCTGGCTGCTAATCCAGCCGAGGTGCGGCGCTATCTCGAGCTGTGGAGCCGCTTGATGGCCGGCCAGATGCGGGCGCGCAAAGGCGTGGTCACGCCACCGCCGCGGCCGCAGGAGTGGGATTTGCTCAAACGCTGAGGTATAGCGCGTTTATTCAGGCACCGATCAGATTCTGGCCGCAGACGCGTAGGGTCTGGCCGGTGACGCCAACTGCTCCGGGTGTCGCCAGGAACGTAATCAGCTCGGCAACGTCCAGCGGCACGCCGCCTTGCACCAGCGAGTTCAGCCGCCGCACGAACTCGCGGAACAGGAAAGGTACCGCCAGCATCATGCGCGTCTCTATGTAACCGGGCGCAACCGCGTTGACGCAGATGCCGCGAGACGCGAGCTGTTGGGCCTGGGCCGCAACATAGCCAATGACGCCGGCCTTGGTCGCCGCGTAATTGGTCTGACCGACGTTGCCGGCCACGCCGGCTATGGACGACAGACAGACGATGCGGCCGCCCGCGCGCAGCAACTGTCCTTCAATCAGGGCGCGATCAATCCGTAGAATGGACTCCAGATTCACCGCCAGACAGTGGTGCCATTGGCTCTCCTCCATCTTGGCGATGGTTTTGTCGCGGGTGACGCCGGCGTTGTGCACCACGATGTCCACACCGTCAAATTTTTCTTTCAGGAAATCAGCAATCCGGCGCGGCGCCTCACGCTCCGTCACGTCCAACAGAAAAGCGGTGCCCTTGACGCGGCCTGCGGTTTCCTCAAGCTTGTTTTGTTCCGCCGGAACATCCAGACACACGACTTGCGCGCCCTCCTCCGCCAGCCGCCGCGCGGTAGCGGCGCCGATACCGCGCGCGGCACCCGTCACGAGGGCCACTTTGTCTTTCAGCGGCGCGACAAACGGAATGACGGCAGGCGCGCCGGCCCGGGCCGAAATCCGAAAAGGTTGACCGCTGACGTAAGCAGAGCGCGGAGACAGCAGGAAGCGGAGCACCCCCTCCAATCGCTGTTCTGCGCCAGCCTCCACGAAGGCGAGGTTGGCAGTCGCGCCGCGCCGGCCGATTTCCTTCGCCAGAGAACGCACAAAACCCTCCACCGCGCGGCGCGTGGCGCCGACTTCGCCATTCTGACTATCGTCGGGTGCGTCGGCGACGACCAGCACTCGTGCGTTTGGCGCAAGCTGGGCTGCCATGGCATGAAAAAAATAATAGAGCGATCTAAGCTCAAGCACCTCACGCAGACCGGTTGCGTCGAATACCGCCACATCCGCCAGCGCGCCGTTGGCTTTGGCGATGGACGCACCGGCCGACTTGAGCGCGGCCTTCAACGCCTCACTGGCGGGGCTGGCGACGGCCGCCCCAAATACCGCGCGCTTACCGCGCAACGGTTCCTGCTCATACGCGCCTTCGGCACGCGCCAATGTGTGCGGCGTTGGCACACCGAGCCCCTTGACCAGCGGCCCTGTGAACAGGTTCCGGGACAAGCTCAACAGATAATCGGACATACGGTGTCCCGGGATCCAGTTGCCACGAAGTGGCGCTGCTTTTTCTGTGAGCACTGTGTCCGCAAGGCGGTGAGGACCGTGAGAGGTTCGCGCGCCAGGATGATTAGCAATTGAGGCCATCTCAGCCCTACTCCGCCGGTCGGGCCACGCTGTAAAAGCGCTGCCGCTTGCGCGCCATCTCCACCAGCATCGGCGCCGGTACGAAACGTGGGCCGTACTGCGCTACCAGTTGCTCAAGCCGTGCCACGGCTTTGGCGATGCCCATACCATCCAGATAGCGGAACGGACCGCCGCGGAACGGCGGGAAGCCGAGGCCGAAGATGGCGCCAATATCGCCGTGCATCGGCTCGAACAGGATGCCGTCTTGAAGGCAGAACGCGGCCTCGTTAGCCATCGCCAGCGTGCAGCGCTCGGCAATCTCCAGCGCGGGGAGGGTTTTGCTGCTGCTTACATTGAGTAACCGCTTCAGTTCCGGATTCACCGGCCTGCTGCCCTTGGTCCGGTTCTTGGATTGACCCTCGTAAAGATAAAAACCCTTACCGGCCTTGCGGCCGAGGAAGCCCGCCTGGATCATCGCTCCAGACTGCGCCGGCGGCGCCATACGCTCGCCGAAAGCCGCAACCAGAATCGGCGCCACCTTGACGCCGACATCAATGCCGACTTCGTCGAGCAGCGTTACCGGTCCGATCGGATAGCCGTAGGCTGTGAGTGCTTTGTCCACATCACGTGGTGCCACGCCCTCTACAAGAATCCGTGTGGCCTCGTTCAGGTAGGGCGCGAGGATGCGCGTGGTATAGAACCCCGGACCATCGCGCACGACGATCACGGTCTTGCCCTGCGCCTTGCCGAATTCAACGGAGGCGGCGATCACTTCCGGTGCGGTCTGTTGCGTTGCAATGATCTCCAGCAACGGCATTTTTTCGACCGGCGAGAAATAGTGCAGGCCGATGACGTTCTCCGGCCGCTTGGCTGCCCTGGCGATCTCCGCAATGGGGATCGAGGAGGTGTTGGACGCGAAGATTGTGTCTGGGCGGCAGTTGGCCTCGACGTCCTTGAGCATCTGATGCTTGAGCTTGAGATCCTCTAACACCGCTTCGACGACGATATCGAGCTGGCCAAAACCGCTGTAGTCGGCGGTGTCGGTGATGCGCGACAGCTCCGCAGCGGCATCGCTGGCGTTCATCACACGGCGCGCGACGCGCTTGTCGTAGAACTTGCGCAGATAGCCATAGCCGTAGGCGAGTCCTTTGGCATCACGGTCTTTCAGCCGCACATCGAGCCTTGCCTTGTTGGCGCTGACCAGCGCGATGCCGGAACCCATCAGGCCCGCGCCCAGCACGCCCACCTTTGAGATCGGACGCGGCTTGACGTTTTTGTCGGCGACAAAGCTTTCCTTCTTCAGCGCGTTCTGTGCAAAGAAAACATTGCGGCACTGTTTCGAGACGTCGGTCATCGCCAACTCGCCGAAAGCCTTTGCCTCGGCGGCGTAACCGGCCTTCAGACCCTTGGTGTAACCGATTTTGACGACATCAAGGATGCGCTCTGGCGCCAGATAGTTACCCAGGGTTTTCGCAAGCGTCTGCTTGCGCGCCTGCCGGAACAGGACTTTACGGCCGATTGCATTCTCTTCCAGCGCGATGCGCAACACCTGCGCCTGCAATGGCTTCTTCACTATCCTGGGTTTGCTGCCCTGCCCTGATGCGCGACGCACGGCAGCTTCCAGCAGCACTGCGGCGGGCACGATCTCGTCCACCACGCCGAGCTTCAATGCCTGTGAGGGGCGAATCTGCTTGCCGCTCAGCAGCAGATCGAGTGCAGCAGCAATGCCAATCAGCCTCGGCAGCCGCTGCGTGCCGCCACCGGCCGGCAGCAGTCCCAGCATCACTTCCGGCAGACCCAGCACGCTGCTCTTGCCGTCGCTGCAGACGCGCGCATGACAGGCCAATGCCAGCTCCAGGCCGCCGCCAAGACAGGCGCCATCAATCGCAGCGACCACCGGCACCTTGAAGTCCTCAAGCTGCTGCAACGCCGCGTGGCAGGACAGCGACAGCGCTTTGACTTCCTGCGCAGAAGCGGCGCGGTCGAACATATTGATGTCGGCGCCAGCGAGAAAGCTTCCAGGTTTGGTCGAACAGATCACCAGACCTTTGAGACCGCTGGCGGCACGCGCTTCGGCCAAAATGGCGTCGAACTGCTCGGCAAACTCTGCCTTCAGCGTGTTCTGCGCATCACCGGGCACGTTGATCTCAATGACGCCGACACCGGTCGGGCGCAGGCTGAACGTGAATGCGGAGACCGTGATTTCGGCGTCCTCCTTGAGTGCGGTATTGCTTCGCACGACGTCTTACTCCAAATTCCAGAAAGCGAGTGTCGGCATTCCAAGGGTCACGCTGCTTCGCCTTTCAGGCCAACCGCGGCCGTGGATCGGAGTGTGCGTCCTGATCCACGGCCGGGCTGGTGTTTACTTTACGGAATGATGGTGGTGTTACGCAGGACAGACATCGTCCCCGGACCCGCCACTGCGATATCCAGCTTGCCATCGCGGTTGTAGTCCGCGACCGCCGGTGTCTGTGGCTGGTTCGTGGTGGAGAGCGCCAGCGGTGTGGCGAACTGACCCATACCGAGATTGGCAAATACCTGAACCGTCGAACCCACCACCGTGGCTTCCGCGATGTCGAGATCGCCATCACGGTCAAAGTCGGCCAGGCGCAGACTCACCGGACCGAGACCGCCGTAGTAACGGACCGCCGGCGAAAAGCCACCCAGCCCGTTCGACAGCAGCACCGACACCGTGAACGAGAACGAATCCGCCGTGGCGACGTCGTCGATACCATCCCGGTTCAGATCGCCGGCAATAATATCCTCAGGACCGAGGCCGACCGTGCCGGTAGCAAACTGCGTGAAGCTGCCGTTACCGTTGCCGCGCATCATGATGGCCCGCTGGCCGGCGGCGTCGGCAACCACAATGTCGGCGATGCCGTCATTGTTGAAGTTCGCTTTCGACATGGCGCTGAAAAAGCCGGTTACCGGAGTGAGCGGTCCGACGGCGAAATGGCCGTTGCCCTGGCCCAGGAAGACCTGCACGCCACTCCCGGTCGGTGCGACGATATCGGCGCGCCCGTCAAGATTGGTATCGAACACATAAGCCTGAATCTGGCCGCTCACGGTCAAGGGGAAACGTTCGGTTTCGGCGAAACTGCCGTTGCCCAGACCGCGCAAAACGATCAACTCCGAGCCGGTGGCCGTCGCAACATCGGCCTTGCCGTCAAAGTTAAAGTCGCCCGAACTGACTGAGCCGGTTGAGCCGCCCAGACTGGTGACGATGGCAGGTCCGAAGCCGCCGATACCGTTGTTCATGAACACACGGATGCCCGACCCAAACCAGTCCGCAGCAACCACGTCAGCAGCGCCGTCGCCATTGAGATCCGCCGCAATCATGGATTCCGCCGCCGGGCCAGGCCCGCCGCTACTGCCGGTCGGGTAGTTCACCGGGGGTGCGAACTGAATTGCGGCGTTCGCTTGCGCCGACAGCAGCGCCAGGGAAAGCGCGGCCAGTTTTGTTGACAACTTGACACTCTTCTTTGAGTCCATCTGTTTACTCCTCCATCGTGGTTACAGAAAGCCGCAGGGATCTGCGGTATCCATCTGGCTACTTTAATGTAGCCATATGGATACTCGTTGTCAAGCGTCGCAAAACTGCTGGGAAATCAGCCCGGCCGGGCCCGATGGGCGCTAATGCAAAGTTATTGCAGCAACTGCGCAGGCACTACCGGCAGCACCACGCTGGAGGGATGTTCAGCATCGCTGTAGATGCTCATGACGCCTGCGAGAGACTCCACGAGGGTCGGCACTGGCATCAGGGCGAAGGGGAAATTGCTGGGACCGACCGAGATGCGAAGCTGGTGCCCTTTCTTTATCAGCGCACTGGTAGGAAATATTTCGACCGGCACCTTGACGATATTACCGCTGCCTACCGGCTCCACCGACTCGGCGGTGTACGGGTGCCAGGGTTGGATCATCTCGCCGTCCAGTCGCCGCGACTTGCTCTCGTCCACCGCGCGCAGCGACGCCGTCTGGATGCCGCTGGTCAGCGCCCGAGCCGTACCGTCGGGTCCAAGGTCAGACACTCGCACCACTAGTCCGGCATTTTCAGCCGTAGTGGACATCCAGATGTCGGCCTGGAGGGGGCCATTGATGTACAAATCCTCTTCCAGCGGCAGAGTGTCGAAGGTGGCTTCCAGCGTCTGCGCCAGGCTGTCGTCATACCAGCACGGCAACGGCAAGTAGGCCAGTATGCCCAGCGAGATCTGCATGGCGCTTTCCGAGCAGACGCCGCCGAAGGGTTGTTGCAGCACCACGCTGGGTGCGGCGTTCGCAGCAGGCGTCGCACGATCCAGTCCGCCACCGCTTTGCAGGTGGTAGCGCCCGGCTTTGGCCTGTGGATGCGGCCAATCGCTACTGGTACTGAAATGCTCGTGGCCCCAGACCCACTGCGTCACGTTGGGCAGGTTCTCGGCGCCGTTCGGAGTGTTCTTGAGATAGCGGTCGAACCACATCAGCGCGATGTGATCCAGCACCGGCACACCGTCCATCGGCAGTCCCTCGCCCGCCGAAGCCTGCAGGTGATGCCAGGGGCCGATCAGCACCTTGGCAGTCGTATGATTCTTGAGCGTCTCGTAGTTCAGCAGTTCGCTGCGCTGAAAGATGTCGAATAGACCACCGACGACGAAGGTGGGTACGCGTAATCCTTTCGAGAACTCCAGCGGCGCCTTGGTCGCCCAGTAGTCGTTGTCATAGGCCGAGTCTTCCTGCCCTGTCAGAACACCGACCGTCCTCGGCACGAGAAACCCGTTCAAACCCAGCAAGTGTTCGCTAACTGCCGTCAGATATTGATCAGGCTGTTCGTAGAAGGCCGGATCCACAATCGCCAGTGCCGTCACCACCGTCATCCAGGCCGGCAGGAAGGCCGCACTGGCCTGGCCACCGACGAAGACCACGTCACGGTAGATATCGCCATGCGGCACGATGGGAAAGACCGCCTTGATCGCAGGATGGCCGTGACTCGCCGCCAGCACGGCGGTCGTCGCCGTGGCGGAGATGCCCCACATGCCGATCACGCCATTGCTCCAGGGCTGTCTGACCACCCAGTCCAGCACTTGCGGGTAGTCCTGCTGTTCGCGGGCGCTGAAGGGATCCCAACCGCCGCCGGAACGGCCGGTGCCACGCACGTCCACCAGCACATGGTTGTAACCGTGGGTTACGAAATACTGGTTGATACCGCCGCCGAGCGGAATCGTGTTGCCCACGTTCTTGTTGTAGGGCGTAAAGGTGACGATGGTCGGCAGGGGCTCAGCGGCGGGCGCGCCGTCAATCGATGGCCGCACGAGGTTGAGCGTAATCGTGACGCCGTCGTCCATCGGCAGATTGATATTGGCTTCAGTAACGCTGCCGGAGTAAATCGCAGGCGGGTCGTAATCCTGCCACGCCGATTTCGAATTCGAGGTGATGGTCTGATTCGGACGACTGGGCGTCGCGCGCGTGCCCAGATTGGTCCAGGGCGATGGGGCCGTGGCCGGCGGCTGCGATGGATTACCCGGAACGGAGGACGCGTCATCCGAACCGCCACCGCAGGCGCCCAGACTCAGCAGCAGACCGCACAAGGTGAAACGCAGGATTGTCTTTCGTTGCATCGTCATTACTCCGAACAAATCTCTGGCGCTGTATTGAGCGCCGCCAGGATATCAAGGGAATCGGGTGAGGACTGGGACAGTCGGGCTGGATCGGGTCCACCGGCCTGACCCCACCAGTTGTGGCGCAGACTCGCGGAGAAGCCCTCGCTCAGCACATCGAAGCGCCCAGCATCCTGGATGCAGTTGCCGCCGGTACTGCCCAGCGCGCCACCACCGAAATCAATCGTCGCCTGCTCGACATCGCCGAGGTAGAGCTTGCGCAGGGACACGGCGTTCTCGCCGGCTCGGCTGAAATCGCTATTCTCGATCTTGAGATCGAGCTGGCGCAATCCGTTTATCACGCCGACCACGATATTGCTGAAGGCATTGTCGCGAAACGCGGTGTTGCTGATCTCGACGCTCATCAGGCCATCCGCACCGAGTGGGTCTGCCGGAAGCTGGCCGGTGGTCAGGCTGCCCAGCAGAATACTGCTCAGATTCACACCGCTCAGGATAGATAGACCGTTGTTGCAACCGGAGAATGCGCTGTCGCGGATTTTGAGAATCGTCGTGTTGCCGATACCGGTGCTGCCGGTCAGCAGGCACTCTCCCAGATTGAAGGGTATCGGCCCGGCATCGGGATCGCCACCGCGTTCATGGGTGTCGCGCACGACGACATTGTCGAGTTCAAGAATGGCGGTGGAGCCGCTGCCGAGATTGGCCTGCTCGAACATGTCGCCGGGGTTGTCTTCGAAGCGGCTGTTCGTCAACACCATCTCGCCGTGCGCAATGCCGTTGCTGATGATGAATTCCATGCCATTGCAGGAGAAACCGCCGATGCCATGCTCGAAAAGGTTGTCATCAATGCGCCAGACCGCGGTTGCGTCATCCGCCAGATTCATGAACAGACCCTCGCAGTCCGCGCCCGGCGCGCCGATGAAGGTCTGGGTATTGTGGGCAGAGACCGCATCCAGCTTCGCGCTGTCGGTGATCTGCGTGGTGATCGCATGGACCAGGTGCAACTCTTCGGCCTGATGGAGCGGGCCGTGTTTCAGTTTGGTAATGAAGTTGCCCGAAATTTCCGCAGCGTAATCGGCAGTGCCATTGATGCGCAGGTCAATGCCGTTGCCGCAGGCGCTGTCATGCACATAGTTTTCGTTGATCGTCACTGCGCCGCTACCGCTGTCGGCATCCACCATGATCCCGGCCCAGCCGGCCGGGAGTATCGCCGGCACACCGATATACGGCCCGGTGCTCGGCGCCGAGAAGGGCTCGACCATGAAGCCGAGCGCGCAACTGGTGTTATAGCCGGAGACATCGTTGCCGCGGACGATGGAACCCGGTGCATTCAGGCCGTAGATTGCACCACGGACGGCTTCGGTGATGACCAGGTTACGTACTTCGCTGCGCTCGGCCAGCCGCACCGCATCGCCGCCATTGCGCAGAAGACTGGTATTGCGGATACGTGGTAGCGCGCTCAGCCCGGTGGCGCCACCGACGGCTGCCCCGCTTCGATGCAGCACCACATCCGGTCCGTCGCCGATGAGCCGCTGGCCCGACTTCAATGCGATGCCGCCGTCCAGCGGCGGCACCTCGAGCGGTGCCGTCAGCACGACGATAGTGTCGCCCGGCGCGGAGGCCACTTCCGCGGCGGCAAGGGAATCGAAAGGTGCTTGCGCCGAGCCGTCGCCGCCCGGTGCCGCCGTGGCACTGACATACCAGCTTGGTATTGTGAGTGACGCCGGCCGAGCTATACCCGCTACCTGCGAGCTGCCGGAATTGTTGTCGCAGCCGGTCAGGCCTGGGCACGCGAAAGCGGTCAGGTAAATTACCGGCAGCACAACTCCGCGATTCATGACTCGCCGACGGCTAAGTATACGCATGGATACAATCATAGTATCCACTTGTATACTTCGTTGTCAAGAGCCGTTATACTGGCTATCGATATGTCGAAAGAAATCTTGGCAGAACAAGCCTCTGGGATGGCGGATGGCAAGCGTCGCCTGATCGACGCCGCGTTGCGCCTTGCCGCGCAAGGTGGCTCACTCTCTTCGCTCGGACTACGCGAACTGGGTCGCGAAGCGGGTCTGAATCACAATACCTTCTACCGCCACTTCCGCGACACGGAAGAGTTAGGCGCCGCCGCCGTCCATGAGGTCGCCAGCACGCTCATGGCGGCGATGAAGGAAATCCGCCGCAATGCGGCGAAGCATGCAGACGCCACCGTTGGCGCTGCGGAATATTTCTACGACTTCGTAAAAGATAACCCGCAACCCTTCATCGTCGGTCTGCGGGAACTGCACAGCGCGTCAACGCCGATGCGCAAAGTGCTCAAGCAAGTCCTGCATGAGATCGCTGTTGAGAGCCTCGAGCAGATCGTCACAATGAACCTGGCGCCGGGGATGGATCACGACAGCCTGTTGCGGGCGACCTCGGCGATTACTTACTACCTCCTTTACAGATCGCTTGACTGCATCGAACAGCCCAGACGGCGACAGCAGATCGTTGACGAGACGATAAGCTTTATGCGGGCGCAATTTTTCGGTGCGGCCGCGTTGCAGAGCGGCTAGTGGACTGTAACGACCGATTCGGTAGTAAAGAGATTTTTGTCATCCTGAGCGTAGCGAAGGATCTTCTGCCTGTGCGCTCCTCTTTCCGACGAGATTCTTCGCTGCGCTCAGAATGACAGCCACTTCTGAATTGACTGTTACAGGCCACTAGCCGCCACCGGCTGGAGGCGGTGCGCGTGACAGTTTTTGGTTAGTCGCGCTTACTGCGTGAGATGCGAGCACGCCGAAATGCTTAGCATTCCAGGACAGATTCCTTAGTGCCTTACCATCGTGATGACCGACGCCTCGCGCGTCACGCCATCCACCTCGACCAGCACGGGCTCGTTGTCGCTTATCAGCTTGACTTCGACTACCGCCCGACCCGGCAGCAGGCGGATCTCCACCTCGACGGGCACGCCTGTCGCCTTCTTGAGCGCCGCCGCCACGGCCTCGTGCAGCGTGATCTGACTCATCTGTACATCGGCGGAGTGATCCTCGTCGTCCTCCACCAACTTCTCGACCACGGTGCCATCGGTCGCGTCAATCACCAAGTTGACCGACTCGGCGCCCCTGGCGAAGTCAACGGAATACTTGCTGCCCTCCAATTCCACGTGATATGCGACGCCGTCATGCACGTCCTTCTGCGCGATCTCCAGAGCTTCAAGCAAGCCGACTTTCATCTCGATCACGCGCGTCGCCGCTGTCGATCCGGCAGGACGCAGCAGACCGCCCCCATCCTGAGACTGTCTCAGCAGCGGCGGCAAACCCAGGGCGAGCGCGCCAAGCACCGCAACCGTCAATGCTCCCATGATCACGTTCCAGCGGCGGCCTCGCCGCTGGAGCAAGGCTGCGACTCCGGCACCGGCCGCCGGCAATTCGGTCTCTGCTTCCGGCAGCGCCTCGGCGTCAAGCACGAACACTTCGATGGGCGTCGGAATGTTCTTGAGCGTCTGCGGCCCCAGGGGCCGGAACAGCCGCGCGAGTTCGCTGTGCACCTGCGCATGGACATGCGCGCTGACCGCCAGCCCGCCGTGCGGCGCCAGTGTCTGCACACGCGCGGCGATGTTGACACCGTCGCCGAACACATCGCCGCCACGGTGCTCGACATCGCCAAGATGGATGCCAATCCGGATTTCGAAGCGCTTGGCCGGAGCCATGGCCTGGTTACGCGCTGCGTGCCGCTGTTGTACCGCGATGGCGCAGTCCAGCGCCGCCAACGCGCTGTCGAAGGAGATCAGGACGGAATCGCCAATGGTCTTGATCTCGCGGCCGCGGTAACCGGGGACCACCGAGCGCACCAGACGGAAATGCTCATCCAGCAAGCGTATCGCCTGCGCCTCGTTGGCCCGCGTCAACGCGCTGTAGCCCACCATGTCGGTGAACATCACCGCGGCCAGGCGCCGGCCTTGAGGTGGTGAATGGGTCAGCATGCGTGCCTAGTTTAACCGGGCGAGTGCATCAAGGTGTCCGGACGCTGTCGGCTTGATTCATAACCTCGCCAGCAGGCTGCCGATCTGGCGCTGGCAGCGGTTGTCGCCCGTGGCATCGACGTCGACGTACCATGCTTGCACGTCCTGCGCGTTGAGCGCCCGCACAAGGAGCTGCGAGCCCGACCGCACAACCAGGGATGGTTCAGTGACGCGTTGGGAACTAAAATTGGTCGGGGCGACAGGATTTGAACCTGCGACCACCTGCCCCCCAGGCAGGTGCGCTACCAGGCTGCGCTACGCCCCGATCATGACATCACTTATTTTTATAAGGCGCGTAGTTTAGACGATGCCCGCGTTGGGTACAGCACTACGGCGACAGCCAGCCGAGTAGCGTCTCCAGATCACCGCGGATTTTGGCTAGATTGTCCGGACCCAAAACGGGCTCTGACCGGTTCGGTCCGCCATCGCGCAAGCGTTGGCGCGCACCGCCAATGGTGAAACCCTGCTGGTAAAGCAATTCACGGATGCGGCGCACCATCATGACGTCATGCCGCTGATAGTAGCGGCGGTTGCCGCGGCGCTTGACCGGCTTGAGCTGCGGAAACTCCTGCTCCCAGTAGCGCAACACATGGGGCTTGACCGCACACAGCTCGCTCACCTCGCCGATCGCGAAGTAGCGCTTCGGCGGTATGGGCGGCAGCAGCGCCTTATCCTCGCTGGCCTGCATAGGCTTCTACTTTGGCGCGCAGCTTCTGCCCCGGCCGGAAGGTCACCACGCGCCGCGCCGAGATCGGAATTTCTTCACCAGTCTTGGGATTGCGGCCGGGGCGCTGGCCCTTGTCGCGCAATTCGAAATTGCCGAAGCCGGATAACTTGACCTCTTCGCCGCGCTCCAGCGTCGAGCGGATTTCCTCGAAGAACAAGTCCACGAAATCCTTGGCCTCGCGCTTGTTCAGGCCCAGGCGTTCGAATAACTCGTCAGCGATTTCCGCTTTGGTCAGTGCCACGGCTCCTACCCCTATTCCCGGAATCCGGCTTTCAGTTCTTGTTGCAGCCGCAACCGCAAGCGTGCCAGAGCAGCGTCCACCTCCGCATCCTGTAGGGTGCGGGATTTATCCTGAAAATTCAGGGCCAAAGCAACGCTTTTGCAAGCAGAGGGTAAACCTTGGCCCCGATAGATGTCAAATATATGAATAGCACTTAATAAAGGCTCTTTAGCACTTTGTAAACATTCGATAATTTCCCCCGTTGGAAGGCACTCAGCCACGATTACCGCGAGGTCACGACGCACCCCCGGAAATTCCGACAAGGGACGGTAGGCCGGCACCGCCGCTGCCCTCACTTCCGACAGGGCCAGATCGAACAACACCGGCGCCGACTTCAGGTCGAACGCTGCCAATAGCCTTGGATGCAGCCGGCCCAGCCAGCCGACCTCACGGCCATCGCGGGAAACGCGCGCGCTCTGGCCGGGATGCAGGGCCGGATGCGTAGCGGGCGTGAAAACGAACTCCGCACTGCGGCCACCCAGACTCAGTAGCGCTTCCAGATCCGCCTTCACGTCATAGAAATCGACCGGCCGTGGCGAACCGCCCCATTGCTCCGGCCAGGCGCTGCCGTCGGCCAAACCGGCAAGGCGCAAGTCCTCCGATACCGCGCCCGCTGCGCCCCGTTGGAAACGGGTGCCAATCTCGAACAGCCGTACTCGCGGCTGCTGGCGCTGGCGGTTGTAGCGCAGGGCCGGCAGCAGGCTGCTCCAAAGCGTGGTGCGCATTTGCGCAAGATTGGAGGCAATTGGATTGTCGAGATCGATCGCGGCCGCCTCCGGCAATAACTGCCGCTGCAGCATCGGATCGACGAAGCTGTACGTAATGGCCTCGTGATAGCCGCGCTGCACCAGCGTTTCGCGCACGCGCGCTATTTCCAGCCGGGTTTCGGTTTCAGGCACTGCCGGCAAGGCAACCGCTCGCGTCTGCGCCGGTAGATGCTGGTAACCGTGGATGCGCGCAACTTCCTCGATGAGGTCCGCTTCCAGCGCGATGTCGTAACGCCAGCTCGGCGGTGTCACGCGCCATGCGTCAGTGCCGTCAACCCGTACCTGCATCTGCAGCCGCTGCAGTATGTCCTCCACTTCCCGCGCCGCGATCTCGGTACCGAGAACTTGCGTGAGGCGACTCTGGCGCAGCGGTACACCCGTGATGGGCGCCAGTGGATTCGAAACCGGCGTAACAGGGCCGGGTTCACCGCCGACAATTTCCAGCAGCAAGGCGGTGGCCTGTTCAAGCGCGCGAATTTGCAGCTGCGGGTCCACGCCGCGCTCGAAGCGCTGCGAGGAGTCGGTATGGAGTTTGTAACGCCGTGCCGTACCCGCGACCGCACGCGGCGTAAAGCAGGCGCTTTCCAGGAAAATATCCCGGGTATCCGCACCGACTGCGGAGTCCGCGCCGCCCATGACTCCTGCCAGCGCGATCGGCCCGTTCTGGTCGGCAATGACCAGGCTGGAAGCATGCAGTTGGATTTCATCGCCGGTCAGAACCCGCAGCTTCTCGCCGGGGCGCGCATGGCGTACCTCGATCGCACCCTGCAGCTTGGCCAGATCGAAAGCGTGCGTAGGCTGACCGAGTTCAAGCATGACGTAGTTGGTGACGTCCACTACCGGATGAATGCTGCGCTGGCCGGAGCGACGCAGCCGCTCTTGCAGCCACCGCGGTGTGGTCGCATCACCGCGAATACCACGGATCACGCGGCCCAGGTAGTTCGGGCACAGCTGCGCCTGCGTCACGCGAACCTCGCGCTTCACACCATGCTTTGACGCGACAGCGCCTGAACCGGATTGACGCAGCGCTAAGCGATTGATGGCAGCCAACTCGCGAGCGATGCCGAGCACGCTTAGACAATCGCCGCGGTTGGGGGTGATGCTGATCTCGATCAGCGTGTCATCCAGCTGTAAGTACTCGCGCAAACCCTGACCGACCTTCGCGTCGAGCGGCAGTTCGTAAAGGCCGTCGGCCTTCTCGCTCAGGCCCAGCTCGCGTGCCGAGCACAACATACCCAGCGACTCGACGCCGCGCAGTTTCGCCGCGGCGATGAGTGTGCCGTCGGGCAGCTTGGCGCCCACGCCGGCGAGCGGCGCGAGCATGCCGACGCAGACATTGGCCGCACCGCAAACGATTTGCAGCACCGTATCCTGTCCCGTGCTCACGCGGCAGATGCGTAACTTATCCGCACTGGGGTGCGGCGCCACCTCGAGAATCTGCGCGACCACCACCCCGCTGAAAGCCGGTGCTGCAGGAACCAGAGTTTCGATTTCCAGCCCAGCCATTGTGAGCTGGTCGCAAAGCCCTTGCGTATCGACCGGCGGATCGAGCCACTCGCGCAGCCAGCGTTCGCTGATAAGCATCGGCGGCCTTTAAGCGAACTGGCGCAGGAAGCGCAAATCGTTATCGAAGAACAGGCGTAAATCGTCCACGCCATAGCGCAGCATGGCGAGCCGCTCGACGCCCAGGCCAAAGGCGTAGCCGGTATAGCGTTCCGGGTCCAGGCCGACGGCCTCAAACACTTTCGGATGAACCATGCCGCAGCCCATGACTTCGAGCCATTTCTCGCCCCAGCGGATATGCACGTCGGCGCCCGGCTCGACGAAGGGGAAGTAGGACGGGCGGAACAACGACTCGATTTCGCCTTCAAAGAAGTTGGTGAGGAAGCGCTGAATGTCGTGCTTGAGCTCGCCGAAGGTCACGCGCTCGGCAACGTACAAACCCTCAACCTGATGAAACATGGGGCTGTGCGTGCGATCGAAATCGTGGCGATACACGCGGCCCGGGCAGATGATGCGGATCGGCGGCGCCTGTTTGCGCATCGTACGGATCTGCACCGGCGAGGTGTGCGTGCGAAGCAAGCGCGCGCCATTCAACACGTAAAAGGTGTCCTGCATGGCGCGGGCCGGATGCTCGGCCGGAATATTGAGCGCTTCGAAGTTGTGATAGTCGTCCTCGATCTCCGGACCTTCCGCAACGCTGAAGCCCTGACCGCGGAACAGCGCTTCAATACGGCTGAGGGTTCGCGTGATCGGATGCAGGCCACCGGGCTGCTCGCCACGTCCTGGCAGCGTCACGTCTATCGCTTCGCCCGCCAACTTGCGCTCGATATCCGCATGACCGAGTTCGAGCTTGCGGGCATCCAGCAAAGTCTCGAGCGTCTGTTTGGCAGCATTAACCTCTGCGCCTGCGGCACGGCGTTGCTCAGGCGCGAGCTTGGCCAGATTTTTGAGCTGCTCGGTGAGTTCCCCCTTCTTGCCCAGATACTGCACGCGCACGGCGTCGAGCGCGCGCAGGTCGCCGGCGGCCTGCGCAGCTTCGCGGGCCCTGCTCATTAATTGCTCTAAGGCGCTCATGTATTTCAACAGACCCTAGGTGACCCTACAAAAGAAAAAGGGGAAAGGCTAGCGCCCTTCCCCTACTACGCAGATTCTTTT
The DNA here is from genome assembly GCA_050740255.1 of Nevskiales bacterium. Taxonomy (GTDB): domain Bacteria; phylum Pseudomonadota; class Gammaproteobacteria; order Nevskiales; family JBOICV01; genus JBOICV01. Next base: position 21,788 of record JBOICV010000042.1, on the reverse strand, counting down.
CGGGCGACGTTGGATCAGGCGGCCTTGGCCAGGCTGGCCTTAGCCTGCTCGATCAATGCGGTAAACGCCGGCTTGTCGTGCACGGCGATATCCGCCAATACCCGACGGTCGAGATTGACCTCGGCCAGTTTCAGGCCGTGCATGAACTGGCTATAAGACAGACCTGCCACATTGGTCGCCGCATTGATGCGTACGATCCACAGCGCGCGGAAACTGCGCTTCTTGGCGCGCCGGTCGCGGAAGGCGTACTGACCCGCCTTCAATACCGCCTGACGGGCGACCTTGAGCGTGCGGCTGCGCGCGCCGTAGTAACCCTTGGCGGCCTTCAAAACCTTTTTATGCTTGGCGCGACTGGTGACGCCGCGTTTTACTCTTGCCATGACTGCTTCCCTCTAAATTAAGACGCCCACGCTCAGGCGTGAGGCATCATCTGTTCGACACGGTGATCGTCGCGGTCGCCGACCAGGCCGCGCTTGCGCAACTGGCGAATGGTCTTGCTCTTCTTCTTGGTCAGAATATGGTTCTTGAACGCACGCTTGAACTTGAAGCCGCCGGCGGTCTTCTTGAAGCGCTTGGCGGCGCTGCGCTTGGTTTTCAGTTTGGGCATCTTAGTTTCTCAAATCCTGTAAAAAAATCTATTTCTTCGGCTTGGGCGCCATGACCATGACCATCATCTTGCCTTCGGTTCTCGGCTCGTTCACGACGTTGCCGAACTCCAACAGGTCCGTCTTCAGGCGGTTCATCATCTCCATGCCCAGATCCTGGTGAGCCAGCTCGCGGCCGCGGAAACGCAGCGTGACCTTGATCTTGTCGCCTTCCTCCAGAAATTCGATCAACTGCCGCAGCTTGGTGGCGTAATCACCCTTGTCGGTGTTCGGCCGGATCTTGATTTCCTTGGTCTGGATCTGCTTGAGCTTCTTACGCGCCGCGGCCGCTTCCTTGTCCTTCTTGTACAGGTACTTGCCGTAGTCCATGACCTTGGCGACCGGCGGCTCTGCATTGGGTGAAATTTCCACCAGGTCCATCCCGGATTCGAGAGCCTTTTGCAGCGCGTCGTAACGGCTCATCAACCCCAGTTGCGATCCGTCGGCGGCGATGACCCGCAAACGCGGCGCAGAGATTTCCTCGTTGCGCCGATCATGTTTTTCCGAAATACGCTAGTCCTCCAACAGCAAAAATAATTAGTGGCCGCGGCGCGCAGTCTCGACGGTCAGACGCTCGACGGCCTGCCCAAGAGGCATGGCGCCAAGATCCTCGCCGGAGCGCGTACGTACGGCCACTGCTCCCGATTCCTGCTCCTTATCGCCAACGATGAGCAGATAAGGCACGCGCAGAATCGTATGTTCGCGGATTTTATAGCCTATTTTCTCGTTTCTCAAGTCCGACTGTACCCGCAGACCCGCTTTTTGCAGGGTTTCGAGCACATTCCGGGCGTAGTTTTCCTGCCGTTCCGTGATGTTCAGGACCATTGCCTGGACCGGCGCCAGCCACAGCGGGAAGTTGCCGGCATGGTGTTCGATCAAGATGCCGATGAAACGCTCCAGCGACCCCAGGATCGCCCGGTGCAGCATCACCGGTGTCTTGCGGGAGTTGTCCTCGGCCACGTACTGCGCGCCCAGGCGCTCCGGCAGGGCGAAGTCGAGCTGCAGCGTGCCGCATTGCCAGATCCGGCCAATCGAATCGCGCAACGAGAACTCGATCTTGGGCCCGTAAAAAGCGCCCTCCCCCGGTTGCAACTGCCACTTCAAGCCATGGCGGTCCAACGCGGCAGCCAAGGCCTTCTCAGCCTTATCCCACTGCGCATCCGTGCCAATACGTTTGTCTGGACGGGTTGACAGCTTGTATTCCAGTTCGGCGAAGCCAAAATCCGCATAAACCTGCAGCAGTAGTGTAATGAAGCGCTCAGCCTCTTCCGCGATTTGCGCTTCAGCGCAGAAGATATGCGCGTCGTCCTGGGTGAAGCCGCGCACGCGCATCAGGCCGTGCAGCGCGCCGCTGGGCTCGTTCCGATGGCAGGAACCGAACTCCGCCAGACGTAAGGGCAGGTCGCGGTAGCTGCGCAGCCCGTGATTGAACACCTGGATATGTCCCGGGCAGTTCATCGGCTTGACCGCGTAGTCGCGCGACTCCGAGGCAGTGGTAAACATGTTCTCGCCGAAGTTCTGCCAGTGGCCTGAGCGCTCCCACAGCGTGCGGTCCATTACCAGCGGCGTGCGAATTTCCTGATAGCCATTGGCCGTGAGCAGCTCGCGCATGTATTGCTCGACCTGTTGCCACAGCGCCCAGCCGGGCGGATGCCAGAACACCATGCCTGGCGCTTCTTCCTGCATATGGAACAGGCCAAGCTTGCGGCCGAGTTTGCGGTGGTCGCGCTTCTCGGCCTCCTCCAGACGATGCAGATAATCCTTGAGTTCCGCTTCGCTCGCGAAGGCCGTGCCGTAAATGCGCTGCAGCTGAGCGTTCTTGGCGTCACCGCGCCAGTAAGCGCCGGACAGCTTGGTGAGCTTGAAGGCCGTGCCCAGTTTCCCGGTAGACGGTAGATGTGGCCCCATGCACATATCCAGCCAGTTATCGCCTTGCCGGTAAATGCTGATGGCCTCGCCGGATTTGATGCCTTCGCGTATCCACTCCGCTTTGAATTTTTCGCCGGACTTTTCGAAGAACGCGATAGCCTCTTCCCGCGGCCAGACCTCGCGTCGGATCGGCAGATCGCGCTTCACGATCTCGCGCATGCGCTGCTCGATCTTCTCCAGATCGCCTTCCGTGAACGGCTCGGCCCGCGCGAAATCGTAGTAAAAGCCGTCGTCGGTGGCCGGCCCAAAGGTGATTTGCGTGCCCGGAAATAGCTCCTGCACCGCCTGCGCCAGCACGTGCGCGGCGTCGTGGCGGATGACTTCCAGGGTTTCCGGCTTGTCGCGGGTGACGATTTCGATTGCGGCGTCGCGCTCGATCGGGCGGTTCAGATCCCAGAGTTCGCCGTTGACCTTGACCACCGCGGCTTTCTTGGCCAGGCCGGGGCTGATGCCCTGCGCGATTTGCAGGCCGGTGACGGGCGCGTCAAATGTCTTCTTGGCGCCGTCGGGGAAAGTGATACTGATTGGCATTGGAAACTCCAGTGGCGGCCTGTACGCGGGGCCGCGTGATTGAGATTTGAAACTTTACGGGCGCGAAAGGTTAGCCCCCGGCGCGCGGATAGGCAAGTGACACGCTTCAGTTTTGGCCTGATCCGAACTTCAATTCCGGCACCGCCTGACTCGTTCTGTGCCGATCGAGAAACGCCAGCAAGGTCGGGAAAATCTCCTGATCAACGCGCTTGCCCATGAATATGTCCTGGTGGCCGTAACGCGGAAACAGATGGAATTGATGGCGGCCCGGAGCGTGTCGCTCCAGCTCCTCATGGCAACAGGCATTGCTGTCGAGAAACACCCGGTTGTGTTCGCCGCTAATCAGCAGACAGGGTGTTGCAACGGTTTTCGCGTTCGCAAAATAGTCGTCCGGCAGGCTTGAGTAGCGCGCATCCCGCGGGGTCATCTTCACCGTGCGCTGTTGCCGCGCCATCTTCAGGCTATGCCGGGAATAGTTCATCCGCACGCCGCCGAATAAATCGCCGGTGCGGCGGTGGGTGATCTCGTCCATGTTCTCGTGCCGGTATACCGCGGGAAACCCGGCGCCCCACATCTCGGAGAGCATATGGCAGGCAGGGACGTCGCACTCTCGATGCACCAGCGACATGATTTTGGCAATCAGCTTGCCGAAGCCCCAGCCGCGCTGCTCGCCCCAGAGCGGACTCACGTAAGGCTGCCGCAGGACCCGTTCTATCAGGAACGGAAAGAACAAGCCCTTGATCCAGCACCACAATGGCACGCGCGGCGTCAGGAACACACTATTCGCGATGCAGGAGCGGATGCCGTGCACGGTCTGTCCGAACAAGGCCATGGCGAAGGTCATCGCGCCCAGGCAATGGCTGATCACGTGAATGGCTGTGCCCTCCCCCACGACTTCGCGCAGCTTGCGGATGGCCGCCGGGTGATCGTAGAGCGCGACATCGTCCATGCTGAAGTCATTGGGCTGCAGGTTGTATGGGTGGCGGTTGCTCATCCGATAGTCGAGCGACCAGACGTCCGTATACCCATGATCCAGCAAATAGCTGACCAGGTTGTAGTGTTCGGGCTGAATGAACATGTCGGAGGAAGTGGTGCAGCCGTGTATCAGCAGCACCACATCGTCGCTAGGCTCGCGGCAGAAACGCAGCAATGAGAGCTGCAGGCCGTCCTCGGTCGAAAACCGATGGGTAGTGATCTCAGCGTTGCGGACACCTTCAAGCGTATGCAGCGGAATCTGGCGACTCATGCTTGCCTCCTTACTGCAGCATTAGCGACATGGAGCGCTCGGTAAGCGCGGCAATCGTGCGCGACGGATTAAGCCCCAGCGCGCGCGGCACTATGGAACCGTCAAGTACATAAAGCCCCGGATAGCCGAACACTTCGCCCCGGTGATCCACCACGCCGTTGGCCGAGTCGCGGCCCATATTGCAGCCGCCGAGCGGATGCGGCGTGATCAGGTAGTGAAACCAGCTCCAGCTTGGCGGCACGATGATACTGCCGCCAGTCGCTTCAGTCAGGCGCCGATGACGATCGATCAGGGCCTGCACCACTGGCCTCGAAGCTTTGACGTCGTAGTCGAGCATCAGCCGCTTATGCCGCCGAAACCACTGGCGTTTGAGCGTCATCACGCCGTCCGGGCAATCCACACCCTGCCCGAACCACGGCATAAGACTAGACATAACATTGCGGCCCCGCAGCCGGCCACGCAGCGCATAACGCCAGATGAGATAGAGCAAGGTGCTGCCGAGACCGGGTTTGCGCACCAGCGCGGCGCGCATCAGATTGCCGATCACGTCGGGAAAGCCGCCGTCCTCGACGAAATAGCGCCGCCCGCCGTCGGAACCATCCAGATAATCAATCGCCGCAGTGATGGTCGGCCCCCAGGTGGGTGAGATTTCGCGATCATCAAAGATGGCAGGGGAGAGAAAATCGCCATTGGCGCACCAGCCGCGTCCAAGCTGTTGCGAGAGCTTAGGCAAAGTCTTGTGCTGATCCCGGCAACGCAACAGCAGTTCGGTTGAACCCAGCGAACCGGCAGCGACGATGACCCGTGTCGCCGTCGCGCTTTCGATGCCACCCGTATCAAGTCGCTTGTAGTGCACACGGTAACCATCACCGATACGCTCGATACTGTGCACCAGATGCAGCGGCCGGATCTCGGCGCCGTGATCCTCAGCGACGGCGAGATAGTTGAGATCGAGCGTATTGCGCGCCGCTACCGGACAACCGATGTCGCAATTGCCGCAGTGGATGCAGGTTCCCTGCTGGCGGCCGAAAGCATTGGTTTGAAAATGTGATTTGGACTTGTCGTGCGGCGCGCAGGTGGCGTAAGACCACTGCGGATCGAAGCGTACCGCCAGCGGCAGCTTGCGGAAGCGGTCAACATCGCCGATGGCGGCGGCGGCCTCGCGCATCAGCTCAAGCCGCTTGGTGGTTTGCCCTTCCGGAAGCTCCTGCACGTCCAGCATGCGGCCGGTAGTCGCGTAGTGTGGCGCCAACTCGTTGAAAGTGATCTCAGCCGGCCAGCCCGACTCGAACGCGAAACGCTCGGCCGGCACGGATACATTGGCATAAATCAGCGAGCCGCCGCCGACGCCTGCACCCTGAATCACGCCAACGTGGCGGAACAGGCGCAGGTCTATCCAGCCATGCTGCTCTTCCGGCTCATCCACATCGAACAACCACTGATCTTCGAGCGCGCGCGGAAATTCCTCCGCCTGCCAGCGCTTGCCCCGCTCCAGCACCAGCACCCGTTCACCCGCCTCAGCCAGACGGCAGGCGGACACGGCTCCACCGAAGCCCGAGCCGATGACGATCGCGCCGTAAGTACCGTTCATGCGCCGGACTTGCCGCCGACGACATGCGGCGCGTAAGTGTTCCAGAGCTGTCCGAGGAAAAAACTGCCGAAACGCATCACGGTTCCCATGCCACCGCCGCCCAGGGCGCGCATAGAGCCAACCATTGCAATGAGTTCCGGCACGCCCAGCGTGAGAATGCCAGCGCCGACTACCTTGCCCTGCTTGTCGCCACCTTCATGCAAGCGCGTGTACAGCGTCGTCGTATCGCTCCACATGTCGAAGCCGGGATCGTCGCGGACGTGTTTCTCTCCAGCAAGATAGTAGGGCTTGCCCTGCGCCTGAAAGGCAAGCTCATAAACCATGCGCCGTATGCCGTCGTTGGTAGCGGGGGTAAATAGCTGAAACACACCGCTTCGTGCTTCGAGCCTCTCTCCAAGCGGCGGAAACTCTATTGTGCCGCTGAGCCTGCCAGTTTCTTTTCTTTGCGCCAAGAAGAGTTCCAGATCATCAACCTGGACCTCGGCGTGCATGGCCAGCTTATGCCCCGCACTCTGGCCTTGCAGCGCGCCCTCCTCCGGCGCTTGCGCGCCAAGCGCAAACCAGCCTTCCATGGTCTCCCTGAAGCTGATGCCCGCTGCCATGCCACCCTCCGTCGCTTCTTTCCTAAAAAGATGACACCACCCACGAGTACGGACGCCCTCATCCGGCGCTTGCGCGCCACCTTCTCCCGAAGGGAGAAGGTAAAGATATCCCCTCTTCCTCCGGGAGAGGGGCAGGGGTGAGGGCGCCGTCACTCCATATGGAAAGCTCAACAATTCTTGTTTCGCAACTCTTGTTCTAGCCGCGCCACGTAGCCTTCCGCACCCGCTTTCTTTGCCGCCGCCAAAGCCCGCTTGAGCGCCTTGGTTCTGCCACCACTATCGTCCATCAGTTCAGCCAGCCGGGCGCGTTCCAGCCAAGCCATATGTCGGTACATCTCCGCGCCGTTTTCATCAATGCTCGCATCCCAGCGGTCGAGCGTGGTCTGGATTTCTTTTGCCGCTGCCCGCCCCTGGGTCTCGCGCAGCACCGCACAGCGCATCATCAGCGCTTCCTGCAGAATCCAGCGACTCTCGCGCTCTTCGGCCAGCTTGAGCGCTTCCTCGATTAACGCAGAAGCACCCGCCGGTTCAGCCGTACGCACCAGCGCGTAGGCAAGCCAGGCCGTGCTCACACCGTACACGGCAAACATCATCTCGCCGTGCCGGCCGTGCGCACGCGATTGCTCGAAGTGTTGCCGTGCCTCGGACCACTGCTCATGTAGCACATGCGCGACGCCGCGGTAGTAGTGTGCCTGCGCAAGCCAATGTTCAGCGTTGTACTGCTTGGCCAGATCAAGCGCTTCGCGTGTGCAGTCCTGCGCGTCGCCGGGTACGCCGATGAAGTAGCGGAAGCGGGCCTGCACGCCGAGCAGATTCATCAGCATCGTGTCGGTGCTCTCGCGCGCCAGCTCGGCCGTCTGCTTAAGCAGTTGCATCGCCTTTGGGAGGTCGCCCAGATTGGCGGTACTCATGGCGTGGAAGGTGGCCGCCCAAACATAGGGGCTGGCACCGTCGATGACCGGCGGAACGCCTTGCTGCTTAAGAATGCGCAACGCCCGTTCACAAATCTTATGTTCCTGGCGCGGCCGGCCAACGCTGCTGTAACAAATAGGTTTGACCAGGGTCTCTGCGTAAATCTGTAGTACGGGTTGACCGGCGTTACCCAGCAACTCCGAACAGCGCTCGCTGAGTTCCACGCCTCGGGCAAAGCTATGACACAAGGCCTGATAGATTGCATACGCACCGTATAACTGACCAAGATCAAGTACGCTGTCGGCATCCGCCGCCGCGCAGCCCTCCTGAAACAAGCTCTCGGCTTCCTTGGGGGACAGGGATGCGCCCACCGGCGCCCAGCTCAGCAGATGCCGGCGTGCGCCAATATATATTCGACGTGTGGCCGGGGTAAGCGGCTGGCCCTCCAGCAGCTTGATGAGTTTGCGCCGATAGTTCAGGGACTGGCGCGCGTCCTTGCGTACCACCCATTCCGCGGCCTGGTGATAGGCGAAGACCGCTTTGATCGTTTCACCGGCCGCCTCCCAGTGATGCGCCAACAGGGCTGCGTTTTCGTCCTGATTGCGGGCCGGGAGTTTCTGGATCGTATCGGCCACGAGGGCGTGCAGCCGCGCACGTTTATCGCGCAGCAAGGAGCGGTAAACGGCCTCTTGGGTAAGCGCATGCTTGAAGCTGTAAACCGCCCGCGGCACCACTTCCGCCTGCGTGATGAACTCTGCCGCATTGAGCCGATCGAGTGCCGCCTCCAAATCGTTCAGCGGAAGATCCACCGTGGCCTTCAAAACAGCAAGGGGGAACTCCCGCCCAATGACCGCGGCCGCCTGCAATACCTGCTTGTCGCCTTCCGGCAAGCGGTCCACACGTGCCGCCAGCACATCCTGCACGCTCGCCGGCACCGCGAAGGACTCGATAGGTCGCACCAGCCGATAAGCCCCGCGCTTGCCCTCGATGACGCCGCCGTCGGCCAGGTCCTGAATAATTTCCTCGGTGAAAAAAGGGTTGCCCGAAGCAGCATCGGCGATGAGCCCCGCGAGCTCGTCCAGCCCGCGAGAATCAAGCAGAATCCCACGCGCCAGCTCACGCGAGTGATCGGGCGCCAGCGGCGGCAGCACCAGGCGATGGCATTGCGACTCATCCTGCATCCACGGCTGCTTGAACTCCGGACGGTGATTCAGCACGATCAGCACCTGGCTGTCGTGTACCGCCCGCACCAGCAGGTTCACGATCTCCAGGCTCGAGTCATCAAACCACTGCAAGTCCTCCAGAATGAGCACCACCGCCTGCTGACGCGGCATCTTGATTAAGGCCCAGCGGATCAGTTCGAGATCCCGGCGGCGGCGTAGCTCCGGGTGGATGCTCTGGGTGCTGAGGCCGGGTTTCGCCACCCCGAGATACTCGTAAGCCCGCGCCAGCCGGGGCTCAACTTCCGGCCCGAGCTTCAATAGGTTCTCGCGGATCTTGTCGCGCGCCTGCTCAGGGCTGTCGCTGTCCTGAATACCCAGATAAGAGCGCATCAGCATCAGGGCCGGAAAGAACGACAACCAGCGGCCATTGGGAACGCCGTGAGCCTTGTGCACGGTATAGCCTTGCGCCAGGCCGTGGCGTTCGAATTGATAGCATAAACGGCTTTTGCCGAGCCCTGGACCGCCGACGATGGCCACCGCCTGACCGCGGCCAGATTGTGCGCGTTCGAGGGCCGTCTTCAGAAAATCGAACTCCGGATCGCGGTTCACGAAGCTGGATAAGCCTGCCTGATCCTTCAGGCCAAAGCTGCTGCGTTCGGGGCGGGCCGAGAGCAATTCATAGACTTCTACCGGCTCGCGCAAGCCCTTGATCTTGATTGCGCCCATCGCTTTCAGATCACAAAGACCTTCGACCAGAGCGGCGGTGTGCTCGGCGAGATAAATGGCGTCAGGCGTAGCGGCTTCCTCCATCCGAGCGGCGATGCCGACGACGTGGCCGTGTGCGGTGTAATCCATGCGCAAGTCATCGCCGATTTTGCCGACGATGACATCGCCGGAATTCACCCCGATCCGGCAGTGCAGCTCGATGTTTCTTTGCAGCTTCTGCTGCTGCGCGTAGTGGCGTAGCTCGTCGCGGATGCGCAGCGCCGCATGACAGGCGCGGCGGGCGTGGTCTTCATGCGCCACCGGCGCGCCGAACAAGGCCATGATGCCGTCACCGGTGTACTGGTTGACGGTGCCTTCAAAAGCGTGCACGTTCTCGGTAAGGATGCTGAAGAAGCCATCGAGAATTTCGTGCCAGTTCTCGGCGCCCACCATCTGCGAGAGATCCATGGAGTCCTGGATGTCCACGAACAGCACGGTGACGCGCTTGCGCTCGCCTTCCATGGCGGCGCGCGAGACCAGTACTTTGTCAACCAGATGTTTGGGTGTATAGCGCGCCGTCGCGCCGGGCGACTCGCCCTGCTCGCGGTCGTCGCTACTCCCGACCATAGCACCCCCCTTTCGGGATTGCCTGAGGCCCCCGATATTATTCGTGCTCCTGATTCTATCCCGATCCGAGCCTGGCGTCGGCTCGACGGTCTGTCGCCACCTTACCTGCCCGCCGGTTCAGAGATCCACGCTGATCTGCGCACCAATCTGCTGCACCCGATCCAGGTCCCGTTCCCGCGCGTCTTCCGCCAGGCCGGGTTCGAACGAGCCGCGCAGAACCTCGAATAGCAGAAACACGTTTCCCCAGACGCGCCAGATCACCGCCGCACCCTCCCGTCGGCGCGGCGCGCCTTCGAGTTCCTGGCTCGCCTCCCGTCGCAAAGCGACCCCGAAGCTGTTCATCGGGTAGACCGCGAGTTCGAGATTCCAGGCCCGCGGCGCATTCCGATCAAGGTCCAGCTCGCGGAAGGAATCCAGCGCCTGCACCAGTTCTGCAGACAACTCGAAGCCTTCGTAGCTGAGAACCGCGTAGGAGCTGAACCCTGCGACCTTCCGCCTGTACCGGTGATCACTGGCGAGCAGTAACGCTTCCTGTGACTCGGCGAGATCGGAAAAGTAGCTTACGCCGAAGGTCACAGCTTCGAAGGGCGCCAGCTCCGCGGCCACGCCCCAGTCGGCTTTTCCATCGCCGGAGCCGATCCGCTCCGCGCGTCCCTTCAAGACAAATGCCGACAAGTCCAACCACCCGCTTGGGGAATAGGACAGGACGGCTCCCTCGCCACGCGTTTCCCCGAACTCCAGCAACGGTCCGCTGACAAAATGGCTGAAGTATTCACCGAATGGCGGGTAAAGCCGGCCCAGTTCCAGTTCGAAGTCTCCAACTTTCCAGGTCACGATGGCCTCGTCCAATTTGTCCCGGTTGGTCTTGGCATCGTATTCCCACACCAGCTCGCCCCTGACAGACGGAATCGGTGGCGTAATTTCAATGACGGCCTCGAATGATCTGCCTGAATCGCTTCTGTGGCTTTGGCGCAAGCTCCGGAAGGGCGCCTGGCTTGGGGGTACCGACGGTGGTGGTTCTTCAGGCTCACCTTCATCCGGTTCGGGGGGCTTCTCCAGAGCGTGCAGTCTGTGGCTTATGTATTCGGCCTCAATCAGCGCTGATACGGAAAGCCACTTCGTGAGCGCATGCTTTGGCGCTTCGTCACGCTGCTCTTCGCGGGTGGTGTAGCGTCGCTCACGCTGCGCGGCTTCCGGGGACGCGGTCGGCTGCTGCGCATGCGCGGAGGTGAACGACAGCAGCAGGGCGATTGCCGACGCAAGATACGCGATAAAACCGACCGGGAACTTGCCGGTAAAATCCTGATTGCCCAAGGCCCCTGATTCGGAGTTGCCGGTTCCATATTGCATAGACAATCAGCCGCGGGCCTGCACCAGAATGAGTATACGCGAGGCGTTGGACCGTCATTCACCACCCCAAAAAAGGCCACGAGGCGATCGCTCGCCTCGTGGCCGGTCCGCCCCGCCAGGAGAGATCGTGCGGTGGCGGGCCAAGCGAAATGACAATCCGACGACGTTAAGGGGCAGGCAAGGCCGCGCACCTAGGGTCGAAGTTGCAGTCAACTAGCTGTACCGTCTCTCCCGACTCGGGATGCACCTCGAGAAACAACCCGATGCCGGACGCGTAGTACTTGCGCTCGAAACCACCGGGACTAAGCGGTGAAAACTCTCCGGTTACCACGCAGGTATTGCCAGGGCACAAGAGTGTTGCGAGAGCTGGTGGCACGAACCTGTCGAGTTCCGGGTTGCCGCCAAAGCCGTAATTGGTCGAGAGCACGGTGGCCGCGTCCTCGGCGTCGCTAGGCGCCCACTCCTGGCGGTACGTCGCACCCACGGCCGGCAGTCCCCGGAACAGCGTGCCCGACTTGGCGCCATCGCGCCCTGCCTTCCATGAGCCGCCTATATCCACCAGCTCCGCCTCCTCCGGATCATCCCCTTCGAAGAATTCGAAGTTTTCGGAAATTTCCCCACAATAGTCCACAGTGCCGTTCTTGCGCTGACCGAACCAGTCGTCGGTATCTTCGACGACCTCACCGTCTTCCTCGACGCGGTCGTTGACCACGATGCAGGTCACGCCCTCAATCAGCTTGGTCTTGTCGAGCACTTCAATGGTCACGGTCTCGTCGCCACCCTCGTACTCCCAAGTGTTGCCGACTTTCAGCGGAAAGTATGGATTGGGGTTGGTAAGAACCTTGAAGTCGTCGTCGAAGTTGGACGGATTGAAGTCCGGATCGTAACGGGCCTCACCAATTGCGGCACAGAGATTCTTGCGCGCCGTGAGCTGTTCGCCGCAAAGCTGATCCGCCTCTGCACGCTCCGTTGCCGCATCGTCAAGACAACCATTGCGCTCCCTCTCAACCGAAATATTCGTGCAGATCGCCTCGGCCTTGAAGAAATCGTCGTTGACCTCTTCCTTGCAGGCTTCGAACTGGGCGTCCGCCGTGTCGGAGCAGAAGCGGTTGCTGGCTGCGCCGCCCGCGCCGCCAGCTCCGCCACTGCCGCCGGAGCCACCCGCGCCGCCAGCTCCCGCACTGCCGCCGGAACCACCCGCGGCAACAAGTCGCCCAACGCTGGAGCCGCCACTTTTGCATGCGGTCGCGGTCAGCACCAGGCACAGCGCCACGGTGATCGCCAGCATGCGGCTGATCCGATACCAGGCCGATCGACGCGTCAGCTCATGTGCCTGCCGCACTGCCTGCTTGTGTTTGATGATCATGGCTGCTCTCCTCGTCCTGATCCGTTACGGCGCAGGTAAACCGACGCACCTTGCATCGAAGTTGCAGTTCACCAGCTGCACGGCGTCTCCGGTTATCTCATGTACCGAGAAAAACAACCCGATGCCAGGGGCGAAGTATTTGCGCTCGTCCGATTCCGGGTCGGGTGAAAGCGGCGAGAACTCACTGGTCACGACGCAATTGTTGGCAAGGCAGAAGCGGTCCGCCAAGGCCTTGGGCACAAACTGGTCGAGTTGTGGATTGGCTCCGTGGCTGTAGGTAGTGGACAGCACGCGCGCCGCATCCTCGGCGTTGCCGGCCGAGAACTCCTGGCGATAGACCGCGCCCACAGTCGGCAGCCCCAGGAACAGGATTCCGGGCTTGTCGCCGTCACGTCCAACCTTGAACGTGCCATCCGTGCTGACAAGCTCCGGCTCCTTGGGGTTATCGCCGTCGAAGCTCTCGTAGTCCTTGACTTCCTCGCCGCAGTAGTGGACGTCACCGCTCTTGGCTTGCGCGAACCAATCGTTGGTGTCCTCGATAAGTTCGCCGTCTTTTGTCACAACATCCCGTACGACGACGCAAGTCACGCCCTCGATGAGCTTGGTCTTGTTGAGCACATCAATCACGATGCTCTCGTCGCCACCCGCATACTGCCACTGGTGGCCGATCTTCACGGGACGATAGGGATTCAGATTGAGCGGGTTGGTGAAGTTGGTGTCGAAGTCCGCCGGATCGAAATCCGGGTCATAGCGGGCCTCGCCAAGGTCATCGCAGAGATCCAACCGGGCCGTACGCTGCTCGTCACAGAGCTCCTGGTCCTCCGTGCGCGTCGTCTGGGACTCGCTCAGGCAAGTATTTCGCTCAGTCTGGTCAGACACATTGATGCAGATCGCTTTCGCCTTGAAAAAGTCGTCAGTGGCCTCGTGTCTGCATGCGTTGAACTGCGCGCCCGCCGTCCGCGTGCAGAAATTGCTGGCCGCCCATGCCGACGTGCCGAACACGAACAGGCCTAAAGCGGCCACGAGCGGGACCGAAATGAGCCAATGGCCGCCAATATTTCCGGGATTTAGCTTCGTCATTGCAGTAAGCTCCTGTGTAGAACCCTGACCGGCGGCCAGGGAATTTCTCCGTCGCTATCAGATTTAGCACTTGAGTCTTGCCTCGAACTTTCCTGAACATTACGAACCGGTAATGTGGGCGCGCGGTTGATGCTTCGCTGACCGAAAAGACCCGGTGAGCTGTAAATCAACCCCGTATTCCCATCGCCGCGGGCAACTCGCCGGCCGGCCGCTTGGTGGCGTCGTTACAGCCCTGCACCGCGAGGGCGACGACCAGCGCGAGCACGGCGCTTTGCAGGGCGGCCAGGCACGCTTTCCGCATGTCCCGAACGATTCTTTTCATGGCATCGCTCCTGTTTGAAGCTGTGGTCGCAGAGCAAAATCACTCGCCGTCGCCCTGATTCTCGGCCGCCGGTCTTGCCATGCCCTGTCGCGAACATTACGAAGCCGTAATCCGCGTTTGGCTCACCTCGGACTATCATTTGCCCCATGCACATCCTGTTGATTGAAGACGACGCGCAGGCAGCGGACTACCTGATCAAAGGGCTGCAGGAGTGCGGCCATGTGGTAGACCATTCGGCGGATGGCGAAGATGGCCTGCATCTGGCCATCACCGGTGAATACGACGTGATCGTCGCGGACCGGCTGCTGCCGAAACGCGATGGTCTCTCCGTGGTCCGCATGCTGCGCGCCGATCACAACCAAACGCCGGTGCTGGTGCTGTCGGCACTGGGTGAGGTGGACGACCGGATTGCCGGACTACGCGCCGGTGGCGATGACTATCTGGTCAAGCCGTATGCGTTCAGCGAACTGCTGGCGCGGCTCGACGCGCTCGCGCGGCGACGTCATCAGTCGGTGCGGACCGAGCCACAACTGCGCTTGGCGGATCTCGTCGTTGACGTGCACAAACAAGCGGTCACGCGCGCCGGCAAAGTGATTCGCCTGCAGCCGCGGGAATACCGTCTGCTGGAATACCTGATGCGGCACGCCGGGCATGTGGTGACTCGCACTATGCTGCTCGAGCAGGTGTGGGATTTTCACTTCGATCCCCAGACCAATGTGATTGATGTGCAGATCAGTCGCTTGCGCAGCAAAGTTGACAAGGAATTTGCCTTGCCCCTGCTGCATACGGTGCGAGGTGCGGGGTACAAGCTCAGTGAAACTCCCTAAACCAATGTTCCGCTTGCGCAAGCCCCGACTGCTGCAGACCACCGCAGTGCGCTTGGCGCTGCGCTATTCGCTGATCTACGGGCTGATCCTGGGCGTGGTGTCCGCCGGCGTGCTGTGGTCAATCATCCGCCAGGTTGATCCGGCGCTCAAGGCGGACCTGGAGCGCGATCTCACCGCCCTGGTCCACGAGCACGAAACCGGCGGTGTGGCGCATTTGACGGAAGCCCTGCTTGCACGGGAAAAACTGGCCAGTAAAGAGGGCCGTCTCTACCTCCTGTCGGCACCGGGCGGAGAAAAACTGGCCGGCAATCTGTTCGATGGTCCCGACGAAGACGATATGCCGCACGACCGCGAGGTGCATACCGTCTGGGTCGACGAGGAGGATCTGCCGCGGGGCGCCTTTGACGACGACGCCTATCTGCCGGTCATCGCTACGCGCTTTCCCGACGGCAGCCGGCTGCTGGTAGGGCGCGGTATTGAGCAGTCCGAGGACTTGTTCGGGTTTGCCGAATTCATGGTGGAAAGCCTCGGCATGTCGGTATTGCTGGGCCTCATTATCAGCGTGACCCTCGGGCGTTCCATTCTCCGCCGCATGGACACCATTAGCCGGACCGCCGGCGAAATCATGGCGGGTGATCTCTCGCAACGCGTGCCCATCAGCAAACGGAATGACGAATTTGATGCGCTGGCGGGTCGTCTCAATGCGATGTTGGACCGCGTGCAGCAGCTCATCAAAGGCCTTCGCGAGGTTACCGACAACGTTGCGCACGATCTCCGCAGTCCGTTGACGCGCCTGCGCAACCGGCTGGAAATCACGCTGCTGGAGCATCGAGGCGACGAGGAATATCGCGACGTGATCAGCCGTGGCATCGAGGATGCCGAGTCTCTGATCAAGACCTTCAACGCATTGTTGAGCATCGCCCAGACGGAAGCCGGCACGCATCGAACGCAGTGGGGACCGGTGGACCTCGACCAGGTTGCCTTCGATCTTGTGGACCTCTATGGACCCCTGGCTGAGGAAAAACAGCAGGTTTTTGACTTCAAGCCAAACGGCAACCTGGCGATCATCGGCAGCCGCCATCTGGTCGCGCAGGTGATGGGCAATCTGCTGGAAAACGCCATCAAGTACACGCCGCCGCACGGCACCGTGCGACTGCAAATCCACCAATCGCAAACGGCCACCGAGGTTATCGTGTCCGACTCCGGACCCGGCATTCCTGCACAAGAACGGGAGCGCGTGCTGGAGCGCTTCGTCCGCCTTGAAGGTTCACGGCATACGCCGGGCAACGGCCTGGGGCTGAGCCTGGTCAAGGCTGTATGCAAACTCCACGGTGCAGAGCTCATGTTGGCCGACAACAACCCTGGCCTTATCGTTACGATCCGATTTCCCCGTCTTGTTCCTAACTAGGTGGGTACCGGAATTTAACCGCAGGATGCACGAGCTTATTAAATGGCTAGCAGATTTTCTGCAGCTCATGAAATCCCCCGCTCGGTGCTGTCGCCCCTCGCGCCCCCTTTATGAAAGGGGGCAGCCGGTCACCGCTTGCGGTGGACGGCGGGGGATTTCGGGCTAACGCGGGTATTGGTCGATTGCGCAATCCTGAATAGAACCTGACCACGACCCGCAGGGTTGTTGGTGAGAGTCCAGCCGAAGAGAAAGTTGGTAGGCGTGATTGACTCGACGATTTCGCCGGGAGCGAAATCGAGCGAGCGCCGCGAGCCCGCAGGGCCGGGCTCATGGATGAGCGCGGCAACCACGGCCCGAAGGGTCGTTGGTGAGAGTCCAGCAAAGAGAATTGGTAGGCGTGATTGGACTCGAACCAACGACCCCCACCATGTCAAGGTGGTGCTCTAACCAGCTGAGCTACACGCCTGTAGGGGGCGGAACTTTACCGGAAAGCCCCTACTGCCACAAGAATTTCGTATGGCTGGTAGTGCCTCAGTTTGCGGTCACACCGGCGCAGGCCGGTGTCCATGAGCTTGAAAATACTGGATTCCGGCCTCCGCCGGAATGACGAACTCGGGGAACCAGCGGCAAACTGAGACACCGCCGACTAGCCGGCAGCTACCGAAACCGGCTCGACACTGGCGAGAACCCTTTCCTGCAAAGTCTTGATTTCATCCCGTAAACGCGCCGCCTGCTCAAACTCGAGATTGCGCGCGTATTCGTACATTTTCTTTTCCAGCTTGGCGATATGCTTGGCCAGCCGTTGCGGACTCATCGCGGCGTATTTGGCCCCCTCCTCCGCCACTTTGCGTAGTGGTAGAGAAGGTGCGCGCAACTCTTCGTAGCCGAAACGCATCACGTCCGACACGGCCTTCTCTATGGAGCGGGGCGTGATGCCGTGCTGCTCGTTATAGGCTTGTTGCTTGGCGCGACGGCGGTCGGTTTCCTCGATGGCCCGCCGCATCGAACCAGTGACGGTCTCGGCGTACAAAATAGCCCTGCCGTGCAGATTGCGCGCGCACCGACCCACCGTCTGAATCAGCGAGCGGTCCGAACGCAGAAAGCCTTCCTTGTCCGCATCGAGTATCGCTACCAGTGAAACCTCCGGTAGGTCCAGACCTTCGCGCAGCAGATTGATGCCGACCAGAACGTCGAACTCGCCAAGACGCAGATCGCGCAATATTTCCGAACGCTCGACCGTTTCGATGTCGGAGTGCAGGTAACGCACACGCACGCCGTTCTCGGCCATGTAATCGGTCAAATCCTCAGCCATGCGCTTGGTCAGCGTGGTGACCAGCACCCGTTCGTTCTTCTGTGCGCGGATGCGGCACTCGGATAGCAAATCGTCCACCTGCCGCGCCACGGGACGCACTTCGATCTGGGGGTCCACCAGGCCGGTCGGGCGCACCACCTGATCCACCACCTGTCCGGACTTTCCCAACTCATACGGTCCCGGCGTGGCCGAGACAAAAATGACTTGCGGTGCAACACGCTCGAACTCCTGAAAACGCAAAGGACGATTGTCCAGCGCCGACGGCAGACGAAAACCGTACTCAACCAGTGTCTCCTTGCGTGAGCGGTCGCCCTTATACATCGCGCCGAGCTGCGGCACGGTGACGTGACTTTCATCAATCACCATCAGCGCATCCTTGGGCAGGTAATCCAGCAGACAGGGCGGCGGCTCGCCGGACTTGCGACCGGACAGGTAACGCGAGTAATTCTCGATGCCAGAGCAATAACCAATCTCGCGGATCATCTCGAGATCGAACATGGTGCGTTGCTCCAGCCGCTGGGCTTCCACCAGCTTGCTGGCCACCCGCAAGTCGGTCAGCCGCTGACGCAACTCCGTCATGATCTCGTCCAGCGCACCCAGCAGACGTTCGCGCGGGGTGACGTAGTGAGACTTCGGAAAGATGGTCAGGCGCGGCAGCTTGCGGTGCATCTCGCCGGTCAATGGATCGAACAGGCTTAGCGATTCAATCTCGCCATCGAATAATTCGATCCGTACCGCCTCGGCTTCGGCATCGGCCGGATGCACGTCAATGACCTCGCCGCGCACGCGAAAGGTGCCGCGCCGCAGATCGAAGTCGTTGCGGGTGTACTGCATCTCGGTAAAGCGCCGCAGAATCTCGCGCTGATCCAGCCGCTCGCCCTTGACCAGGTGCAACACCATCTGGAAATACTGCTCGGGATCGCCCAGGCCGTAGATTGCGGAGACCGACGCGACGATGATTGCATCGCGCCGCTCGAGCAGGGCCTTGGTGGCCGACAGGCGCATCTGCTCGATGTGTTCGTTGATGCTGGAGTCCTTCTCGATATACGTATCACTCGAAGGAACGTAAGCCTCCGGCTGGTAGTAGTCGTAGTAGGAGACGAAGTACTCCACCGCGTTGTTCGGGAAGAACTCACGCATCTCGCCGTAAAGCTGCGCGGCCAGCGTCTTGTTGGGCGCGAAGATGATGGCCGGACGCTGCAGTTCTTGTATGACGTTGGCAATGGTGTAAGTCTTGCCCGAGCCGGTCACGCCCAGCAGGGTCTGATGCGATAAACCTTGCTGCAAACCGCGCGTGAGCTGAGTAATCGCCTCCGGCTGATCGCCGGCGGGCTCCCAATCGGACTTAAGTTGGAACGCTGCCGTATCCATGGAGGGTCGCAAATCAATCGAGTATCATAGCGCGCCGTTTTATCCAGTTAGTGACCACCTGACGACTGATCGGTTCATGGCCATGCAGCTTTCCGCGCGCGTACAGCGCATCAAGCCCTCCCCAACGCTGGCGGTCACCGCCCGCGCCGCCGAACTCAAGGCGCAGGGCAAAGACATTATTGGTCTGGGCGCCGGTGAACCCGATTTCGACACGCCCGAGCACATCAAGGAAGCGGCGCACAAGGCAATCCGTGACGGCTTCACCAAGTACACGCCGGTCGGCGGTACGCCGGGCTTAAAGAAGGCGATCATTGCCAAGCTCGAGCGCGACAACGGGCTCAAGTACGGCCCGAAGCAGATTCTGGTGTCCTGCGGCGGCAAGCAGAGCTGCTACAACCTGTGTCAGGCCTTACTGAATTCGGGTGATGAAGTCGTCATTCCTGCGCCCTATTGGGTAAGTTACCCGGACATGGTATTGCTCAGCGACGGCAAGCCAGTGTTCATCGAAACGACACCGGAGGCGCGTTACAAAATCACTGCGGAACAGCTGGCTGCGGCGATCACCCCGCGCACGCGGCTGATTTTCCTGAACAGCCCGTCCAACCCTTCGGGCATCGCCTACAGCAAGGCCGAGCTGACGAAGCTGGGCGAGGTGCTGCGCAAACATCCGCAGGTCGTTATCGCCACCGACGACATGTACGAGAAGATCATGTGGACGGCGGAGCCCTTCGCCAACATTCTCAATGCCGGTCCGGATCTGTACGAACGCACGGTGGTCATTCACGCGGTCTCCAAGACCTATTCGATGACCGGCTGGCGCATCGGCTTTGCCGCCGGTCCCGAGCCGCTGATCAAGGCGATGGAGAACGTGCAGTCGCAGAGCACCTCCAACCCCACCTCGATCTCGCAAGTAGCGGCCGAGGCCGCGCTGAACGGGGATCAGACTTGCGTCACGCGCATGGTCGAAGCGTTCAAGCAACGTCACGACTACGTGTACGCACAGCTCGCCAAAATGCCGGGGGTCAAAGTGCTGCCCTCGGACGGGACGTTTTATTCCTTCCCCGATTTCTTGGGCGCCATCAAGCACCTGGGGCTGAAGAGCGACCTGGAGTTTGGTGATTACCTGATCGAAAAGGGTGTGGCGATGGTGCCCGGCTCAGCCTTCGGCACACCGGGCGCCATGCGCATCTCTTTTGCCACGAGCCAGGCCAATCTGGAAAAAGCGCTTGCGCGCACTGCCGAGGCGATAAAATAGCTTTATTGCGGGCGCTCCAGGCTTTCACTACCATACGCGCCTCTCAACACCGACCATTCCGCGATAGCTCAGTTGGTAGAGCAAGTGACTGTTAATCACTGGGTCCCTGGTTCGAGTCCAGGTCGCGGAGCCACATGAAAGAACGGGTTACCAAGCGGTAGCCCGTTTTTTTGGCCCCAACGTCCATCCGCGGTTGGTCCTGGGAAGCGGAACGGCCTACGGATTCCGGCCGGCAATTCGCCGGCCCAGTTCGTTGATGCGATCTCCGAAATCGGGCGGCGCGTTCTTCACGCGCGCTTCAATGACGAAAATCGCCTTGGCCGTCTTGACCACGAGCTCCTGCGTTCCCGCATCGGCGGGATTGAACGCGGCGTCGCCTATCCCAGGCACATCGGTCAAGGGTCCGCGATGCTTCTCGTACCCCGCTTTAACCCCGGGCCAACTCTTCTCTACGCCATACTTCTCGGAGTCATGGCGATAGATGACGACGTCGTTCGTCAGCGGGCGGTCGAATGCTACGCCCTCCAGCTCATAGCCGCAGGAGTTCGCATAGGCCTGACCCGGGTCCTCTGCGGCCACGTTTCCGCCGAACACACCGGCAACCTCCGCTGGATCAGTCAGGCCACACGCGGTATTTTCTGGCTCAGCGAGAACGCTGAATGTCAAAAATGAGAGCCCAAGAGAAGCGCCAAAGCTGCGCATCAACATCTCTGAGCCCTCAGTATTTCTTCTTGATAATGTCCGGGTCTTTCTTTTGAAGCCGATTATCTGTCTTAAGCCGATTAACTTGCCTGAAGCCGGACTGCCGTGCACCACGGCCAGGTTGGCAATCAATGCGATCGCGGTCGTTTCCGGGGCCGGGCTTGCTGCCCCAGGTACTCGGATCGCAGTCCTCGTCCAGTGCTGGATTGTCTCCGCATACCTCATTGGCACCCGGGTATCGCCTGGGGTTGCCGTCATCGCAATCAGTGCCACCGCAATGCTCACCATCTACACCATCGCCATCCTGGTCAGTTTGGGCGGTGGTTTCGCATCCCGGCGTGAGGCAGCGATCACTCGCTTCATCGCATACCTTACCGCTCGCGCAGGGCACGCGTTCTTGCGGTGAACCGCCAAAGCTTGCGCGCTGCGCCGAAACGCATCCGCGCGCATCCGAATTGGCGCCGCGCGGCTCGCACCGCTCTTGGCCATTGCAGAAGAGATTGTCGGAACACTCCGCATCGTGCTCGCACACGACTGCCCAGGCTGCGCCGCCCGGGAGCACCAAGCCAATGAGCAACGAAAGCGCAAATCGGCGGTTCGAAGTACCCATACGCCCTCCCAATGCACGCGTGTCCGCAGAGCTTGCTACCGGCTTGCAAGGTTGTCAATTTGCATTCATTCTCGTCATGCCATGAACAAATCACTTGCCGTAGTCTTGGTCATTGCCACCGCCCAAGTTGCCGTTGCTGCGGACGTTCCGGGGAGCAAGGATCATCCTCTGGTATCCCGCTATGAAGGTTTCGAAATCCTGAAGTACCAAACCAAGGAGTTCGACAGCCTTCAGT
>JBOICV010000041.1:0-15933 GCA_050740255.1 Nevskiales bacterium | reverse complement strand
TTGCATCTATCTTTCCTTCGGTGAACGTGCTGTCGCGCGCGACCGCATATAAGGAGGAACTGGCATTCTCACTTTTCTACTTCATAGCTACTGCCCCCGTCTTTTTTGCAATTTGCAACCGCTTGTTCAGACTGAAGGCGCGTGCGCGGCCATTGGAGCTTGGCGCGATTGTCCTTGGTGGGCTATGCGGGCTCTATATGATGATTTGGGGCATCGATGTGTCTGATGACACGATCGGGTTCACTGGGGCGCTGCGAGCGCTGCTCGAGAAAACTTGGGTAGGTTCGTCGATACTGTTTTTGCTTTCCTGTCACCTCGTTGTTATGACAACAATCGTTCTGATCAAGAACTGGAAGATTCCAAATGAGTGATCCGCAGCCTCTTACTGGGGACCAATTTGACCAACTTTGGTCGCAGTATTGCATTCTGAAAATTGGGGTCGGAGTCGCATTGTTCAGTGCGACAGCCACGCCATAGGCGGCTGTCATCAAGGCCAATGCCCCGCCGGCAAGTCGGAGTAGGCTGATGCGATGGAGAACAAGACCCAGTTAGCTCAAGGCTTCGACCACGAAGCCGTCATCGTCGGCACCGGCTTCGGCGGTATGGGCGCCGCCATCCAGCTCGGGCGGCAGGGGATCAAGTCGATCCTGATGCTGGACCGCGCGGATGACCTAGGCGGCACCTGGTACCTGAACACTTACCCGGGCCTGGCCGTTGATATCGCGTCGCTGAGCTATTCCTATTCCTTCGAGCCGAATCCTTACTGGTCGCGCTTGTACGCGCCGGGCCGCGAGATCATGGCTTATGCCAATCACATCGCGGACAAGTACGGCCTGCGCCAGTACATGCGCTTTAAGGTCACGGTGGAGAAAGTCGCTTACGACGAGGCGGGCAAGTTCTGGACGGTATATCTGACCGGACAGAAGCCCGTCACGACGCGCTTTCTGATTCTCGCCACCGGCTTTCTGTCACAGCCCAAGAAGCCGGATATTCCGGGCGTGGACAGCTTCGCGGGCAAGGTGATCCACACCGCCGAGTGGGATCACAGCTTTGACCTGACCGGCAAGCGTACGGCGATGATCGGCACCGGCGCCAGCGCGGTGCAGGTGCTGCCGAAGCTCGTGCGCCAAGTCGCGCACATGGATGTGTATCAGCGCACGGCGATCTGGGTGCTGCCGAAGAACAATCCGCGCTTCTCGCCGGTGCTGCAAAAGACCTTCGCGAGATTTCCGATCGTGCAGCGCCTGTTCCGCTTCATCAGCGACTCCATCCTGGAATTCGTGATGGTGGCGGGCGTGCTGCACAACCGGCAGTTCCCGTTCCTGACGAAAGCGGTCGAGAAGGGTTCGAGAAAGTTTCTGGAGCTGCAGGTGAAGGACCCGGTATTGCGGGAGAAGCTCACGCCGAAATACAGCTTCGGCTGCAAGCGCCCGACCTTCTCCAATCACTACTACAAGACCTTCACGCTGCCGCACGTGGAGCTGGTCACCGACAGCATCGCCAAGATCGAGCCCGACGCGATCGTGACCATGGACGGCAAGCGGCGGCCGATTGACGTGCTGGTGCTGGCCACCGGCTTCAATCTCTGGGAGAAGGGCAACTTCCCGGCGTTCGACGTGTTCGGCAAGAAGGGTGTGGAGCTGGGCGACTGGTGGAACCGCAACCACTACCAGTCCTATGAAGGCATCACCGTGCCGGGCTTCCCGAACCTGTTCAGTATCCACGGGCCTTACGGCTACAGCGGCTTTTGTTACTTCAACACCATTGAAAACCAGATGCGGCACATCAAGCGCTGCCTCGGCGAGATGCAGCGCCGCGGCGCGAACTTCTTCGAGGTGACGGAGGAGGGCAAGGACGCCTACATGGCGACGATGAAGAAGCGCGACGCCGACACGGTGTTCACCGCCGGCAACTGCGCTGGCTCAAACAGCTACTACTTCAACCAGCACGGCGAGGCGACCTTGCTGCGCCTGAGTTCTTCCTGGCGCGCCGCCCGGCAATCCCGTTCGTTCCCGCTCTCGCACTACGTTTTCGAGTAGGGCGAGAGTGGGTGGTAGGGAGTAAAATACCTCGATGAGCAAGGGGGAGCGGCAGCAGATGTTTCCGGTGCAGGTTTATTGCTCGGGCGACGAACCAAAGCCGTCACAATATTGGCGCACGCGGCCGATGGCCGAACGCGTGGCGGCGGTCCATGCAATCCTTCAGGAGTTTCACGGGTGGGACGATGCATCTGAGCCGCGACTTCAAAGAGTTTGTCGCATCGTTAAACGCTAACAACGTCCGGTATTTGATTGCTGGCGGCTATGCGGTGGCCGCACACGGGCATCCGCGCTACACCAAAGATCTCGATATGTGGGTGGCGGCTAGCGCCGACAACGCGCGTCACCTCCTGAAGGCATTGGCCGATTTCGGACTGGCCGAAATCAAGCTGAGTGAAAAAGACTTCACGACACCCAACCGGGTGATCCAGCTCGGCGACCCGCCACATCGGATTGACCTGCTGACTACGCTTGACGGCGTGGAGTTTTCCGCATGCTACGCAAGCCGCATAGTGCTGACGCTGGACGGTGTTCCGGTGAACTTCATTGATCTGGAGAACCTCAAGCGCAATAAGCGTGCAACAGGGAGGCATCAGGACCTGGCGGACGTTGAGAATTTGCCCTGAGTACGCGTGCTACCTTGCGTGGGGCGGCTGGGTTGTCCCATGTGGATACGGCCCCGCATCCTTATCAACATCGATGAAAACCATCCAGATGACCATAGACGAGCTACTGCTCAAGGCAGTGGATCGGCTCAGTCGCCTACGCAAGACCACTCGATCGGCTCTTATCCGCAATACCCTGGCCGCGGAGTTGCGCCGCGAAAAAATCCGGCATCAGGAGGCGTTGCACAGGGAGGGTTATCGGAAGCATCCGGTAAAAGCCGGAGAATTCGATATTTAGACGGGTGAGCGAGATTAGGACTCGCGGTGAAGCGTGGTATATCTGTTGATACTGGCCGAAGACGGCGCTAGAGGCCGTGCTGGCAGTCCGGCGCAGATTGCGCTCGTAAACCAATGGCTACTTGCGGGTGAACCGCAGCGCGCCGGACGGACACTTGGCGACCTGGGCTTCCACTTCGGCGGGCGTAGCACCGCCCGGCGCGATCCACGGTTGCTGCTTCACGTTGAACACCGAGGGGAGTCCGCGGACGCAGTTGCCGGAATGGATGCAGACGTTGGGATCGAAGGTCACTTTGACCTCAGGCGTCTCATAGCTCTGAATCAGTTTGGTCATGGCGCTTCTCCCGGAGAACTCCCCGGAATATAGCGCGATCTACATTTTCTTGACGAGGGCGACAAGCTGGTCGAGCCCCTTGCCCCAGCCGTCGTGGAAGCCCATCTCCTTGCCGTCTTGGAGGATTGCGGGATGAGGTCATTGTCAGGGCGTCGCTGGATTCGACAAACAGCCCCAAATCGCGTATCGTGCGCGTGCTGCACCCGTCTCAAGTACGTTTTCGGTAGTTTCCCGCCCGCTCTACGCGGCGCTGTACAACTCTCCCAACTAACTTCCTTGATCGCTGCAGAACGTCTGCGCCCTATTGGCGCGGGCGTATCAACCCATTAGAGAAGGAAAGTAGTTATGAGTGACAAACAAACCGGTACCGTAAAGTGGTTCAACGACGCCAAGGGCTTCGGCTTCATCACCCCATCAGCAGGGGGCGAAGACCTGTTCGCGCACTTTAAGGAAATCGAAGGCAGCACCGGCTTCAAGTCGCTGACCGAAGGTCAGCGCGTGGAGTACATCGCCACCCGCGGCCCGAAGGGCATGCAGGCGACGAGGATTATGCCGCTTTAATGCCGGCTTAAGACTCAGATTTGGAGAAGCCGCGGCCCAGGCCGCGGCTTTTTTATTGGTTTACCCAAAGTGGAAGAAATTCAGCTTGTTGCCGTCGAGGTCGCGAAAATAGGCGGCATAGAAAGTGTCGGGGGTGCGCGGGCCGGGTTTGCCTTCGTCGGTTGCGCCGAGCTCGATCGCCTTCTTGTATAAGGCATCAACCTTTTCCTTGCTGCCTGCGTTCAGCGCCACCATCACGCCGTTCCCGACGCTGGCCTTCTTTTTGTCGTAGGGTTCAACGATCGCCAGGCTCGCGCCTTTGCCGGTGCCGTACAGAATGAAGCTGTCAAAATCCATGAGCCGCTTCGCGCCCATTTCACCCAGCAGAGCATCGTAAAACCGCGTCGCGCGCAGCATGTCATTGGTGCCAAGGGTCGCGTATCCGATCATTGTTCTTCTCCCTAAGGTTAAGCATCGTCCCACCGATATTAGCCCGGTCGCCAGTTAGGGACATCCCCAGGGTCGGCAATGTGCATAAAATAGGGTAGCTGATCGGAGGAGGGTGTCATGGACCGGACTGTGAAATATTCGCTTGAGATCACCGCTGCACTGCTGCTCGCAAGCACGTTCTTCTTCGTTGCGAATGCAGCGCCCACGCAGGCAGATGTGGACCAGGCGCGCGCCGAGTGCCGCGACCACAGAGAGCGTGTCAAGAAACGCGACGGCTTCGCGCGTGACGAAGAAAAGCACGCGATGGGAGCGGCGTGTGGCCGCGCGACTGCGCTGATGGACGAGCTCGCCGGCGCGCCTCCGCAGGCGAGTGCAACGGAGCAACCAACCGGAGAGCCATCGGCCGGCAGCGAACCCGCTGCTGCCCCCGCAGAAACAGAGCCTGCGGCAACCGCCACTCCAGCAGACACTCCAGCAGAAGCAGAGCCAGCACCGGCAGGGCCTTGAGCGGGTTGAACCGGTGCTGAGCAGCGTGTAGTCGGTATCGCCGCCGCGGCAGCGATGCTGTTTGCCGTCCACCGACCGTCGAAGTATCGCAACAGCGTCTGCTGGGCTGATCCCAGGCTGCTGTACGATCGGGTTATATCTTTTGTGAAAGCCAAGCGCTCATGGGTCTGCACATCGGCGGCAAGGTTCCGCGGCGCGGCAATGTCTTGTCGCGATCGCTGGGCCGGACGGTGCTATTGCTGATGGGCTGGCGGCTGGAAGGCGCCATCCCTGATTTGCCGAAGATGGTGCTGATCGGTGCGCCGCACACCTCCAATATGGATGGCGTGCTCGCGCTGGCAACGCTGACCGCGCTCGGTTTGCGATCGGGCACGATGATCAAGGACAGCGCCTTCAAGGGCGCCTTGGGGGCGCTGCTGCGCTGGTTCGGCGCCATTCCCATCAATCGCCGCAGCCCAAAGGGTGTGGTGGAGCAGAGTGTGGATGCGTTCGACAGCAATCCCTATCTGCTGCTGTTGATTGCGCCTGAGGGTACCCGCAGCAGTGCACCGGAATGGAAGCGTGGTTTCTATCACATTGCTGCCAGCGCAAAAGTGCCGATATTGCCGGCGGCCATTGATTACGCGCGCAAGATCATCACTTTCGGTCCGTCACTGGCGCCCAGCGGCGACTATAAGGCCGACCTATCCCGGCTGCTGGCGTTCTATGGTGCGCATGGCTCGCCGCGTCATCCGGAGCGGCTGTCGAAGCCCTTATGTGAGGCGATGGGGCGGGAATGGCAGCCACGGGAAGACGACGACGATTAGGCTGTCGGCGGAACTCCCCGGCACGACCTGCGCTCCTAAAAGCATGGTCTGACGACAGAGGTGGGTGTCATGAGCAAATTACAGTATTTGATCGGGTCAGCGGCGGCGCTATTGGCGGTAGGCGCGTTCTCTATTGCGAGCGCGGCACCGACGCAGGGTGAGATCGACAAGGCCCGCGCGGAATGCGCCGCGCACAAGCAGAAGGTGGCGGAACTGGAAGCCCGTAGGGCAGGTGATCCCGCGCTTTCCAATGAGCGTGCGTTGTGGGAGAAGGCATGTGCCAGAGCCAACCGGTTGATGGATGAGCGCGACGGCAAGCAGACTCCGCAGCCTGTAAGCGAAACACTGGATCGGGGCTGACGCTGCCACGGCTTCGGCGGGAGGACTGTCGGCAGCAAGCGACAGATTTCGCGTTTTTTGTTCAGCTTCGATTCAGCGCCGGTTCAGGAATACGGGAGCAAGATTTCCTCACGTTCTTAACTTAAGGAGAACGAACATGAGGAAGCTGATCGTTGTTCTGGGTCTGGCCGCAGCGAGCCTTATGCCGTTTGCGGCGTCCGCGCGTACTAACGTGGATATCGGTATCGGCATCGGGTTGCCGCTGTTTTATGAACCCGAGCCGGTGTATGTGGAGCGGCATTACTACCCGGCACCGCGGTATTACTACCCGCCGCCACGCCGGGCGTATTACTACGGCCCGCCACCGGGCCACTGGCGCCCTCATCATCGGGGCCACGGCCACGGGCATCATAGGGGTCGAGGCCACTGGCACGACGACGATTGACTCGCTGATCGTTCCAGCCGCTTGCACCTACATCGCCGCCCGTTAATCGGGCGGTTTTTTTTATTCGCAGCTTCAGTGAATCAGGCCAACCGCGCCAACGATGATTAGATAGAGGGCAACAATGTAATTCAGCAATTTTGGCTGCAGCAGTATCGCGACGCCGGCCACAATCGAGATGATGGGAACCAGTTCTAGATGAATGGTCATGGACCGTTCTCCATTGGCGAGTGGACCCCGGCCTGAAATCGACAACCGTGAACCTCGCGTAGTTCCACCGAGCGACGACGGTATCGCTCGTCACGGTGCGACCAGACGATAAATGCCGCCGTCGAAAGAGGTGATGTATAGCTCGCCCTGGGCGTCCTCGCCGAAAGAACTCGGAAAGGACACGTTCGCGACTTCAGAATTGGTCACGCTGCCGGGGTTGCGGCGCAGCCCCCACACGCGGCCACTGCAGAAGTCGGCGTAGAAGTAGCGCCCGCTCTGACCCGGCAGACTGGTGCCGCGATACACATAGCCGCCGGTGATGCTGCAGTTGTCGCCACTGTGGTCGTATTCGAATACCGGCGCGGTGAAGTTGCTGAGCGGCAGGTTGTCCGGATTGATGTTGGAACGCGTGCCCTCGTATACGCGCCAGCCGTAGTTGGCGCCCTTCTCGATGAGATCTATCTCTTCGCGCGCGCCCTGGCCGACGTCGCCGGCCCATAGCTCGCCGCTGGCGCGATCGAAGCTGATGCGGAATGGATTGCGCAGCCCGAAAGCCCAGATCTCGCCACGCGCACTGGCATTGGCGACGAAGGGATTGTCGGCCGGTATGCCGCCGCCGGGCGTGAGCCGCAGAATTTTGCCGAGCAGATTACTGAGGGTTTGCGCGTTGTTCTGCGGGTCGTTGGCGCTACCGCCATCGCCGCTGCCCACGTACAGCATGCCGTCCGGCCCGAACGTGAGTACGCCGCCGTTATGGTTGGCGAAAGGCTGCGGAAACTCAAGCAACATCTGCTCGCTAGCGGCATCGGCTGCGGTCGCGGTGGGCGCCAGAAAGCGCGAGATGCGCGAACGCCGCGGATCGTCATCCGGGGTGTAGTAGACATAGAGCTGCCGGTTCTGCTGAAAATCGGGATGAAAAGCCATGCCCAGCAGGCCTTCTTCACCGCCGCGCTGAGTTACCCGGGAACTGAGGTCGAGAAACATTGGCGCCTGCGCCGGATCGGCGGTATTTTCAAAGCTAAAGATCCGGCCGCTTTGGGTGGCGACGTATAGCTGCGCGTTGCTGCCGGGGGCCGCGGTGAGAATCAGTGGATTGATGAATGACAGGCGCGCAAAGGTGCGCCGGAAGGTAATCTCTTCTTCGGGCGAGGGCGCTGATGGCGGCGGATCATTGTCGCTACCGCCGCCACAGCCTGCGATGGCTGACATCAGCACAGCGGCGGTTAGCCAATGACGCGGGATACTCATAGGCTCGCGCGCGGTTAGAATCCGGCTAGGGACGGGTGGCATCGCTTCAATTAAGACCGGTTTAGACCAGTGATAGTTCTAGTACCGGGCGTTGCGCGTTCCATCCGACAGCACTAATCAGGGGGAGAGGTATGGTCAGATTTCTGCGGCGCTTCATGTGGACACTGGTGATTTTGCTGGCTATCGGCGCACCGGCCTATTACATGCTGGCCTTGCATAGCCCTCGGGTGGGTGACGTCGCCGACTTCCCACTCGATATCGCGCAGATACGCGAGCTTGCGAACTCCATGCCCGGCTACAAGCCGGGAGAAATTCGCTTCGAAAACGTGGCCGCGTTTGCGTTTGCCGAGGCCATGGTTGTCGCCGGCGATCCCTGGAAGAAAACCCCGATTCCCGTTTATTCCTATCAGCTGATTTATCCGGATCAGACCGTCATTATCGATGCGGCCCTGGACAAGAGCCTGGCGACGCCGGAAGCGATGGTGCCGATGTTCGATGCAGCCGCCTATCAGCGCATGAGCGCCGCGCTGGAAAAGGCCGCGCTGATCGTGATCACGCACGAACATGCCGACCATATTGGCGGCATCGTCAAGCATCCGCGGCTCAAGGCGCTGTTCCCGGCCTTGCGGCTGACGGACGCCCAGCTTGCCCATCCGGATCGCATGATGCAGGCCAAACCCGCCGCCGGTACCTTCGACGGCTATCAAGCGCTGCGGTACCAAGGCGTGTTGGCGCTGGCGCCGGGGGTGGTGCTGATCGAGGCACCCGGGCATACGCCCGGCAGCCAGATGGTGTACGTGCAGCTCGCCGACGGCCGCGAGCTGTTATTCCTGGGGGATGTGAGCTGGCGCATGCGCAATGTGGACGTGCTGCGTGAGCGCCCGCTGTTCATGACGCTGATGATCAAGGAAGATCGGCATGCCGTACTCGGCCAGTTCAAGACCTTGCACCGTTTGATGGAGACTGAACCGGGTATCAAGCTGGTGCCGGGACACGACGGGGCAGCGGTTCAGGCCCTGGTCGACGCGGGGTTCATGCAGGCCGGCTTCACGCCCTAGCAGGGCAAGTCTCGGCGGATAACCGCGCCGGAAACCCGTGACCATCTACCTCAAATGGTCGAGGTTCGCGTGGCGGCTTCCCAGCACACTTTATCGAATGGTGATGCGCTTCGCGCGTGTAAGCGCGGTGTCAAAGAGGGCGCACCACGGTAAATCTTACGGAGAGCAACATGACTGCTAACCCCATCAACCTCAAGGTTCTGCTCGAATCGCAGACGCTGGAACGGGCGCCGTTCCCGGTCCCGGTCGGCTGGTATCACGTGGATTTTTCGGAGAACCTCAAGCCCGGCGAGCTGCGTAATATCAACATCCTGGGCCAGGAGTGGGTGCTGTTCCGCACCGAGGGCGGCAAGCCCAGCGTCTCCGACCCCTATTGCCCGCATCTGGGTGCGCACATCGGCCACGGCGGCAAAGTCGTCGGCGAGCACCTGCGCTGCCCGTTCCACCATTTCGAGTACGACGCCGAGGGCTGGTGTAAAAAGATTCCCTACTGCAAGGTCATGCCGCCGATCACAAAGAAGCAGCCGATCTTGCGCATGCTGCCGACGGTGGAGAAGTACGGGATGATCTGGTCCTGGTATCACCCGCTGTGCGAGGCCCCCTCCTGGGAGCTGCCGCCGATTCCAGAGATCGAAGCCCCAACCGGCTACACCTGTACACGCCGCGGTACATGGACGGCCAATACGGCGGTTCAGGAAATTGCCGAGAACGGCGTTGACTTCGCGCATCTGAAGTTCCTGCACGGCGCGCCTGGGATTCCGCCCGCCGTGGTGGACTTCGACCAGCACATTTTCAGCGTGAACATGGCCAACGGCTATATCGTTGGCAAGGGTTATGGCCCCGGCCTGAACGTGTTTCACTTTACGCAGGAGGGCATCACCTCGACGATGATTTCCTACACCGTGCCGATTACGCACGACAAAAGCCAGATGAACATGAGCTTCCGGCACAAAGACTATCCGGAAGGCAGCAAGGAACTCGCGATCTCCAAGAAGCTGGTCGATCACATGATCGGCGCGGCCGAAGGCGAAGAAAGTGCGGGCTTCGAGAGCGTGGACTTCGTCGTCTGGAACAACAAGAAGTATCGCCCCAATCCGCTGCTCTGCGACGGCGATGGCCCGATTCTGCAGTTCCGCAAGTGGTTCAGGCAGTTCTACGTGGACGCGGACCCGGCGAAAATCTGAACCACCCGTTTTTTAGTTATCCTGTGCCCATGCCGTGCGGCGGCATGGGCATAGTTTTTTGGAGAACCGTGGATGACTGAAGTGCGCGTGACCGACCGCGCCGGCGTCGAGCACAAGCTGGATGCGTCGAGTGATAGACCGCTTATGGAAGTGCTGCGCGACGCCAATCTGGGCGTGCTCGGCACCTGTGGCGGCATGTGTTCATGCGGGACCTGCCACGTCTATGCCGGTCAAGCATGGACCGACAAGTTGCCGCCGAAAACGGAGGACGAGCAATTGATGCTGGAGGGAATCGGCGAGCTGGTCGAAGTGCGGCCGAACTCGCGTTTATCCTGCCAGATTCCGATGAGCGAAGCGCTGTCCGGTCTGGAGATTGAAATCGGGCCGGTGGCCTGAACGCGCGTAACTACGTCGTCTGATCCGTATAGGGGGCTTGCGGCGCAATCCCGCTGCCATCTTCCGCGGAAGCCGCTTCGGTTTTGGCCAGTTTTTTCAGCCGTTTTTCTTCTTGTTTGCTCTTCTTGGCCAACTCTCTCTGTCGTTTTTGAAACTGGTAGTTCGGCTTAGCCATCGGCACTCCTTTTTGTCAGGTACCGCAGTGTACGGGTAAAACAGCACCGGCACCCGAAAATCTCCGAAATTCAGTTAGTGCCTCAGCCTGAAAAAACCACTGTCACCCTGAGCCCTTCGCTTCGCTCGAGGATAAACTCCGCGAAGGGTCTTGTTTCAGGTAGCTCCGCAGCTTGATAGAAGATTCTTCGCTTTGCTCAGAATGACAGATTCGACTTGAGACACCATCCGAAATTCACGATGGCTATTCAGGGGAAGCCGCGGCCGGGATCGCAGCTTTTTTGAACGAACATCTACTATCGGGCGGCTTTCTTGGCCCTTTTCTCGGCGCGCTTTTCCATCATGGTTTTCTGCGGCTTCTTCTTTGCAGTCTTCTTCGCATCCATACCTTTGCTCATGCTGCACTCCTGGGTAAGGGTAAGTGCCTATTGTGGCGTGATGTAAGCGCTGGTCAAGCCACCGTCCACGACGAAGCTGCTGCCCGTGGTGTAGGACGATTCGTCCGAAGCAAGGAATAACGCCGCGCGCGCGATCTCGGCGGATTCGCCGAAGCGGCCCATCGGAATATGCACCAGGCGGCGCTGCTTTTTGGCCTCGGTATCCAGGAACTTCATCAACAGCTCGGTGCGCAAGGGGCCGGGGCATAGCGCATTGACGCGGATGTTTTCGCGGGCGTGGATTGCCGCCAGCTCGCGTGTCATCGCGAGAATGCCGCCCTTGCTCGCGGTATAGGCGAGCTGCGGTGCGGCGGAGCCGACCAGCGCGACGATGGAGGCGGTGTTGATCACCGAACCGCCACCGGCGCGTTTCAAAGCCGGAATGCCGTATTTGCAGCCCAGAAACACGCTTTTGAGATTCACGTTCATGGTGAGATCCCACACCGCTTCCTCGGTGGTCATGGCGTTGTCATCACGGCTGTCCATGATGCCGGCGTTGTTGAACAGCACGTGCAGAGCGCCGAAGGTTTCTTCCGCAAAGCGCACCATGTTTTCGCAGTCGCCGGATTTGGACACATCGGCGTGGGCGAAGGCCGCGCTACCGCCGGCCTGTTTGATCTCAGCCACCGTGTCCAGTCCGGCCTGGTCGTTGAAGTCCACGGCGACGACGCGCGAACCCTCACGCGCGAACAGCAGCGCGGATTCGCGGCCGATGCCGCTGCCGGCACCGGTGATGAGGCTCACTTTGTCTTTCAGGCGCATTTGTTCTCCTGTTCGTAGGAGCGGCTTCAGCCGCGATTCCTTCTCATAGCCATTCTGCATTCCAGAAGGGATACGCGCCTAGCCGCGAGACCAGGCCGGCACGCAAGGGATTGGCCACGACGTAGCGCGCGGTCTCGCGCAGATTCTCTTCCTTGCGCAGGGCGTGGTCGTGATATCCAGGCTGCCACAGTGCTCCCTCCTGACCGGTGATGTGATTGACGTTTCGGGCAGTATTTCCCTTGAATCGCCGGACGACATCCTGAATCGGCGCGTCCTCTCCAAGCTGAAGCAGGCCGTGAAAATGATCCGGCATCAGTACCCATGCAAGGAAACGGCTTTGGCCCAGAACGTCACGGTTGATCGTAGCTCGCGCGACCTCGCAGGCAGGTATCCACTCCGAGAAAATCGGCCGGCGATCTTGCGTGACGATCGTGATGAGATAAATCTGATTGGGAATTGATGCTCGCCCTTTTCGTAGCGCGCGCTGCCCAGGTTTGTCTGGTGGTATAGGAGCGGCTTTAGCCGCGACCATTGCCGTCTTCATGTTCCCAATCGCGGCTAAAGCCGCTCCTACGATTTCATTGCCGCAACAATCAGCGCATCAAACAGCCGCTGCTGGGTCTCATCCTCGTGCGCGGTGAGTTCCGGATGCCATTGCACCGCGATGAGCCAGGGATGTTCCGGCATTTCCACCGCCTCGATGGTGCCGTCCGGCGCGTGGGCAACGACCTTGAGCCCGGTCGCGGCGCTGCGGATCGCCTGATGGTGCCAGGACTGCGGGTGCAGTTCGGCGGCCCCGACGATCGCAGCCAGACGTGAACCCGGCTGCACCTGCACCGGATGCGGCGTCGGCTCGCGCGGCGGTTTGCGATGCAGGACGCTGTCGCCGACCGCCGCCGGCAGGTGTTCAATCAGCGTGCCGCCGAGGGCAACGTTGATGATCTGCGCGCCGCGGCAGACACCAAAGGTCGGCAGACCGCGCTGGACGACGGCGCGCGCCAACGCCAGCTCCAGCTGGTCGCGTTCGGCGTCCACGTTGTAAATTGTTTCGTGCCGCGTGCCGCCGTAGTGGTGCGGATCGATGTCGCCGCCACCGGTCAGGATCAGGCCGTCCACCAGTTCCAGGTAAGGCTCCACGGTATCGGCGCCCGGCGCGATCAGCACCGGCAAGCCGCCGGCGCGGCGTACGGCGGTGACGTATTCGGCGGGCAGCGTATAGCGGTTGGCTCGATCGCGGCCGTAAGTGGTGATGCCGATGACGGGAAGCATCAGTTCATCACCCTGGAGTGCTCTGGGCCGCGACCTCGTAGGCCATGACAGGCCGCTGAATGCCCTTCAACTGCATCTCGCCCTTCTGCGTGCACTGAATCTGCTCATGCACCAGTAGCCAAGTAGCATGGCTCAGCAGGACTTTTCCCGGCTCAGACTGCGCCTGCAGCCGTGCGGCCAGATTCACATGCTTGCCCAGCGCGGCGTACTTCATGCGCTCGGGCGAGCCGAAATTGCCGATGGTCACGACGCCGGTGTTGATGCCCACGCGGACTTGCAGTGCTTCAGTAATACCCGCCCCACGCCACTTTGCGTTGAGCCCCGCCATCGCTTGCTGCATCTCGATCGCCATCCGAGCCGCCCGCAGCGCGTGGTCTTTGTCATCGGTGGCCACTGGCGCGCCGAAGAAAATCAGGATGGCGTCGCCGCTAAGTTCGTCTACCGTTCCGCCGTGCTTTTGGGCAATAGCGGTCATTTCTGAGAAGTATTCGTTGAGTACCCGTGACAAGTCTTCCGGCTCCAGTTCTTCGGCAATCTCGGTGAAACCGACCAGGTCCGAGAAGAAAATCGTCAGTTTGCGGCGCTCATGCCGGCTCGCCGTTTCCTCGCGGCCGGCCAGGATGGCGTCGGCGACCTGTGATGGAACGTAGCGGCGGATGAGCTGGCTGCTGCGTTCCAGTTGCTGGTGCGCATCAGCCAGGCGCGCTTCCTGCAGCCGCTGTGCCCGAACGACGAGGATACTGATCACGAAGGCAATGATTAAAACCTGGAAAACCACAAAATATCCAACTGCAAACCAGACGTCATTGCGCTGGGCGTCAATAGTCCGCTCCAGCAGGACAGGTGCATACGGCAGTACGCCGCGGGACTCCAGGTAACCCACCAGCACCAGCAAGCTTGCGCCATACAGCAGGCTGATCCCGGCCAGCGTTTCGTCGAAGTAGAGGGCCCAGAAGAGGGTGAAAACGGGAACGAGCGCCAAGAGCGCAGTGCTCGCACTACCGAGGAGATAGATCAGAGCGACCGTAACCGTGATGTAAGGCAAGGCGAAAAGATATGCCGTCCAGCGCGCTTCTTTGCCGGTGAGTGCGAGTGGCAGACTGACCAGGAAGCAAAGCACAACTAGACCAGTCCATACTGCCATCAGCCTGTCGAGAGTCAGGACATTGATGATGGAAAGCTGGGCGAAGCTGAAATGCACGACGGCCCATCCCAGAAAATGAAACGGCAGGATGAGACCGGATATGAATGCCACCTTGCGGCTGGTGGGCCAGTGGTTGAATTCGATGAAGCGCTCGACGAGGGTCATGGCTTTTCAGCGATTCAACCGCTCCTACATACAAGGATCATAGATAGGCATCGAGTCATCATATCCGCTCGAAATAGCGCTGCCGTTCCCAGTCGGTTACCGCATTGTCGAAGGCCTGCTGCTCGGTACGGAAAAAGTGCAGATAGTGCCCCACCACCTCGGCCCCGAAGACCTTGCGCGCAAACTTGCTCTGTTCGAATAACTCGGCCGCATCCCGCAGCGTGGCGGGGACGCTCGGCAGATTGGCCGCGCCGTACATATCGCCGGTAAACATTGGCGGCGGCTCAAGGCGCCGTTCGATGCCATCCAGTCCGGAGGCCAGCGCCGCAGCATAAGCCAGATAAGGATTGCAGTCGGCCCCGGGAATGCGACATTCGATGCGCAGACTCTGCTCTTCACCGACGATGCGGAAGCCCGCGGTGCGGTTGTCGTGACTCCAGGCCAGCCGGGTCGGCGCCCAGGAACCGCTCTGGTAACGCTTATAGGAATTTACCGTTGGCGCGTAGCAGACCATCAGCTCGGAAGCGTGCGCGATCCAGCCGCCGAGAAAGTGCCGGAACACATCGGACGCGGCGATGCCCGGTGGGACCGGTTTTGTAGGAGCGGCTTTAGCCGCGATCTTCGTTTTCCTCCGAGCCGTATTCGCGGCTGAAGCCGCTCCTACAACGAAGGCATTGCGTCCGCGGCGCCACAGGCTTAAGTGAAGATGACAGCTAGAGCCGGCCTGAGCCTGATCTATTTTTGCCATGAAGCTGACGCTCAGCCCCATACGATCGGCGACTTCCTTCACGCACTGCTTGTAGAGCGCGTGACGATCGGCCATGTCGAGCACTTCGGCGTAGCGGATATTCAACTCATGCTGGCCGCGACCCCACTCGCCCTTGGAGTTTTCCACCGGCACGCCGGAGGCTTTGAGCGCGCGTCGCACCGCGCCGTGGAAGGGTTCCATGCGTGCGCCCTGCAGCATGTGGTAGTCCTCGAGATACCAGCCCGCGGGGCGCAGATTGCCGTAGGATTTGTCGTTCGCTTCGCGGTAGCTGTCCTGGAATACGTAGTACTCGAGTTCGGAACCGGCCATCGCGCTGTAGCCGAGATCGGTCGCGCGCTCGATCTGCCGTCGCAGCATGCTGCGCGGCGCCTGCGCCAGCAGCTTGTGCGTCTTGTGGTCGAGCAAATCGCAAATCACCAGCGCGGAGCGGTCCAGCCATGCGGCAAAGCGGAGCGTGGCGAGATCGGGTTTCAGATGAAAATCACCATAGCCCAGCTCCCAGTTGGCCAGCTTGTAGCCCGGCACCGGGTTCATCTCCATGTCCACGGTCAGCAGATAATCGCAGGCCTCGGCGCCGTTGCTGACGGCGCTGTCGAGGAAGAAATCGGCGTCGAAGCGCTTGCCCATGAAGCGGCCGTAGTGATCGGTAAACATCACCAGCACGGTGTCTATGGCGCCGGCACGCACGCGCCGGCGAAGTTCGCCTACCGTCAACAGGCCAGCCGCGTTTGGCATATACACTCCTCGTGTAGGAGCGG
>JBOICV010000040.1:0-5464 GCA_050740255.1 Nevskiales bacterium | reverse complement strand
GGCTTGGTATGCACCGCCAAGCCCGATTTGTAGTATTTGCGGATCACCACATCCGCGGCGCGGGCGGCGGCCAGCGCGGTGCGCAGGAACAGGCTTTGACTCATGGCAGTTCAGTTCGAATCAAGCTTTCAGGTCAGCCAGCCGCCGATGGTGAACGCGGCCAGCACGCCGAGGCCCAGCAGTAGCGCCCGGCGGACCAAGGCCAGCGCCTCAATCAAAGCGTCTTCAGGTTCCAGCTTTACCGGCTGATCAGCGCTGTCCTCCATCTGCATCGCACCGCAGCCGACTCGCGCCAGCAGGCGCCAGCTTTGTGCGGACCAGTCGCCTTCGTCACCGGTCTGCGCACGCCATGCCTGCAAGGCATCGTCGGTACTGCCGGCGAGCGTATACAAAGCGGCGCTGAGCCGAACCGGCAACCAAGCGAGAATCGCGTGCAGCCGCAGCGCGACTTCGCGCAGATTGTCGCTCACGTCCCGCTGCTGCAGCAGGCCGGGCAGCGTGGCGCTGAGGCGATACAACACGGCGCCCATCGGCCCCAGCAGATAAAACCAGAACAGCACCGCGAGCAAGCGCTCGTGGCCTTGAATGAGCACGCCCCGGACTACGCCGCGGCATTCTTCGGAGCCCGTGGACACGGCCCCCGGAGGCAGACGGCTCAGATCGGCGGCGATGCGCTCGCTTTCGCCGTGGTCGCCAGCAGCCTGCGCGTCGAGATAACTGTGGATTTCCTCGGCCAGATCGCGCGGCCCCAGGCAGAACACCAGCACCAGCACGCCGAACAGCAAACCGAGCAAGGTGATCACGCCGCCATGCAGCAACGCCTGGATCAAAGCCACCGCCGCCACCGGCGCGGCAATGAGCAGCAGCAGGCCCCAGGCGCTATGCCATAGCCAGGGCAACTTGCTGCGCTGATCCAGCCAATCGAGGTAACGCGCATACCAAGCGTGCTCGCGCCACTCGCGCAACTGCGACAGCAGCCGCTCGGCGATTAAAGCCAGGATGATGCCGATTAATGTCACACACGCTCCTGCAACAAGCTGCGCCAATACGTCCAATCGAAGGCCGGGCCGGGATCGGTCTTGCGCCCGGGTGCGATATAACTGTGGCCGACAATGCGCTGCTTCGTGATGTTCGGAAAAGCCTGCATCAGGGTTCCGGCTACGGCTGCTAACTGTGCATATTGTACCGGTTCATATGGAGTGTCGTCCGTACCTTCCAGCTCGATGCCGATCGAAAAATCGTTGCAGGCGCTGCGGCCTTCGAACACGGACGCGCCCGCGTGCCATGCGCGTTTGTCGAAGGAGACAAACTGAATCGTTTCGCCGCCACGCCGGATGAGCAGATGCGCCGACACTTTGTTCTGGTGCACTTGGGCGAAGTAAGGATGCGCGGCCGGATCCAGCCGGTTCAAGAATAAATCCTCGATCCAGCCACTGCCGAATGCGCCCGGCGGCAGCGAAATCCCATGCACCACGAGCAGGTCTACGACCGTCCCCGGCGGACGCTCGTCAAAATTGGGCGATGCGGCGAAACGCACGCCGGACAGCTTTCCGGCACGGATAACCAAGGGCGTGGAACCGGCGGCTTGCGGCATGGTCGAGAGTGTACGCAAAATTCGCGCTGCTTCGCACAGCCACGAACGACTGACTGCTAAGCTAACCGCAGTTTCTGCAAGCTATTTCGGTGATGGAGCAACAATGAGATTTTCACCCTGGCTGGCCCTGGCCGCGCTGCTGCTGCCGGCGGTCGCCACGCCGGCCGATGAATGGCCCGAGATTGACATCCCTTACCAAAAACACGTGCTGTCCAACGGGCTCACGCTGATTATTCACGAGGATCACAAGGCGCCCATCGTCGCGGTCAACGTCTGGTACCACGTCGGTTCGAAGAACGAGGTGGCCGGCAAGACCGGCTTCGCCCATTTGTTTGAACACCTCATGTTTCAGGGCAGCGAACATTACGACGACGAGTTTTTCCGTCCGCTGGAATCGGCCGGCGCCACTGAGATGAACGGCACCACCAGTGAAGACCGCACCAATTACTTCGCCAACGTGCCGGTATCCGCGCTCGACCGTCTGCTCTGGCTCGAAGCCGATCGCATGGGGCATTTTCTGGGCGTGCTGACCCAGGCCAAGCTGGACGAACAGCGTGGCGTGGTGAAGAACGAAAAACGCCAGCGCGAGAACGCGCCCTACGGCAAGGTCTGGGATTTGCTTCCGGCCAATACCTATCCGGCGGGCCATCCTTATTCCTGGACGGTGATCGGCTCGATGGCGGATCTGGATCGCGCCTCGCTGGAGGATGTGCAAAGCTGGTTCAAGCAGTATTACGGCCCGAACAATGCGGTGCTGGTGGTGGCGGGCGATATCAAACCCGCGGAGGTCAAGAAAAAGGTCGAACGCTACTTCGGCGCCATTCCGGGCGGGCCGCCGCTTACCCGGCAAAGCAGTTGGGTCGCCAAAATGCGTGGCGAACACCGGCAGCTCTTGCAGGACCGCGTGCCGCAGGCCCGCATCCACAAAGTCTGGAATGTGCCGGGCGTCGCCACGCCCACGTCGCCGCTGCTGGAGCTGGTGGGTGATCTGCTGGCGGGCAGCAAGACCAGCCGGCTTTATCAAAGCCTGGTGTATGAGCAACAGCTTGCAACCGATGTGCAGGCCGGACTGGACACGCGCGCACTGGGTTCCCAATTCCTGATCATCGCCACCGCCAAACCCGGCGTGGCGCTCGATAAATTGGAAGCCGCGCTGGACCAGGAGTTGGCGCGCTTGCTGGAGGATGGACCGACGGCGGACGAGTTGGAGCGCGTGCGCACCGGCCAGATAGCCGGCTTCATCCATGGTCTGGAACGCATCGGCGGCTTCGGCGGCAAATCCGACATTCTTGCCTCCAGTCAGGTTTATGGCGGCAAGCCGGATGCGTACCAAGACCATTTGGCAGTGCTGCGCACGGCGGACACCGAACAGGTCCGAGATGCCGCCCGGGCCTGGCTCAGCGACGGGGTTTTCGTGCTGGCAGTGGAACCCTATGCCGAGTCGGAAGCGACGGCGGATAAGAACGCGGTCACAGCGCTGCCTGACACCGGCGCAACGCCTGACTTGAAGCTGCCGCCAGTGCAGCGTTTTGTTTTGGCCAACGGTCTGCAAGTGCTGCTGGCCGAACGCCACGCCGCGCCGGTGGTACAGGCCCAGTTGATTTTCAATGGGGGTTTCGCCGCGGATCCCAACGCCAAGCTGGGCCTCGCCAGTCTGGCGATGGACATGCTGGATGAGGGCACTGAAAACTACGACGCGCTGGCCCTGAGCCGCGAACTCGAGCGCCAGGGCGCCGCGCTCAGCGCCGGCGCCGCGCTCGATGTCACGACGGTATCGGTGTCGGCTCTAAGCCCCAAGCTTGCGCCGACGCTCGCTTTGTTGGCGGAAGTGGTGCAACGGCCGCAATTCCCCGCGCACGAGCTTGAGCGCTTACGCAGCCAGCGGCTGGCGGCGATCAAGCAGGAAAAATCGCAACCGACCACCTTGGCCTTGCGCGTGCTGCCGCCCCTGCTTTACGGCACGGCGCATCCCTACGGCAAACCGCTCACCGGCAGCGGCGAGGACGCCACCGTGCGCGCCATTACCGGCGCAGACCTGCTGCAGTTCCAGCAGGCCGCGCTGCGTCCGGACAACGCCACTTTACTGGTGGTAGGCGATACCGCTCTGGCGCAGATCAAGCCACTGGTCGAGCAAAGCTTTGCTGAATGGGCCGCGCCGAAATCGGCCGCCGTACTGGTGGAAGCCGAGCCGCTGGAGCTGCCGAAGCAGATGCGGGTTTATCTGATGGATCGGCCCGGCGCCGAACAATCGGTGATCATCGCCGGGCATCTGGCGCCGCTGCGCTCCGACCCGCAGGACATCCCGATGAACCTAGTCAACACGGTGCTCGGCGGCATGTTCACGTCAAGATTGAATCTGAATCTGCGCGAGGCGAAGCATTGGTCTTATGGCGCCAGCAGTTTCCTCATGGACACCCGCGCGCAGCGCCCGTTCGTCGTGCACACCTCCGTGCAGAGCGACAAGACCGCCGACGCCATGCGCGAGATGCTTAAGGAGTTGCGCGAGATGCGCGGTGGCCGGCCAATCACGGCCGCGGAACTTGCCACCGCCCAGAACGCGCTGACACTCAAGCTGCCGGGTCAGCATGAGACGACAGGCGCGGTGTTGGGCTCGCTCGCCGAGCAGGTGATTTACGGTCTGCCGGAGGACTACTTCAATCGCTTCGTCAGTGAAGTACGCGGCTTGCGGCTCGCTGAGGTGCCGCCGGTGGCGCAGCGGCTGCTGCAACCGCAAGCCCTGAGCTGGGTGATTGTGGGTGATTTGAAACGTATCGAGCCGGAAGTGCGCGCACTGCAGCTCGGACCGGTCGAGAAGCTGAACGCGGGGCCGTGAGTCGTCCTTCCCCGCCGGCTTTTGTTGCACTGCTAAGCTTCACGCTGGGCCGACTGTCGTGGCCGCTACTGCTGCTGCCGCCCGTATTTCTGACGGCGCTGAGCCTGTTTGTGCGCTGGAGCGGCTGGATGCCGGATAAGCGCGTGGCAGAGTATTGGGCGCTCAATCTCGTCTATGCGGCGGTGGCGGTGGCGCTTCTGCGGTATTGGCGACGCCGTGATGCCTACTGGCTCTGGTTGGCCCTGTTGGCTGCCACCCTGCTGCTCCGCGAATATCACATCGACAATACCAGCGTGGGCGCCTTCGTCGTCCTCGTCGCCTTGTTGCTCTACGCCTGGCAGCACTATCCGCGTTTCGCCGGCTACTTCGCCAGTGAGATGACCGTCAGTCTCATGGCGGCGATGTTGCTCTGCTACGCGCTGGCGCTGGCCTGCGACAAGGGCTTGCTCAATTTTATGAGCGGCAGTTTTCTACTGCAAAACCGGGTTGAGGAATACATCGAGAATCTCGGCCATATTTTTCTGCTGCTGCTAACGCTGTGCTCGCGTAAACAGATAAATCCTCTAATCAACCCTCCCGCGTGATTCACCTCGCGCTATTTCGTCCGGAAATTCCGCCCAATACCGGCAACATCATCCGGCTGTGCGCCAATACCGGCGCACAACTGCATTTGATTCACCCGCTGGGCTTCGAGTTGAACGATGCCAAGCTCAAGCGCGCGGGTCTGGATTATCACGAGTGGGCGACGGTGCGTGAACATGCCAGTCTGGAGGCCTTGCGCGCGGCGCTGCCCGAAAACCGGTTAATCGCCTTTTCGACCAAGGGCAAGACGCGCCACGATCAAATCACCTATCAGGATGGCGATGTGTTGCTGTTCGGATCTGAAACCTCCGGCCTGCCTGCGGAGATTCTTGACATCAACTTTGAACTGCAACGAAGGTCAGGCTGCATAGAGTAGTCGCTCCGCGGGTGATTTGAAGCCGTGCCGCTTGCGCGGCCGGATGTTGAGCTGCAGGGCAATCGCATTGCAGCGATGC
>JBOICV010000039.1:0-19713 GCA_050740255.1 Nevskiales bacterium | reverse complement strand
CCCGAAAAGCTGATGGGTATTGGGGCATGCGTACACCACGAAGAGGGTGACCGCGAGCAAAATCAGTTGATTGACACCGAAGTAGACGGCCAGCGGCGTCTTAAACTGCACGCCTGCCCCTTGGAGCGCAGCGCCCAAGGGACCCAACCAGCCCAAGGTTCTCTCAGGAAGGACCACGCCCTCGGCGCCGACCATGGACGCGATCACCGACAGGCCGATGGTCGTATCGGGGAA
The DNA here is from genome assembly GCA_050740255.1 of Nevskiales bacterium. Classification (GTDB taxonomy): domain Bacteria; phylum Pseudomonadota; class Gammaproteobacteria; order Nevskiales; family JBOICV01; genus JBOICV01. The sequence goes on along the minus strand of JBOICV010000039.1, from coordinate 19,479 downwards.
CATGAATATCGTCAACGGCAGTACAAAACAGACGAACACGACGGCCCGACCGAATACACGCCGGAACCACGGAGCGCCACGCGCCAGCACCTCCCACCGCGGCCTGAGAACAAGTTCCGCGACAAGGATTAGCCCCACTACGCCGCCCCAGAGCACGCAATTCCAGCCAGCGCCGTGCCACAGACCACAGAGGATCATAGTGACCAGTACCGCGATTGACTGCCGCCCGAATCCACGGCGGTTGCCGCCCAATGGAACGTAGATGTGCTCCCTCAGGAAACGCATCAATGTCAGGTTCCAGCGACGCCAGAACTCGGCCACCGTCGTGGCCTTGAAGGGCGAATAGAAGTTGAGCGGCAAGCGTATTCCGAACAGCAACCCCAGACCGACCGCCATGTCCGCGTAGGCAGAGTAATCCATGTATATGTGCATGGCCGCGCAAGTCATCATGCACCATGCATCAAAAAATGTCGGGGTGATCCCGCCAATGACGACCTCATAACCTCGATCGAAATAGCGGTCGAGCCGGTCCGCCAGCACCACTTTCTTGAATATTCCAATAGCGAACATCGAGATGCCGACGGCAATCTGCGTGCGCGAAATGCGAAGCTGGTGCCGCCTGAGTGCCGGCAGTATCTCGTGATGATGAAGAATCGGCCCTGCTATCAACTGCGGAAAGAACGAAAGAAACAGCGTGTATTCAAGTAGTGTTGCCTTAAGGGCACGACCCCGGTAGACGTCCACCAGATACGTGATTTGTTCGAACGTATAGAAGGAGATTGCCAAAGGAAGCACGACTTGAGGGACAGCTTGATTGAGATCAAATAGATGATTGGCTGTGCCGACGGCCCATGCGGAGTACTTGAAGTAGCCGAGATATCCGACGTTCAGCACAATTCCCGTCCAGAAAAGCGCTTGCCGGTATCGCTGTGTACGCGCGGCCATCAACAGGCGTGCGCAGCTGTAGTTTGCAAGGATGGCCGCCAGCATCAGGAATAGAAACGACGGTTCGTGCCAACCCAAAAACAGCAGCGAAGCAGCCGTCAGCCAGCCCAAGCCATACCGTAGCGGCAGGTGCCGGCGCAACAGCACATAACCCACCCAGGTGATGGGCAGAAAGACCAGCAGGAATTCAAAGCTATGAAAAAGCATGGCCGCGCTAGCTAATACGGGGGAGACCAGCGCTGCTCGGTGCGGTTCTGATCATGAATCGCTGGGCATGGGTACCAGTAAAGCTACGTTAGTTTTATCCATCCTTTCATCTCGATTGAAAACTCCCAGGAGACATGCGGCCGTGCTCGAATCTGCGCAAGCGAGCGATCGTTCTATGTGCGCTGACTCCCGCCGTTAGTCAGCAACCAGAAACTCTGCGCGCGCGAGTCAGCGTGCAGATTCGGGAAATGTTTGTGAAAATCGCCGTAGGTTCGTTGCAAGTAGTGCCCCGGCCAGAGGACGTTGAACCGGTCGCCCAATGACAGCATCGCTTGAACCAGGTATTGCTCGTTCCAATTCACCCCTCCCTCCCGCACCCACTCCTCTGGATAGTCCCACGGCAGGAAAATATCGTGGATGTGCACCAACACGCCGGCCTTCAACACTGGCAATACTTGAAGATAGAGAAAGACCACGTCATTCGCAGTTCGAATTTCGTGGCTCGAATCTATGAACAGGATGTCGTTCGCGGACAAGCGACTCGCGAGCTCATCGGGTGCGAGTTCCTCGACCCTCCGCCGAATCACCTCGTGCGCGCACTCCGCGATCTCCACCCGCGGCGCCGGATCAATACACACCATCTCCGTGGTCAATTCGCCGTCCTTGATGGCCTGACGAGCAAGACGCGTGCTGTGGCCGCAGCCGATCTCGATAATTCGGCGAGGGCGGTAATGGCGGATCATCGCGTAGTAGACCTCCGCGTCCGGCGAACGGAAATACTCGTTGTCGAAGCGATAGCCAAATTCTCCGGCACCTGGTTGCGTCAGCTCACGCAAGCGGGCGGTATGACGGTCTACTGCAGACAGCACGGGACGGGGATCACAACGCTGCAGCGCTTCGGGAACCGGGAAAACGGGACGTTGAAAATGTCCCGCCTCCGCGAGGGACGTGAGCCGGGCTGCCTCCTGCCGTTGTGCCGTCAGCGTATCCAACCGCAGGTTTGCCGGCAGAAGGATCCGGTTGATGAGTTGCTTTAGCTGTGTCGTGCTCGCCACGGAACTCTGCTTTCTCAGACCCGGGATGGGTCCGCGCGAGAACGATCCGGATTAACAAAATCGGGATGCCGCTGCGCAATTTCTGCGAACGTGCCTTCATCCACAATACGGCCCGTGTCCATCAGGATCACTCGTTCACACTGCTGCACACTGGACAGCCGATGAGCGATCATAATCAAGGTGCGCTCGTGAGTCAGACGATCAATAGTGCGCAGCACGCGGGACTCGGTTTCGTTGTCCAGCGCGGAAGTGGCCTCATCCATCAGCAGGATGCGAGGTTCATGATAAAGCGCGCGGGCGATTCCGATCCGCTGCCGCTGCCCGCCCGAGAGCAATCCGCCGCGCTCACCCACCCGAGCCTGAAGACCGTCTGGCAGAGCACGCACTACCGCCGCCATCTCCGCCATTTCCAGAACCTGCCACACCCGTTGTTCGTCTATCTGTTCGTCCGGAATGCCTAGCGCCACATTGCGTCGGACACTGTCGTCAAGCAAGTAGATGTGCTGCGGAATGTAACCGATCAGATTGCGCCACGAGCGCAGGTTGTCGCGGATATTTACGCCGTCGACCAGAACGCTTCCCGCTTCCGGCTCAAGCAGGCCGAGTAACAGGTCGAGCAGCGTGGACTTTCCGGAACCGGTTCGCCCAATAAGGGCGACACGTTCGCCACAGCGGATATCCAGACTGAATCCATCGAACAACGATCTGTTCTGGCTGCGATAGCGAAACGCCACACGATCCATGCGGATCTGCTTTTCGAAGGAGATTTCCGCCCTCGCCGGTAGCACGATGCCGGCGGTAGCTGCGGACTTTAGCGTTTCAAGAGCGTCAATCACGACCTCGAGCGATGGCATCGCTTTGCGCGCGGTATTCAAGCGGGTGGAGACACGGCTGACCATCGGCATCAGCCGAACCGCTGCGGCTGCAAAGACGCCCAATAGTGGAAGCGCCGCGGCAATGTCCTGTCGGCCGATTACGAGCAGCACCACGGCCCCTGCGAGCAGGAAGGTCAGGAGCATTTCCGCAGACGCCTTCGGCAGGCTGTTGACGAACTGGAATAGCCGCAAGTCGCGTGTGTTACGCAGAGCCGAGTCCCGAAAGCGGTCAAGAAAGAAGCCCTCCACTCCTAAAATGCGGACCTCCTTGAGCGCGCCAGCGGCCTCCCCCGCCTGCCGCAGCATATCCCCCAGCTCGCGATGCTGCCGACGAGAATAGAGCGCGATTCGTCCGCGCAGGAAACGATATAGCAGCCAGCCAAACGTGATGAGTGTCACGCCACCGACCAATGTTGCGGTGGGCTCCACAAAAAGGAGAGTCGCTAGAATTCCGGCCGCGGCGAATACGTCCGTCGCCAGCCCCAGGGAGGCGAAGATCAAACCGTTGCAGACCTCGGTGACGGAATAAGTGAGATCACGTGCCATCACTGAGGAACTGCCGGCAAGCTGCTGCTGGTAAGGCCGCAGGAAGTACGACGCCAGCAGCCGGCGCGAAAGGTCTACCTGTTTGGTATTGGCAAACCGCACCTGCCGGTCCTGAAGCCAGACCATGTAGCCGTTCTTGAACAGAAAAAAAACGATCAGCGCCAGACTTACAATGACTAGGAGCGCGCCATGCGAAGGCGATCCCAGCTGCGAGTGCAGATTCGCGAGCCAGGTGTATCTTTCAGTCAGCGAAGAGTCGCTGACCAGCGCCAGATATGGCAGGACGACGCCGACGCCGACGGTCTCCAGCACACCGCCAGCCAGAGTGAGCCCAAGCAAACCGGCGAGCCGCCATCTCTCGCCACGCTCGAAAATCGCAAGAAAACGCCCTAGCAAGTGGGTGTCCCTCGTGGCGGTGGCTGCAAACGCAGTAACTCAAGCTCAGAGGTGCCGCTTAGCCGAGACGGCGTTAGCGGATTCGAAGAGCCCGGGCCTGCAAGTGTATGACGCAGCATGGCGCGGGCCAGCCTACTCATGCGTTGGATTTCTGCGGTTCTCCGCCGCCCGATGTTTTCCCGTAGTAGCCGCGATATTGGCCATAACGGCCGTAGTCGCGGACATAGCTCGAGAGTCGCGACGCGAGGCCGTTGAAGATCAGGCCATCGACTTTCACACCCACCTGCAACAGCCGCTTCACGCTCGAACGAATCTCGCTATACGTGGTCTTGTGCTCGCGCACCACCAGAAAAACGGCGCCCGATTGCCGGGAAACGAGAATCCCGTCGGCAAGATTCATGATGGGGGCGGTATCAACGATGACGACATCGTAGCTCTTTGAGGCCCATGCCAAAACATCCTTGAACTGCGCAGCGGAGAGCAGCTCAGTAGGATTGGGTGGCTGCTGCCCGCTGGTGATGACATGGAACCCAGGTTTGCCCAGATCACGAACGGCGGCCGCTCGTTCACATTGACCGGAAACAAGCTCCGAAAGGCCCGGCGACCGAGGCACGCCGAGCGTCTCGTGCAGCCGGCCCTTCCTCATGTCCGCATCCACCAGCAATACCTTGCGCCCGGCGTCCGCGACCACGGCTGCGAGGTTGAGCGCCACAAACGACTTGCCGACCGCGGGTGTTGGCCCGGTCACGGTCACGATGTTGTTGGTGGCGTTCATCTGCGCAAAGTGCAGGCTGGCACGCAAACTCCGGAAGCTCTCGACCGCCGGATCCATCTGGTGCGTCCAGGCGAGAACCCGCTGCCCTTTGTTCTCTTTGGCGCTGAGCCGGCGCTGATTGGCGCTGTGCGGAATGACGGAAAATACCGGCAGCCCCGTTTTGCGCTCGATTTCCTCCGCTGAACGCAGATAGGAGCGTATGCGGGCCAGCGCAATACACAGGAGCACGCCACCGATGAGCCCAAACACCGCCCACGCCCTTAGAATCTGCCGCTTGTCTGGATAGGCGGCTACAGCGGGAGGTAAGGCCTCGTCGATGATACGCACATTGCCAACGGTGCCTGCCTTCGCAACCTTCAATTCCTGGGCTTTATTCAAAAGCATCAAATAGAGCTGGTTTGCTACCTCCGAATCCCGCGTCAGCTGGAGCAACCTACCCTCTTTGCCCGGGATACTTTGCAGGCGCTGATCTAGAGCTGCTTTATCTGCAAGCAGCTGACGTCGCTTCTGCCCCGCAGCCATGACTTGCGGGTGTTGGGCCGTGTAGATCTGCGACAACTCCGCCTGCTGCAGGTCGATTTCAGACAAGGTCTTCTCAATCACTGTCGAAGCATCCAACAGGCTTCTTGCGGCGTCGCTGAGTTCGTACATACCGGAGCGTGTCCGGTGGTCGAGCAAAGCCTGCTCGGCTGTCTGAACCTCCGACTTGAGACGGGGTAGCTGTGTATTTAAGAATTCGAGCTTGTTTGAAGCCTCTTGCGACAGCCGCTCAACATTTTGAAGAAGAAAAGTGTGCGCAACAGCATTGGCTATTGCCGCCGCCACATCGGGACGGGTGTTGGTAATTCCTACGGTAACTACGCCGGTGCGATCGCCCCTCTCAGCAAGAACCAGGCGGGCCAAAAGCTGGTTGGCCGCCACGTTTACGGGCAACTGTACGACAGAGAACTCCGTTCCCGGGCGTGCATTCAGTTCGGCTACGAAAATCTTCAGTTCGTTGCCTTCTGACAACGTAGTCGAAGCCTCCTCGCCGACCATGCCCCGCAGTACCTCAGCGCCGTCTGCCTGGTGCAGGCTATAGGTTCCTGTGTTTCCCGCCCGCAGCAGGAACGGTCGCCCACGAATAGCGTCTGGCGCCTGAAATTGCGAGACCCGAATTCGCTCACCGCCCCATGCGTAACGACCAAGCCAACCGAGACCCAAAGGGGGACCGGCAGGCTGTGTACGGCCCGCGCGGCCGCGCGCCAGGGCTCTGCCCCAGTTTGAGTAGTAAATGGGCTCTGCCACCAGGTCCAGGTGCTGCGCCTTGACCGCCTCCCCCAGCACGCTGCGCGACCGGAGAATTTCAAGCTGAGTCTCTACGCTTTCTCCAAACCGGGGGTAGGGGTAGGGATTCATAGTGTCCGACAGCGTTGAGCCGGAGGACAGCATTTCGATTTGAACGAGAGCCTCCGCACGGAACAGCGGCGTGGCGACCCAGGCTCGATACAGACCGATTAGCGTCGCCAGCAGACTTACTGCAAGCAGCAACGGCCAATGATCCAGCACATCTGCCAGCAGGCTTCGAAGGTCGAGTCCTCCCTCCACCTCACTCGGTACCGAATCTGTGACTGCCCCTTGCTGTTCTGTCATGCGACCTGTACCTGCGTGTCCGTTACGTTGGTTTGTCTCTGGCAAAGAGCTGCCATAGGCTTTGTTCTCCTAATAGTTGATCGGCTCCACACACGGGAACCGACTCGGCAGGCAGCTTATATCACTCAAAACGACCATACATAGCCGGCTACGCCGGCGTGGCGCAAATGTGGGTCCGCGGGTGTTGGTGGCGACCTATCTGCTAAAAAACCCCTCAAGGCGTGGTAGCGGTAGGTCCGTCAGAATCATCGTCATGACCGCTGGCGATAACGACCGCCAAACCGATCGCACCCAGGATGGGCACCAGCGGTTCGCTGAAAAAGCCGGTGCTCGCTTCGGCCGCTGTGGTTGTGGTGCCGGCGGCGGTTCCGCCAGCGGGCTCCAGTCCGGCATTTGCAAGCTGCTCTGGCATGGTGGTCAGGAATTCGGCCGGGGTGGTGCTGTTTTTGATGAAGGCGAACTGATCCTGATTGACCACGCTGGTGCCGGCCTCGTTGGTCGCCGACACCGCGCCCTGCTCGGTGCCGACGTAAAGACCGTTATCCAACACGGCTGCATAGGTGGTGCCGCGTATGCCCAGAGTGGCCACCGGGGTGCGGACGCGATAGCCGCCGGCGTCGAGCCGGCCGGAGGAATTGGTGATGGTGCGGAAACCGCCGCGCAGCAAGCTGTATAGGCTGCGCGCGGCTTTGCGCACTGTAGCCGTTCCGCCGTCGGCCGGCGTGGCCAGACGGAACTCATCAATCCGGAAGCGGGTGTTGGGAAATAAGGCTATCCACTGACCGTCGCTCATCCGAACCTGAATGCGGCCGTCATAGCCGGTGGCGAGCAAGTCACCCACGTCCACGTCCAGACCTTTTTCTACCGGCAGAGTGACGGTGCCGCGATCGAGCGTGGCTTCGCCGCTGACGAACATCACGGTGCCGGCCGCGGCCAGCGCGGTTTGCGCAAATAGCGCCAAAATCAACCCGCACGCGGCGCGCTGTAAACCCCACGGTAAACTGTGGACGATCGTGTTTTCCATGGCAGCTAACTCCTCGAACGCGAGCGGCGGAACCGGAAATTGGCCCAGAATCAGCACAGTGTAGTAGCTTTTCTATCCGGAGCAACCGTTTAACGACGTCATGACTGCTGCACCCAATCGTCTGTTTTTTGCGTTATGGCCGGATGATACAACCCGCATGCGGGTACATCAGGCGGCCAGCGCCCTGCAGGAGCAGCATCGGCCGGGCGGCTACCTGATCAGACCACAGCGTTATCACATCACATTAATATTTCTGGGTGATTTCGTGCCACCCGAACAGGAGGCGGCGGCACTGACGGCGGCGTCTGCGGTAAACGGCCAGCCGTTTGCGCTGACGCTCGATCGCGCCGGCGGCTTTCGCAATCGCAAAGTGCCTTGCTGGCTGGGGCCGGAACGCCCGCCCGCCGCGCTGGAGCTGCTTTACCGAAATCTGCACTCGGCGCTGGTGGATGCACGAATCAAACCGGAGCGGCTGCGCTTCGTGCCGCATCTGACCATCATCCGCGAAGCTAAGCACACGCTGCCCTCGACCGCGATTAAGCCGATCGACTGGCCCATCCATGAATTTGTATTGATTCGCAGCGTCCTGCAGCGTCAGCCGCCGGAGTACGAGATACTGGGCCGCTACCCGCTCGATCCCTCTGCTGCTGCACCCTGCGCCGTGCCGGAGCAACTGCCGCTATTGCCAGAGCTGCCGCAAACTTCTTGAATCAGCCTCGGCGTCGCAGCGTATATGATGGACAGAACTATTGGATGATATTTATATTCTTTTAGAAAAAATAAGGTAAATCGGAAAGGGCCGTGACCGCAATCAGCAAGTTCATCCGGAAATCACGTCATTCGCTGTAGAGGCGTATCATGAGAATCCAGACAGTAATGGTGAGCGTGATGCCTCTTGCAGGACGGAGCTTCGAGTTGTGTGACCAGAACCTGAAAATCGCTCCGGCCTCCGGCGGTGTCTACGCGCTGTACCAGAACCACGAACTCATCTACGTCGGCCATGCACAGGGCGACTTAACCACGATTCGTTCCTGCCTGCAGGACCACAAGGCCGGACGGTCTGGGGTTTGTACCAAGTCTGCCGACACCTATAAGCGCGAAACCTGTGGCGACCCGGCCGCGCTGGAGCGCAAGCTGCTTGAGGAGTTCAAGCGCAGCAACGGCAAACTCCCGCGCTGCAACCAAGCCTTAGCCGACGACTCTTAAGCAGGACCGCTGTAAAACTAAAGCCCCGCTGAGCGGGGCCTTGTTTTTGATGCGGTTCGCGACACTTTTCAGCTCTACTCCCAGATCACCCGCTGCCGCGTCTGGTACCAGTTTTCGATCCGCGGTTCGTAGTGCTTCTCGATAACGTTGCGCTTGATCTTCATGGTCGGTGTCAGAAAACCATTTTCCATGGTCCACTGCTCCTTCACCACCACCACGAAATCGAGCGCTTCGTGCGGATCGAGCTGGGCGTTCACTTTGTCGAGCAACAACTCCAGTTCGGAAGCGAAGGCGCCACGGTCACCGCCGGTGGCCAGTTCTTTTTGCGCATCCAGCGAGAGCATGGCCAGTGCGTGCGGCTGCGGCTGGCTGGCGCCGGCGATGCAGACCACTTCGATCTTGGGGTGGTTGAACCGGTTTTCGATCGGCACCGGCGCCACATACTTGCCCTTGCTGGTCTTGAACAACTCCTTCACGCGGCCGGTGATCTTGAGCCGGCCCTGCTCGTCCAGCTCGCCCATGTCGCCGGTTTTGAAGAAGCCGTCGGGTGTAAGGTCCTCGGCGGTCTTCTCCGGGTTCTTGTAATAGCCCAGCATCTGCCCGGGGCTTTTGACCAGCACTTCACCGTTATCGGCGATTTTGCACTCGACACCGGGGTTGGTATTGCCGACATAGCCTACGCGCGTGCTCCCGACCCGGTTGGCGTGTGAGTAGCCGAAGTTTTCCGACATGCCATAGAGCTCCAGCAACTCCAGGCCAAGCCCGCGATACCATTCGATGATGACCGGCGGCAAGGGCGCGGCGCCGGTGATCGCCGCGCGCACATCCTGCAGGCCAAGCTGGGTGAGTATCTTCTTTTTGATGACCCGCCCGATTATGGGCAGGCCGAATAGCAGTTTCTGTTTCTTGGGCGGCAATTTCTCGTTGATGCCCAGATAAAACTTGGTCCACAGCCGCGGCACCGAGAAGAACAGCGTCGGCCGCGCGCGCCGCAGGTCTTCAATAAAGGTGTCGAGGCTGTTGGCGAAGAATATGTGGAACCCGAAGTACAGCGACATGGATTCGAGCGCGGCGCGTTCGGCGACGTGCGCCAGCGGCAAATAGGACAGCATGCGGTCCTTTTCCGAAACCGGAAACAAATCCTTGGTACCGGTGGAGACCTGCGCCATTGCACGGAAGCAATGCATCACGCCCTTGGGCTGGCCGGTGCTGCCCGAGGTGTAAACAATTGTCGCCAGCGTATCCGGCTCGGGCAGTGACGGGTTTTGCAGCGGTGCGGTGCGCGCGACGATGTCGTCCCACTGCGGCGCATCCTTGCGCGGCGACAGCGGCAGCGAGATCACCGGCAGCTCGCGCGGGATGCCGTGTTGCATTTCGTTCCAGCCATCGGCCGTGCCATCCATCTTGCCGAGCAGTAAAAGCTTGGCCTCGCTGTGCTTGAGGATATAGCTTGCGGTATCGGCATTCAGCGTCGGATACAAAGGCACCGTCACATGGCCCGCCATCCAACAGGCGAGATCGGCCATGATCCAGTGCGCGCTATTGCGCCCCAGCAGCGCGATATTGCTGCGCGGCGGCAGCTTCAGCGATTGGATATGCGCGGCCATGCGCCGCACCTGATCGGCGACCTGTGCCCAGCTGTAGTCCACCACCCGCCCATCGGGATAGGGCTGGGTGAAATAAATGGCATCGGGTTGGGTCTTTTCCCAATGCAGCAGACAGTGCACCAGGGTCTTCTTTTCCGCTGTCGTCACAACGCTCTCCTCCCTGTTCTTGCAACTAGTCCTCGCGGCCGGCCAAGCCAGCTTCGTCGGCGCATACCCTTGGGGAGCTGCGCTCTGTGGGTTCATCGCTATTCGGCAGCGGACACGATACACCCAGTCAGGCGTAGCGACTACGGCACCGGACAGTGTCTCAGTTTCGATCCGGTAGGAAGCCTTGCAAAAAAATGAGCTTGCTTCGCCCTGCAGGCTCGCAATGACAGTCTTGTCATATGGAAGCCAACGGCGAGATTAGCGTAATCAAAAAAGGCGGATGGCGCGCGTTGAGCCCTTGCTGAACAAGCACGTGGCGGAACAGCCGCGTGCGACGCTCTCGTCTTAAGCGGGAGGCGACGTTGGGCCGGCCGCGTTTGCCATTGCCATGTCCGCCGGTCCTGGCCCGGAAAACACCATGGCGCCGTCCTCGACCCTGCCGAATTTCAGGGCGATGATGTCGAGCGCGTAGTTCTGATACAGCTTCCACGGGGTCTTGGAGCCCTGCTTGGGGAACTTGTCGAGCGCGCGTTGCACATAGCCCGAGGAGAAATCAATGAAGGGCTCTTCCGTCACCGTCGGATCGTTGATGCGCGGCGTGCATTGCCGATAGCCGTGCCGGTCCATGTGATTTAGCAAACGGCAAACGTACTCACAGGTCAGATCGGCCTTCAGTGTCCACGAGGCATTGGTATAGCCGACAGTAATCGCCAGATTAGGGACATCGCTCAGCATCATGCCCTTGTAGCTCATGGACTTGGCCAGGTCGATGCTCTTGCCGTCCACCGCCATCGTCATGCCGCCCAGCGGCAGCAGACTGAGGCCCGTGGCGGTGATGATGATGTCTGCCTCAAGTTCAGCGCCGGACTCCAGTTTGATGCCCTTCTCGGTGAAGGTCTCGATGTGATCGGTGACCACTGACGCGCTGCCCTGCTTGATCGCCTTGAACAGGTCGGCATCGGGCACCAGGCATAGCCGCTGTTCCCAGGGTTTGTACCTGGGCTTGAAATGGGTATCCACATCGTAGCCTGGAGGCAGATGCGACTTTACGCCCGCGCGGATCAATTTCTTGACGAATTCCGGCGAGCGCCGGCTCAGCACGAAAACCATCATGGCGAGGAACACATTCTTCCAGCGCGTGATGCCATATGCGACTTTCGCAGGCAGGATGCGACGCAGGAAATTCGCGATACCGTCTATCGCGGGCAGGGTCAGGATGTAGGTCGGCGAGCGCTGCAGCATCGTCACGTGCGCGGCGGTCGGCGCCATGGCGGGCACCAGCGTCACCGCGGTGGCACCGCTGCCGATAACCACCACACGCTTGCCGGCGTAGTCAAGATTCTCGGGCCACTTCTGCGGATGCACGATGCGGCCCTTGAAGCGCTCGGCGCCCGCGAAATCCGGGGTATAGCCCGCTTCATAGTTGTAGTAACCGCTGCACATGAACAGAAAATCGCAGCTGAAGCGCACTGTTTCCTTTGACGGTCCGCGCTCAACCTCCACCGTCCACTTTGCCGCCTCCGTAGACCACAACGCGCGCACGACGCGGTGCTTAAAGCGGATCTTGCGGTCAATGCCGGCGTCTTGCGCCGTTTGCCGGACGTAGTTCAGGATGTTCGGCCCATCGGCGATGGCCTTGGCCTCCGTCCACGGCCGGAAGGAATAACCCAGGGTGTACATGTCGGAATCCGAGCGTATGCCCGGATAGCGGAACAAGTCCCAGGTGCCGCCGATGGCCTCGCGGCCTTCGAGGATGACGTAGCGCTTGTCAGGGCAATTCGTCTGCAGATGGCAGCCCGCGCCGATGCCGGACAGCCCCGCGCCAACAACCAGCACATCAAAATGTTCCATCAGCATGCGTTGCAATCCCCAGTCGAAAACGGTTCCGATTTGTTACGGATTTATCCGGCGAACAGAAACTCTATGCGGCGTGTCAGGCCCAGCATATGACCGCCGGCGCCGAAAGGGAACAAAGCGCGACAGGACCCATCGTGGGGCCTGCTTAGATCGAAGCGCTGGCGCAAGCAGCCGCGCGCCCCAGCAGCAGCTCGCGCTCGCGGGCATTGCGGGTCAGCGCCGCGGCACGCTGGAACTCCGCCCGTGCCTCTTCGCGGCGGCCGAGTTTGGCCAGCAGGTCGCCGCGGACGCTCGGCAACAGGTGGTAATTCTTGAGTGAGCCTTCCGTGGTCAGCGCATCAACCAGCGTGAGGCCGGCTGCCGGACCGAACAACATGGACAGCGCGACCGCGCGGTTCAGTTCTATCACCGGGGAGGGCACGGCCTGGGCGAGCGCGCCGTAAAGCCCGACGATGCGTGCCCAATCCGTCGCCGCGCTTGTCAGCGCGCGCGCATGACAGGCGGCGATCGCGGCCTGCAAGACATAGGGCCCCGGCGCGGCGCCAAGCTCTTCGCCAAGTAGCTGAGCACGTTCTAGCGCGATCAGGCCGCGACGGATGAGCAGCCGATCCCAGCGCGAACGGTCCTGATCGGGCAAGAGGATAGGCTCGCCCGTCGGACCGACCCGCGCGCCCGCACGCGATGCCTGAATTTCCATCAGCGCGACGAGACCGTGGACCTCGGGTTCTCGCGGCGCAAGCTCCGCTAAGATACGGCCGAGCCGCAGCGCATCCTCGCACAGCGCCGGCCGCAGCCAGTCGTCCCCGGCGGTCGCTGAGTAGCCTTCGTTGAAGATGAGGTAAACAATTTCGAGCACCGACGCCAGACGCTCGACGAGCTCGTCCTTGCGTGGAACCTCGAAACCCACGCGCGCCTCCGCCAGTGTGCGCTTGGCGCGGACGATGCGCTGCGCGATGGTCGGCTCTGAAACCAGAAAGGCACGCGCGATCTCGTCGGTCGCCAAACCGCCCAGCAAGCGTAGCGTGAGCGCCACGCGCGCTTCGGAAGACAGCACCGGATGACAGGCCGTGAACACCAGACGCAGCAGGTCGTCACCGATGTCATCGTCGATCTCGGACAGAAGATTCGGCATGGCCATCTCCAACTGCGTCTCGATCTCGCGCGTCAGCTCCTCTCCCTTGCGCTGGTGCAGCTTGCTGCGCCGCAGCCGGTCAATCGCGCGATGCTTGGCGGTCGCCATGAGCCAGGCGCCGGGGTTGTCCGGCACGCCGCCTTGCGGCCACTGTTCCAGCGCGGCGACCAGTGCGTCCTGCGCCAGCTCCTCGGCCAGACCAACGTCGCGCACCATCCGCGCCAGGCCGGCGATGATCCTGGCGGACTCGATCCGCCAGACCGCGTCTATCGCGTGATGCGTGGGGGTTTGATGTATCGGCGTCATGGCGACCGATCAGACCATCATCACTCCTTCACTGCAAGCCTTAAGCGCCGCGACTACTTCTTTGCACCGGCAACGCCCATCTCGCGGAAGCGTTCGGTCGCCTCGCTGGGACCGAAATCCTCCAGCTCGAACAACTGGCGCACCTCGATCTCGGCCACCTTGCCGTCCATGGCTGGATTGGGAAAACGCCGGCTCCATTCAAGCGCCTCTGCTTTCGACTTCACCTGAATCATCGTGTAACCGGCGATCAGTTCCTTGGACTCGGTGAAAGGCCCGTCTATGACGCTGCGCCTGGCGCCGTCGTATTTGATGCGCCAGCCCTTGGCGCTGGCCTGCAAGCCCGAGGCGTCCAGCAGCACGCCGGCCTTCGCCAGCTCCTCGTGATAGGTCGCCATTTCGGCGATCAGCTTCTCCGGCGGCATGACACCCGCCTCCGAATCCTGGGTCGCCTTGATTACGATCATGAATCGCATATCCGTATCTCCGTACAAAGTCAGGTTTGGGAGCGGAAGGGCCTGCTGCGCTGCGTCGGCCACCCCGCTCTACCTATATACGACGAACGAGACCCGGCGGAATCGACAGCCATGCAGCTTTCGTCCAATAGCATCGTTAATGCTGTCGATTTCAAAGACGCTCGTTCGACGATCCAATAGCATCCGCTAACATCTGGAACGAAACGATAGGATTTATGATCTACAGCAACCTACGGGAATTTCAGCCGGAAGGACCCAAGGCATGAGCAAGGCTATGGACGGCCGCAAGCGCTGGCTGGCACTTTACGTGCTGTGCGCGGGCGTGTTGATGATTGTGCTCGACACCACCATCGTCATCGTCGCGCTGCCGACCATCCAGTCGGACCTGGGCTTCTCCGGAACCTCCCTGGTCTGGGTGCTGAACGCTTACATGCTCACTTTCGGCGGCTTCCTGCTGCTGGGCGGCAGGCTCGGCGATCTATACGGACAGCGCCGCCTGTTTCTGCTGGGCTTAAGCCTGTTCACGCTCGCATCGCTGGCCTGCGGGCTGGCGCACACGCAGGCGACGCTGGTCATCGCCCGTGGCGTACAAGGCTTGGGTGGCGCGGTGGTCACCGCCGTCGCCTTATCGCTGATCACGAACCTGTTCACGGAACCGGCCGAGCGCGCGCAGGCAATGGGCATTTACGGTTTCGTCTGCGCCGCGGGCGGCAGCATCGGCGAGGTGCTGGGCGGTTTTCTCACCGCGCTTCTGGGTTGGCAGTCCATTTTTCTGGTCAATCTGCCCATCGGCATTGCGGTTTACGCGCTGTGCATGGTGCTGCTGCCGCGTGACGCGGCGTCATCGGGACCGCGCCGGCTCGACCTCGGCGGCGCCTTCACCGTCACCGCAGGCTTGGTGCTGGCGGTGTACGCGGTGGTTGACGGCAACCGCGCCGGCTGGGCTTCGCTGCAAACGCTGGGGCTGCTCGGCGTTGCCGTGGCGCTGCTGCTGTTGTTCCTGGGCATCGAAGCCCGCGTGCGCGAGCCACTGATGCCGCTGCGGCTATTCCGCTTGCGCAATCTGGCGGTGGCCAACGTGGTCGGCGTACTGTGGGCGGCCGGAATGTTCGCCTGGTTCGTGATCAGCGCACTGTATCTGCAGAACGTGCTGGGCTACGACCCCTTCCGCGTGGGCCTGTCTTTCCTGCCGGCCGACCTCATCATGGCGGCGTTCTCGGCCGGCCTGTCCGCGCGCATGGTCATGCGCTTCGGCATTCGCGGTCCGCTGTGGATTGGCCTCTTGCTCGGCGCCGCCGGTCTGGCGCTGTTCGCGCGCGCGCCGCTGGACGGCAGCTTCATCGTGGATGTTCTGCCCGGCATGCTGCTGCTTGGCCTCGGCGCCGGCATGGCCTTCAACCCGGTGCTGCTCGCGGCAATGAACGATGTGCGCAGTAGCGAATCGGGACTGGCCTCCGGCGTCGTCAACACTTCTTTCATGATGGGCGGCGCCCTGGGCCTGGCCGTGCTCGCGAGTCTGGCGGAAGCGCGTACCGATGGACTGCAGCAGGCGGGCACCGTGGCGCTCGCGGCCCTGAACAACGGCTACCAGTTCGCTTTCCTGCTAGGTGCCGCCCTTACCGCGTTGGCGGCCTTGTTGGGCGCACTGCTACTGCGTCCCCGGTTGCAGGCGCCCAACGAGCAGCCGGTATCTGCTACCGGTTAGTCCGCACCTACATTCGTACCCCCTAGCCGTAGCGTCGTTCTTGCCTGAGTTCTTCCTCTATCGGCCGCACCTCGATCGTGCCGAGCCGGGCCGACGGCCATTTCGATGCTATTTGGATGGCCTCGCTCTGATCCTTCGCCTCGATCAGGAAGAACCCGCCAAGTTGCTCCTTGGTCTCGGCGAAAGGACCGTCGGTCACCGACAGCCTGCCGCTGCGCACCTGCACGGTCGCGGCGGTACGCGCGCTTTGCAGAGCGTTCGTGATGAGCAAGCGGCCACCCGTCCGCAAGGATTCGACGTAGGCCAGGGTCTCGGTTCGGAGAGCGTCCCATTCGCTGCGCGACAGGTCGTTGAGCTTTTTTTCCTCTTCGTATGCCAGGCACAGGAATTTCATCGCTGGTACGCCTCCTTCAACTTCTTGATGTCGAGTTTTTTCATCTGCAGCATTGCCTGCATGACCCTTCTTGATTTTTCGGGATTCTTGTCTTGGTACATTTCTGCCAAAACAGTGGGTACGATTTGCCACGACACACCGTACTTATCCTTGAGCCAGCCGCATTGCTCCGCGCTTTTGTCTGCCGAGAGCTTTCCCCACAGTTCATCAACCTCCCGCTGCGTCTTGCAACTCACCACAAACGAAATGGCTGGCGAGAACGTGAAATGTGGGCCACCGTTGAGCGCGACAAATTCCTGACCTTCGATCTGAAACTCGACGGTCATTGCTGATCCCTTCGGTCCGGGTCCTGCGTCTCCATAGCGGGCAATGCCATTAATCTTCGAGTTGTTAAAAATGGAGACATAAAAATTCGCCGCCTCCTCAGCTTGATGGTCGTACCATAAAAATGGGGTGATCTTTTGCATACCGCTCTCCTCAGGTTCCGGCCGCTTTAGAGCGCCACCATCGTCTTGAAGCCGCCCCAGAACATGCGCTTGCCGTCGAAAGGCATCGCCCCCGGGGTCATCATCTTGGCCAGGCGCGGATCCTTCATCACCTTGGCGTTGACGCGGTCGCGGTGCTGGCGCGACTTGAACACGATGTACGAGAACCACACCACCTCGCCGCGCTTGAGCTTGACGCTTTGCGGGAAGGAGGTGTGCTTGCCCGGCTTCACGTCGTCGGCAATGCACTCGCGGTATTCGAGCGCGCCATGTTCGCGCCAGACCTTGCCGGCCAGTTGCGCGATGCGCCGGTAGGCTTGCGAGTTCTTCTTCGGGACCGGCAATACAAATCCATCTACATAATTAGCCATGTCTAATCTCCTTTTCGTGGGGGTTGATTGTGCCAACGCACTCGCTGCTTACGCTTCGGTCAAAGCCTTGAGACTCGCCAGACCGCTTTCAAATTCCTTGCCAATCATCTTGTCCATGCTGAAGAACAGACTAAAAACCTTCGACATATAGGGTTGCGGGCCGTATATGGCCCAGGTGACCTTGGTCGAATCGCCCTGCGATTCCAATATGAACTCGGCCGTATTGTGGGCTTCGAAGGGTTTGATGAAGTGCATGGCGAACACGGCCTTGGTCGGCGGTGTTGATTCCGTGATCTCCATGCGTCCCTGGCCGATCTCCTTGTTGCCGTCCCATTCATACACGGCGCCCTTGCCACTGGGCGCGCCGCTGTGGCGGCGCTTCATCGCGGGGTCTTTTTTCTCCCACGGCGACCAGGCGGTATGCGCGTGCAGGTCGTTGACGTGCGGAAATATTTTTTCCGGCGGCGCCTTGATGCTGGCGGAACGCTCGACCCGGAAACTGTCGGGCTTGGTGGCGGCATAGATGAGCACGGCCGCAATCAGCACTACGATGACAATAGCAATAGTCTTTAACATGGGTTTCTCCTTGTGATGGGTTGATTTGAAAAGTGATGTAAGTCTCAAGCCGCCACGGTGACCATCCACGGCGTGCCGAAGCGGTCCACCAGCATGCCGAAGGATTCGCTCCAGAAGGTTTTCTGCAGCGGCAGGGTCACCTTTCCGCCGCGGGCCAGCGCATCGTAGCGCTGTTGCGCCTCATCGGCCGTGGCGCAGGCCAGCGACAAAGAGAAACCTTTCATGCCGCCATAGGGCTCGCCGCCCATGGCGTCGGACGCCATCAGCATGAAATCTCCTTTGACCAGACAGGCGTGCATGATCCGGTCGGCGTTGCCGGGCGGCGACTGCGCCGCCATGGGCGACTCGCCGTGCGTCATCATCATCTCGAGCTTGGCGCCGAGGGTGTGCTCGTAGAAGCGCATCGCTTCGGCGCAGTTGCCGTCGAAAAACAGATAGGGCTGGACTTGCATGACATCTCCTTAATGATCAGGTTGGGAGCCGGGTTGCCTTCGTTTCGACCGGCTGAACCTGGACTCTACTTACACGTCGAACCAGTAGTAGCGAATTCGACAGCTTTTTTAGTATTTTTTTTGATCATTTATAACTACTTGTATTTATTTAATTTATTACATGTGTAGGAGCGCGCCTGTGCGCGATTATCGCGACCGTGGTCGCTCCTGCAAATGCCAAGGTATACATATTGATTTTAGGCTAATCTGCGGCGCGCGCATCGGACTATTGCGAGTTGTCTCTGCGCAAACTGTGGACGCGGCTACTGGAAGAAAAACCAGAGCGCAGTAATTCTGTCATCGCGAACCGCGCAGCGGTGTGGCGATCTGGTTCAAGCCCGAGATTGCTTCGGGGTGCACCCCTCGCAATGACAAGATGATCTATGGGCAACTCGCGCCGGCCAGAGCAAGCGCTGCTTGCAGCGGCAGATCGCGCGAGGAATTGCCCACCTCCACGCGGTAGCAACCCGGCGCTACGCGCCACTGGCCGCCGGCGACATCCCAGTAACTGAAGGCGCGCTCGTTCAGCGCAAAACTCACACGCCGCGACTCGCCCGGCGCGAGCATGATCCGCGAGAAGCCTTTTAACTGCCGGGGTGGCTGTGCAACTGCAGCGCTCGGTGCAGGCAGTCCCAGATAAAGCTGCGGCACGGCGACGCCGCTGCGCGTGCCGCTATTGGTCACGCTTACGCTGACCACGTCAGAGCTCACACTGAGGTTGGAATAACTGAAATGCGTATAGGAAAGTCCGTGCCCGAAAGGAAAAGCTGGCTCGACATTGTTCTGATCGTGCCAGCGATAGCCGGTGAACACGCCCTCCGAGTACTGGGCCATATTGAGCACGCCCGGATACTGGAACGGATTGCCCGCAACCGGCGTGTCGTTCTCGGCATTCATGAAGCTGACCGGCAGACGGCCACTCGCATCCACGTCGCCGAACAGCACCCGCGCGATCGCCGGTCCGGCTTCCTGCCCGGGATACCAGGCCTCCAGCAGCGCGGCGATCGAGTCGCGCCAAGGCGTTAGTACTGGCCCGCCGGTTTCCATGATGACGACGGTGCGCGGATTGGCCGCGGCAACCGCCGCAATCAAATCGTCCTGCGGCGTCAGGCCCGGAACACCAGGCAGAAGACCGCAATCAAGCGACGGGTTCTACCCCGTTATCACGGACACTTTCGAGAAGGCTCATGATGAGCCGAAGGAGTGTTCATGTCGACGAGGAAGAAGTACAGCCCGGAGTACAAGCGGGAAGCTGTTGAGCTGGTCCGCCGAAG
>JBOICV010000038.1:0-1117 GCA_050740255.1 Nevskiales bacterium | reverse complement strand
GTGGTCGGTGGTCGGCGAAAAAACAACCACCGACCACCAGCCACCGGCTTAGTACGACAACCTCAAACCGAACTGCCACTGGCGCATGGTGGCGAGCTGGAAGATCTGGGTGATGCGGCCCGCCGTGCCCGGACAATCAACGCAGGCGTTCGGATTGGCCAGGTTGACGCGGTTGGGCAGGTTGAAGGCTTCGGCGCGGAATTGCGCTTTGAAGCGTTCGGTGACGCTGAACGTCTTGGAGAACGACGTGTCGAACTGCTGGAAGCTCGGCCCCAGCAGCCGATTGCGCCCGACGCTGCCGAAGCTGCCGCGCTGCGGGCGTCCCCAGGGGCCAAGTTGCTGGCCATTGGAAGTCAGCGGCGTGACTTGGCCGTTGGCGGCCAGCGGCGTGGTGATGAACCAGGCATTGCGATCCTGATTGTTGGGTTTCCATTCGCTGATCAGATTGGGGCGGCACCAGCCGGTGTCGCGGTCGGCGTTGCAATCGCGGTAGCTCGGCGTGAAGGGCAGACCCGATTGCCACGAATAAATCGTGCTCACCTGCCAGCCGCCCAGCACTGCGTCCACCGCGCGGTTTGCGCTGCTCAGGTGTTTGCGCCCTTTGCCGACCGGCACTTCCCAC
This sequence comes from Nevskiales bacterium, assembly GCA_050740255.1. Classification (GTDB taxonomy): domain Bacteria; phylum Pseudomonadota; class Gammaproteobacteria; order Nevskiales; family JBOICV01; genus JBOICV01. The sequence goes on along the minus strand of JBOICV010000038.1, from coordinate 495 downwards.
ACGCCGGCCAGCGTGAAAACGTGGCTGCGATGGTTGTCGTTCGGGCCGTAGGCCTGCGTCGCGTCAATGTTGTAGTAGGTGTTGGCGTAGTTGAAGGCCCGAGACCAGGTGTAATGCGTGAGCAACGAGTAGTTGGTCGAGAATCGTTTCTCCGCTTTCAACTGCATCGAGTGGAAATTGTTGCTGGCGTCCGAACCGTAGTAGCGGAAGTTCTGCGACCAGCCGAATTTGTTGAAGAAGGGTTTGCGTTGATTGGTGGTCAGCGCCGGATAGCCGGCCAGCGTGGCCTGGTTGAAATCGTAATCGCCGCCGAAGCCGGCGAAGACGTGCGTGCCTTTGGTGCCGACGTAGGCCGCTTCCGCCGCAATGCCGCCAGGCAGTTGATGCTGCACGGTGACGTTCCACGAATCGGTCGTCGGCATGCGCAGCCGATCGGGCAGGATGAAGGCCGTCACGCCGTTGGGCAGAATCGGGCGTCCATTCGGACCTTTTGGC
>JBOICV010000037.1:0-1884 GCA_050740255.1 Nevskiales bacterium | reverse complement strand
GCGGGCGTAGCCCAGCGTTTTCAGTGCAGCGGCGATCTCATCGAGTATCTTCGGATCGTCAATCGTGGCGGGCGCAGTATAGGGCTGGCTATCCGCAATCGCGCGCATGGTTGCGCGCAGCACCTTGCCGGAGCGGGTCTTGGGCAGGCGCGCGACCACGCAGGCCTGCTTGAACACGGCGACAGCGCCAATCTGCTGGCGCACGCGATCCACCAGTTCCGTGACGATTGCATCGTGCGCACGCTGCACGCCGGCCTTGAGCACCACCAGCCCGACGGGTAACTGGCCCTTCATGGCATCTGCCACGCCGATTACCGCGCATTCGGCCACATCGGGATGCCCCGCCAGCACCTCCTCCATCGCGCCGGTGGAGAGCCGATGCCCCGCGACATTGATGATGTCGTCTATGCGGGACATGATCCAGAGATAACCGTCGGTATCCTTGTAGCCGGCGTCGCCCGTGAGGTAGTAGCCGGGATAGCGCGTCAGATAGTGCTCGCGGTAACCCTGCTCGTTCTGCCACATCGTCGGTAAGGAACCCGGGGGCAGCGGCAGCTTGATGACGATGTTGCCTATCTCATCGGCAGGCACCTGCGCACCCTGGTTGTCCAGCACCTGGATATCGAAGCCGGGTACCGGCACCGTGGCCGAGCCCGGTTTGACCGGCAACGCTTCAATGCCGCGGCAATTGGCCGATGCCGGCCAGCCGGTTTCGGTCTGCCACCAATGATCTATCACGGGAACCTGCAACATCTGCTGCGCCCAGTGGATCGTGTCCGGATCGCAACGCTCTCCGGCGAGAAACAAGCTGCGAAAGCACGACAAATCGTAGTGCTTGATCAGCTCGCCGCGCGGGTCTTCCTTCTTGATGGCGCGAAAAGCGGTCGGCGCCGTGAAGAAAGTCTTGACGCGATGCTGTGAAATCACACGCCAGAACGCACCGGCGTCCGGCGTTCCCACCGGCTTGCCCTCATACAGAATGGCAGTACAGCCATGCAGAAGCGGGCCATAGACGATGTAGGAATGGCCTACCGCCCAGCCGATGTCCGAGGCGGCCCAGAACACCTCGCCGGGATCGGTGTCGTAAACCGCTTTCATCGAATACTTCAGCGCCACCGCGTGGCCGCCGTGATCGCGCACCACGCCCTTCGGCTTGCCGGTAGTGCCGGAGGTATAGAGAATGTAGAGCGGATCGGTGGCGGCGATTGATGCACATTCGGCAGGTCTTGCCTTCGCCAATGCTTCATTCCACTCGACATCGCGGCTTGCCACCAGCTTCGCCTGACACTGCGGCCGCTGCAGGATGATGCAATGTTTTGGCTTGTGCGCCGACAGCTCGATTGCCTGGTCCAGCAACGGCTTGTATTCAATGATGCGCCCCACTTCGATCCCGCAGGAAGCGGACACAATCAGCGTAGGCTTCGCGTCGTCAATGCGCTTGGCCAGCTCCGGCGCGGCGAAACCGCCAAACACCACCGAGTGCACCGCGCCGATGCGCGCGCAGGCCAGCATCGCAATCGCCGCTTCCGGCACCATCGGCATGTAAATAATCACGCGATCGCCATGCTTCACGCCCTGCCCGCTCAGGGCGCCGGCGAATAGCGCAACGCGGTCGCGCAACTCCCGATAGCTGAAGCTTTGGATCGTGCCGGTAACCGGGCTGTCGTAAATCAGCGCTGCTTGCTCGGCCCGTCCCTGCTCGACGTGGCGGTCCAGCGCGTTGTAGCAGGTGTTGAGCCGTCCGCCGGTGAACCAGCGGAACGGGTTCATTTCGGGCGGCGCACCCGAGGCGTCGAGCACCTTGTCCCAGCGCCGCTCCCAGTGCAGCGCCTCGGCCTGTTCTGCCCAGAATCCCTCGGGATCGTTCAGCGAACGGCGATAGAC
>JBOICV010000036.1:0-23036 GCA_050740255.1 Nevskiales bacterium | reverse complement strand
AAGATCGCCTGCTGAGTTATGGCGCCAGCAGCTACGCCTACACCGCCAACGGCGAGCTCAAGACCAAAACCACCAGCGGCGCCAGCACCCACTACGACTACGACGTGCTGGGCAATTTGCGGCAGGTGAGGCTGCCCGGAGACATCACCATTGACTACGTGATTGATGGCAGAAACCGCCAGGTGGGCAAGAAGATCAATGGCCTCCACGTGCAGGGCTTCCCGGTAAATCAATGGGGTCAGACACGATTGAATAAATGATATAAGCTTACGCTCCGAGCCGTCGTTACGAAGGAGCAGCATCATGGCCCGCCTGCCTCGTTACGGCCTCCCCGGCCAGCCGCAGCACGTTATCCAGCGCGGCAACAACCGCAACCCCATCTTCTTCGCGCCCGAGGACTACGGCTTCTTCCTGGAATGCCTGCGCGAGGGCTGTGGGAAGTACGCGTGCTCCGTCCACGTCTACGTGCTGATGACCAACCACGTCCACCTGCTGATCACACCCAAGGCCGCGGACGGCATCTCAAGGTTGATGCAGTCGGTCGGCCGGCGCTATGTCCAGTACTTCAACTACACCTACCAACGGACAGGCACTCTCTGGGAGGGGCGCTACAAGGCCGTCCCCATCGATAGCGAAGGTTACGTCATGGCCTGCTACCGCTATATCGAGAGCAATCCGGTGCGCGCCGGGATGGTGACGCAGCCGGGCGGCTACCGCTGGTCCAGTTACCTGCACCATGCCGCTGGCAAGCCGGACCACCTGATTCACCAGCACCGGCTGTACCGAGCGCTGGGAACCGACGAAAAGAACCGGTGCGCCGCGTACCGCAAGCTCCTCAAGGCGGAGGTGGAGGAGCCCGATCTGGCCGCCATTCGCGACTCCATCAACAAAGGCTGGGTCTTGGGCTCCAACCGATTTGCGAGCAAGATAGAGGCCGTGACCCGGCGCCGGGCCGTTCCACTGGCCCGGGGCGGCAGGCGCAAGGGAGCTGGGCGGCCGAAACGGACCGATGATGCGAAAAACAGTTAATCAATCGTGTCTGACCCTATTGATTCTGCGCGGCAAGAAATAGACGCCCCTCACCCTAACCCTCTCCCCGCCAGCGGGGAGAGGGGAGTGTGTTTTTCAGAACAGGTGCTGGCCTAGCCACCAGGCGACTGCAGCCATAAAAGCTGAAGCAGGAATCGTCAGCACCCAGGCCCAGACGATACTGCCGGCGACTCCCCAACGCACCGCGGAAACCTTGCGGGCCGAACCGACGCCGATGATGGCGCCGGTGATGGTGTGCGTGGTTGAAACGGGAATGCCGAGCCCGGTCGCCAGAAACAGCGTGATTGAGCCGCCGGTTTCAGCGCAAAAGCCGCCGACAGGCTTGAGCTTGGTGATTTTCTGGCCCATGGTTTTGACGATGCGCCAGCCGCCGAAGGCGGTGCCCAGGGCGATGGTGATATAGCAGCTGATAACCGCCCAGGTCGGCACGGGATCGTTCACGGTGCTCATGCCGGCCGCGATCAGCAGCATCCAGATAATGCCGGCGGTTTTCTGCGCGTCGTTGCCGCCGTGGCCCAGGCTGTAGGCCGAAGCCGAAACGAGCTGTAGCCGGCGGAACCATTTGTCCACACGGCCCGGCGTCGAACGGAAGAACAGCCAGGACACGGCCAGCATCAGCAGCGAACCGAACAGGAATCCCAGCAGCGGCGAGATCACGATGAAACTGACGATCTTGATCAAGCCACTGGAAATGAGGGCGCCGGAGCCCGCCTTGGCCACCGCCGCCCCGACCAGGCCCCCGACCAGCGCATGCGAAGAGGAAGAAGGGATGCCATACCACCAGGTAATGAAGTCCCAGGCAATCGCCCCGACCAGCGCGCCGAACACCACGTAGTGGTCAATGATGGCGGGGTCAATCGTGCCCTTGCCAATGGTCGCGGCGACTTTCAGCGGAAATACGAAGTAGGCGATGAAGTTGAAGGTGGCCGCCCAGATTACCGCCACGCCTGGCTTGAGCACGCCGGTGGAAACCACGGTCGCGATCGAATTGGCGGCGTCGTGGAAGCCGTTCATGAAATCGAAGGCCAGCGCGAGCAGGATTAGAAAAACCAGAATTTCGATGCTCATTGCGGCGGGTGCCCGGCGCGCTCAGGCGCTTTCCAGCACGATGCCTTCAACGATATTGGCCACGTCCTGGCAGCGGTCGGTCACCGATTCCAGCAACTGATACAGCTCCTTCATTTTGAGCAGCTCGCGCGTATCGGCTTCCTCGCGGAACAGCTTGGCCATCGCGTTGCGCATCAACTGGTCCGCATCGCTTTCCAGCCGGTCAATCTGCCGGCAGCCGTCCAGGATGGACTTGGCATTTTTGAGGTCGGACAGTTGCGTGACCACCAGTTTCACTTTCTCCGTGCTTTCCAGGCAGATATCGGCCAATTGCCCGGTTTCGCCGGTGACTTTCCGGATGTCGTACAGGAATATGCACTGTGAGGCGTCCTCCATCAGGTCCAGAATATCGTCCATGCGCGTCGCCAACTGATGGATTTCGTCGCGGTCGAGCGGCGTGATGAAGGTCTGGTGCAGCAGTTGCAGAGTCTGATAGGTGATTTTGTCGGCGCGGTGTTCAATGTCCTCGATATTGCGTTTGCGCGTCTGCACTTCCGCCACGTTGCGGGTCAGCGCCTTCAGCTCTACCGCGCCGAGCACCAGCTGATCGGCCAGTGCGGCGAATAGCTCAAAGAAACGCTCTTCCCGGGGCATTAGGCGTGCAAACATGCGAACTCCCTCTTTTTATGGTGATCCGCGCCGCGTGTCATGGAACTGTAACAATTCGCACGGGTCTGTGCCAAACCCAGTTCAAGAAAGCGCTGAGTCAATGCAGTTAAGCTCCCGCGTCTGTTAAAATTTTTCACTTATGCCCCGCAATTCCCCCCGCCGCTCGACGACGGCCATCGGCGTCGTGCTGTGGCCGCCCTTAATCGTCGCCGGCTGCGTCGTGGCGCTGTTAGTGGCGCTGTATACCGTCTATCTGGATTTACGCGTACGCAGCCAGTTTCAAGGCGCGCGCTGGTCGTTGCCGGCCAAGGTTTATGCGCGTTCGATCGACCTGCATCCGGGGCTGCGGCTGACGCCGGCGCGCCTGCAGCAGGAGCTGCTACGGCTCGGCTATGGGCGCGATGCGCAGTTGGCAGGGCCCGGCAGCTTCGACGCCAAGGGCGGCAGCGTGACCATCATGTCGCGCGAGTTTCACTTCTGGGACGGGGTGCAGCCCCCGCGCAGGCTGCGGGTCAATTTCGATGACGGCAAGATCAACGGCATGACCGACCTGGCGACGGGGCAGCCGGAACAGGTGTTGCGCCTGGATCCACTCCTGGTCGGCAGCATTTTTCAAGTAGAGGGCGAAGATCGCATCCTGGTACGGATCGACGACGTACCGGAGGCGATAACCGAAGGTCTGATTTACGTCGAAGACCGCGAGTTCCACGATCACTTCGGGGTTGACCCCAAGGCGATCGCCCGTGCCTTGTTTGCCAACGTAAACGCAGGCCGGATTGTGCAGGGCGGCAGCACCATTACCCAGCAACTGGTCAAGAATTTTTTCCTGAACCGCAAGCAGACTTACATCCGCAAGGCGAAAGAAGCGCTCATGGCCGTGCTGCTGGAAACCCATTTCAGCAAGGACGAGATTCTGGAAGCCTATCTCAACGAGGTTTATCTCGGTCAGGATGGCGCACGCGCCATCCACGGCTTCGGACTGGGCGCGCACTTTTATTTTCAACGCCCGCTCAACGAACTCAAACCGCATGAGATTGCGCTGCTGATTGCTATGGTGCGCGGGCCGTCTTACTACGAGCCGCGACGGCACCCGGAACGTGCAACGGAGCGGCGCAACCTGGTGCTGGAGCAGTTTGCGGAAGCTAAGCTCATCAGCGCCGATCAACTGGCACAGCAGCGGCAGATGCCGCTGGGCATCGTCGAAAACCCGCCGTCCGGCACCACGCAGTATCCGGCCTTCGTCGATCTGGTCCGCCGCCAGTTGCGGGGACAGTACCGCGAGGCGGATTTGGCGTCGGAAGGATTGCGCATTTTTACCACGCTCGATCCGCTCAGCCAGGAATCCGCCGAGCAGCGGCTTACCGAAGGTCTGCGCAGGCTGGAGGCAGACTTCGGCATGCGCTCTGGCACTCTGCAGGGCGCCGCAGTCGTGACTTCGGTGGAAGGCGGCGAAGTACTCGCGCTGGTCGGCGGCCGCGACGCCGGATTTTCCGGCTTCAATCGCGCGCTCGACGCCCGGCGGCCGATCGGCTCGCTGGTCAAGCCGGCGGTTTATCTGGCGGCGCTGAACCGCCCGGGTGAGTTCAATCTGGTATCGCTGCTGACCGACGAGGAGATCGAGTTGCGTCAGCCGAACGGCCAGGTGTGGGCGCCGCAGAACTACGATCATGAGTATCACGGCGACGAGATTCCGCTGTACAAGGCGCTGGCCAATAGCTACAACCTGCCGACCGTACGCACCGCTTTGCAAATCGGTCCGGCGGCGGTGGCCGACACCTTGCAAAAACTGGGTTACAAGGGCTCGCCGCTGGCGGTGCCGGCACTGGCGCTTGGCACGGTTGACATGGCGCCGCTGGAAGTCGCGCAGGTTTACAACACACTGGCGGCGGGTGGTTATTACACGCCGCTACTGGCCATCCGCGAGGTCACCAGCCGTGACGGCGCACCACTGTCGCGCTATTCGATGCAGTTGCGCCAGGTGTACGAGGAAGGCCCGGTCTATCTGCTGAACTGGGCGCTGCAGCGGGTCATGCTGGAAGGCACCGCGCGCTCAGCTTATAGCACGCTGTCACCAGCGCTGAATCTGGCCGGCAAGACCGGCACCACGGACGATTTGCGGGACAGTTGGTTTGCGGGCTACAGTGGCAATCGCCTCGGCGTGATCTGGGTGGGTCGCGATGACTACAAGCCGGGCAAGCTGTCCGGCGCGACCGGCGCGCTGCAGATCTGGGCCCGCATGATGAACGATCTACCGCTCGAGCCTTTCAACCCGAATCAGCCGGCCGGCGTCGAATTGGTGCAACTAGACCCCGGCAATCCGGATCACGACGATGAAGATTGCGATCAAATCATGCCGGTGCCGTTCATCAAAGGCAGTGTTCCATCCGATTTCGAACCCTGCGAGGGCTATGCTTCCGCGGAAGACTATCGGGGGCGCGAGCCGCGCCGGGTCCGCCGCGAGCGCGATGACGATGAGGATTCCAACTGGTTTCTCGACATATTCCGCTAGAGCTGCGCATGTTAGGTAATCCTCTTGGCTACTCGGCGGTGACCTGCATGGTGGTCATGTTGGGCGCCTGCGCCAGCGATGGCGACCTACGTGGCGTCGAGTCCGCGGAACCGGCCGCGCCGATCTACGCGCCGCCGCCCGCGACCCAAGGAAAAGAGGAACCGCTGCCGGCGCCCAGGCTGCCGGAGGAAAGTCCCGCGGATGCGCGCAAGGACAGCGGACCGGCGGTGGTGGCGCTGCTCGATCGCGCCGATACCGAATCCAAAGCCGGCAAACTCGATCAGGCTGCCGCCAGTCTCGAACGCGCGCTCAATATCGAGCCGCGCAATCCGCAGCTCTACCGCCAACTCGCGCTGCTGCGTCTGCAGCAGGGGCAGACGGAACAGGCAGAAGGCCTCGCCATGAAATCCAACAGCGTGGCGGGTAAGGACCACACGCTGCAAGCGCGTAACTGGCGGCTGATCGCCGAAGCGCGGCGGCTGCGCCAAGACGATTTCGGCGCCGCCGAGGCGGAGCGCAAAGCCGCCGCGCTGCTGCGCGATCCGGCGGCACCTGTTTACCGCCCCTAAGTCACCGACCATAAGCATCGTGCCGGGCGGGGGTTTGGGCGCGGCCACGCTGACTTGGTTTGGACCGGATGGCAGACTCGCGCAGGCACTGGAAAGCTATCGCCCGCGCACCCAGCAGGCGGAGATGGCGGTGGCTGTTGCCAAGGCGATTGAAACCGGTGGCCGGCTGGTGGTGGAAGCCGGTACCGGCACGGGTAAATCACTGGCTTATCTGATACCGGCCCTGCTCAGCGGCCGCAAAGTGCTGATTTCAACCGCCACCCGCACCTTGCAGGAACAGTTGTTTCACCAAAGCGTCGCGCTGGTGCGTACGCAGTTGTCGCAACCGGTGCAGGTCGCTTTGCTCAAAGGCCGCAGCAATTACCTGTGTCTGCACCGGCTGGAGTTAACCACGCATCAGGGTTTGCTGCGCAGTCCACCGGAAGTGCGGCGCCTGCAGGATGTGGTGGCCTGGGCGGGCCGCACGCAAATCGGTGATCTGGCGGAAGTGGGCGATCCCGGCGACGGCTCGCCGCTGTGGCATCGCGTCAGCTCCACCGCCGACAATTGCCTGAGCGGCGAGTGCCCGCGTTACAGCGACTGCTACGTGCTGAAGGCCCGGCGTCGGGCGCAGGAAGCCGATGTCGTGCTGGTCAATCATCATCTGCTGTTTGCCGATCTGGCTTTGCGCGAGGAAGGCTTCGGCGAGCTGCTGCCCGGCGCCGAGGCGATCGTGCTGGACGAGGCACATCAGTTACCGCAGGTGGCGGGGCAATTCTTCGGCGCAGCGCTAAGCGGCCGGCAACTGGCGGAACTCGCCAACGATGCGCAGGCGGAATACCGCGAGAAAGCCGGCGACAGCCCGGAGTTCTTTGCGACGCTGGCCGCGTTCGGCACCGCGCTCGCTAGGACCAACGCCGCGCTCGCCGGCCCGACGCAGCGTTTGCGTGCGGCGGACGTGCTGGCGCTACCCGGCGCCGAGGACTGTTTGCAAACTCTACTGACGGCGCTCGCTGAGTTTCGGCTTGCGCTGACTGCGCTGGCGCCCCACCTGAAAGAACTGGAGAGTCTGGCGGCGCGTGCCACTGAACTGGAATCGCGTTTACAGCGCTGGCAAGAACGCGACGCCGACTATATCCGCTGGGCCGAGCGCCACCCGCAAGGTTTTGTGCTGTACCTCACACCCTTTGAGATTGCGACGCGGCTGGGCCAGGTGTTCAGCGACAGCCCGGCGGCCTGGATTCTGACCTCGGCGACACTGACGGTGGGCGGCAGCTTCGAGCATTTCCTACGCAGCATCGGACTGGAAGACGCGGTCCAACTCATGCTCGAAAGCCCCTACGACTATCCGAATCATGCGCTGCTCTACCTGCCGAAGGGCCTGCCCGATCCCAACAGCTCCGCTTACGGCGATGCGGTCGCGGCCGCGGCGCTACCCGTGATCCGCGCCGCGGGCGGCGGGGCTTTCGTACTGTGCACCAGTCAGCGCGCCGTGCAACAGGTGGCGGCACTGTTGCGGGCCGCACTGCCGTTCGTGGTGCTGGCGCAAGGCGAGTCGGGCCGGCATACGCTGCTCGAACAGTTCCGCGCCGACGGCGATGCGGTATTGGTCGGCACCAGCAGCTTCTGGGAAGGCGTGGACGTACGCGGCGCCGCCCTGCGTCTGGTGATTATCGACCGCCTGCCGTTCGGCTCGCCGGGTGATCCCGTGATGCAGGCGCGGATCGAACGCGTGCGCGAGAACGAAGGCGATCCTTTTCTGGAATTTCAATTGCCGCAGGCGGTGCTGGCGCTGAAGCAGGGCGCAGGCCGCCTGATCCGGGATGAGCAGGATCGCGGCGTGTTGATGATCTGCGATCCGCGTCTGCAGAATCGCGGTTATGGCAAAAGCTTTTTGCTGAGCCTGCCGCCCATGCGGCGCAGCCGCCAATTGGACGAGGCCATCGCCTTTTTTACTCCATGAAATTGCTGGCGCTGGAAACCTCCACCGAGTTCTGCTCGGTTGCGCTTTGGAACGATGGCGCCATCGCTGCTGCGCAAGTGGCGGCGGGCCGCGAGCACACGCGTTTGCTGCTGCCGCTGGCGCAAGAACTACTGAGTCAACAAAGCATCAGTCTGGCGGCGCTCGACGGAATCGCTTTCGGCCGCGGGCCGGGCGGCTTCACCGGTTTACGGATTGCCGCCGGTCTGGCCCAGGGTCTGGGGCTTTCCTTGAACCGGCCGGTTATCCCGGTATCGACGCTCGCGGCACTGGCCATGCAGGCCCATCGGCACCACGCATCGTCACGGGTGCTCGCGGTGCTGGACGCGCGGCTGGAGGAAGTCTATTGGGCGTGGCATGAGTTTGATGCGGCCGGCGGACTCGTCGCGCAAAGCGAGGAGCAGTTGAGTGCGGCGACCGCGGTGCGGCTAACGGTGCGCGGCGGCTGGACGGGCATCGGCAGCGGCTGGCTGAAACACGCGCAAGCGCTGCAGCAAAACTGCGGCGACCTTATCCAGCGTATCGACGCGACAGCAGTACCCTCGGCGGAAGACATCGCGCGCCTCGCCGCGCAGCTCTGGCAGCGCGATCTGCAGGCGGCGCTGCCCGCGGAACAAGCCCTACCGGTTTATCTGCGCAACCGTGTAACGCAACGATGACTGGGCAATGACCGGCCAGGCGGCGCTGCGGCGAGTCTATGGCCTGTATTGCTGGATCGTCGGCGTCAGCTTGTTCTTGCTGCTGGCGCCGCTGGTGATGGCGGCGCCCCGCCTGAGCTGGCGGCGCCGGCTGGCGCGCGTGTCGCTTAAGGCATTATTTATTACCTGGCTGATGCGCTGGCGGATCAGTGGGTTCGAACATTTCCCGGATAAGCCCTGCATCGTGGTCAGCAATCACACCAGTTACCTGGACGGCATGGTGCTGCAAATGCTGCTGCCGCCACGCGTCTCCTTCGCCATCATGGAGGAGGTGCGCGGTCTGCCGCCGGTGCATTTTCTGTTGGAGCGGCTTGGCGCCACTTTTATCAGTCGCGGCGATGCGGGCAAAGCGGCGCAGCAGACCCGGCATATGCTGCGCAAGCTGCACGAGGGCGATAGTCTCGGTATTTTTGCGGAGGGACGCATGGCGCGGGAACGGCCAAACGAGCTGCAGCCGTTCCGGCGTGGCGCCTTCATGCTGGCCGCCCACGGCGGCGGGGTACCGGTGGTGCCGGTATTAATCCGCGGTCCGGAGAAAATCTTTCCACCCGGCAGCAAATGGCTGCGGCCGGGGCGTGTGGCGGTCACGGTGCTGGCGCCGGTGCCGCCCGCCGGTACCGGAAAAAATGCCGCTGAGGCGGTACGCGACCTGGCCCATGCGCGTCTGCGGGCCGCTCTTCAGAACAATGCGCCGTGACGCTTCAGCAAGGCGTATACCGCTTCCGCTATCAAACGGTAGCCGGCTGCATTGGGATGAATCCGATCGCTTTTCAATGCGCGCTTGCCGAGCACGTCCTCCAGAACGTCTTCCTCCAGCGGCACCCGGTACCGCTTGGCCAGTTCCGCGTACAGCGGATCGGTGCTGACCATCAGGGTGGGCTGGGGCACGGCCAGCAATACCAGCGGAATGTGCCTGCGTTGCACGGTCGTAATCATCGCCGTCAGATTGCTGCGCGTGACCGCCGGCGCATGCTTGCGCAGGAAGTCATTGCCACCGAGGCAGAGAATGACGAGCTGCGGCTGCACCTCATCGAGCACCTTCGGCAGACGCTGCAAGCCTTCGCTGGTGGTTTCGCCCGGCACACCGGCGTTGATCACCTTGTGTCCGCTGAGCAGTGCGAGTTGCTCGGGATAGCTTTGCCCGGTGTCCGCGCCGCTGCCATAGGTGAGACTGTCGCCGAAAGCCAGAATCACCGCGTCGGTCGCCAGCGGCTGCAGGCGCGGACTCGGCGCGCCGCCGCAGGCGGCCAGCCATAAAGCGCACGCTAGCCACAGCGCTTGCTTCATGCTTGTCGAGGCGGGCATAGTGCGCGAAATATTGTTCACTCCTGGACGAAAATATGTTGTATCAGCTTGGATCGCGGCGACCGGAATTGCGTGGCGCCGGACATTTCGTCGCGCCCAACGCTGCGGTAATCGGCAACGTCGTGCTGGAGACCGCCAGCAGCGTCTGGTTCAATGTTGTCATCCGCGGCGACAGCGATCTGATCACCGTGGGCGAGGGCAGCAACGTGCAGGACGGCGCGGTGCTGCACACCGATCCCGGGATCAAGCTTACGATTGGCCGTGACGTCACGGTAGGACATCTGGCCATGCTGCACGGCTGCACGATTGGCGACAACAGTCTGATCGGCATCAAAGCCGTGGTGCTGAACGGCGTGAAGATCGGCCGAAACTGTCTGATCGGCGCCAATGCCCTGATTCCAGAGGGCAAGGACATCCCCGATGGCTCTCTGGTGGTCGGCTCCCCCGGCAAGGTCGTACGCCAACTCATGCCGCAGGAAATCCAGGCGATCACCCTCTCGGCCAGACATTACGTGGAGAATGCGCGGCGTTTTAAGAGCGAGCTGTCGCTCAGCGAGTGAGATAGACGTCGTAACGCGCGCGCTTGCCCAAGATGCTGTGCGCCGGTTTTTTATTCGCGAGCCAGGGTGCCTGCGGGTGGCGCTTAACCACCACTCGTTGCCGCGCCTGCGCCAGCGCGGGCGCCAGCAGAGAATCGGCGTCCGCATCATCGCCAGCCATCGCGCGCAGCACTTGCGCTTCTTTTTTTGCCAGAGCGGCTTTACCACGCAGCGGATACATCGGATCGAGATAAATAATATCCGGCCGTTCCATTGTGTCATCCGACCAATAAGCCAGTGCATCCTGGCAAGGCAGTAGCCGGATTGGCGAAAGCACCGCGAGCCGTTCGGCCGCATCGCTCAGCAAAGCATGAATTACGGGCTGGCGCTCCAATGCGGCGACGCGGCAACCCAAGCCGCCCAACACCGAGCTGTCGCGGCCCAGGCCGGCGGTGGCGTCCAGCACGCTCGGCGCGCCGCCCCGATGCAAGCCAAAGGCGCGTGCGAACGGCTGCTGGCGGCCGGCGGCGATTCTGCGGCGTACCTCCAGGCCCAGTAAATCCGGGTAAATTGGCGCCGGGCTTAGCGGCGTACGCAGTTCCAGGCCTGATGCGGTGAGCACCAGACGCCAGGCAAAAGAATGCCCCTGGTCGTTTCCGAGCAGGGGCAGTTCGAGACGCTGGGCCAGGGCCGCTGCTTGTGCCTGCCGCTGCGGCTCAGTGCAGAGCAGTACCAGCGCGGTGGTCAAACCTCAAGCGAGCTTGCTGGCGTCGAAAATGCTGGAGACCTTCTGCGCCAGCATCAGGTCGCCTTCTACTTGCAGCTTGCCGGTCATGAACGCGGTCATGCCGTTGAGCTCGCCTTTGAGCAATGACACGAGATCATCGTCTTCGATGATGAGCGTCACGTCCGCGGACGGCGCGGTGCCTTCATGTACTGTGCATTGCCCTTCCTTGATCTGTACATAGGCCGGCGTGGAAATCTGATACTGGATAGTCGCGTCGACACCGGCGGCGGCATCGGCATTGAAAGCCTGCGGCATCTTTTTGACAAAATCGAGAGCGGACATCGTTAGTGATCCTCGGTTACTGTGGATGGAAAGCTGAACGCGGATTGTGAGCGGTAACGGGGCTTATCGCAACCCGGATTCACGCGCTAAATGCAGGCTCGGCTGGGATTGGTTCAGCCCTGCTGCCCGTGTTGCCCGGCGGCCGCGCCTTCCCCCTGATCGCGCGCCTCCCACAGGAAATGGGCACGGGCGAGCGCTACGGGCTTTTGCGTATCCTCCTGCCAGCAGCGTACCGACACCAGCGCAACGCGCCGCCCGACTCGCTGCACTTCGCAGGCGGCGTGGGTCGCGCGTGGCCCCGCGCTGCGTAAGTAATCAATCGAAAAATCGATCGTCTTCGGCAACCGTGTCGCGGCGATATCGTTGAGCAAGAGATGCAGCAGCGCGGCGGTCTCCATGAAGCCAGCGACCACGCCACCGTGCAGCGCGGGCCGGCTCGCATCGCCCAGCAAGCGCTCGCGATAAGGCAACAGGAAACCGTCTTGCTCCCGCAGTATCCCCAGATGCGCGGCATAAGGCGTACGCGCCAGGATATGGGCAGGTAGATCTGAGTCATGGGCGGCTGCGGCGGAGGCGTTCATGGCGCAGCGGAATTCAGGCGCATGAAGCTGGCGGCCACCGCGGCCACCGGGGATTTTTCGTCATCCTGATAGGCGATAGCGCGCAGGAAAGCCACGGACCGCGTCAGCCGGTAGCATTCGGCGCGGCAGCGCAGGGGTAACTCCGAGCGTGCCGGCCGCAGGTAATCCACCCGCAAATCCAGCGTTGCAATCGGTTCGTATTTTCCAAGATGTGCATGCAAGGCTACGCCGCAGGCGGAATCAATCAGGGAGGTCATCGCGCCGGTGCTCCACCAGCCACGCTCGGTATCGCCGCCTAAAGCCTTGTTTACCGGTATCGCCACCAACACCGCGTCGCGGCTGGCCTCCAGCACTTCCATGCCGAGTTCTTGGGCATAGGGCACATGACTGTGCACGCGCCGCACGATTTCCAGAGGGTTCATCGCGCGCGACATTAGCACAGCCCGGCGAATGGACGCCGCTAGACGGCATGGCGTCGTTTATAGTGTGATTTTCCTCGCGGTAAGAACATGGAGATTGGCAACTTGCCTGAAACTTGGTTGCAGCGGCTGCGCGCCGGCGTCAGCCCGACGCCTTTGCCGCCAGTTCGCGCCCACGAACTCGGCGTCGCACCCGAGGTGATCGCCAGGCTTGAGCAGCGCTTCGCGCCCAGCCGTATGCGGCCGGCGGCAGTGTTGCTGGCGGTGTTCGCGGACGGCGGCGTACCGCGCCTGTTGCTGACCGAGCGCGCCGCGGATTTGCCGCAGCACGCCGGCCAGATCTGCTTTCCCGGCGGCCGCGGCGAACCCCAGGACCGCGACGCGGTGGCGACCGCATTGCGCGAAACGCAGGAAGAAGTGGGCCTGGACCCACGCTTGGTGCAGGTGCTGGGCTTCCTGCCGGAGTACCCGACTTTCACCGGTTATCGCATCACACCGGTAGTAGCTTGGGTTGGCGAAGCCGTGATATTGCAACCGGACCCGCGGGAGGTCAGCAGTTTTCTGGAGATTCCCCTGGAGCACGCACTCGACGCGCAGCATTACCGCTTGCATATGGTGGAGCGGGAGGGCCTGACACTGCCGACCTGGGAACTGCGTTACGGTGAATATCATGTGTGGGGCGCGACCGCCGCCATGCTGCATGAGTTATGCCGGCGCACGGCCCAAGCCGGGGTTGCATTGGCTGCGCACAATGCGTAGGTTTGGTCTATAGAGAAGAAGCGGAGTGTGCGACTGAGGAGAAGGGGATGCGGATCGGGCTGGTGGTGGATTCGACCTGCGATTTGCCGCAGTCGTATATCGAAGAGAACAAGATCGTGATCCTGCCCATCAGCATCCGGGTGGACCAGGACATCATTGTCGACAACCGCGAGTCCGAACCGGCGCTGGATTTTTACCGCTATCAAATCGGCGACAAGGGCCACGACGCCGAATCCATTCCATTTTCCATGGACCAGATCAGAGATCTGTTCCTCAGTCAATTGGTGATTGACTGGGACTACGTGATCTGCGAGACGGTCATGCGCACGCGCAGCCCGATCTTCGAGAACGCGACCAAGGCCTCGTTCGCGATTCTGTCCGGCTACAAAGCCATCCGGCAAAAGGCCGGGGTGGAGGGACCGTTCACAATGCGCGTGATTGACTCGCGCACCTTGTTCGCCGGGCAGGGCGCGCTGGCGGCTGAGAGCATCCGCTTGATCAAGTCCGGCATGGCTGCGAATGACATCCGTGCGCGCATCGAGAAGCTGACCGGCTACGCCTACACCTACGGCGTGCCGCCGGATTTGTACTACATCCGCGCGCGCGCACAAAAAAAGGGCGACAAGAGCGTTAGCTGGATGAGCGCCACGCTCGGCAGCGCCCTGGATATCAAGCCGATTCTACGGGCGCACCAGGATAATACCGAGCCGGTCGCCAAGCTGAGGGGGTTCGAGCATGCGGTCGAGGCGGTATTCAAGGAAGCCACCAAGCACGTTCAACAAGGCCTGCTCGCACCGTTCGTCGTGGTGAGTTATGCCGGCGAGCCGGAGAAAATCCGCGACTTTCCAGGTTATTCTGCGCTCGAACGCGCGACGCGCGAGCGCGGCGTGCAGCTGCTGACCTGCGTGATGGGCGTTACCGGCGGGGTGAATCTGGGCCCTGGCACCATAGCCGTCGGTTTTCTCGCCAACCCGCATACCTTCGGCGAGTAGTAACCTGGCCGGGAAGCTATGATCCCCCAACACAAGCTACAGCCGCTGCCGATTTCAGCATGAATCAGTTCGAAGCGGATCGATACCGACGGGCGCTGGAGGACTCAGTGCCGTTCAAAGGCCTGCCGCCTTCTGCGCTGGAACAAATCATGGAGCGCGGCCTATTGCTGGAGGCAAAGAAAGACGGGGTTGTGCTGTTTGAGCATATGCGCGGCGGTCTCGGCCTGTATGTGATTCTGCATGGCGAGGTGGAGATCTTCCATTCAGACGGATCCGGCGCAGGACCCGGGTCCCTCGGCACTCGGCTGAACAAGTTGGGGCGGGGCGAATGCTTCGGCGAATATTCGCTGGTTGACGGCAAAACCACTTCCGCCTCGGCCAAGGCGGTTGACGATGCCAAGCTGTTTTTTCTTCCTGGGGGAGAATTCTCGCGGATCGTCGAGAGCGATGCGCTAGCCGCGAAGGTCATATTCCGCAATTTGCTGTTACTGCTGGTTACGCGGCTGCGACAGAAGATGTAGGCGCGTTCCTATCAAAGCTGCACCCGCAATAAGGGTCAGGCCAGCCGGTTAATCCCGTTCAAAGCCGCGACGCGATAAGCCTCCGCCATCGTCGGATAGTTGAAGGTCGTGTTCACGAAGTAGCGGATACTGTTGCCGCCGTTCTGGCTCGCCATCACCGCCTGGCCGATATGCACGATCTCGCTCGCCCGGTCACCAAAGCAGTGGATGCCGAGCAGCGCAAGGTTCTCGCGATGAAACAACAGCTTCAGCATACCCACCGTCTGATCGGCCATTTGCGCGCGTGCGAGATGTTTGAAGTGAGCATGTCCTACCTCATACGGTACGGCTGACCGCGTCAGCTCTTGTTCGGTACGGCCCACTGAACTGATCTCCGGAATTGTGTAAATACCGGTCGGGATAGACTCAAATAAATTGTGTTCGGTTTTGCCGTAAAGAATATGGGTAGCGGCAAAGCGGCCCTGATCGTAAGCGGCGCTGGCCAGCGCGGGTGGCCCGCAGATATCGCCGACAGCATAGATATGGGGCAGGGTGGTTTGATATTGCCCGTTGACCTCAAGCTGCCCGCGGCCATTCGGTTGTACGCCGAGCGCCTCCAGTCCCAGGCCATCGGAATTGCCGGTACGGCCGTTGGCCCACAGCACGACGTCCGATTTGAGGCATTTGCCGGAAGCAAGGTGCAGTAGCACGTCATCGGCGCGCGGCTCGATGCGCATGTATTGCTCGTTGTGGCGCATGATCACGCCCTGATCGCGCAAATGGTAGGACAGCGCATCGGTGATCTCATCGTCCAGGAAAGACAGCAGCCGGTTCTGGGTATTGACCAGATTCACCTTGATGCGCAGGTTGGCAAAAATGGAGGCGTACTCGCAGCCGACCACGCCGGCGCCGTAAATCGTGACGATGGCCGGTGTGTCCTGAAGTTTCAGGATGCTGTCGCTGTCACACACGCGCGGGTGGGAAAAATCCACATCCGGCGGGTGGTAGGCACGCGAACCGGTGGCGACGACGATGTGCTTGGCTTTTATCCGCTTGACCGCGCCCGTGGCGGGCTTGACTTCGATCGTGTGCGGGTCGGTCAGCCGACCGTGGCCGTGATACAGCTGCACGTTATTGCGCTCATAGAAATTACGGCGCAGGCGCACCTGTTTCTCGACCACGCTATCCGCGGTACGCAGCAGCTCGGGATAGGTGACGCGTCGCACCGCGCCCAACTCCTTGAACAGCGGACTCTGCGAGAACTCTTTATATCGCTGCACGGCATAGCGCAGTGCCTTGCTTGGAATAGTGCCCCAATGGGTGCAGCCGCCGCCAACGTCGTGATAGCTCTCCACCGCCGCGACCCGCAGATCATTCTTCGCAGCCATCATCGCGGCGCCTTCGCCGCCGGGGCCGGTGCCGAGGACGATTAAGTCAAACTCGGCTTCAGCCATCACCCCGTTCGCGCTCCAGTTCCTTATACAAAGCCTCGAACTGACGGGTGACCTTGTGGCTGCGATCCAGATATATCAACGGCAGGGAGCGTTCGTGCGATTCCTTGATTTTGACTGTGGCGGAGATCCGGGTCTTGAGCACCGGATGGCCTTCCTTCTCGAGTTCATCGATTAACTGCTGCGGCAATTTCGCCCGGGCCTGGAACTGGTTCACCGCGATGCCGTCGAGACGCAGGAATTCGTTATGGTCCTGCTGAATCTCGGTGACGTTGTCGAACAGGATGTACAGGGCCTGGCGCGCGAAATCGTCGCAGTCGAATGGAATCAGGACCCGATCGGCCGCAATCAGGGCGGAACGCGAATAGAAGTTGAGGGAGGGCGGGGTATCGATATATACCGCGTCGTAGTCTTTCAGCCGGTCGAGCGCCTGTTTCAGCTTATAGATCTTCTGCCGGGCCTCCAGTTTGCTACGCAACTCCTCCAGGTCGGGGTGGGCCGCCATGACTGAAAGGTTCTTGAAGGGCGTGGCGGTGATGTGCGGCGACACATCGCTGCTGGAGCCCAGCGTTTTCAGCGTGTCCTCGAAGAAGTCCGCACTGCCGGATTGCGCCTGGGTGCCATTCGAGCTCAACAAGTACTGACTGGAATTGCACTGCGGGTCCAGATCCACCACCAGCGTCCGCTGGCCCTGCGTGGCCGCGATGGCCGCTAGGTTGCAGACAATTGTGGTTTTTCCAACGCCGCCTTTTTGATTAAAAACAACACGTCGCATTGATTATCTCAGGTTATTTATAATGAAGGTGTCGTCCTGAGCGTAGCGAAGGATCTTCTGTACGAGTTGCGATTTCCAACAGGATTCTTCGCTGCGCTCAGAATGACAACCCACTAGTCCAGAAACAGATCCGAGAGCAGGGCCTCACCGGGCGTTATGGCGTACTGGTCGAAGTCGGTCACGCCGGCGCGGCGCAGCACGTCCTCGTCAATATAGAAATTGCCGGTGTTCTTGCGCGCGTCGGAGGTGAGGACGCTGTGGGCGGCGTCGGCCATGACCTCGGGCCGGCGGCAGCGCTTCTTGTCCACGCCGGGGATGTTGTTGAGCGCCGCGGTGAGAATGATGGTACGTGGCCACAGTGCGTTGACGGCGATGCCATCGCGCTTGAATTCCTGCGCCATACCGAGCACGCACATGCTCATGCCGTATTTCGACATGGTGTAGGCGACGTGGGGGCCGAACCACTTGGGATTCATGTTCAGCGGCGGCGACAGCACCAGTACATGCGGATTCTGGCCTTTTTTCAGAAAGGGCAGACAGGCCTGGGTAGTGGCGTAAGTGCCGCGCACATTGACGCCGAACATCAGGTCGAATTTCTTCATCGGCGTGGCCAAGGTACCGGCCAGACTGATGGCGCTGGCGTTATTGACGACGATGTCGATGCCGCCGAACTTCTCCGCCGCCTGTTCGGCTGCCGCCGCGATCTGTGTCTCGTCGCGAATATCGGTTTGCACCGGCAGGCACTTGCCGCCGGTCGCTTCGATTTCCTCAGCCGCCGTATAAATAGTGCCGGGCAGTTTCGGATGCGGTTCAGTGGTCTTGGCGGCGATGACGATATTGGCGCCGTCGCGGGCGGCGCGCATGGCGATCTCAAAACCAATGCCGCGGGAACCGCCGGTGATGAACAGCGTTTTGCCTGCTAGCGTAGTCATGCTTGCCTTGTTCGTAGGTCGGTGTTGACGCCGGCTGATGGTAGCGGAAAGACCTGTTACGCGCACTGGGCTGTCTGGTAAGGTTTACTGATGGACGCCTTACTTCTTTCCCGCATCCAGTTCGCGTTCACCATCGCTTACCACATCATTTTCCCAACGCTGAGCATGGGGCTGGCGATGTTCCTGGTGTTCATGGAAGCGATGGAGTTGAAGACCGGCCGCGCGCGCTGGCGCGAAGGCGGGATTTTCTGGACGCGCATCTTCGCCCTGTCTTTTGCCATGGGCGTGGTCAGCGGAGTCGTACTGTCCTACGAAATTGGTACGAACTGGGGCCGCTTCGCCGAGATTGCCGGGCCGGTGGTGGGGCCGCTGATGAGTTATGAGGTCATGAGCGCCTTTTTCCTGGAGGCGGGCTTTCTCGGCATCGTGTTGTTCGGCCGCAACCGCGTGGCGCCCGGCCTGCATTTCTTTGCCACCTGCATGGTCGCGCTGGGCACGCTGATGTCGGCGTTCTGGATACTGGCGGCCAACTCCTGGATGCAGACCCCGGCCGGCTACCGTATCGAGCAAGGCGTCATTCATGTCACCTCCTGGGCGGAAGCGATATTCAATCCCTCGTTCCCTTACCGTCTGGCGCACATGGTCGCAGCGAGCTATCTCACCACCAGCTTTGTCGTGGCGGCGGTCGGCGCCTGGTACCTGCTCAAGCAACAACATGTCGAGCTGGGCAAGGGCGCGCTGCGCCTGGGACTGACGGCCGCTGCGATTCTGGCGCCGACGCAGGCGCTGCTCGGTGACTTACACGGCCTCAATACGCTCGAACATCAGCCGATGAAAGTCGCAGCAATAGAAGGGCACTGGCATACCGGCCGCGGCGTGCCGCTGTTGTTGTTCGCGCTGCCCGATCAGGCAGCGGAACTCAATCATTTTGAAGTATCAGTGCCGAGACTGGGGAGCTTGATACTCACGCACGAGTGGAATGGCGAGGTGCCGGGACTGAAGGAGGTTCCGGCCCAGGACCGGCCGATGGTCGCCATTGTGTTCTGGTCTTTCCGCGTGATGGTGGGCTGCGGGCTGGTGATGATATTGCTGGCGTGGGCGGGCGTGGCGCTGTGGTGGCGCGGCAAACTCGACGACTCGCAATGGTATCTGCGGCTGCTATGCCTGAGCGGCCCGCTCGGATTCCTGGCGGTATTGGCCGGCTGGGTCACCACCGAATGCGGGCGCCAGCCGTGGACGGTTTATGGTCTGCTACGCACCGCGGATTCCGTCTCGCCGGTGGCGGCGGTAGACGTTGCTACCTCGTTAACCCTGTTTGTCATCGTGTACAGCGTGCTGTTCTACGCCTTCCTGCGCTTTTTCGCATTTCTCGTGCGCCGGGGACCGGATGCGCCGCGTGTTGGCAAGGGCCATGTCATGGGCGAGGAGGCGCCGGGCACATGACCATGGAAATCCTGCCGCTGATCTGGATGCTGTTTCTCGCCAGCTCGATCGTGCTGTACGTCTTGCTCGACGGCATTTCTCTGGGTGTCGGTATTTTGTTTCCCTTCGCGCGGGGCGAGCAGGAACGCGGATTGATGATGAGCAGCGTCACGCCGGTCTGGGACGGCAATCAGACTTGGCTGGTGGGCGGCGGCGCGGCCTTGTTCGCGGCTTTCCCGAAAGCTTTCAACCTGCTGTTGTCCGCGCTGTATCTGCCGCTCATGGCGATGCTGCTGGCGTTGGTATTTCGCGGCGTTGCCTTCGAGTTTTATGCGCGCGCACAGGACAAGAAGCTATGGAATCTGGCTTTCGTCGGCGGTTCGACTGTCGCTGCCTTCAGTCAGGGCCTGGTGCTCGGCACCTATGTACTGGGTTTTGAATACGACGGCACGAAGCTCGTGGTCGGCTCCTTCGATTTCCTCTCGCCATTCAGCGTGATGACGGGGCTGGGGGTGGTGCTGGCCTATGCGCTGTCCGGTTCCTGCTGGCTGATCTTCAAGACCGAGGGGCAGCTGCGCGACTGGGCGCGCGCCCGCGCGCGGCAACTGCTGCCGGCGGTGGTATTCATGATCGCACTGGTCTGCCTGTGGACCCCGTGGCTGGTGCCCGAGATCCGCGCGCGCTGGTTCAGTTGGCCGAACCTCATCATGCTGTCGCCGATTCCGGTGTGGATTGGCGTGATGGCGCTCACCACTTTCGCGGTGCTCAGACGCCCGAAACTGCCCAATGATCTGCTGCCGTTCATTTGTTGCCTGGGCCTTTACCTGCTGACGCTGATCGGGCTGGCGGTGAGCCTGTGGCCTTATGTGGTGCCGCGCGCACTGACGTTCTGGGATGTCGCGGCGCCTGAAAGCTCGCTGTTGTTTACCCTCGTCGGCGTGCTGCTGATCGTGCCGGTGGTGCTGGTCTATACTGCCCACGCCTACTATGTGTTTCGCGGCAAGGTGAGCGCACAGGATGCGTATCACTAGACGCAACCCTGATGGCTGTCCCAATAGCGTTATCCCGGAGAACGCGAGGCCATGCCCGCCTATAAAGCCCCACTGCGCGATATGCGCTTTCTGATCAACGAAGTGTTCGATTTCCCCAAGCATTACGCCGGGCTGTCGAACGGCAAGGACGCCGACCCGGATACGGTCAATGCGATCCTCGAAGAATGCGCCAGGTTCTGCGAGGAAGTGCTCTCGCCGCTGAACCTCTCCGGCGACGAGGAGGGCTGTCGCCTGGAGAACGGCAAGGTCACCACGCCCAAGGGCTTCAAGCAAGCCTATGACCAGTATGTCGCCGGCGGCTGGCAGGCTTTATCGCACCCGACGGAATACGGCGGCCAAGGCCTGCCGATGTCCATGGGGGTGTTCAAGTCGGAAATGATGGGCGCGGCGAACTGGTCGTTCCAGATGTATCCGGGTCTGTCGCTGGGCGCGATGAATACGATCATGCAGCACGCCAGCGATGAGCAGAAGAAGCTCTATATGCCGCCGCTGACGGAAGGCCGCTGGGCCGGCACCATGTGTCTGACCGAGCCGCAGTGCGGTACCGATCTGGGGCAGGTCAAGACCAGGGCCGAGCCGCAGGCTGACGGCACTTATAAAATTACCGGCACCAAGATCTTCATCTCCAGCGGCGACCACGACCTGACCGAGAACATTATCCACATCGTGCTGGCGCGGCTGCCGGATGCGCCGCCGGGTACCCGTGGCATCTCGCTGTTCATCGTGCCGAAGATGAAAGTAAAAGCTGACGGCACGCTGGATGGCGACAACGGCGTCGTCTGCTCCGCGCTCGAACACAAGATGGGCATCAAGGCTTCGGCTACCTCGGTGATTAACTTTGAAAGTGCGACCGGCTACATGATTGCTGAGCCCAACAAGGGCCTGGAGGCGATGTTCACCTTCATGAATACCGCGCGCATCGGCACCGCCATGCAGGGCGTCTGCCACGCGGAACTGTCCTTCCAGGGCGCACTGGCCTACGCCAAGGAACGCCGCTCCATGCGCGCGCTTTCGGGCAAGAAGGAGCCGGACAAAGTAGCGGATGCGATCATCCACCACGCCGACGTGCGCCGCATGCTGATGACGCAGAAAGCCATCGCCGAGGGTGGCCGCGCGATGATTTACTTCGCCGCCCAATACGCCGACCACATGGTCAACGGCATCATCGAGAACGACAAAGCCAAGTACGAGTTATGGGACGACCGGCTTGGCTTCTTTACGCCGATCCTCAAGGGCTTTCTCACCGAGATGGGCCTGGAAGCGGCCAATCTCGGCATGCAGGTGTTCGGCGGCCACGGTTACATCAAGGAGCACGGCATGGAGCAGATTGCGCGCGATGCGCGCATCAGCACGCTGTATGAAGGCACCACCGGCATCCAGGCGCTGGACCTGCTGGGCCGCAAGGTGCTGCTAGGCACCCGCGGCAAGGCGGTGCGCGACTTCACCGGCACCATGGCGAAGTTTGCGCTGGCACGCATGACCAGCAACAAGATGCGCGGTTATGCCGCCACCCTGGGCAAACTCGCCGCCGAGTGGAATGTGCTGACCCTGCGCCTGATGCTCATCGCGCGCAAGGACCGCGACATCGTATCCAGCGCCTGCTATCACTTCCTGATGTATTCCGGCTACGTGACCATGGCTTATTTCTGGGCGCTGCAGGCGGAAGTCGCCTACGAGAAGCTACAGAACAAGGACGGCGCCGAGAAGCCCGAGTTTTACAAGGCCAAGATCGGCATGGCGCGCTTTTACTTCGACCACTTGCTGCCGCGCGCCAAGGGTCACGCCAGCTCGATGGTCAAACCAAGTCGGACGCTCACCCGGCTGCCGACTGACAGCTTCGCGTTTGATTGATTCGATTGAAAAGAAAGGACCCGGCGCTGCAGGTTGAGTCGATCGGGGGTCAGTAATCAGCGGTAGGGGAGGGAGCGACCGAGGGTTTCTTGCCATGAAACAGGATGTAGCGTTTAATCCAGTGGACGTAAGTCTCTTCGGTACGCAGGCTGTAATGCTTGGCGCGCAGGCGGTGGCGTACCTGCTGCATCAACCGAAGCGGTTGGGGTGTTGACGTATTTTCCAGCATCTGCGATGTTTTTATTTTGTATAAACAATTAATTTCAATGAGTTACAAGCACGATGCCAAGATTATACGTCATTTCGGACAAGTTTTGCGTCACTGGCCTGACGCCTAATTGTAGTTAGGCCTCGATCGATCATTACTCGCCGGGCCGATGAAAAAAGGTGCGCTTCGCGCGTTTGGTTTTGAACAGGACGATAGGTTCGAGTGAACTCCCCAGCCCGACATCATGCGGTGCAGAAGTGACATTGACCGGCGCCGCGCCGCGGACTCGTTCAAGGCAAAGAGGCCGGTCGATGCTGCCGGGCGGGTCGTTGGCTTGGTTCGGCACCGGGCCGGCGGGCACGTACCCGCGGTGGCCGGATTCCGGCTTTTTGGCCGGGTGGTTGCTGCAAACGCAAGCCGCCTTCCGACAAACATAAACATCGGCCTAACCCGTCGCTCCAGCGGAGCTGGTCGTTAGGCTTGAACATTTACGGCGGTCCGATGCGAGGTAAAGGGGAAATGAAGAAAAACGGCATCGTGGTAATAGCAGGTTCCGCCGTTGTCAATTACTTTCTGGGCCTTCAAGCATGTTATCCGAATATATCCGTCAATTCCTTCGGCAGGTTTATTTTATGCTGCCATTGTGATGCCACCGATCTTCTGGTGGTCTATTGCGTCG
>JBOICV010000035.1:0-5870 GCA_050740255.1 Nevskiales bacterium | reverse complement strand
ATCCTTTCTTGTCGAGGAACGGGAGATGAACAAGATCGCGGCTGAAGCCGCTCCTACAGATTCCCGCTTTCGCGGGAGTGACAACATATGCAGATAGAACAAGCACTCCAGGCGCTGTTCGCGCGGCAGAGAGCCGCGTTCGCGGCGCGCGGCACCGCCGTGAGTCTCGAAGAGCGGCTCGATGGCCTGCGCCGCCTCGAAGACGCGCTGCTGGCGCGGCGCATGGAACTGGCGCGGGCGCTCAATGCCGATTTCAAGGGGCGTGCCTTCGAGGAGACACTCGTCGTTGAAATCTTCGGCTGCGTGGACGACATTCGCCACACCCGGCGCAAGCTGAAGTCCTGGATGCGACCGCGCCGCGTGGCAAGCAATGCCGGCATGTGGCCCAGCCACTCGCGCGTCGTCTATCAGCCGCGGGGCGTCGTCGGTGTGCTGGGCGCCTTCAACTATTCCATTTACCTGACCCTGACGCCGCTGATCGGCGCGCTGGCAGCGGGCAATCATGTGCTGGCCAAGCCCTCGGAGCTGACACCGCGCGCCGGCGCGGTGATGGCCGAACTCATCGGTCGGATATTCCGCGACGACTATGTCGCGCTGGTCAACGGCGACCGCGAGTTTTCCCAGGCCTTCGCCAGCCTGCCGTTCGATCATCTGGTGTTCACCGGCTCCACCGGCGTTGGCAAGCGGATCATGCGCCAGGCGGCGGAGCATCTGACGCCAGTGACGTTGGAACTCGGCGGCCGCTCGCCGACGATCGTCGCCGAGGACTACCCGGTGAAGCGTGCCGCCGCGATGATCGCACACAGCAAGTTCTTGAACGCGGGGCAAACCTGCGTCGCGCCGGATCATGTCTGGGTGCCGGAAGGGCAGCGTGACGAATTCTTGCGCGAAGCCGAGCAAGCCATCCGCACGATGTATCCGAAACTGGTCGCCAATTCCGACTACACGCACATCATCAACGCGCGCGAGCACGCGCGCCTGAGCCAATGGCTGGAGGACGCCCGCGCTCGCGGTGCGCGCATCCAATCCATCAATCCGGCCGGTGAGGACTGCACTGCGGACAACGGCGTGTTTCCGCCAACGCTGGTCAGCGACTGTCCGGCAGATGCCAGGTTGCTGCAGAACGAAATCTTCGGGCCCATCCTGCCGGTGATCGGCTATCGCGATCTCGACGAAGTGATCGCCGCGGTGAATGAGGGTCCTCGGCCACTGGCGCTCTACATATTCAGCGACGACGCCGGCACCATTGACCGGGTGCTGTCACGCACCATCTCAGGCGGCGTCACGATCAACGCCTGCGCACTACATTCCGCCCAGCACAACCTGCCCTTCGGTGGCGTCGGCGCCAGCGGCATCGGCCGCTACCACGGCTTCGATGGCTTCGAGACTTTCTCGCACAAGCGCGCGATTTTTCACGCCAGCCGCTGGCTGCCCTTGGCCCTGATGCGCCCGCCCTATGGACGGGTAATGCAATGGCTGATCGGCACGATGCTGCACCAGCGTCCGATGCGCGAGCGCCTGGCGCACAAATCAACCCGCACATCCCACACCACTTAACCCAACAGGAGATAGCAATGAGCACTACCGCAACAATGAATGACCTGCCGTCCGAGGCCGAGCTGAAAACCTACTTCGCGCGGATCATGGCCGAGCGCAAGGCCACGGTTGCCTTCGAGCGCTTCGAGAAAGCGCGGATACAGTCCGATGGATTTTCCCTGCACCTGGACGTGATCGAGGTTGCGAGGGGCAAGCCCACGGTGGTGTTCATTCCAGGCACCAGCGTTTACGGACTCGTGTTCGGCAACTTCCTCGCGGCCCTGGCCGACCGCGGGGTGAACGTCGTCAGTGTAGACCCGCGCGGGCACGGCCGCAGCGAAGGCAAGCGCGGCGACTACAGCATTC
This sequence comes from Nevskiales bacterium, assembly GCA_050740255.1. Taxonomy (GTDB): domain Bacteria; phylum Pseudomonadota; class Gammaproteobacteria; order Nevskiales; family JBOICV01; genus JBOICV01. The sequence continues at coordinate 3,968 of JBOICV010000035.1, read as the reverse complement.
CGGAGCTGGTCGCCGATGGGCGCGCGGCCGTGCGTTACGCGCGGCAGCGCTTCGGCGGGCCGATTTTTGTCTGTGGCTCCAGCCAGGGCGGCATCGTCGCCTTCTACCTCGCGGCCACCGACGAGAAGCTGGCCGGCGCGATCTGCCACAACGCCGCCGATCTGGCCGACCGCCGCAACGCCAAGATGGTCACCGACCATCCGTGGATTGCGCAGTTGTTGCGGCCCCTGGTGTTGGGGCTGGCGAAAGTGTGGCCGGGACTGACCTTCAACGTGGAGCGCTACTACGACCTGCTCAGCCGTGGCGACAAGCGGGTCAAGAACTGGCTTGCGGCCGATCCGCTGTCGCTGAAGGTCATCAGCATCCGCGCGCTGGCCTCGCTCACTACAGCAAAACTGGATCGCCCGGTCGAGGCCATCACGACGCCGGTCCTGCTGCTGCACGGCGCGAAGGACAACATCTTTCCGAAAGCATTTATCCACGATCTCTACGCCCGCCTCACTTGCGATAAGGCGCTCAAGCTGTACCCCGATGTGGGCCACTTCCTGGTGACGGACCATGCCAAGAAGATCGTGCCGGACATCGTCGAATGGATCGAGGGACGATGCGCTTGACCGCAACGGGCTCGAAGCTCTGATCTGATCACGTCCCATGACCTCTTACGACTACGACTACCTCATCATCGGCTCCGGCTTTGGCGGCAGCGTCTCGGCGTTGCGCCTGACGGAGAAGGGCTACCGTGTTGCGGTGATGGAGATGGGCCAGCGCTGGACGCCCGAAAATCTGCCGACCAGCAACTGGCAGATCTGGAAATACCTCTGGAAGCCGCGGCTGGGGTGGCACGGATTCTTCAGCCTGCGCAAGTTTCGTCACGTCATGGTGGTGCATGGCAACGCCGTGGGCGGCGGCTCGATTGCCTATGCCAATACCTTGCTGGTGCCGCCGGACAAGGTCTGGAGCGACGGAACCTGGGCCGGTCTGGACGACTGGACCCGCGTGATGCCGCAGCACTACGCGACCGCCAAGCGCATGCTGGGTGTGACGCGTAATCGCATTCTCGGCCCGGCGGACCTGGCCCTGAAGAAAGTCGCCGAGGAATGCGGCGTGGGTAACAGCTTTTATGCCACCGACGTCGGTGTTTTCTTCGGTGATGAAGGCCAGCCGAGAGGCAAGCTCTATCGGGACCCCTACTTCGGTGGTGAAGGGCCGGATCGGAATAGCTGCATCGGCTGCGGCGCCTGCATGGTGGGCTGCCGCCACAACGCCAAGAACACGCTGGACCAGAACTACCTGTATCTCGCCGAGAAAAAGGGTGCGCAGGTTTTCGCGCAGACCAAGGTAGTGGACGTCAGGCCACTCAACACCAGCAGCGATGGCGCGGACGGCTACGAGGTCAGCACCGTGCGCGCCACCTCACTGGTCGGCGCGGGACGCCGCAGCTTCACCGCCGGCGCGGTCATTTTCGCTGCCTCGTCGCTGGGCACGCAGGAGTTGCTGTTCCGGCTCAAGGACCGCGGATCGCTGCCGAATATTTCCGATCAGCTCGGCCAGCGCGTGCGCACCAACGCCGAGTCGTTCATCGGCGTGCGCATGCCCGATACGTCCGAAAACATGTCCGAGGGTATCGCCATCGGTTCGGGCGTTTACCTTGACCAACATACCCATATCGAAACCGTGCGCTATCCGGAGGGCTCAGATCTCAACGGCACCATCGTCACGGTGCTGACGCACGGCAAGCCGGGCGCCACGCGCATCCTGCTGTGGCTGTGGACGCTGCTCCGACTGTTCCTGCAAAACCCCGTACGGCTCATGCGCGTGCGGTGGCCGGTCGGTTTCGCGCGCCAGACCATCACCTTCCTGGTCATGCAGACCCTTGACGGCTTCCTCACCATGCGCTGGCGGCGGCCCTGGTTCTGGCCCTTCGCCAAGGTGATGCAGACCGAGGGCGACCCCATCCCCGCCTTCATTCCGCAGGCCAACGAGTTTGCGCTCAAGGCGGCGCAATCGCTGCACGGTGTCGCCCTCTCCATGATCACCGAGATCCTGTTCAACATCCCGACCACCGCGCACTGCATGGGCGGCTGCGGCATGGGGGATGCGCCGGAGCGCGGCGTGATTGACGCACAGAACCGCGTGTTTGGTTATCGGAATCTCTACGTCTGCGACGGTTCCATGCTCGGTGCGAATCTGGGCGTCAATCCCAGCCTCACGATTGCCGCGCTGACCGAGCGTGCGATGTCGTTTATCCCGCCTGCCGGAGCCGTCGGACGCGATAAGAACCACGGGAGATGAATATGCGCGCCGTATTGATCCTGATTTTTTTGACGCTACTCAATATTCTCAATTTCGCCGATCGCTACATCATGGCCAGCTTCGCGGTTGACATGATTGCGGATCTGCGCTTGACCAATCTGCAATTTACGCTGCTCACCGGGTTCGTGTTCACGGTCTTCTACACGGCGATGGGCCTGATCATGGGTGCACTGGCCGACCGTTATCACCGTCCGCGGCTGATGGCGATTGGCCTGTTGGTGTGGAGCGCGCTCACTGCGGCTACTGGCGCAGCTAAAAACTTCCTGCAGGTGGCATTGGCCAGGGTTTTCATCGGGGTGGGCGAGGCCACGCTCTCGCCGGCGGCACTGGGGGTGCTGGGTGATGTGTTCAGCCCGAAGTACCGGGCCTTTGCATCGGGGTTCTATTACCTGGGTGTACCGATGGGCATCGGCGGCGCGTTCATCATTGCCGGTACGCTCGGCGCCGAGATCGGTTGGCGCAAGTGCTTCTATGTCCTGGGCCTGCTGGGCGTTGTATTCACCGGGTTGCTTCTGATGATGCGCGACCCGCGGCCGGAGGCGCACCAGGCCATGACGGCTGCCGGCAGCCACCGGCCGTTCACGCAGGCGTTTCCGGAACTCAAGCATCTGCTGCTGAGCTCACCGGCGCTGACGCTGGCCATGCTCGGCGGAGTCTTCGTTGTCTTTGCCCAGGGCGCGCTGGTACTGGACCAGGTCTGGCTGGTCGAGGAGCGCGGATTCGCCACGGCGCAGGCGCAGAAACTGACGGGCGCAATGTTCCTGGTGGGCGGCATCCTGGGTTCGATACTGGGTGGCATTGGCGGCGATCTGTATCAGGCCCGCCGCAAGGGCGGTCGCCTGTACTTTCTGGCATGGGTCTATGTGATTGCGGCCCCCATCAGTCTGCTGTACCGCTTCGCCGATCCGGCCGGCACCGCCTTCTATGTGTATATGTTCGTTGGCTGCATCACCCTTACCCTCGCCTTCGGGCCGTTGTTCGCCGCGGTGCAGGACCTTGCGCCGGAGCGCCTGCGCTCCACCACCATCGCGTTCCTGATCCTCTGCCTGGCGTTGTTGGGCTCCGCGCCCGGCAATCTCCTCGCCGGATGGCTGGCCGACCTGTTCAAGGCCGCGGCGATGCCCGAGCCGATCACGCTGGCGGTGCTGATCGGCGTGACGCCGGGCCTGTTCGCGATTCCGTGCTTTTACATCTCCGGCCGGCTTATGGAGCGACCGCGGACCAAGAATCAATAGGACGGTTCCATGCTTGGCGCGAATCTGGGCGTGGTCCCGGAGAAAGATAGACCTTCAAAGCCATCGTTCCGTGCAGACAGATTTTGTGTTGATCTCATACTGGATAAGCTGCCCACGCGGAGTCAGCCGGCGCCGCGCTGTTTCCCGCGTCCGGTTGAATGACCGGTTAGCCCTTAACTCTTTCGTTTGATTATCCATCCGTTATTCACTGCTTCAAAGCCAAGCTTGGGCTAATACTCCATGGCCTCCGGTGCCGAAAGAAGCAGGAGCACCGATTGCTCGCCAATACGCGAGGGTTCTACCCCGTTATCACGGACACTTTCGAGAAGGCTCATGATGAGCCGAAGGAGTGTTCATGTCGACGAGGAAGAAGTACAGCCCGGAGTACAAGCGGGAAGCTGTTGAGCTGGTCCGCCGAAG
>JBOICV010000034.1:0-1427 GCA_050740255.1 Nevskiales bacterium | reverse complement strand
AAAGAGCCCATTCCGGTAGTACCGACCGTGCACTACAACATGGGCGGCATACCCTGCTTATACACGGGTGAAGCGGTTACGCTGAAAAACGGCAACCCAGATAGCGTGGTGCCAGGTTTGATGGCCGTGGGCGAAGCCGCCTGCGTGTCGGTGCATGGCGCCAACCGGCTCGGCTCCAACTCGCTGCTCGATCTCGTGGTATTCGGCCGCGCCGCGGCGATTCGTGCGGCGGAGCTCACCAAGGCCGGCGCGCCGCATAAACCGCTCGCCCAGACCGCTACCGACAAGCTGCTCGACCGGCTGGACCGGCTGCGTAACGCCAAGGGTTCGCAGCCGACGGCGCAGATTCGCCTGGCGATGCAGAAAACCATGCAGGCACATGCCGCGGTGTTCCGCACCGACCACTCGATGAAAGAAGGGCTCGACAAGCTGAAGCAGGTCGTCGCCGGCTTTGCGGATGTGGGAATTTCAGACCGTTCGCTGATCTGGAATTCGGATTTGATTGAGACGCTGGAACTCGACAATCTGCTCGGACAGGCACTGATTACGCTGGCCTCCGCTTACAATCGCAAGGAAAGTCGCGGCGCGCACGCGCATGAAGACTATCCTGAGCGCGACGACCCCAACTGGATGAAGCACACGCTCGCCTGGCTGAATGGCGCTGCGGATGTGCGCATTGATTATCGCCCGGTGCACGACTACACCTTGACCAAAGAGGTGGAGTACGTGAAACCGCAGAAGCGCGTGTACTAGAAAAATCCGGAGAGACACTATGGCTCAATTCGCGCTGCCGAAGAACTCCAAGGTTCAGAAGGGCAAGACGCACAAAGCACCGGCCGGCGCCAGGAAAATACGCAGCTTTCAGGTCTATCGCTGGGACCCGGACACCGGTGAAAACCCGCGCATGGATACCTATGAAGTAGACATGGCGAGCTGTGGGCCGATGGTGCTGGACGCGCTGATCAAGATCAAAAACGAGATTGATCCCGGCCTGACGTTTCGCCGTTCCTGCCGCGAAGGCATTTGCGGCTCCTGTGCGATGAACATTGACGGCACCAACACGCTGGCCTGCACCAAGGCCTGTGAGGAGATCAAGGGCGAGGTCAAGGTTTATCCGCTGCCGCATATGAGCGTGATCAAAGACCTCGTGCCGGACATGACCCATTTCTATGCGCAGTACGCCAGCATAGAACCCTGGCTCAAAACGGATACGCCCGCGCCCTCGAGCGAACGTCTGCAGAGCAAGGAAGACCGCGCCAAACTGGACGGTCTCTACGAGTGCATCCTCTGCGCCTGCTGTTCGACCAGTTGCCCGAGCTACTGGTGGAACCCCGAGCGCTATCTTGGTCCGGCCACGCTCCTGCAGGCCTACCGCTGGATCGTGGCTTCGCGGGACGAGGCCACTGGCGAGCGGCTCGATGCACTGG
>JBOICV010000033.1:0-2842 GCA_050740255.1 Nevskiales bacterium | reverse complement strand
CATCTTGATCACTCCTTCGAGATTTTTCATATGCGGATTGTCGGCAAGCGCAATGAAGGGTTTGTGACGCGAATATGACGGTTTTGTGACGCTGAAATCCCCCGCTCGGGGCCGTCGCCCTCGCCGCCCCCTTTTTGAAAGGGGGCAGCCGGCCAGCGCTGGCGGTGGGTGGCGGGGGATTTTAAGCTGACGCAGATGTAAGTCAGGCGCAATCATCATCAGGCGGCCCGCTGTCCCAGGCGGCTGACCGGGAAATGGCAACTGAAAGTGCTGCCGACGCCCACCGCGCTCTCGATCGTCAGCCGCGCGTCGTGGTGCTCCAACGCATGTTTGACGATCGCCAGCCCCAAGCCGGTGCCGCCAGTGGCGCGCGAGCGGCCGGCATCCACCCGATAAAAGCGTTCGGTCAGGCGCGGGATATGCTTGGCTGGGATGCCGATGCCGGTATCGCGGCAGCTGAAATACGCGCCCTCCGCATCACCCCACCAGCGCACCAGGATTTCGCCGCCCCGCGGCGTGTACTGCACCGCATTGAAGATCAGATTGGAGAAAACGCTGTGCAACTCGCTGGTATGGCCGAGCAGATAAAGCCCCGCCTGGGCCTCGAGCTGGAACTGGTGCTGGCCTTTGGACATCGCGCGGGCCTCTTCCACGATGGTGCGCAGCATGCGCGCCACGTCCACTGCTTCGTGCCGTACGCTTTGGTCGTGCGACTCCAGCCGCGCCAGCTTGAGCAGGTCCTCAATGATCTTGCTCATGCGCGTCGCCTGCTGGCGCATCTCGCCAAACTGGGTACGCCAGGCGGTCAGCGGTCCCTCGCTGCTCTCTTCCTCAATCATTTCCAGATAACCGCGCAGCACAGTAAGGGGCGTGCGCAGTTCATGCGAGGCATTCGCGACAAAGTCGCGGCGTACGCGTTCCATCTGCTGCAGACGCGTCACGTCGCGCGCAATCATCAGGCGCTGGCCGTTGCCATAAGGTACGACGCGCAGCGACAAGGCTAACTGCCCATCCACCGGCGAGGGAATTACGATCTCATCGAGATACTGACCGGCCGCAAGATAAGCGGTGAAGCGTGGATTGCGCAGCAGGTTGGCCACAGTCTGGCCGAGGTCTTGCGGCATCCGCAGACCCAGAAGAGTAATCGCCGCTTCGTTACACCAGCTGATGTGGCTGGTGGGATCGAGCACTACCGCACCATCCGGCAGCGCTGCCGTCGATGCCTGGTAGTCATTGATGACGTTGGTGAGTTCGTTGGCATAGCGGCGCTTGCGCTGCTCGCGCTGATAAAGCTCCTCGAAGATCGTGCCCCAGATGCCAATGCTATCCGGCGGCTCCACCCCCTCCGGGCCGGCCAGCCACTCAGCAAGACGCTTGAGCTGCCACAGATGCCGCGCGACTCCACCCGCGAGCCCGAGTGCGATGCCCGCCGCGGGATGCGAGGCCCAGTAGCCGAGCAATGTTCCTAGCGCGACCCATAGGCCGAGTCGGATTAGCTCATCGCGCCAGCGCTGATTCATCGCTGTCAGGCCGCAGTTCAATCGACCTTGGTTGAAAACCGATAGCCCGAGCCGCGCACAGTCTGCACGTAGTTATCGTAGCCGCAGTCGCCAAGCGCCTTGCGCAGGCGGCGAATGTGTACATCCACGGTGCGCTCTTCCACATACACGCCCTGACCCCAAACGCGATCGAGCAATTGTTCACGTGTGTAAACGCGTTCCGGATGACTCATGAAGAAGAACAGCAAGCGGTATTCGGTGGGGCCGAGCCGCACTTCCTTGCCGTCGGCGCTGACGCGCTGGCTCGCAGCATCAATCGTGAGCCCGCCGGTGCTGAGCTTCTCGTCCTCACCGCCCGGGACGCTACGGCGCAGCACTGCCTTGACCCTTGCCACCAGCTCGCTGGAAGAGAACGGCTTGGTCACGTAGTCGTCGGCCCCAAGATTCAAACCGCGCACTCGATCGTCTTCCTCCACCCGTGCGGTGACCATGATAATGGGGAGATCGCGGGTCAAAGGGTTATGGCGCAGCTCGCGCGCCAGCTCCACCCCGCTCACGCCCGGCAACATCCAGTCCAGCAGAATGAGATCCGGCCGCGCTTCTGCCAGCCGCAGCCGCGCTTCCGGCACCGAACTGGCTTCGCTGATCTTGAACTCCGCGCGCTGCAGAATCATCCGCAGCAGATCGCGAATCGGCGCTTCGTCTTCTACGATCAGGACGTGCTTACCCTGCATGACAGCCTCCCGCGCAACCATGGATGGACAATCGCGGCGCAGTCTGTTGCGGGCAGGTTACACCATCATGACAGCCCTTGCGGTGCAAGGACTTAGCCGCTTATGCGGGACTCAGACCCTTGTGGACAACTTCGTATAAATCGGCCGAAAGCCGGCTCTGGGCCAGCTCCGTCAAGGCTGCGCGCAAGACCGAGCGCCAGGGTTCGGCGAGACGCTGCCAGCGCGTGAGCGGCTGCGCCAGCCGCGCCGTAAGCTGCGGATTTTGCACGTCCAGACTCCGCAGTTCGCGTATCACAAGGCCGTAGGCACTACCGTCACTCTGGTGAAAGCCGCGCATATTTTGTTGCATAAAGCTACCGAGTACCGCGCGCACGCGATTGGGATTACGTGCGTCGTAGCGCGGATGCGCCAACAGACTCTCGATGCGGGCGACCGCCTGCGGCAGCGACGAGCCGGCCTGCAACGCAAACCATTTGTCGAGCGTCAGCGGGTCTTGTTCGAAGTCGCTATAAAAAGTGTTCAGCGCTTCCGTGCGTTGCGGGCAGTCCAGTTCGTTCAGGATGGTCAGCGCGGCCCAGCGGTCGGTCATGTTATCGGCCTGTTGCGCCT
>JBOICV010000032.1:0-1943 GCA_050740255.1 Nevskiales bacterium | reverse complement strand
CCGAAACACTGCTCCAAAAAACACCGTGTCCAGGAATTGGTTCGTTTAACAAAGAACTAAGAAGGTCGTCACTATAGTGGGCATTTGCAGCCTTTACGGACCGAAGATCAGCTGAAGAAAGCGGAATGTGTCAATGACTTTGAGACACCTCGGTTAAGAAATTAGTGAGCAACGCGAGTGTCGGCGTCAGGTCATGGGCGGTGTCCTCAGGTTGGGTGATGGGTTTCGGTAGGTTGATTCCGACCACGGTCGGCAGCGCGGGCGGGGTCGGCATGCGATGCTTGAAGCGCGCTGGATTGGCCGCGTAGGCGGCCTTCAGAACCTGGGCGCGCTGCGCGTGGAGCGCGGCGCCTTGCCCGAAGTGCACCGCCGCCGGTGTCATGAAGCCGATGCCGGAATGCCGGTGCTCTTCGTTATACCAGGCAAAGAACGGACGCAGATAGGCCCGCGCGTGCTCGAGGCCCGCGAAACGCTCGGGGAATTGGGGCCGGTATTTGAGCGTCTTGAACTGCGCCTCCGAGAACGGGTTGTCGTTGGAGACCCGGGGGCGCGAGAAGGAAGCCGCCACCCCCAGATCCACCAGCAGTTCCGCGGTGCCCTTCGCGCGCATGGGGCTGCCGCGATCGGAGTGCAGCGTGAGCGTGTCGCGCGCAACCCCGTGCTTGGCGCAGGATTCCTCGATCAGCGCGCCAGCGAGCCCCGCGTTCTCGGCCTGCGCGACGAGCCAGCCCACCACGTAGCGGCTGAAGATGTCGATGAGCACGTAGAGGTAGAAGTACTGCCACTTGAGCGCCCCCTTCAGGCGCGTGATGTCCCACGACCACACCTCATTCGGCGCCGTGGCTACGAGTTCGGGCTTGGCGTGCGGCGGGTGCACGAGCTGGGCGCGCCGCTCGCACAGCTGGCCTGCCGCGGCCAGGATGCGGTAGAAGGTGCGCACCGAGGCGAGATACACCCCCTCATCGAGCAGCCGCGCCCAGGCCGTATACGGCGTCGCATCGGCAAAGCGCGGACTGTTGAGCACCTCCAAGATCGCCTGGCGCTCGGGCGCGGCGAGCGCCAGCGGGGGCGCGCCGCGCTTGCTGCATTGCGCCGCACGCGGCTTGCCCCGCCGATACCAGGTGGCGTGCGAGGCCCCGAACGCCGCCAGCGCCCGGCGCACCGGCAGCACCGGCACCAGTTCGGCCACCGCGCTCATGACTCGCTCCCGTTGCTCGCCTCGGGCGCTGCCGGCGGAAGCCCCAGCAGCGTGCAGAGCTTTTTTTGGACGTCGATGATCGTACGCGCCTGCGCCAGCTCATGCCGCAGCCGCGCGCAGTGCGCGTCCAATGCCGCAATGCGCTTCTGCTCGGCGGTGGTCTTTGCCTTGCGTCCGCGCCGACGCGAGAGCGCCTCCAGCGCCCCGGCCTCGCGCTCGCGCCGCCACACCGAGAGATGCGAGCTATACAGTCCCTCGCGTCGCAGCAGTGCACCGATCGCACCGCGCTCGCTCACCCGGTCAGCCTCCGCGAGCACCGAGAGCTTGTATGCCGCACCGAACTGCCGGCGCTTGGCCACGGCACGCACTTCCGGATCCGGCCTCGCCTCTGCCTCCCCAGCTTGCACCAGCTCCGCCACGGCCGCAGCCGTTTCATTGGATGAAATCACTTTCAGCTTTTTCCTCTGTGACATCGTTTGCCTACCTTTCGACAGTAATTTTACGAAGGTAGGTGTCTCACGTTACATTGACACAAACGGCCCGAACGGTTGGCGTTTGGAAATTGGAATTTGACACTTGGAGTTTGTTTGTGACTTGGAGTTTGACATTTTGGAGTTGTTTGAGTTTTGGGATTTGGATTTTGTGATTTTATGACTTGGCTTGTGCGGTGGCGGGCATGAAGCTCTGGATCGGGAACATCGCGCCGGGAACGCCCGACGACGAAATCCGTGAATTCGTCAAGAAG
>JBOICV010000031.1:0-1961 GCA_050740255.1 Nevskiales bacterium | reverse complement strand
GCGCGGCTCTTCCGCGCCCGTAGCGTTCCCGCCGCAGGTTGCTCGCCCTTCATCTTCGGCCCGGCGCGCTTGCCTGACGCAGTTTGTCCGCGCGCATTCCGCGCTCTGGCCGCGTTCTGCCGCCGCGTCGGTGATAGTCATGCGGCCTCCGCGAGTTTGCCTTCCTGGTATTTCGCCCACAGCAGCGGACACTCGTCCGCCAGCCAGTCGAGAATGCTGTACACTGCATCACTGTCGCCAGCCGACGAGTTGAATTCGTCCGACCACTGCTCGTAGGTGACGCCGTAGCCGATGCAAAGCCCATCCTCGCGCATCCCCCGGCGGTAGTCAGAAAACCGCTCAAGCTCAGCCTCGCAAGCCTCGATGAACGCCATCGAACCCGGCTCCACGTCATAGCGTCGCGCCAGATCGGATGCGGCGCGCTCAAGCTTGCGCCGACGCTCTTCCGATTTACGCGCCGCGAAGTCGCTCTCCGTCTCCACGCTGCCGCCATCTTCGCAGCAAGCATCGGCGATAAGATTGATCACGTCGGCGGCAGACCTGAGCGCAAGCAGGTCGGCAACCTTCGGTCGCCATCGGCTATTACACTCGCGCACGCCGACGCGCCAAACGTCGCCGGCGCCCTCGATGCGCTCCTCGTACAACGAGCCGCCCGGCCCGTCCCAATTGGGTTCGTAGCCGCTTAAAACAAAAACCTGGTCGCCGATCAGCGAATTCAGGTGTCGGTAAGCCGTAAGATAAGTGGTCATAATTGCTCCGTTAAGCCGCCTCCGCCAGCGGTTCGGCGACGAGCCTGCGAGCCGCGGCGGGCGTTGATAAGTTGGTCTTGGTGTTTCATTGGCGCTTCAGAAGAAGGGCGCGCGCCCTCCCGTGGAAACTGACGACCCCTTCAGGCCGGCATCGCTCTTCAGATGCTCATACGGCTCGCGGGAGCCGGGCGGAGCCACGGGAGAGCGGGACGCATAAGGCTACACGTAGTATTCCCCGCACTTCGGGCACGTGTCCCTCGGCGCTTCTTCAGTGGCCGTCCAGCGGTGGCCATTGTCGCAACCATAACTGATGACCTGATGCGCCGCGCATCGGTCGCGCTGGTCGTACCGGCCGGCGTTGCGGCCAAGCGCCTCGGTTGGGCAGCCCGGATGCGCGCACACGGGATGGCGTTCGCGCTGGATGCGCGCGTACTCGGCGGCATCCACCTGATACCCATATTTCCGCAGTTTTGCTTTTGTGGGAGGCCCCGTCAGGGGGTCGAACCCCGTGTTGAGGCATAGCGCGCCATGTGCGGCCTTGATTGTAGCGTATATCTTCATGCTCTCTCCTTATGCCCGACGGCGGGCATTCTGCTCGGTTCGTAGCCATTGCCCCTGCGGATAATTGCCGCAGTTCGCTAGATCGCTGTTTCGATCTGGGGGAGTCGCGTTGCCCGCGTTGAACAACTCCGGCGCGAGCTTGGCGGCGGCTGAGATTAGTTAGTGTTCCGCTTGCGCCAGTCCGCCTCCCACTGATCTAGCGCATTGATCGCCTCTTGCTCTGTCCTGTGCTCCTTGCTCTCATAGGACTCCCCATCGGAGATCTGCAGCGCACTGTTGCGCGATTCGTCATTGCTCATTGGAATAATCCGGCCTGTGCCGGTGATTCGCCGGACGGCGACATCGTAATAATCGTATTTCATCATCGTTCTCCTTTATCGTGTGATGCTGCGTTAATCATCCACCTTGCCCCGGCGCGTGCCCGCCGTATAGGGGTTATGGCTGTCTCCCCATATGTACTTCCCCTTCCAGAGGGGATAACAGCGAAATGTTATCACTTCGTCGTTGGGGGTCATCGTGTACTCGGGCCCCTGTGCCCGATGGCTTTTGGCGGCTGCGATGAGGAGCTGCCGTAGCTCCTCAATGTTGATCTGGCCCGGATTACCCGGGTCAAATGTCGTCGATCCGTGCGGGGTATGTACGGTCACATAC
>JBOICV010000030.1:0-7519 GCA_050740255.1 Nevskiales bacterium | reverse complement strand
GAGCTGCTCGGCGTGCCCTGCACCGGCGCGAGCTCCGGCGCGCTGTTCCTGTGCAACGACAAGGCGCTGTGCAAGAAGATCCTGCGCTTCCACCGCGTGCGCGTGCCGCGCTTCCACACGTACTACCGCCGCCATCGCGTGTTCATTCCGAAGACGCTCAAGCTGCCGTGCATCATCAAGCCGCTGACCGAGGAAGCCTCGCGCGGCATCTCGCTCGCTTCGATCGTGGATGACGAGAAGAGCTTTATCGAGCGCGTCAATATGATTCATGAGCGGATGGGGCTGGATGCCATTGCCGAGGAATACATCGAGGGGCGCGAGCTGTATGTGAGCATCATCGGCGATCAGCGCCTGCGCATACTGCCGCCGCGCGAGCTCAGCTTCGGCCAGCTGCCGGAGGACGAGCCGCGTATCGCCACCTACAAGGCCAAATGGGACGACGCCTACCGCAAACGCTGGGGTATCAAGGACGATTTTGCCGGCAAGCTTGACGACGAGCTGGCGGAGCGCATCAATGACGTGTGCAAGCGGGCCTATCGCGCGTTGAATATCCGCAGCTATGCCCGCTTCGATCTGCGCGTTAAAGCCAGTGGCAGCGTCTACGTGATTGAACCCAACGCGAATCCCTGTATCGCCAGGGAAGACGAGCTGGCGCAGTCGGCGGAGAAGGTCGGTATCTCGTACCCAAAGCTGATTCGCATGATGGTGAATCAGGCGTTGGCGCGAAAAAATTAGCGATAATGAACATGAGTTGAGGAGCAAAGCTTGAACAGTGTCGCCGGAGAGTTCTTGCACCCCACGCCGGTTGTTGACGCTGATCATGCCGCGGTGCGGCAGTTCGCTGAGCGGCACAAAGGCAGTTCGGAAAACCAGCGTGACCAGGCCGTTGCCCTGTATTACGCCGTCCGCGACGGGTTCCGCTATAACCCCTACGCGCTGGACCTGACGCCGCGAGGGTTAAGTGCTAGCCGGGTGCTGGAAGTTGGCCACGGCTGGTGCGTGACCAAGGCGGTGCTGCTGGCTGCGGCCTGCCGCGCGGCCGGTATTCCGGCGCGGCTCGGCTATGCTGACGTGCGAAATCACCTTTCCACCGAGCGCATGCGCCAGACCATGCAGACCGACATCTTCTACTGGCACGGCTATACCTCGATCCTGCTGGAGGGCCAGTGGCTCAAGGCGACCCCTGCATTCAACATCGAGCTATGCGAAAAATTCCGGCTCAAGCCGCTGGAGTTCAACGGTACGCAGGACTCGATCTACCATCCCTTTGATTTGCAGGGGAACCGGCACATGGAGTATTTGAATTTTCGCGGCGAATTTGCCGACGTGCCGGTGGACGATATGCGTGAAACTTTTGTTAAGCACTATCCGCAATCGGACCAGTTCGGCACTGCCGACTTTGATAAGGACGTTGCGCGCGAAATTGTCTAAAAAAGGGGTCGAGCCGCCTAACATTCCCTCACCCCGCCCTCTCCCAGAGGGAGAGGGGGAGAGGGGTTTGGGTTTCAAGTCGTTCCCAGATAATCCGACTTGCCCAGCTCCACGCCGTTGTGGCGGAGAATGGCGTAGGCCGCAGTCACATGAAAAAAGAAGTTGGGTAACAGGAAGTGCATCGAAGCACTAGCGGCGGAGCCAGCATGCAGGCGAAGCTCGTCATACTTTCACTATCGGTAGCAGCCGTCGCGGCTGTCACTACCTGGTGGTGGAGCAAGGCAGACATCGCGCGCACCGCAGGCGAGGTGGCGGCGGAAGCTTCCCTGCGGCCGGAAATGATGCCCCACGGCCCGCGCTTTTCACCGGCTACGGACGCGCCAGCCACCGCCAGGAACGATAGCGAGACGCGCGATTCAAGCATGGATCAGGAGATCGCCCGCCTGGGCAGCGCCGCGTCCCCGCGTGAGGAACCGTTGCGGCAACGCTATGTGCTGTCGAGCGATCTCTATCGCTTCGTGCATGATTTGCTGCCAGCGGCTACGGCCGGGGAGGGTGGCAGCCAGTACTACATTTATCTGGCGCTGGATCAGTGCCGGCCCTATTTGCGGACTGATCCGCAGGGTGCGCAGGAGCTGTATGAGACCGCCATGCGGCAGCTCAATGAGCGGCCGATGGAGGAACGCATGCTGTGGCAGTCGGAGTATCTGCGCTGCCGCAGCTTCGCCGGCGCCGATCTGAGTCTGATAAAGGAAGCCCTGGGTGCGGACTTGCCGGGTGCCGAGATCGAGTACGCCTCAGTCTGGTTTCAGCGCGCTGTTGATCGCGGTCACCCTCCTGCTCTGGCCGAAGAAGCGCTGCGTGCAAACAGCCTCAGCACGGCGGAGCGCGTCGAGCGCCTGCAGGAGGCGGCGGCCAGTGGCAACCCCGAAGTTTATTGGCTGCTGTTCAATCATCTGCGCGATGCAGACAGCGCTGATGCGGCTGTCAACAGCACCGCGTGGCTGCTGGCGGCGTGCCGCGCTGGTTATGACTGCACCAGCCAGGCCGATTGGTTCCGTCTCGCGGTCTGCGGCCAGCAACCGGCCGGCTGCCGGCGCAAGGAGTCCGCCATCGCCTATTACTGGTATGCCTTGCCGGCCCCGCAGCGGGAGCTGGCTTTGGCGCGCGCGGAGGAAATCAGGCACCCCGCGGAGCCGGGGCAGGTGCAGTTTGATCTGCTGCCGCTGCTGCCCATCGACACTGGGAATGACATAGTCGCACCACGGTGAATGGCCGCATTCTCCGGGTGGCGTAGACTTTCCGCATGAGAGAACGGGGCGCCGCGAAAAAATCCGAATCACGCCCAATGACGCCCGCCGGCAACGAGTGGCAGGCGCTGCGTACGCTCACCCCCTATCTATTGGAGTTTCCCGGACGGGTGGGCCTGGCGCTTGGCTGCCTGGTGCTGGCCAAGCTTGCGGGCGTGGTATTGCCCTTGCTGCTCAAAAAAATCGTTGACGGTCTGGACAGCAGTGCCGATGCGGTGATCGTCGTGCCGCTCGCTTTGCTGGCGGGCTACGGCGCCTTGCGCTTTGCCAATGTCCTGTTCGGCGAGTTGCGCGACGTGGTGTTCGGGCGCGTGTCGGAGCGCGCGATGCGGCGCGCGGCGCTGAATGTGTTCCAGCATCTGCACGCACTGGATATGGATTTCCACCTGTCGCGCCGTACCGGCGGCTTGTCGCGCGATATCGAGCGTGGCGTGAACGGCATCAGCTTTCTGCTGCGCTTTTCGCTGTTTAACATTGTGCCGACGCTGATCGAGCTGGCGATGGTGGCGGTCATTCTATATATCGGCTTTGCGGCAGAGTTCGCGCTGCTGGCGCTCGGCTCCGTGGTGCTCTATGTGCTGTTCTCCGTATGGGTCACCGAGTGGCGCACCCAGCATGTGCGCGAAGCCAACAAGCTGGACTCGCGCGCCAACACCCGCGCGGTGGACAGCCTGTTGAACTACGAGACGGTGAAGCTGTTCGGCACTGAGCGGCATGAGGCTGAGGCCTACGATCGCTTCCTGGCCGACTGGGAACAGGCCCAGGGACAGGCGCGGCTGTCGCTTTCAGTGCTCAATCTCGGTCAGGCGGTAATCATCGCCGGCGGCCTGACCTGGATGCTGGTCCGCGCGGCGCAGGGTGTCGCGGGCGGCGCGATGACGCTGGGTGATTTCGTCGCCATCAACGCCTATATGATTCAGCTATTCATTCCGCTGAACGTACTGGGTTTTGTCTACCGCGAGATTCGCCGCGCGCTGACCGACATGCAGCGCATGTTCGATCTGACACAGGTTCGCGCACAGATCACCGACCTTCCCGATGCACGCGCTCTGCAAGCGCACCGGCCGGCGGTACGGTTTGAAAGCGTCAGCTTCGGCTATACCCCGGCGCGCCGCATCCTGCAGGAAGTGAGCTTCGAAATCCCGCCGGGTCACAAGCTGGCCGTGGTGGGGCCAAGCGGCGCGGGCAAGTCTACCCTCGCGCGCCTGTTGTTCCGTTTCTATGACGTGAGCGGCGGCCGCATCACGGTGGATGGCGCGGATATCCGCAGCGTGACTCAGGCGTCCTTGCGCAGTCATATCGGCGTGGTGCCGCAGGACACTGTTCTGTTCAACGACACGCTGGAGTACAACATCGGTTACGGCCGGCCGGGTGCCACCCGCGGGGAGATCGAGCGGGTGGCGCGGCTGGCGCATCTGGACCGCTTCATCGCACAGTTGCCGGAGGGCTATGACACGATGGTGGGCGAGCGCGGTCTGAAACTTTCCGGCGGCGAAAAGCAACGCGTCGCCATTGCCCGCGCGCTGCTAAAAGACCCGCAGATTCTGATTTTCGACGAGGCGACCTCCTCGCTGGATTCGCACGCGGAACAGGCCATTCTGGCCGCGATCCGTGAGGTGGCGGCCGGCCGTACGACTTTGGTTATCGCGCACCGGCTTTCAACCGTCGTTGACGCCGACACCATCGTCGTCCTGGAGCAGGGACAGGTTGTGGAGCAGGGGCGGCATCAGGAGTTGATCAGCCGCGGCGGTACTTATGCGCGGCTCTGGCAGTTGCAGCAGCAGGAATCCAGAAAGACCGAGGCGGGCGCGGAGGATGTACAGCAGGCGCTGTCATAAAAGCGCGGCACAATAGCGAATGATACGAATCCTGGTGAGCGCCCTCACCCTGAGCTGGGCGGGTGTCGCCTTGGCCGAGCCGCTGCCGCTGTGGGAACTGGGCGGGGGCATCGGCGTACTGAGTTTTCCGGACTACCGCGGCTCGGACGAACGCAGCAGTTTCGTGCTCCCCATCCCTTACTTTGTCTACCGTGGCGAGTTCCTCAAGGTGGACCGCGACAGCGTCCGCGGCCGCCTCTTCGACTCCGAAAAACTGGTGGTGGATTTGAGCCTGAACGGCTCCGTGCCCGTGGACAGCGACGACAATGACGCGCGCGAGGGCATGCCCGATCTGGATCCCACGCTGGAGTTCGGGCCGATTCTCAAGTTGCATCTGGCGGCTTCCGCAGAAAAGAAATACCAGCTCGATTTTCGGCTGCCGGTGCGGGCGATCGTCACATCCGAAATTGAGCACATCGGCTGGATCGCCCAGCCGCAACTCAATCTGGATATGGCCGATCCGCTGGGTTACGAGGGCTGGCGGTTGGGATTGGTTGCGGGTCCGCTGTTCGGCGATGAGGAATATCACAATTATTTCTACGGCGTGGAGCCACAGTTCACCCGGCCCGGCCGGCCTGCGTTCAATGCCGATGGTGGTTACGCCGGCAGCCAGTTGATTGCCGCCGTAAGCAAACGTTATCCCCGCATCTGGGTGGGCGGCTTCGTGAAGTGGGATACCGTGGACAGCGCGGTATTCGAGGACAGTCCGCTGGTGAAGGACAACAGCTTCTTCACCGGCGGTTTTGCGATCGCCTGGATATTCAAGGTATCGGCGACGCTGGTCGAGCGGAAAGAGGCAGAATAACCGCTGCTGCTAATGCGAGGATGACGATGAGCAAGAATGTTTTGATTACGGGTGGCAACAGCGGCATCGGCCTGGAAATGGCGCGGGCGCTGGCGGCACAGGGCAAGCGCGTCATCATCGCCTCGCGCGACCGGCAGAAATCCGAGGCGGCGGTCGAGAGCATCAAGGCGCAGCATCCCGCCGCACAGATCGAGACGATGACGCTGGATCTCGGCGACTTTGCCGACGTGGATCGTTTCGCCGGCGAGCTGCTGAAGAAAATGCCAGCGCTGGATGTATTGATCTTGAATGCGGGCCTTTACAGCCACGGCCTGCGTAAACTGAAAAACGGTTTGGAAAGCATGATAGGCATCATGCATTTCGGCCACTTCCGGCTGACACAGCGTCTGCTGGAAGCGATGAAGGCCGCGCCGCAGGGGCGCATCGTGGTCACGAGTTCAGTCGTACACAAGGCCGGGAAAATTGACGAGGCAAGCTTCACCGATCCATCGCGCCACCGGATCTCGTTCAAAGGCTATGCCCAGGCCAAGCTGGCCAATCTGCTGTTCACGCGCGAATTGGCGAAACGCCTGCAGGGTACGCGCGTCACCGTGAATGCCTTCCATCCCGGCGCGGTGCTGACCGGCATCTGGCAGGAGCTGCCGCGGCCGATCGCCGCAGTAATCAAGTTGTTCCTGATCAGCGCCGAACAGGGTGCGGATACGGCCGTGTGGCTGGCCACCGATCCGTCGCTGAGCAAGCTGAGCGGTGAATACTTCCAGAAACGCAAGCGGGCCGCGAGTTCCGCCGCCAGCCGCGATCCGCAACTGGCCGCGCGCCTGTGGGCGGTCAGTGAACGAGTCATGCAAGCTTCAGTTAAACCATGAAACCGAAAGCACAGTTAAACATCAGCTTCATCCGGGCCGTGGTCCTCTGCGCACTGTTCTGCACTGGCACGGCGGCGCCAGCGCAAGACCTCAACCCGAGGCAATTTGCCGAGGGTCTGGAAAGCGGAAAGTTTCGCTACCTGGAAGAAGGGAAACGTCTGGTTGACGGTTCCGGCAAGTTGGTGGCGAAAGAGGTTGCGATTGACAAGAGTAAGGGAGAGGTTTCTTTTACCCCGACGCCAACCCATCCCTGGTATCTGAAGCCAAAGTTGTCCGTCAAGCCATCTGAACTGCCGTCGCTCGGTGCGACGCTCGGTGGGAAGGATGATTCCAGGGAATGCGCTGTGGCATGCACATCGGCAGAAGTCTGCAAACCCTGTGCAAGCGCACCACAACCCGGCGATGAATGTTGTCAGCCTAGAATTATGTGTAAGCGCGACTGCAATCCGCAACATCGGCCACCGGCTGATCTCGATACACCGCCGGCAGAAATCGATATGTCGCCGGCGCTGGAGTGAATGAGCTTAGGGTCGCAACACAATTTTGCCGGTATTTTTCCGCGCCTCCATATAGGCCTGCGCTTCGCCGGCCTGCTCGAAGCTGAACACCTTGTCCACGTGCGGACGTACCCAGCCTTCCTTCACGCCATGTAGTAGCGCTTCCATCCAGAGACGGATTTTTGCGACTTCGTGCCACAGGTGGCCCATGTTAACGCCGAAGGCGGACTTGTTGTTGTTCATCAAAGGAATCGGGTGGAAAAAGGGCATGCCGAGCGCGACCGGCAGCAGCCGCAGCGGCCCGAACAGTCCGGATTCACTCGCGGCGGAAATCCCGAACATTCCCAGCCTGCCGGTGCTGCGCAAGGCCTTGTAGCTTTTCTTCCAGTGCTTGCCGCCGATCGGATCGGTGATCAGCTCCACGCCCCTGCCATCTGTGAGTCGGGCAAGTTCCACCGACCAGTCCTGGTTGCGGTAATCAATCGCCTCATGCAGTCCGCGTTCCTTCAGGAAGGCATGCTTGCCCGGGCTGGCGGTGCCGATGATGCGGGCGCCGATATGACGTGCGACATCAATAGCGGCCAGACCCACGCCGCCGCCGACGTTGTGAATCAGCACGGTTTCATCCTTCGACAGTGCACCCATGACCACCAGCCATTGCCAGGCCGTGAGGTAGTTCACCGGAATGGCGGCGCATTGCTCGTGGCTTAGTGAGGCCGGGCGCTCGAATACC
>JBOICV010000029.1:0-15955 GCA_050740255.1 Nevskiales bacterium | reverse complement strand
CCTAGACACAGCGGTGCAAGAAGGATGGATAGACAACAATCCCGCTGGCGCGACTAAGCGCATCCGCACAGGCGACATCGAAAAAAAGCGCACTCGGCTTACTCTGGATCAATATCGCGCAATCTATGAACAGGCGCCGGCGTGGCTAAGGAATGCGATGGACATCGGCCTGACGACGCTGCTGCGCCGCGGTGACATCTGCAGGCTCAAGTTTTCAGACTACCGTGACGACGGTTGCCTGTACGTTGTGCCGGCGAAGACCGCCGACAGCACGCAGGTCAGGCTGCGAATCGCCGTCGCAGAGGTGCTGGTGACGCGCTGCCGCGATAACGTCGCATCGACTTATCTGGTCCATAGACTCCCCCAGAAGGCAAAGCCCCGGCACCTGCGCGCCAGTCATCGGGAACACCACACCCAGGTCTTACCGGAGCAGCTCACAAGGGCCTTCGACGCGGCGCGTGATGCCTGCAAACTATTCGAGGGCGTCGAGCATCCGCCAAGCTTCCACGAGATCCGATCGCTTGGCGGCCAGCTCTACCTCGAGCGCGGCTGGACTATCGAGCAGATTCAGACGTTGATGGGGCACGCTTCGAAGGACATGACCGAGCTCTATCTGGCCGGTCACGACGCACCCTGGACCGACGTATCGGCGCTGATTCTGACCTGATTATTTGGAGCCAAATTTGGAGCCAATTTGGAGCCATTTATCCACAGGCCAGAAATGGCGTCGTAAGTTATTGATTTATATGGTGCGGACGGAGAGACTCGAACTCTCACACCTTTCGGCGCTACCACCTCAAGGTAGTGCGTCTACCAATTCCGCCACGTCCGCACGGGGCACGGGCTGGGGAAGCCCGCAAAACTTGGATATTTTACTCAGGCGCCTCGGTCGGCGCGGTCGGGGCTGGCGCATCAGCGGGTAGTTCGGTCGGAACTGGAACCGAGAGCTGCGGCGTCGGCGCCGGCATGGCATCCAGCACGCTGTCCTGTTTGCCGCCGCCCTGGTTGACCAGATAGGCCAGTGACAGGCTGACAATAAAGAACACCGCGGCCAGCCCGGCGGTCGCATGGCTCAAAAAGTTAGCCGAACCGCGCGAGCCGAAGAGGGTACCTGACGCTCCCGCGCCGAAGGCAGCGCCCATATCGGCACCCTTGCCCTGCTGCAGCAGCACCAAACCGATGATCGCCAGCGCGACGATCACCTGAATCACAGCCAGAATCGCGTACATGAACTACCTATAAATCCATTAAATTGCCGCGCGGCAGATGGCGAGGAACTGATCCGCGTCGAGTGAGGCGCCGCCTATCAGTCCGCCATCGACGTCGGGGCAGGTAAATAACGCGGACGCATTGTCCGGCTTGACGCTGCCGCCATAAAGTATCCGCAAGCGGGCGGCGATTTTAGCATCTTTTCCTGCAAACTGAGCACGCAAAAACGCATGCGCCTCCTGAGCTTGAGCGGCGCTGGCGGTCTTGCCGGTACCGATGGCCCAAACCGGCTCATAGGCAATCACCGCCCGCTCGAAGGCGGCTATTCCATTCAGCTCGATCGCGGCCATGAGCTGACGCGCCAGCACTGCCTCGGTCTGATTCGCTTCGCGCTCGGACAGTATTTCACCCACACAAAGAATAGGAATCAAACCTGCCGCCTGCGCTGCCTTGAATTTCTCCGCCACACGCTGATCGGTGTCACCGAAGAACTGCCGGCGCTCCGAATGGCCGACGATGGTATAAGTGCAGCCGATCTCGGCCAGCATTGGCCCACTGACCTCGCCGGTGAACGCGCCTTGGCCGGTCTTCTCACAAATGTCCTGCGCGCCGACCGCTACAGCGCCGCCTACGCCGAATGCAACCGCCTGCGCAAGATAGGGATACGGTGGGCACACCAATACGTCACAGCCCAGTTTTTCCCGGCTGAGCGCCTTTACTAGCGCCTCGGTCATGGCGACCGAGCCATGCATTTTCCAGTTGCCAGCCACAAGTTTGCGGCGGGACATACGGTTTGTCTCCATACACTACGCGGCTGCGCCGCGGACAGCATCGGCTATGCGCTCTGCCTGCGACTTGATCTTGGCTGGATCCAAACCTTCTACCATTACTCGAATCAGCGGTTCAGTTCCGGAGGGTCGCAACAGCACGCGTCCGTGCTTCCCCAATTCCTTCTCGACCGCTACTACCGCCTGCTTGACGCTTGGAGAGTCCATAACGGTTTGGGACTTACCACCCTGGAGTTTTACATTGACCAGTATCTGCGGGCATTTCTCCAGTCCTGTGAGCAGTGCGCGCAGCGACTTCTTCTGCGACACCATTACCGCCAGCACCTGCAGAGCCGAGACGATGCCGTCGCCGGAAGTCACGCGGTCGAGGCAGAGAATGTGACCGGAGGATTCACCGCCGAGCATGCCGCCGCGCTCGGCCAGCATCTCCATTACATAGCGGTCGCCGACCTTGGCGCGCGCGAATTCAATGCCCTCGCCCTTCAAGGCCAGTTCCAGCCCCAGATTGCTCATCAAGGTACCGACGACTGGACCCTTGAGTTTCCCGTCCGCCTTCCGCGCCCGCGCGAGAACGTAAAGAATCTCATCGCCGTCCACGATCCGGCCGCCTGCGTCCACCAGAATGCAGCGATCACCGTCGCCATCGAGGGCGATGCCGATGTCAGCCTCATATTCCCGCGCCGCTTTCTGCAAGGCCCCGACATGGGTGGAACCGCAGCCGTGATTGATATTGAGGCCGTCAGGATGATTGCCAATGACGTGCACCTCGGCACCCATTTCGCGGAACACGCTGGGTGCGACGTTGTAAGTGGCGCCATTGGCGCAATCCACCGCGATCCGCAGACCCACAAGCGTGGTGTTGCGGCGAAAAGTGCTTTTGCAGAATTCGATATAGCGGCCGGTCGCGTCGCTCATGCGGCGTGCTCGACCCAGCTCCTCGGGCGCCACGCTCCGTAAGGGCTGATCCAGCAGTGCTTCGATCTTGTGTTCTATGGCGTCGGGCAACTTATAACCGCGATTGTCGAAGAACTTCACGCCATTGTCCTGAAAAAGATTGTGTGAAGCTGAAATCACGACGCCCGCGCTGGCGTGCACGGTACGGGTCAGATAGGCGATCCCCGGCGTAGGCATGGGTCCGAGCAGGATCACATCCACCCCGGCCGCGGAGAAACCGGCTTCCAGCACGGATTCGAACATATAGCCGGACAGACGCGTGTCCTTACCGATCACGACTTTTGCCCGGCCTTTTTTCGGCGCGAGCACCTTGCCGGCCGCCCAGCCGAGCTTCAAGGCAAAATCGGGCGTCATGGGCGCTTCACCCACGCGCCCGCGTATGCCGTCGGTGCCGAAATATTTCCTGCTCATGCGCCCTTGTATGCCATCACTTCCGTCGCTACTTTGACCGACGCGAGTGTCGCCCGCACGTCGTGCGTGCGGATGATCCTGGCCCCCTGCCATACCGCCAGCGCTACCGCCGCGTCATGTCCATGTACACGGCGTAGCGGTGGCGTTCCCAGTACCGCACCGAGCATGGACTTACGCGACATGCCAACCAGTATCGGATAGCCGCAGGCGGTCAGTTCATCCAGCCGCGCCAGCAAAGACAAATTATGCGGCAAAGCCTTGCCAAAGCCGAAACCCGGGTCGAGCAGGATTTTATCCCGCGCGATGCCTGCATCCTCGCAGGCTTCGGCGCGCCCCAGCAGATAGTCGCGCACCTCCGGCACCACATTGACGTACTGCGGGCCGCGCTGCATGGTGCGCGGCTCGCCTTGCATATGCATCAGACAGACGGCCGCTTTGGTTTCGCTGACGGCTGCCACCGCGTCGTGCGCCCTTAAGGCGTTGACGTCGTTGACCAGTTCAACACCCGCAGCGCAAGCGGCGCGCATGGTTTCCGGCTTCATCGTATCCACTGAGATAAATGCATCCGGAAATTCGGCGGTCAAACGCTCGATTACGGGAATGACCCGGCGCAGCTCTTCCTCTACCGTCACCGGCTCGGCGCCCGGACGAGTGGACTCACCGCCGACGTCAATCAGCGCCGCGCCCTCCGCGATCATCTGCTGCGCATGCTCAATGGCAGCGGCAAGATTCACCCAACGGCCACCGTCGGAAAACGAATCGGGTGTGACGTTAAGCACACCCATCACTACCGGGTGAGCCAGATCAAGAACGCGAGTACGGCAACGCAGTTGCATCCCCAGTACCTTCTCAAGTCCCTTAAAGCAACATGCCCGCTAGCGCGGGCATGTTGTGCAGCGAAAAAACAACTAAAGCTGCTCGGCCGGTTTGGCGCCGGGAGCTATGGTCGCGCTGGGCTTGGGCGTCGGCTGGGTGGGCCCGCTGCTGTCGGAATCGTTCCAACCCTCCGGCTCACCGGGCGGCTCGCCCTTCATGATGCGCGCCAACTGGCCGGCATCAATCGTCTCGTACTTCATCAGGGTCTCCGCCATGATGTGCAGCTTGTCCAGATTGGACTTCACGATCTGCCTGGCGCGCTGATAGTTGGAGTCGATCACCGAGCGGATTTCCTGATCGATGGATCGCGCCGTCTCATCGGACACGTTCTTGTGCTGAGTCACACTACGGCCCAGAAACACCTCGCCCTCCTCCTCGCCATAGGACAAAGGACCGAGTTTTTCCGACAAGCCCCACTTGGTGACCATGTTGCGGGCGATGGCGGTCGCGCGCTCGATGTCGTTGGCCGCACCGGTCGTAATACGCTCGGCGCCGAAGATCAGCTCCTCGGCGATGCGGCCGCCGAATAAGGAGCAAATCTGCGAGTTGAGGCGCCGCTTGGTATAGCTGTAGCGGTCCTCCTCCGGCAGGAACATGGTGACGCCCAGCGCGCGGCCGCGCGGAATGATGCTGACCTTATAAACCGGGTCATGCTCGGGCACGGACAGACCGACGATGGCATGGCCGGCCTCGTGATAAGCGGTGAGCTTTTTCTCGTCCTCGCTCATCACCATCGAGCGCCGCTCGGTGCCCATCATGATCTTGTCTTTGGCTTTCTCGAAGTCGGCGTGTTCGACCACGCGCTTGTTGGAGCGGGCGGCGAACAATGCCGCCTCGTTCACCAGATTGGCCAGGTCCGCGCCGGAGAATCCCGGCGTGGCGCGCGCGATAACGCTGGGCTT
The DNA here is from genome assembly GCA_050740255.1 of Nevskiales bacterium. Taxonomy (GTDB): domain Bacteria; phylum Pseudomonadota; class Gammaproteobacteria; order Nevskiales; family JBOICV01; genus JBOICV01. Next base: position 10,815 of record JBOICV010000029.1, on the reverse strand, counting down.
GACGTTTTCCGCCAGCGGCACGGTACGCATATGAACTTTAAGAATCTGCTCGCGGCCGCGCACGTCGGGCAGCGGCACCACGACTTGGCGGTCGAAGCGGCCGGGGCGCAGCAAGGCCGGGTCCAGTACATCCGGACGGTTGGTCGCAGCGATGACGATGACGCCTTCGTTGCCTTCAAAACCGTCCATCTCCACCAGCAACTGATTGAGCGTCTGTTCGCGTTCATCGTGTCCGCCGCCCAGGCCCGCGCCGCGGTGCCGGCCGACCGCATCAATCTCGTCGATGAACACGATGCAGGGCGCGTGTTTCTTGGCCTGCTCGAACATGTCGCGCACGCGCGAGGCGCCGACGCCGACGAACATCTCGACGAAGTCGGAGCCGGAAATCGTGAAGAACGGTACGCCAGCCTCGCCGGCGATGGCGCGCGCCAGCAAAGTCTTGCCGGTGCCCGGCGAGCCGACCATCAGCACGCCGCGCGGAATCTTGCCGCCGAGCCGCTGGAACTTGGCCGGGTCTTTCAGAAACTCGACCAGCTCGGCGACTTCATTCTTGGCTTCTTCCACGCCGGCGACATCGGCAAACGTAACCTTGACCTGGTCGGCGTTAAGCATGCGCGCGCGTGAGCGGCCGAAAGACATGGCGCCGCCGCGGCCGCCCATGCCCTGCATCTGCCGCATGAAATAAACCCAGACCCCGATCAGCAACAGCATCGGGAACCAGCTGACGAAAATCTGCATCAACTGTGAGGGCTGCTCAATCGGCTTGCCCAGAATGTCCACGTTGTTTTTGCGCAGCTCGCCGATCAGCGCTTTGTTGTCGGTTTCCGGGTTGAATACCTCGAAATCGCTGCCACTGGTGGTGCGGCCGAGTATCTTGTCGCCTTGCAGCACGACGCTGGTGATGCCGCCCTGCTCGACCTGTTCGAGGAACTCCGAATAGGCCATGGACGAGGATTTGCCGCCGCGCGGGGCAAAGCTGGAGAACACCGACAGCAATACCAGGCCTATCAGCGCCCACATCAACAAGGTTTTAGCGAAATCGTTCAAGCTTTTTGTCCTCGGCAAAACTGCTTTTTCAGCGCTTAGTTTACCCCACCACGCTGTTTTAGACCGCGTGCGAGCAGATAAGTCTCGGCGCTGCGCGCACGCGAGGCTTCCGGCTTGCGCACCGCCACGCTTTTAAACTCTGCGCGCAGACTTTTCAGATAAGCGTCGAAGCCCTCACCTTGGAAAATCTTCACCAGAAAATCGCCGCCTGACCGCAGATGCTGAAGCGCAAAATCACGCGCCAGCTCTGCCAGATACAGGGCGGCCGCCTGGTCCGCAGAGCCCACTCCACTCATATTGGGGGCCATATCCGACAAAACAAGGTCTGGCGCCCTACCCCCCAAGGCATCCTCCAGAGCCACCAATGGCTCAGCGTCGCGGAAATCGCCTTGCAGGAAGGTCACGCCGGACAAGGGCTCCATCAGCAGAATATCGAGCGCGACAATATGCCCCCGATCTTTCAGAATTTCAGCGGCACACTGGCTCCAGCCGCCCGGCGCGGCCCCCAGGTCCACGATGGTCATGCCGGGCCGCAGGATTCGGTCCTTGGCCTGGATTTGCGCCAGCTTGAAGGCCGCACGCGAGCGATAGCCGGCCGCGCGGGCCTGCTTTACGTATTGATCGCTGTGGTGTTCCGCCAGCCAGCGTCCGCTGCTTTTGCTTCGAGCCATGCGTTTTCGTCGTTAAGTCCTGTGCGATCAATGGCTTGCGTATATCGCATGATACACTGCGTCATGCCCACCCAGATTCCCGCCGAACAGCGCCGCGCCCTCAAGGCGCGTGCCCATGCGCTCAAGCCCGTGGTCACGATAGGCAATGCCGGCTTGACCGATGCGGTAGTGGCCGAGTTGGGCGCCAGCCTGGCGCACCATGAGCTGATGAAACTGCGCTTACCCGCGACGGAACGGCCGGCGCGAACCAGCATGATAGAAACCCTCTGCACGCGGCTGGATGCTGCGCCGATTCAGCAGCTGGGCTTTGTGCTTACCGTTTATCGCAAGAAACCCGTGAAAAAACCCAAGAAGCCGAAGCGCGCGAAACCAAAGCCGGTCTGGGTGCGCCCTGAGCGTAGAACCGAACGCGACCCACGACCTCGCGGACCGCGAAAATTTCAGCGTGGCGGCGCGGCGCCGAAAAGAGTTCGCAGCTGACGGATACGCTGTAGCAAGCCGGCCGAAACTTCGCTGTTAGCAGCCGCGCGGGGCGCTTCGACCGTGTAACGCCGTACCAAGGTCGGGGACTGCACCAGCGTGTCATGGCGCGTCATGCCGTGCCGAACGCTGAGCTTGCAGATGCCGTCCCGCACCGGCTTGATCAGCAGCCGGAAAATCTGACCCGCGTTGATCAGCTCGATGGCTTCCTGCGCGTCGCTGCGATGCGTCAGCACTATGGCGACGATCTGCGGGTGGTGCTTTTTAAGCTCGCTTAACAGCGCGGACACCGGTTCGCCGTCCACCATCGTCTCCACGATCAAAACACCAATCGGGTGTTTCTCAAGCAGATCCAGCGCCTGCTGCAGATTGCGCGCGTGATAAACGGAAAAATCTGCCGACAGCACGCGTTTAAGCTCGTCCACGTTCGGCGTGTCGGTATCCAGCACCAGCACGCCGTTGGCGCGCGGCCCCACTGCCGCATCTTCCCGCGCATTCAGACGCGCCGCTTCGTCTGCGTTCATGCCGCGCGCGGTCTCGGCGGCCTGCGCCACCGTTGCTTGCAATGCATCATTCGACCAGGGCTTGTTGACGAAGCGGAAAATCTCGCCCTCGTTGATCGAGCCGATAATATCGTTTAGATCGGAGTATCCGGTCAGCAGCACGCGCATCGCGCGCGGCCGTACCTCGCGCGCGGCCCGCAGCACATCCACCCCGGTCATGCCCGGCATGCGCTGATCGCTGACAATCACATCCACGTCATGGCGCCTTAGCAAATCCATCGCCATCGCGCCGCTATTGGCCAGATGTACTTCGTATTGGCGCCGGAACATCACGCGCATGGTGGTGAGAATGCGCTCCTCATCGTCCACGAACAGCACGCGGGACCGTCGCTCGGCGGGCGGCGCCCCGTCCATGCTGAATGCCGGCCCCGTCATTTGGATCTCAAGCCGTGGCGGCCCGCGGCGGCGGCGGAGCTTGCGTCTGCGCTGCAGCGGCCGCTTGCTGCTTAACGGGCAGCGTGATGACGAACTGACTGCCTTTACCCGGTTGAGAATTAGCCTGGATGCGACCGCTGTGCTCCTGCACGATTTGCTGCGCGATAGACATACCGAGGCCAGTGCCCTTGCCGGCGGCCTTAGTGGTGAAGAAAGGCTCATAGACACGCGCCAACACGTCCGCCGACATGCCACAACCATTGTCCTCGAAGCTGATCGCCACCTGTCCGCCGCTGCTGCGCGTGTTCAGTTTGAGCTGCCCCTTGCCGTTCATGGCCTGCACGGCATTGGTCACTACGTTCAGGAACACCTGGTTGATCTGCGAGGGTGCGCACTGGATTTGCGGCACCGTGCCGTAGTTGCGCACGATCTGGATGCCATCCTTGAACATGTGTTTGCAGATATTGAGTGTGGAATCCAAACCCTTGTTAATGTCGAAACTGTCCAGACGGGTGCGATCCAGCCGGCTGAAGTTCTTGAGGTTGTTGACCAGTTCACCGATCTGATCCAGGCCGTGGGTGCCGTCTTGGAGCAACTGGCCGGACTCCTCGATCATCGCCGTCGGATCGAGTTCCGCCTCGGCCAGCGTCAGCTCTTCGAAAGCTTTGGCGATCTGGGTTTCGTCCACGGTGTGCTCGCGCATCAAACCCAGCGTGCGCGCGTACTGCCCGACCAGCCGGCCCAGATCCTCGAACATGCCACGCACCAGCTCGAGGTTGCTGCGCACATAGCCGAGCGGCGTGTTGATCTCGTGCGACACGCCGGCAACCATCTGGCCCAAGGTGGCCATCTTCTCCGACTGCACCATCTGCGACTGTGACGCCTTGAGCGCCTCGTAGGCCTTGGACAGATCACGCGTGCGTTCCTGTACGCGCTGCTCCAGCGTCTCATTGGTCCGCGCCAGCTTGTAGTTGGCCTTGTTCAGATCGAGATAGCTATTGCGCAGACGCCAGCCCAGATAAGCCAGCACCAGCAGTAGCGCCACGGCATAGCCCAATAACAGGCGGCGGAAGAATTCAGCGCGCTCCAGGCGTTGGCCGTGAAACACGTCGTAGTCAGCTTCCAGTTTGCCGAGCGTTTCCACCGTCGGTGCCTGCAGGATGCGGTTCAATAAATCGGCGCTGGTCTGGCGCTGGGTCAGCACGGCATTGGTGCGGGTGCTGAGTTGTACCGCCTGAAACTGGATCTCCTCCGGCAGGAACGGCGCCATCCGCGCCGTGTCCACGCCAAGTTCGGCCACCACTTGTTCGTTCTCCGGCGCCGGCAACAGCCCGTACTCCAGCACTTCCTTGGTCAGCGTCAGCACGCGCAGGCGTTCATCGCGCATCTTTGCCGGCAAGCCAGCCAGCAACTCGGCGCTGATGCGGCGGATGGTGTCGATGGATTCCACCAGCAGCAAGTTCTGGGTCTCGAATTCCTCGACCAGCACGAGCTTCTCGTCCATGGCCTGCTTGTAAGCCGCCAAGCTGGTGTCTACCGTGTCGTCGGTACGGCCCAGCAACGCGTGCGCGCCTTCCGACAAGCCGCCGACGGCTGCGCTGACCTTGGGCAGCATATCAATCAGGGCGGTGGAATCCGGATCAATCGCCAGGCGCGCACGCAAGGTTTCTTCGTTCAAGCGGCTGTCGACGGTTTTGAGTTGGCGCAGCGACTCAAGCGCCGCGTTGTGCTCGCTCAGATCAAAAGTCCGGCTGAGGCCGATCAGAAAAGCCAGCGTGCCTAGTGCGACGCCGGCGAGCGCACTGAATATGAAGCGTTGAGTCACAGTGTTTCTCCCCGCGCCAGCGAGATGCTAGCGCTTGATGCCCTTCTTCACGTTGTCCGGCGTGAAGTATTGTTTGTCGAAGGTGACGGAAAAATCCGGCGACTTGTCCTCCGTGAACAAAGTGGTCACGAAGTAACCACCAGACTGCAAATCGTAAATGGTCTCGGGCACGGTGGTGCCGAACTGGATGTTGGTGACCGACAGCAGATGACCTTCCTGGAACTTCCAGAGTTGATCGCGCTGGTCGTAGCAGTCCACCATGGCGATGGTCCAGCTGTCCTCGTCGATGTACATCACGCGCTTCTTGAAGCTATGCCGCAAGCCCGGGACATTGTCCGCTTCGACGATCCATACGCGGTGCAGCTCGTAGCGCCCCAAGTCCTGGTTGAGATGGCTTTTCTTGACGATTTCGCCGTATTTCAGGCCCTGCTGGATCATCCGGTCCGGGTTGTAGCCGACGATCATTTCCCGCTTACCCACCAGCTTCCAGGTATAGCGGTCGAGCGCGCCGTTGAACATGTCCACCTGATCGTAAAACTGGTTGCCGTCCGTGCCTTCGTAGGGGTTGTCGTAGGCGACGGAGGGCGCGCGGCGGATGCGGCGCAAGGCCGGGTTGTAAATCCAGGCGCTGCGGTCCTCTGGATGTTCCCAGGCCAGCAGAAACTGGCCGGCCACGCGCGGCGGCGCGACCACATTGGACAAGTAGTAAATCGAGACGCTATCCGGCTTGTCGAAGGGCTGCGGATTTTTCATACTGCCGTAGGGGAAGATCACATCCTCGACCAGCTTGGTGAGAGTGATGCTGCCACTGGGCAGCACGATGGCCTGGTTGTTATAGCGCCGCACTGCTTCGCCCCGATACTTGAGCCGGTGGTTCCAGATCAACTCCGCGCCGGTTTGCGGGATAGGAAAGGGAAAGCCAAGCCGCGCGCCACGCAAACCGTCGGGTTTGCCGCCCTCAAGAAAGGTAGTGGCGGCATTGGCCTTGGTTGCGTCGTAAATAGCTTGCGGGAAAGCCACACTGCGGCGCGATGGATACACCGTCATCTTATAACTGGGGTAGCGCTGCAACAGCGCCTGATGTCCGGCCGAGAGCTGGTCGCGGTATTGCGCCAGATTTGCACCGGTGATGGTGTAAAGCGCAGCATCGTCCTTGAACAGGTTTTGCGGCCAGTAGCCGACCAACTCGCCGTGTTGCGGCAAGCCACCGGCCCACTCCGGAATGCTGCCGTCGACGCTCGCGGCCTTTTCCGCGCCGATCGGCGTCAAATCCTGGCCGAGCCGCGCGCTCTCTTCCGCGCTTACCTTGGCGTTGGCCGCGCCAGCCCAAACTGACACCAACAATATTGCGACGCTGCTCGCCCGCTTATGCCGCATGATTCTCCCCCTCCGTAGCTTACCCTCGCCTCCCCGGAAACGGATACCCCAAACCAGGGTTCCGCCATTATTTAATAGCCCAATCTACTACAAACGGACGATATCACTGAACCCTTGTAGGTTCAATGGCTTACCGCCGATGATTGAACCCGGTGCTTACCGGTAGTGGACGGAAACGATTTCGAAGCTGCGTAGGCCGCTGGGCACGTTCACTTCGACTTCGTCGCCTTCATTCTTGCCGATCAAGGCGCGCGCGATAGGGGAGTTGATGGAAATCAGGCCGGCTTTGATGTCGGCTTCGTCCTCGCCGACGATTTGATAGGTCAGCTCCTCGCCGTTGTTGGTATCCGATACCACGACGGTAGCGCCAAATATCACCTTGTCGGCAGCGGGCAGCTTGGTGACGTCGATCACTTGCGCGTTCCCCAGCTTGGATTCGATCTCGGCGATGCGGCCCTCGATGAAGCTCTGCTGCTCGCGTGCCGCGTGATATTCGGCGTTCTCGCGCAAATCGCCATGCGCGCGCGCTTCCGCAATCGCCTTGATTACATTCGGACGCGCGACACGCCTGAGCTGGTCGAGCTCGACGCGCAATTTCTCGGCGCCCCGCGCCGTGAGTGGGGTACGTACCGCAGCCATTAAATGCCCCTGTCAGTGAGTCACCCGCGCGTGCAAATCGCGCAGGCGATGGACTTCAATTTTATCCAGATGTTGCAAAGCTTGGCACGCCGCTTGGGCGCCCGCCAGCGTGGTGAAATAGGCCACTTTCTGTGCTACCGCAGCCGCACGGATGGTGCGCGACTCCTCGATCGCCCGCTTCCCTTCGGTGGTATTGACCACCAGCGCCACCTCGCCGTTTTTGATCAGATCAAGACAATGCGGGCGGCCCTCCTTGACCTTATTGACCAACGTGGCGTCCACGCCCGCCGCCTTGAGCGAGGCGGCTGTACCGCCGGTGGCAAAGACCTGAAAACCGGCCGCGGCCAGTTGGCGACCGACCGCTACCGCTGCGGGCTTGTCGGCATCGCGTACGGAAATCAGCACGCCACCGGCAGTAGGCAGCGACATGCCGCTGCCCGCGAGCGCCTTGGCGAAGGCCTCGCCGAAAGTTTCACCGACGCCCATCACCTCACCAGTGGATTTCATCTCTGGCCCGAGAATCGAGTCCACTCCGGGGAACTTGATGAACGGGAAGACGGATTCCTTGACCGAGAAATACGGCGGCACCCGCTCGCCCTTGACGCCCTGACTGGCGAGCGTCTGGCCGGCCATGCAACGTGCGGCGATTTTCGCCAGCGCCAGGCCGGTCGCTTTGGAGACAAAGGGCACCGTGCGCGAGGCGCGCGGGTTCACCTCCAGCACGTAAATCTCGCCGTCTTGAATGGCGAACTGCGTATTCATCAGGCCGACCACTTGCAGCGCTGCAGCCATCTGCGCCACCTGCTCGCGCATGCCATCCTGAACGGCCTGGCTGAGGCTGTAGGCCGGCAGCGAGCAGGCGGAGTCGCCCGAGTGCACGCCAGCCTGCTCGATATGCTCCATGATGCCGCCGATCAATACTTTGCCGTCCTTGTCACGCACCGCGTCCACATCGACTTCGGTCGCATTGTGCAGGAAACGGTCCAGCAACACCGGTGCGTCGTTCGATACCTGCACCGCTTCGCGCATATAGCGCTCGAGATCGGCGTCGTCATAAACGATTTCCATCGCGCGGCCACCCAGCACGTAGGACGGCCGCACCACCAGCGGATAGCCCAGTTGCTGCGCCACCTGCATCGCCGCGGCTTCCGAGCGTGCCGTGCCGTTCGGCGGCTGCCGCAGCTTGAGCTCATGCAGCAGCTGCTGAAAGCGCTCGCGGTCCTCGGCCTGGTCGATCGAATCCGGTGTAGTGCCGATGATGGGCGCGCCGGCGGCCTCCAGCGCGCGCGCGAGTTTCAGGGGGGTTTGTCCGCCGAACTGGACGATCACGCCGATCGGCTTTTCGAGCTCGATTATTTCCATCACATCTTCGAAAGTGAGCGGCTCGAAGTAGAGGCGATCGGAGGTGTCGTAGTCAGTCGAGACCGTCTCCGGATTGCAGTTGATCATGATGGTCTCGTAGCCATCCTCGCGCAGCGCCAACGCCGCGTGCACGCAGCAGTAGTCGAACTCGATACCCTGGCCGATGCGATTCGGCCCGCCGCCGAGGACCACAATCTTCTTGCGCTCGGTGGGATTGGCCTCGTTCTCCTCGTCATAGGACGAATAAAGGTAAGCCGTGCTGGTCGGAAATTCGGCGGCGCAGGTGTCCACGCGCTTATAGACCGGGCGGACCTTCAACTGGTGGCGCTGGCTGCGTATTGCCGCTTCATTCACGTCCAGCAATTTCGCGAGGCGCGCGTCGGAAAACCCTTTGCGTTTTAAGCCGCGCAACTCATCCGCAGAAAGATCGGCGAGCTTGCGGCCGGCAACAGCTTGTTCCAGCCGGATCAGCTCTTCGATCTGCTCCAGAAACCACGGGTCAATCTTGCTGAGGTTGAATACCTCCGCCACGCTCATCCCGGCACGGAAAGCATCGCCTACGTACCAAAGCCGTTTGGCACGCGGCGTTGACAGTTCATCACTGATTTTTGCCCGAGCCTCGTCACTCGCCGGATGCTCAAGCTGCTCGTCGAAGCCGACCGAGCCGGTTTCCAGCGAGCGCATGGCTTTCTGCAGGCTCTCCTGGAAATTGCGGCCGATGCTCATCGCCTCGCCCACGGATTTCATCTGCGTGGTCAACCGCGAGTCCGCTTGCGGGAACTTTTCGAAAGTGAAACGGGGAATCTTGGTGACGACGTAATCAATCGTCGGCTCGAACGAAGCCGGCGTTGCACCGCCAGTGATTTCGTTCCTGAGTTCATCCAGCGTGTACCCGACCGCCAGTTTCGCCGCGACTTTGGCAATCGGAAACCCGGTCGCTTTCGAGGCCAGCGCCGAGGAACGCGACACGCGCGGATTCATCTCGATGACGATCATGCGGCCGTCCGCCGGATTGATCGCGAACTGCACGTTGGAACCGCCGGTATCCACGCCGATCTTGCGCAGCACGGCGATGCTCGCGTTACGCATCACCTGGTACTCTTTGTCGGTGAGCGTCTGCGCAGGCGCGACCGTGATCGAATCGCCGGTGTGCACGCCCATCGGGTCAAGGTTCTCGATCGAGCAGATGATGATGCAGTTGTCCTTGCGATCGCGTACCACCTCCATCTCGAATTCCTTCCAGCCCAGCACCGACTCTTCGATCAGCACTTCGCCGGTCGGCGAGGCATCGAGGCCGCGCATGACGATTGCCTCGAATTCTTCGCGATTGAAGGCGATGCCGCCGCCGCTCCCGCCAAGCGTGAAGGACGGCCGGATCACCGTCGGGTAGCCGATCTCGCCCTGTACCGCGAGCGCCTCGTCGAGACTGTGGGCGAGTGTGGCACGCGGGCATTCGAGGCCGATCTCGCGCATCGCATTGCGAAACAGCTCCCGGTCCTCCGCCATGTCGATCGCCTCGCGAGAGGCCGCGATCATCTCGACACCAAACCGTTCGAGCACTCCCTCGCGCACCAGGTCGAGGGCGGTGTTGAGCGCGGTCTGGCCTCCCATCGTCGGCAACAGCGCGTCGGGACGCTCCTTCTCGATGATGCGCGCAATCGTGCGCCAGTCCACCGGCTCGATGTAGATCGAATCGGCCATCTCCGGGTCGGTCATGATCGTCGCTGGATTCGAATTCACGAGGATGACGCGATAGCCTTCCTCACGCAGCGCCCGACATGCCTGTGCGCCCGAATAGTCGCACTCACAGGCCTGGCCGATGACGATCGGTCCGGCACCGATGATCAGGATGCTTTCGATGTCGGTGCGCTTGCCCATCAGTGCGCCATCTATCCTTCAGCTGCCGTCGGCTGGGTGCGCAGCAGTTGCTGCAGGCGGCGCACCATCAGGAACACGAAGTGCTCGAACAGCGGACGCATGTCGTGGGGGCCGGGGCTCGCTTCCGGGTGGCCCTGGAATCCGAACGCCGGGCAGTCGGTGCGCGCGACACCCTGCAGCGAGCCATCGAACAGCGAGCGATGCGTCGCCTTGAGCTCGGTCGGCAGGGATTCTTCGTCGACCGCGAAGCCATGGTTCTGGCTGGTGATCAAGACGTGGCCGCCGACCAGCTCCTGCACCGGATGATTGGCGCCGTGGTGACCGAACTTCATCTTGACGGTGCGCGCGCCGCTCGCGAGCGCGAGCAACTGGTGGCCAAGGCAGATTCCGAGAACCGGGATGTCGGTCGCGATGAACTCGCGAATCGCGGCTATCGCGTAGTCGCAGGGCTCAGGGTCGCCGGGGCCATTCGACAGGAATATGCCATCGGGTGCGAGCGCCAGCACATCCGCCGCAGGGGTCTGCGCCGGAACGACTGTCATCCGGCAGCCGTATTCGGCGAGCAGGCGCAGGATGTTGCGCTTGATGCCGAAATCAT
>JBOICV010000028.1:0-19537 GCA_050740255.1 Nevskiales bacterium | reverse complement strand
TTGCGTACGCGCGGACCCAGCAGCGCGAGCGGCACGCGGAAGCCCAGCCGGCCATCGTTGCCCAGCGTGGATTCGGCAGCGCTGACCGGCCGCAGCGGCGGCACCACATGATCGAAAAAGCCGCCCCACTCGTCATAGTTGATCACCAGCAGCGTGCGCTCCCATTGTGGGCTGGTGCGCAGCGCGTCATACACCTGGTTCATGAAGGCCTGACCCGCGCGGATATCGGCCTGCGGATGGTCGTCGTTGGTGATGCCCTGCGGGCTCTCGCCGATGAAAGCCGGATCCACGAAGGACAGCGTCGGCAGCGTGCCAAGCGCCGCATCCAGCAGGAATTGCTCGACGCGGCCGATGATATTGGCGTACTTGAGACCCCACAAGCCGATCGTCGGCAGATCGTGGAAATAGTATTTCGCGCTTAAGCCCGCCCCGAGCACGCGATCCCAGATGGTGGGTAGTTCAGACGGCGCACCGTCAACGAAAGGCAGAGTATTGCTCAAGCGGTCAGTCTGGCCCGCGTGCATGTACACGCGGTTGGGAAAAGTCGACGCCAGCAGCCCGGTGAAGTAGCGGTCGCCAAGGGTCCAGTGATCCGCGACGTTGGAAAAAAACGGCACGTCCTCGCGGGTGTAATAACCCACCGGAAAAGTGTCGCCGTCGGTGTTGATCGTGGGCTCGGTTTTCAGCCAGCCGTCCATCAAGCCGGAGTTGTAATGCGTGCGGCCCGTGTCATAACCATGTGCCGGGTCGCCGAATGCGCAGCCCTGCCAGTTGGGTGCCAGCGGATAAGTGGCGATCATCTGACCGTTCTTGTCGGGATATTGCAGCGCAGCCTGACGGCCGTCGGCGCCGGGCAGCCAGCCCAGAAAATGGTCGAAGGAACGGTTTTCCATCATCAGCACGACGATGTGATCGATGCCGGTATCGCCCGGCTTCGGCAGTGGCGCCAGCCGTGGCGTGCCGGCGCCGCCGCTTCCCGTGCCACCCAAGCCAAGCCCGGAACCCGAATCGCGGCAACCGCTGAGCGCCAGCGCACCCGCCATCCCGGCCAATAGTTGACGGCGGGTCGGGTCTACGGCCTGTTCCCGGCTTGGTTTGCGGGTTTTGTCGTGTGATGATTTTTTCATGACGGTTCTCTTACCATTCTCCGGATCGGCGGTCAGATTGTCAGGCTCTCTTTTCAGGGGCGTGACAGCAGCGCCGGTATAATTAGTGTCCAAGCAGTCTAAATCATGTCCGCCCCTAATCCCCTCCTCGCCTGGCTCGGCTCCTCGGGCCTGCCGCCCTTCGCCGCGATCCGTCCTGAGCACGCCGAAGCGGCGGTTGATATCTTGCTAGATGAAAGCCGCAAGTGTCTCACTACGCTAGAGAATTTAGCAGAGCCCCGCTGGGAGAACTTGGCCGCACCGCTGGAAGAAGTTGAGGACCGGCTGCATCGGGCCTTCCAGCCCGCCGGGCACCTGAATCATGTGATGAACTCCGAGGCCTGGCGCGCTGCTTACAACGCCTGCCTGCCCAAGCTCAGCACACACGCGACCGAGTTGGGCCAGAACGCGGGCCTGTATCGCGGCTTCGAGCGGCTCGCCGCCAGCCCGGAATTCGCAACACTTAGTCAGGCTCAGAAGAAAATCATCGAGAACAATCTGCGTGATTTCCGCTTGTCCGGCGTGGCGCTGCCCAGCGCGCAAAAGGACCGGTTCAAGCAGATTCAGAACCGTCTGTCGGAACTGCAGACCAAGTTCGAAGAGAATCTGCTTGATGCCACGCAAGCCTGGAGCAAGCTGCTACCGAACGAGGAACAGCTCGTCGGCTTGCCGGAGCGCGCGCGGCAGCAAGCGCGCGTGAAAGCCCAGGCTAGAAATCAGCCCAAGAATTTCGAAGGCTGGCTGTTGACGCTCGACTACCCCAGCTATCAGGCCGTGGTGACTTACGCACAGGATCGCAAGCTGCGCGAAGAGGTCTACGCCGCCTACGTTACGCGCGCCTCGGACCAGGGGCCGCAGGCGTGCCGTTACGACAACCGACAGTTGATGGAAGAAATCCTAGCGCTGCGCCACGAGGCGGCGCAACTACTGGGTTTCAGTAATTTTGCGGAAAAATCTTTGGCGACCAAGATGGCGAAGCAGCCGGCGGAAGTGCTGGGTTTTCTGCGCGATCTGGCGCGGCGCGCGCGGCTGCGTGCCGAGACCGAACTGGCGGAACTCAAAGCCTATGCCGCGCGTGCTGGCATAGCGGATTTGCAGGCCTGGGATATGTCCTATTACGCGGAAAAACTGCGGCAGGACAAATTTGCGGTGTCGGATGAGGCCTTGCGTCCCTACTTTCCGGCGCCGCGCGTCATTGCCGGCTTGTTCGAAATCGCGCGGCGCCTGTACGACGTGCGGCTGACGGCGATCGATGCCGAAGTCTGGCACCCGGATGTTCAAGCCTATGCGCTCAACACCGGCGACGGCACGCCGATCGGGCACGTTTATCTCGATTTGTACGCGCGCGAGAACAAGCGCGGCGGCGCCTGGATGGACGACTGCCGCGGCCGCCGCCGGCATCGCACCGGCCTGCAAATCCCGATCGCTTTTCTCACTTGCAATTTCACGCCACCGCTGGGCGATGCGCCTTCCCTACTGACGCACGATGAGGTCGCAACCCTGTTCCACGAGTTTGGCCACGGCCTGCAGCATTTGCTGACGCGCGTGGATTACGCCGGCGTATCCGGCATCAATGGCGTGGCTTGGGACGCGGTCGAGCTGCCCAGCCAGTTTATGGAAAACTGGTGCTGGGAACGGCCGGCGCTCGATTTGTTTGCCCGGCACCACCAGACCAGTGAACCATTGCCCGAGGATTTGTTTCAGAAGCTGCACGCTGCGCGCAACTTTCACTCCGCGTTGATGCTACTGCGGCAGGTCGAGTTCTCCTTGTTCGATTTTCTGCTGCATCTCAACTACCAGCCGGCACAGGGCGCGCGCATTCAGGAAACCCTGGACGCCGTGCGCGATGAAGTCGCGGTCCTCCGGCCACCGAGCTGGAACCGTTTCCCGCAAAGCTTCTCGCACATTTTTGCCGGGGGTTACGCCGCCGGCTACTACAGCTATAAATGGGCAGAGGTGTTATCGGCCGATGCCTACTCCGTCTTCGAGGAGACCAGTATATTCGATCCGTCCACCGCCGCGCGCTTCCGCAATACCATTCTGGCGCAGGGCGGCAGCCGCGAAGCGATGGATTTATTCGTGGAGTTCCGCGGCCGCCCGCCTTCGATCGAGCCCTTGTTGCGGCACAGCGGTTTGCTGGATGAAGCGGCCTAGGCGGCAAGGCTACCCCTCCCTCTACTCCCTCCCTCAAGGGGAGGGCGCACGCTAGACAATGATGACTAAAATAGATGCCCGGGTTATTTTTGCGTGCCTGCGCCCGCTCCCGCACCCACACTCGCGACGCTCGTGGCACCGTGTCGCGAGCGCACAAGGAAGAATGCGATGTTGATTGCCACCTGGAACGTCAATTCACTGAAAGTGCGCCTGCCGCAACTGCTCGACTGGTTGCGCAGTAACCCGGTGGATGTGTTGGCGCTACAGGAGATCAAGTGTCTGGACGAGGGTTTTCCGCACGCGGCCCTGCAGGAACTGGGCTATCACAGCGCCTGCAGTGGCCAGAAAACCTATAACGGCGTCGCCCTGCTGAGCCGGACGCCGCTGACTGACGTAAAGGCCGGCATGCCTGGCTACAGCGACGAGCAGAAGCGCGTATTGGCCGCAACGGTCAATGGCGTGCGCGTGATTTCCGTGTATGTTCCCAATGGTCAAAGCGTGGGTTCTGATAAATACCAGTACAAGCTGTTGTGGCTGGAAGCGTTGCGCGCGCATTTGCATGCTGAGTTGGCGCAGTATCCGAAACTGGTGGTGCTGGGCGATTACAACATCGCACCCACCCCGGCCGACACGCATGATCCCGCGGTCTGGGAGGGCAATATTCTGTGCTCTGAGCCGGAACGCGCCGCGTTTCGGGCGCTGCAGGAGCTGGGCTTTACCGACTGCTGGACACTATTCGAGCATCCGCCGCAAACCTTCACCTGGTGGGACTACCGGCAGGCCGCCTTTCGCCGCAATATGGGTCTACGGATTGATCATATCCTGGCCAGCGCGGCGCTGGCGCCGACCTGCAAAGCCTGCGATGTGGACAAGACGCCGCGCAAGAACGAGCGCCCATCCGATCACGCCCCAGTGATCGCGGAGTTCACCCTTAGCTGAAAACTCGCCGGCGCACGGGTGTAAGCGTCAGCAGAACCAGCGCCGGCGCCGGCAGAAACACCAGCGGTAAATCAATCCACCAGTGCGAATGCGGCAGCTGACCAAAGCTGATTTCCGCCACGTGCACCAGCGCATGCCCCGCGTAGAACAGCGTCACACCAAGATGTGCTGGGTAAGCTCCGACTGGATCGCGTGCGCACCAGATCGCGCCCAGCCCGACAATGCAGAACACGACGCCGATGTCATGCACAAAATGACGGTTCAGCGGTCCGGTATCCGTCACCGCCGCGGGGATTTGCGTGAACCAGCTCGCCGGGTCGGCCAGCATCCACAAACCGTTGGCCAGGCTGGTGAAGCCGAGCAACCAGTAGAAGGCCAGCGCCAAAGTTCTCATGCGGCCAGCTTAGTAGCCGGTGTGAGGAAGGGTAGCACCGCGGTGAGCACGGCTGGTGCACGCTCCTCATGCGGCAGCAGCTTGGTCTGCGGAATCGCAACGAGGCCGCGACAGTCCGGGAACTGCCCCGTCATCTCGCGCGCCAGCTGAATCGGGAAGGTGGGATCGTCCTCGCCCCAGACCAGGAGAACGGGCATGCTCAGCTCCTGGTGGCGTTGTTTCAAAGAATCCACAACGTCCCATGGAATACCCATGAGGTAGCGCGCCATGCCGTCGGTTCGGTGCTGCGAATGGATGTACGGCGCAATGAACTGTTCGTGGAACTCCCCATTGAGCAGGTCGAGATTGCTGAAACAGCCACCGAAACCCATGCCGGAGCGAACGAACCAGCGCAGGCGCAGCTGCAGGCGGAAAACAAATGCAGCGCCCGGTAAACGCATCATCATCTGATAGAGCTGAATCCAGGGAGGCCGATGCCCAGGCATCTCGGTGTTGATGAGCACCATCTTCTCGACACGCTTCAGGTCAATCAGGGCAAGGCAGCGCGCAATGGTGGCGCCTGTGTCCTGCCCCATCAGGTTGTACCGCTGCAAGCCCAGATGATCCACCAGCTGTTTCAATCTGCGCGCGTGAGCCGCGAAACTGAAGTCCGTGGCTGCCGACCACTCCGAATCGCCCTTGCCGGCGAGGTCCACCACATAGCAGGTGAAGTGGCGCGATAGCTCCGGCAGCAGCTTGCGCCAGGTGAAACCGTGCAGGGGAAAGCCGTGAATCAGCAGTAGTGCGGGTCCCGAGCCGAAACGCCGCAAGGCCAGTGTAGCGTCGCCAGTCTGAAACGGCTCCACTCTGGCCGAATGGTAAAACACTGCGTCTTCGACTGCGGCTGACATGGCATCGCTCCGGGAACTGCCAGAGCGCATTTTTATCGCAAACAGAGCGCTTAACAATTACCTACCTGGTAATGGCTGGCTCAGAGAAGGAACTAACTCAGAAAGAATAGGCCACCGAGAAAAACACGCTATCGCGGTCCGCCAGCAGATTGCGCTCACCCGCAAAGTGATTGAAGAGGATATTGCCCGACCAGTCTTCGCCATACTCGACGAAGCTGCCGAGCACGATCCAGCGGTTACCTTCGACATAGTTCTGCGCCGGCGAGGGGGCGATGCCCTTGATATCTTCCGACCACAGGATCGTCGGCTTTAGGGTGATGCCCGAGTCCCAGACATTGGAGTAGTTGAACATCACCAGCGAACGCAAGCCCCAGGCAAAATCCTCGGCCCAGCCTTCCTTCATCTGGGTCGGATTGATACGCAGCGCGTGGCTGGTCCCCGGCGGATCGCCGCTGCCGTCCTCGCCCGGACTGGGGTGGCTCGAGTCGCCGCCGCCCTGGAAGAACAACTCGCCCGCCTCGGGCAGGTCCACGACATGGGTGAAGCCAGCCTCGATCAATACCGTGATGTCCTCGGCGCGGAAGATGTTCTCGCCGGCAATCAGCTTGATG
This sequence comes from Nevskiales bacterium, assembly GCA_050740255.1. Classification (GTDB taxonomy): domain Bacteria; phylum Pseudomonadota; class Gammaproteobacteria; order Nevskiales; family JBOICV01; genus JBOICV01. The sequence goes on along the minus strand of JBOICV010000028.1, from coordinate 13,404 downwards.
CCGTTCACGACCAACTGGCCGACCTTGAGTCGCTCAAAACCGGGTATGTACTGATTGGCCTGAATCGCCTGACCGCGGTATGGGCTGATGAAATCCGGCGCGAAAGTGCGTGCGCCGGGAATCGTGCCTAGGCTAAGCCCCGGAATGACGCCCACGCCAATCGGAATATCCTGCGTCGGCAAAGCCGGCTGGACGGCGGCGAGCAGCACATCGCTGATCAGCAATTGCGCCGGCTGGTTCGGACGATAGCTGTACTCGCCCGAGAAAGACCAGCCGAAGCCGGTGGTGTTAAAGCTGGCGCCGAAAAGGTGGATGTCTTCCGGATAATCCAGGCGCACGCGCACGGTATCCAGCGGCAGCGGTTCCCGGCCAATGCCCAACAGGTTCAGCGTGCCGTTGAAGCCCTGGCAGGCAACAGCAGCGGTGACAATATCGCCCGGGATCAGCGCATCGCGCAGACAGGAGCGGTTGGCGGCATACATGCTCGCCAGCGGCAGACGGCTGTGGTAGTTCATGGCGTAAAAGCCGAACTGCGTGCCGTTGTTGAGATTTTCCAAGTACCAGTTCAGGCGCAAGCCGTATTGCCCGCCTTCATCCGGCGCGAAAGCCTTCTCGTTGGAAATGAACACTCTTGAACTCGTACTGGTAACGAATGCCGCCAGGCCGGCGAGCCGGAAATCACCGTCCGGGTCTTCCGGCAACTGGCCCAGATGGATATTCGCGGTGCGGCCGCCACCGGCGATATCGCTGGTTGAGAAGAAGCTGCCGGTCGCATCGGGCCGCACCGGTTCCCAGTCGAACTGGTAGAAAGTTTCGAGATTCAGCGCCTCGGTCAGATCGATGCCGAATAGCGCCATGCCGGTGGGCACATTCAGCTCGTTGAGCGCGAGGCCGGGTTGGCGCGCCAGAATCGCATCCAGCGGGTTGATTTCATCCAGGGTGTTGAACAGATGCAAGTTCGCTTCGCCCCAGCGCACACGCTGATAACCGATCGCTGCGCTGATATTCTTGTCGAACAGCTCGAAAGACCGGGCGATGAAAGCCTCGCGATACTGAATATCCTTCGCCAGCCCGTCTTCGATGCGCTCGGGGCGATCGGTGAAACGCGGCTGGGAACGGGTATTGGCGTGCCGCTCGCTGAAATCCGCGTTGACCGTGTCGAAGAAGCCAATCCCTGACAACTTGAGCGTCCATCCCGCCCACTTGGCATTCAACTCACTATTGAGCTTGGCCAGACCGCTGACCGGATCGCCCTTGTCGTAGTTGAGATTGCCGTCGTCGGTGACGTGCAGAAAAAAACCGCCGTCGGCGGCCACCAGACGTGCGTTGGGTCCAGGATCATGGTTGAACGACAGACAGTCATCGGCAGTGCACAAGTCCTGCTGGCCCGGCACATTTAACTTGCCGAGCAGCGCGTTATCGCGCTCTTCCAGACGCCAGCCGCCGCCGAGCGAGAATTTGCTGATCAATTCCAGCGTAATGGCGCCGTCGTCGAATTCAAAATTCAGCGCCGAGCTGGTAGTGCTGAACAACAGCGCGCATAACGCAGCAAGCATCCGTAACACGCAAGCTCCGTCTCGCACCGCGCCTCCTCCAAGCTACCGCTGTAGTTATTGCTGCGATTGTCACGGGACGGATGGCCACCTGTGATTGTCCGTGCGGCCGGCCGGGGATGGCGCCAGGGCCGCAGCTAACTCGGCCGCTGTAGGAACCTGCCTGCAGGCGACCGTCGCGAGCGGGCTCGCTCCTACAGTTTGCGATTCCGGATCAGAAAGCGGATCACGAAGTCCGTGAGCCTGCCGTAGGGCGGCGCCAGAAAGCGCTTGAATATCTGGATGCCGCCGTAGCCCTGTATGAATACGCCCTTCTTCTTGGACAAGGTCGCGAAGCCGTCGAAGCCGTGATAAGCGCCCATGCCGCTAGGACCGACCCCACCGAAGGGGAGATTGTTCTGCGGCAGATGAAAGATGCAGTCGTTGATCGCCACCCCACCCGAAGTCGTACGATGAAGCACCTCATCGACTCGCTGCATCTTGCTGTCGAAATAGTACAGCGCGAGCGGGTGTGGCCGGTCGTTGATATAGGCCAGCGCATCGTCCAGTTCCCGGTAGGTGACGATGGGCAGAATGGGACCGAAGATTTCTTCCTGCAGTATGCGCATCGCCTCGTTGGTCTTGGCCACCACGGTCGGCGGCATCACGCGGTTGTCGGCATTGCAGTGCTCCTGCGCCGGGTTGAACTGATGCAACTCGCCACCCTTGCTTTTGGCGTCCTGCACTAGGGCGAGCATGCGCTCGTAGCCCGGACGATTGACCATGCGCGTGTAGTCGGGGTTATCCACGATCTTGGGGTAGCGCATCGGCATAATGCGTTTGGCCAGTTCGACGAATTCAGCCTCCATGTTTTCCGGCAGCAGCACGTAGTCGGGCGCGATACAGGTCTGGCCCGCGTTCCAGAACTTGCCGGTGAGGATGCGCTCGGCGGCGCGTTCGAGCGGATAGTCGGGATGAATCAGCGCCGGCGACTTGCCGCCCAGCTCCAAGGTGACCGGCGTCAGATTCTCGCTGGCCGCGCGCATGACGAGCTTTCCCACACGCGTCGAGCCGGTAAAAATCAGATGATTGAAAGGCAGTGACGAGAAAGCTGACGATATTTCCGGTCCGCCCGTGATCACGGCCACTTCCTCGGGTTTGAAGCGCTCCGCGATCATCTTCTGCATCAAATCGGCGGTGCGCGGCGCGGTCTCGGACGGTTTGACCATGGCGCGATTGCCGGCGGCGAGCGCGCAGACCAGCGGCGAGAGCGACAGCAGGAGCTGGTAGTTCCAGGCGCCGATGATGCCGACTACGCCAAGCGGCTGATACAGCACGCGCGCGCGGCCGGTCATGAACTGCCAGTTGGCGGCGACGCGCTGCGGCCGCATCCAGCCGCGCAGATGCTTTTGCGTATGCCGGATCTCGTCCACTGTGGGAAAAATCTCCAGCAGGCGCGTTTCCTGCGCCGCGCGGTTGCCGAAGTCCTCGATCAGCGAGCGGACAAATAATTCTTGATAGCGGAGCAGCCCGTCCTTGAGACGTTCGAGCGCGTCCATGCGTTGCGCATGGTCCGGGAACCCCTGTCGCCGAAACGCCTCGCGCTGCGCCTCGAACTTCGCGCCGAGCTGCTCGCGGATAGCTTCGGCATCGCCGGCCGTGCCGTTCATACTCTCCCTTGTGCGCGTTTACGGTCTAAGAGGCCGCTTCACGTTAGCACACTGACGTCACACCTCTAAAATGCGCGACACCTCTTCCATCACCCGCATCACCGCCACCGCGCTGCGCCCGTCCGATAATGCGGGTTTGCGGTCGCGGATGCGCGCCAGAAAATGTTCCATCTCCAGCTTGAGCGGCTGGCCATGCCCCTGGTAAATCAGCTCCGAGCCTTCGTCGTGATTCTTCAAATCGGCGGTAATGGTCTTGCGATACAAGGTTACCGTCTGCTGTACCTCGTTGTATAGCAGCATGCCTTTGTCGCCGCGTACGATCATGCGTCTCTGCGTCTCGGGCCACAGCCAGGACGTGTGCAGATCGGCGCGCAAGCCACTCGGAAAATCGAAGTGCACGTAAATGTCGTCTTCGAGATGCGCGCGCAGAATGCGATGACCGGCGGCGCGGATGCGCAAGGGCTGTTCGCCCGCAAGGTCCAGTATGACCGCGATATCGTGCACACCCAGGTCCCACAGCACGCTTTCGACCGAACGTACGCGCCCGAGCGTGAGCCGCTCCAGGTGCACGCCGTAAAGCTCGCCCAACTCCTCGCTCTGCAGGTAGTGCTTCATCCAGCGCACTGCCGGCTGATACAGCAGCAGATGCCCCACCATCAGCACGCGCTTGCGCGCGCGGGCCAATGCGGTCAAGTCCTCGGCTTCGCGGCTGGTCTGCGTGATCGGCTTCTCGATGAAAACGTCCAGGCCGGCCCTTAACGCCGCGCAGCCCAGCTCGAAATGGAGCGGCACCGGCGCGGCGATGGCCACCGCGTCATAGTTACCGCTGAGGATGGATGCAAATTCGGCAAAAGTGCGCAGACCGGGGTATTGCTGCTGCAAGCCGGCGCGAATCTCCGGCGATGGATCCACCACTGCGGCCAGCGCGCCCAACTCCGCCAGATTACGGACGATATTCCGCCCCCACGCGCCGGCGCCTACGACCGCAACCCGGGGCCGGCCGCCGTTCATTCCACCGTTACCGATTTCGCCAGATTGCGCGGCTTGTCCACATCGGTGCCGCGCAAAATGGCGACGTGATAGGCAAGCAGTTGCAGGGGGATCGTGTACACCAGCGGCGCCTGCAAGGCTTCGATGTGTTCCGGCATGGTGATGACGTCAATGCCATCGGAAGACTGGATGCCGGTATTGGGATCGGCCAGCACGAACAACTGCCCGCCGCGCGCGCGCACTTCCTGCAGATTGGCCTTGAGCTTTTCCAGCAGTGCGTTGTTCGGCGCTACCACGATCACCGGCATGTCCTCATCAACCAGCGCCAGGGGGCCGTGCTTGAGTTCGCCCGCGGCGTAGGCCTCGGCGTGGATGTAAGAGATTTCCTTCAGCTTGAGCGCGCCTTCCATGGCGACCGGATAACTCGGCCCGCGGCCGAGGAATAGCGCGTGATGCTTGTCCTTGAATTGCATAGCCCACTGGATCAAGGCCGGTTCCAGCTTGAGCGTTTTCTCGACCAGTTCTGGTGTGTGCGAGAGCTGGCGTACATAGACCCGTTCAATCAGGCTCCTCATGCCGCGGTGGCGTGCGATGGCCACCCCGAGTAGCGCGAGCGCGGCGAGCTGGGTGGTGAAGGCCTTGGTGGATGCGACGCCGATCTCCGGCCCGGCGCGCGTCATCAACACCAGGTCAGCTTCCCGCACCAGCGAGCTTTCCGGCACGTTACAAATCACCGCCGTGGCGACGTAGCCATTCTTCTTGGCATAGCGCAGCGCCGCCAGCGTGTCAGCCGTTTCGCCGGACTGGGAGATCGCGAGGAACAGCGTGCCCTCCGGCACTACCGGCCGGCGGTAGCGGTACTCGCTCGCCACCTCCACCGTGCACGGCGTGTTGGCGCCCTGCTCCAGGTAGTAGCGCGCGACCAGGCCGGCGTGATAGCTGGTGCCGCAGGCGACGATATGCACGCCCTGCACCTTGGGCAGAATAGTCTGCGCATTGGGCCCCAGCGCGGCTTCCAGCACGCGGCCGTTGGCGACCCGCTCATCCAGCGTGTCGCCGATGGCCCGCGGCTGCTCGAAGATTTCCTTCTGCATGTAGTGCTGGAACTCGCCCAGCTCCACCGCATCGGCCGACAGCTCAGATTCGCGCAAGGCGCGTTGTACGGCCGCACCGGCCGTGTCGAAGATGCGGATGCCGGCGCCGGTGATTTCGGCGACGTCACCGTCCTCCAGAAACTGAAAGCGCCGCGTGACCGGCAACAGCGCCTGTACGTCGGAGGCGACATAGTTCTCGCCGACACCGTGACCGAGCACCACCGGACAACCCATGCGGGCGGTAATCAGCCGCTCCGGTTCGCGCGGCGTGATCACGGCGATGGCGTAGGCGCCATGCAGCCGCGCAATGGCCTGCTGCACCGACGCCAGCAAATCCATGCCTTGCGTCAAAAGCTCGTGGATCAGATGCGCAATGACTTCGGTATCGGTATCGGACTCGAAGCGATAACCCTTGCTGCTGAGTTCGGCGCGCAGCTCCTCGTGATTCTCGATGATGCCGTTGTGCACCAGGGCGACGCCCTCGCCCGAGAAATGCGGATGGGCGTTGCGCTCGCTCGGCACGCCGTGGGTGGCCCAGCGCGTATGCGCGATGCCCAAGCCGCCGCTGAGCGGCTGGGCGGCGATGGAGTCGGCCAGTGCCTGCACCTTGCCGATCGCACGCCGGCGCTCGAGCTTGGCGCCGGGTTTGAGCGCGGCTACGCCGGCCGAATCGTAACCGCGATACTCTAGGCGTCGCAGCCCATCAACCAGCAGCGGTACCACATCGCGCTGGGCGACCGCGCCGACTATTCCGCACATAGGCCACTCCGGGAGGCGGGAGAGCCTGTCCTGAGCCTGTCGAAGGACGGGAGGCGGGAGGCGGAAAGAACACGGCTTGGCATGCTTACGTTTTCTTCTTCGGTTTCTTCACCGGCCGTTGCCAGCTTTCGAGCGTGGTCTGCTTGGCGCGGCTTAAGGTAAGTTTCTCGGCCGGTGCATCCTTGGTAATGGTCGAGCCGGCGCCGATGGTTGCGCCGGCGCCTACCCTGACCGGTGCCACCAGCTGTACATCCGAGCCGATGAAGGCGCCGTCGCCGATGAACGTCTGGTGCTTGTTGGCGCCGTCGTAGTTACAGGTGATGACGCCGGCGCCGATATTCACTTCGCTGCCTACTTCCGTATCGCCGACATAGGCCAGATGATTGATCTTGCTGCCGGCGCCGATCGTGCTCTTCTTGACCTCGACAAAATTGCCGATGCGCGCATGATCGGCCAGCTCGGTACCGGGCCGCAGGCGCGCGAACGGTCCGACATGGCAACGCTCGCCGAGTTTGGCCCGATCCAGTATCGAGTGCGGCAGGATATGCGAGCCGCTGCCGATCTCGCAGTCGCGCAACCAGCAATACGGCCCTATGGTCACGTCGTCGCCGAGTTTGACTTCGCCTTCTATCACGACGTTCACGTCTATGCTGACGTCGCGCCCGAAATCCAATGAGCCGCGCAGATCGAAACGCGCCGGATCCTTGAGCATCAGGCCGCGCTGCATCAAGCTCGTCGCCTGACGGCGCTGATAGACGCGTTCGAGCTCGGCCAGTTGCGCGCGGTCGTTCACGCCCATCACTTCGAATTCGTCGTCGGTGTGCACGCTCGTCACCGGCACGCCGTCGGCTGTCGCGAGCGCAATGATGTCGGTCAAGTAGTATTCGCCCTGCGTATTGGTGTTCTTGAGTCGCGTCAGCCAGCCCCTTAAAGCCTTGGCGGGGCAACACAGCAGGCCGGTGTTGATTTCGCGGATGGCGCGCTGCGCCTCGCTCGCGTCATTCTGTTCGACGATACCGGTCACTTGCCTGCTGCCGTCACGCAGAATGCGGCCATAGCCGGCGGGGTTGTCCAGCTCGATCGTCAACAGCGCGACGCCCGCACCGGCGGCGCGCACCAGGGACTTCAGCGTCTTGGCGGTGGTTAGCGGTACGTCGCCGTAAAGAATCAGAACCTGGGCGGCGTCCGGAATATGCGGCATGGCCTGCTGTACCGCGTGGCCGGTGCCCTTCTGCTGGGTTTGCTCCACCCAATTGACCTGCAGATAACCGACGCGCTGCTGGACGTGCTCGCCGCCATGGCCATAGATGACGTGTACCCGCGCAGGATCGAGCTCGAAAGCGGTTTCAGCGACATGCGTCAGTAGCGGCCGGTTGCCCAGGGGCTGCAAAACCTTGGGCAGCTTGGAGCGCATGCGCGTGCCTTGGCCGGCCGCGAGAATTACCACGTGCAGTAAGCCACTCATGCTGCGGATCGCCCTCCAATCAGAACAAAAAAAGCCGTTCCGACGGCGCCAACCGTCGCAAACGGCCTTTATTTTGCCTGTATTTGACCCAACCGGGGGCCCGCCACGCTCTACCGCCCTGTATTGCGAAGTTTTTTCACGAACTCCAGGCGTGCGGCGGCCTCGGCCAGCTCGGCCTGGGCGCGGGCCAGATCCATGTCGGATTTGGCGCCGGCCAGTTTTTCTTCAGCCGCCTGCTTGGCCTTCTGCGCGGCGGCTTCGTCAGCGTCCTTGGCCCGCAGCGCGGTATCGGCCAAAACCGTCACCAGGCTCGGCTGCACTTCGAGAATGCCGCCGCCTACAAAGAACTGCAGCTCGGAACCATCCTCGGTTTTGACGCGCACCGTGCCGGGCTTGAGCCGGGTCAACAGCGGCGCATGCCGCGGCGCGATACCGACCTCACCCATCTCCGCCGGCGCGAACACCATCTGCGCCTCGCCGGAGTGGATGTTGCCTTCAGCCGACACTATATCTACGTGGAGCTTGGTCATGCTGGTCTCATGAAGAGGCTGGACTACAGCTTCTTCGCTTTCTCAACGGCTTCGTCAATCGAGCCGACCATGTAGAACGCCTGCTCGGGCAGCGCGTCGTACTCGCCGTCCACGATGCCGCGGAAGCCGCGGATGGTTTCCTTGAGCGGCACGTACTTCCCTGGCGAGCCGGTGAATACTTCGGCGACGTGGAATGGCTGCGACAGGAAGCGCTGAATCTTGCGCGCGCGCGCCACGGCTTTCTTGTCGTCCTCGGACAACTCGTCCATGCCGAGAATCGCGATGATGTCCTTCAACTCCTTGTAGCGTTGCAGCACACCCTGCACGTCGCGCGCGGTCTGGTAGTGATCGGCGCCGATCACGTTCGGATCGAGCTGGCGTGAAGTGGAATCAAGCGGGTCGATCGCGGGATAAATGCCGAGCGCCGCGATATCGCGCGACAGCACCACGGTTGCGTCCAGGTGCGCGAAAGTGGTCGCCGGCGAGGGATCGGTCAGGTCGTCGGCCGGCACGTAAATCGCCTGCACCGAGGTGATCGAGCCCTTCTTGGTGGAGGTGATGCGCTCCTGCAGCACGCCCATTTCCTCGGCCAGGGTGGGCTGGTAACCCACAGCGGAGGGCATGCGGCCCAGCAGCGCGGATACTTCGGTGCCTGCCAGCGTATAACGGTAGATGTTGTCCACGAAGAACAGCACGTCGCGGCCTTCGTCGCGGAAGAACTCGGCCATGGTCAGGCCGGTCAGTGCCACGCGCAAACGGTTGCCCGGCGGCTCGTTCATCTGGCCGTAAACCATCGCCACCTTGGACTCGGGCAGGTTATCCTTCTGGATAACACCCGACTCCATCATCTCGTGGTAGAAGTCGTTGCCTTCGCGGGTACGCTCGCCGACGCCGGCGAACACCGACAGGCCCGAGTGCTCCTTGGCGATGTTATTGATCAGCTCCAGCATGTTCACGGTCTTGCCGACGCCGGCGCCGCCGAACAGGCCGATCTTGCCGCCCTTGGCGAAGGGGCACATCAGATCAATTACCTTGATGCCGGTTTCCAGCAGCTCGGTGGAGCCGGCCTGGTCCTCATAGCTGGGCGCCTTGCGATGAATCTGCCAGTGATCGTCGGATTTCACTTCGCCCTGCTCGTCAATCGGGTCGCCGAGCACGTCCATGATGCGGCCGAGCGTGGCCTTGCCGACCGGTACCGAAATTGGTGCGCCGGTGTTCTTGACGGTCAGGTTGCGCTTCAGCCCTTCCGAGGAACCGAGTGCGATGGTGCGCACCACGCCGTCGCCGAGCTGCTGTTGCACTTCCAGCGTCAGCGACGAGCCCTCGATCTTGAGCGCGTCGTAAATCTTCGGAATCGCATCGCGCGGAAATTCCACGTCCACCACCGCGCCAATGATTTGCACAATCTTGCCGGAGCTCATGTCAATTATTTCCTCAAACTGTATTCGACATTTCTGGGTAGGAGCGGCTTCAGCCGCGACCCATCGGGGCTAAAGCCCCTCCTACAATGTTCACACCGCCGCCGCGCCGCCGACGATCTCGGACAGCTCTTTGGTGATGTTCGCCTGGCGCGCCTTGTTATAGACGAGCTGCAGCTGGTTGATGATCTTGCCCGCGTTGTCGGAGGCGGACTTCATGGCCACCATGCGCGCCGCTTGCTCGCTGGCGACGTTCTCAATCACGGCCTGATAGACCTGCGATTCGACGTAGCGCTGCAGTACCACGTCCAGCAGCTCCACGGAATCGGGTTCGTAAATGTAGTCCCACAAATCGAGCATGCCTTGGCTCTTCACCGGCTCGATCGGCAGCAGCTGACGGATCAGCGGCTTTTGCGTCATGGTGTTCACGAACTGCGCCGACACGAGGTACACCCGGTCCACCTCGCCCTTGCGGTAGGCGTCGGACAATACCTTGATCACGCCAAGCAGCGGCTCCAGACGCGGCTTGTCGCCCAAGTGACCGGCGCTGCCCAGCACCTGGCCACCGACACGCTTGAAAAACGACATGCCCTTGTTACCGATAACGGCGAAATCGGCCGACACGCCCTTGTCCTGCCACTCCTTGATCGCGCGGACGGTGGCGCGGAAGGTGTTCATATTGAGGCCGCCGCACAGTCCGCGATCGGTCGAAACCACCAGATAAGCGACCTTCTTGACCTCGCGCTCAACGGTGAACGGATGCTTGTACTCCAGATTCGCCTGCCCGAGATGGCCCAGCGTACGGCGGATTTTCTCCGCATAAGGCCGCGCCGCCGCCATGCGCTCGGTGGCCTTGCGCATCTTCGACATCGCAACTTTTTCCATCGCGCGCGTGATCTTCTGCGTATTTTTTACGCTCTTGATCTTGGTGCGGATTTCTTTGGCGCCGGCCATTAGCCCTCACCCGCGCTGCGCGCGACCTCTCCCGGAGGGAGCGGTGAAAAGAAATGTCCCCTCTCCCTTTGGGAGAGGGTTAGAGCTTGCCCCGGACTTGATCCGGGGGTGAGGGCAGTTGCGTGCAAGGCCATCCGCTAAATCGCGCTCTGCTTGAGATAGGCTTCCGTCGCTGCCTTCAACTCAGCCTCCAGACCGTCGTTCCAGTCGCCGATATTCAGCTTGTCGAGCAGCGCCTTGTGGCTGGTGGTCAGGAACTGGTGCAACCCGGCTTCCCAGGCGAGCACCTTGCTGACTTCAACTTTGTCGATGTAACCCTTTTCCACCGCGTACAGGGACGCCGCCATCTGGCCGACGGACAGCGGTGCGTACTGCTTCTGCTTCATCAGCTCGGTGACGCGCTGGCCGCGCTCGAGCTGCTTGCGGGTGGCCTCATCGAGGTCGGAGGCGAACTGGGCGAAGGCCGCCAGTTCGCGGTACTGCGCCAGCGCCAGACGCACGCCGCCGCCGAGCTTCTTGACCACCTTGGTCTGAGCCGCGCCACCGACGCGCGACACCGAAATGCCGGCGTTCATCGCCGGCCGGATGCCGGCATTGAACAAGTCCGTTTCGAGGAAGATCTGGCCGTCGGTGATCGAAATCACGTTAGTCGGCACGAAGGCGGACACATCGCCGGCCTGGGTCTCAATGATCGGCAGACCCGTGAGCGAACCGGTTTTGCCCTTGACCTTGCCACTGGTAATTTTTTCTACGTACTCCGCATTGACGCGCGCGGAGCGTTCCAACAGGCGTGAGTGCAGATAGAACACGTCGCCGGGATAGGCTTCGCGGCCCGGCGGACGGCGCAGCAGCAGCGACACCTGACGATAGGCCCAGGCCTGCTTGGTCAGATCGTCATAAATAATCAGCGCGTCTTCGCCCCGGTCGCGGAAGTATTCGCCCATCGAGCAGCCGGAGTAAGGCGCGATGAATTGCATCGCGGCGGATTCGGAAGCGGAGGCCGCGACCACAATGGTGTGCGCCATCGCGCCGTGCTCTTCGAGCTTGCGCACCACGTTGGCGATCGAGCTGGCCTTCTGGCCGATGGCCACGTACACGCATTTAATGCCGCTGCCCTTCTGGTTGATGATGGTGTCCACCGCCAGCGCGGTTTTGCCGGTCTGGCGGTCGCCGATGATCAGCTCGCGCTGACCGCGGCCGATCGGCACCATGGCGTCTACGGCCTTGTAACCGGTCTGTACCGGCTGACTCACCGACTGGCGTGCAATCACGCCCGGCGCGACTTTCTCGATCGGCGAATGACCGGAAGCCTTGACCGGACCTTTGCCGTCAATCGGTTGGCCCAGCGCGTTGACCACGCGGCCGAGCAGCGCCTCGCCGATCGGCACTTCGAGAATGCGGCCGGTGGTCTTGACCGTATCGCCTTCGGCCAGGTGTTTGTAGTCGCCAAGAACTACAGCGCCGACCGAATCGCGTTCCAGGTTCAATGCGAGACCGAAGGTGGGTAATCCGCCCTTCGGTGCCGGAAACTCGAGCATCTCGCCCTGCAGCGCGTCGGACAGACCATGCACGCGCACGATGCCGTCCTGCAGCGAAACGATGGTGCCGGTATTGCGCGCCTCGGTCACCGCCTCAAAATTCTTGATGCGGCTCTTGATGAGGTCGCTGATCTCGGAGGGATTCAGTTGCATGACAAATCCTTAAGGAAAATTCTTCAAGCGGTGAGCGTCTGGCGCAGGCGCGCCAGCTCGCCGGAAACAGTGCCGTCAATCACGGTGTCGCCCGCGCGAATCAGCGCGCCGGCGAGTAAGTTTGGGTCGGTCTTCCATTCAACCTGCACGTCGCGCTGCAGCTTCTTCTTCACGGCGGCGACGAGCGCCTGCTGCTGGGCGGTGTTTACCGGCGTCGCGGACACGATTTCCACGTCCACGCGGCTTTCGTGCTCGGCACGCAGCTGCTCGAATTGCTCGGCGATGGCCGGCACGAGTTTCAAACGCTTGTACTCGGACAGCAGCCGCAGCAGGTTATTGGCTTCCGCGGAAGCTTTGGCGCCGAGCGCCTGAATCAGAATATCCGCCAGCTGGCCGCGGCCAATGGAGGGATGGCCGATCGCGCCGGCGACCTTGGGATCACGCACCGCCACGGCCAGGCCCTGCAGCAGCGCCGACCAATCGGCCAGTTTCTTCTCCGCCTTGGCCAGTTCGAACACGGCCTTGGCGTAAGGCCGCGCCAGGGTGCTGAGTTCGGCCATTAGATCTTGGCCGCCAATTCTTTCAGCACGTCGCCGTGCGCTTTCGCGTCAATCTCGCGCTTCAGAATCTGGGCTGCGCCGGTGACCGCCAGCTCGCCGACCTGCTTGCGCAAGACCTCCCGCGCCTGGTTCAGCTCGCGCAGCGTCTCATCGTGCGCCGCGGCGATGATGCGCTCGGCTTCGGTTTTGGCCGCACCCTTGGCCTGTTCGATCAGCTGATTGGCCTGTCGATTGGCCGAGGTCAGGATTTCCCCCGCCTGGCCGCGGGCATGCTTGAGCGCCTGCTCACTCTTGCTGGAAGCGTCCTGCAGCGACTGCACGCCACGCTCAGCGGCAGCTAGGCCCTCGGCGATGGTCGCCTGCCGCTCTTCGACCTTGCGCATCAGAAACGGCCACACAAACTTGGCGGTGAACGCAATGAAAAGCGCGAACGTGATGGCCTGCGCAATCAGCGTCAGATTGAAATCCATGCCCTTACCCTTGCTCGGTTTAGCGTTTGTTGGCTGACTACTGGATGACGGCCAGCAGCGGGTTGGCGAAGGCGAACATCATGGCCAGACCCACGCCGATGATGAAGGACGCGTCAATCAGGCCCAGCAGCAGAAATACCTTCGTTTGCAGCATCGGCGCCAGCTCCGGCTGGCGGGCGGCGCCTTCCAGAAAGCGTGAGCACATGATGCCGACACCGACACAGGCGCCGAGCGCACCGAGACCGATCATGAGGCCGATGCCCACGCCGGT
>JBOICV010000027.1:0-14776 GCA_050740255.1 Nevskiales bacterium | reverse complement strand
CGCCAGGACGAGTACGCGCTCCGGAGCCAGCAGCGGACGGCCGCCGGCCAGCAGTCCGGGCGCTTCGGCGCCGAGATCGTGCCGCTCACCACCCGCAAGATCGTGCAGGACAAGACGACGGGCGAAGCGCGCGAGGAGGAAGTCACGCTGACGCAGGACGAGGGCAATCGTCCCGACACGACGCTGGAGGGCCTCGCCAAGCTCGCGCCGGTCCGCGGTGAAAAGGGCCACATCACCGCCGGCAACGCGAGCCAGCTCTCCGATGGCGCCTCCGCCTGCGTGGTGATGGACAGCAAGCTCGCGGAGCGCCGCGGCCTCCGGCCGCTCGGCATCTTCCGGGGCTTCACGGTGGCGGCCTGCGAGCCGGACGAGATGGGCATCGGCCCGGTGTTCGCGGTGCCGCGCCTGCTGGAACGCAATGGCTTGAAGATAGAGGACATCGGCCTGTGGGAGCTGAACGAGGCTTTCGCGGTACAGGTGCTTTACTGCAGCGACCGGCTCGGCATTCCGCAGGATCGTCTGAACGTGAACGGCGGCGCCATTGCGGTCGGCCATCCCTATGGCGTATCCGGCGCACGCCTGGTCGGTCACGCGCTGATTGAAGGCAAGCGCCGCGGCGTGAAATACGTCGTCGTGACCATGTGCGTCGGCGGCGGCATGGGCGCAGCGGGTTTGTTCGAGGTCGCCTGATGCCGCAAGTCCGCGCCAATGGTATCCAGCTCGAGTACGAGACTTTCGGGGAACCGAGCGCGCCGGCCATTCTGTTAATCATGGGCCTGGGCGGCCAGCTCATACTCTGGCCAGAAGCATTCTGCCGGGCGCTGGCCAAAGCCGGCCACTACGTTGTCCGCTACGACAATCGCGACGTCGGCCTCTCCAGCAAAATCGAACACGCCGGCAAGGTAAAACTGTTCCGCGCGGGCGTCCTCGCAACGCTGCGCCTGCCCGTGAGCGCGCCCTATAACTTGGACGATATGGCGCAGGATGCGCTCGGCTTGCTGGACGCGCTGAAGCTGCGCGAAGCCCACGTGGTGGGTATCTCGATGGGCGGCATGATTGGGCAGATTCTCGCGGCCAAGCACGGTACACGCGTGAAGAGTTTCGTGTCCATCATGTCGAACAGCGGTAATCCACGCTTGCCGGGGCCGCGTCTGGAGCTGCGGCTGAGACTGGTGCGGCGTCCCGCGCGCCTGGACCGGGAATCCCTGATTCAACACTCGATGCAAACCTGGCGGCTGATCGGCAGCCCAGACTATCCGGTTGAGGACAGCGCATTGCGCACGAAAGTCGAGCACAGCTTCGACCGCAGCCACTATCCGCGCGGCATGGCGCGGCAGACGGTGGCGATCATGGCTTCCGGCAGCCGCGTGCCGCTGCTGCGCCGCATCGGCGCGCCGACGCTAATCATTCATGGCGCCGACGATCCGCTGGTGCCGGTGGCTGCAGCCCATGATTTGATGAAGCATATTCCCAACGCGCAACTGGAAATTATTTCCGGCATGGGTCACGACCTGCCCGCGGATATCATGCCGCGGCTCACGGAGTTGATTCTGAGTCACGTCCAGGGCACCGAGCCGCGGCAATCCGCGAAAATCAGAAGCGCTTAGCGAGAACACCAATGATCGCCCACGCACTCGACAGTCTGTTAAATCTCGGCGGCGTGTCGCAGCAGGTTTCAGGCGCCTGGCCCGCAGGCACGCGCCTGTTGCGCACGGCGCGCGGCACGTTGCGCGTGCGCGACACCGGCGGTAGTGGGCCGGTCGTGGTGATTGTGCCGGATGGGCCCAATGTCATCGAACATCACGAGCCGGTCATCAGCCGGCTGGCGCCGCACGCGCGCGTGATCTGTTTCGACATGCCCGGCTTCGGCTATTCCCGCCCACCATTTGGCTACGCGCATACGCTCGAGCAAGGCGCGCAAACCGTACTGGCTGTGATGGATGCTTTGAATGTACACGAGGCCTCGCTGTTCTTCAGCTGCGGGAATGGTTTTTACGCCATGGCTGCGGCGAAGCTCGCGCCGCAACGTATCCGCCGCTTGCTCCTGTGTCAGACGCCAGGACTCCAGAGCATGCCGGCGTGGATGCTGCGCAACATGCCGCCACCTATCCGCACACCGGTCGTCGGCCAGGTGCTGGCGCGCGCTGCGCGGCGCAAGCTCGCGCACACCTGGTACGGCATGGCGATGCCGGACAAGCCGCAGCGCTCGGAATTCCGCGCCCTCGCAAACCACGCCCTGACGCACGGCGGATGCTTCTGCCTTGCCGGCGTCGTCCAGGGCCTGAGCCGCGCGACCGAGCCGGAGCTGTCCGGCGTCAAGCAGCCGACGATGCTGCTGTGGGGCGACGCTGATCGCAGCCACAAGCACACGCGTGCCGAGACTTTGCTGGATCTGCTGCCGCAGGCGAACGTCATACATTTCCCGGAATGCGGCCATTTTCCGGATCTGGAACAACCGCAGCGGTATACCGAGTTGGCCTTGGCCGCTCTCGGCGCCTGAGCCGCAAGAGGACGCTTATGCCGTCTGCATCAGTGGATTTCATCGTTAATCGGCAAAACCTGCGCCAATGCAAGTTTGTGCCTGCGGCGCTGCCCGCAGAGCTTGAACTACAACCCGGTCAGCTGTTGTTGCGCGTGGACAAGTTTGCCTTCACCGCCAACAACATCACCTACGCCGTGTTTGGTGACGCGATGCAGTACTGGAATTTCTTTCCGGCGCCAGCCGGCTTCGGGCGTATTCCCGTGTGGGGTTTTGCCAACGTGATCGGCTCCAAGCATGCAGCCATCAAGGACGGCGAACGACTTTACGGCTATATGCCGATGTCGACGCACCTGGTCGTTCAGCCGGAGCGTGTGAGCGAGACGAACTTCCTCGATGGTGTGGCGCATCGCAAACCACTGCCCGCGGCCTACCAGCTTTACCATCGCGTCAAACCGGGCCGCATCACGGTGCCCGAGCGTAGCGAGGTAAGCGCGGATGCGGCCCGAACTGCCGGCTCCCGCCCCCACTGCTCCGCAGACGCCGTGTCGCCGGCAGACCCGTCCTACAACCCGCAGCACGAAGATCAGCGCGCGCTGCTGCATCCGCTGTTCATGACCTCGTTCCTGATTCAGGATTTTCTCGCTGACAACGATTTCTTCGGCGCCGGCGCGGTGCTGCTATCTAGTGCGTCCAGCAAGACCGCGCTGGGCGTGGCATTTGAACTGAAACGGAATCAGGGCTCGAAATGCGCAGTGATCGGACTGACTTCGGCCCGCAACGTCGATTTCTGCGAGAAACTCGGCTATTACGACCGCGTGCTGACCTATGACCAGCTCGCCTCCTTACCGAGCGAGCGGCCGACGGTGTTCGTGGATATGGCCGGCGAAGGCAAGCTGCTGCACGACATCCATCACCACTTCCGCGAAAGTCTGAAGTACAGCTGCATGGTCGGTGGCACGCATTGGGAGCAGCGCGAAACCCAGCACAAGTTGCCCGCCGGCGACACGGCGTCTGCGCAGCAGCGGGGGCGGGAGCCGGCGGATTGGGCCGCGCGCGCACCCACTTCGCTACGCTCGGACGCGATGACGCGGCCCGGCGCCAAGCCGGTGTTCTTCTTTGCGCCGACGCAGATCAAGAAGCGCATTCAGAATTGGGGGCAGCAGGGCATGGAGCAGCGTTTCGCTGAAGCCTGGCGCGCGTTTCTGCCGTCAGTCAACGGCTGGTTGCAGGTGATTCATGGCCGCGGCGAGGCGGCGGTGAAATCGGTTTATCAGGAAGTTCTGGAAGGCAAGTTGAAGCCGGAGCAGGGGCATATGCTCTCGCTCCGGGAATGACGTCAGCGCTCCACCGCCTGCATCAGTTGTTCACGCAGCCAGCGGTTGGAAGGCTCGTTGTCCACATTCGCGTGCCAGTAGAGATACACGTCCAGCGGCATCATCTCCAGCGGCAGCGGGAGAATCTGGTTGTTGAATAGCCGATTGGTGTCGCGCGCGTAGCGCTCCGGCATGGTCAGAATTAAATCCGTCTGGCTGACGATGCGGCAGGCGGCGTAGTAATGCTGGCAGCGCAGGCGGATGCGGCGTTGCAGGCCGAGCCGGCTGATCTCGACATCTTCGATGCTGCCGATACCGCTGCGCCGCGAGCTGACCAGGATGTGATCCTGCTTGAGATAGGTTTCCAGATCGAGCCGCGTACTCACTGCCGGATGCCCTTTGCGCGCGACCACCACCAGGCGATCGAGTGCGATCTGCGCGTGCCGCACTTTTTCCGATACCGGCAGCAGCACGTCAATCGCCGCGTCCAGCGTGCCCATCGCCAACTCGGCTTCAAGGTCGCGCCGGTTCACGTGCACGACGCTGATATCGATCAGCGGCGCGGTTGTGCAGATGCGCTGCATGAAGGACGGCAGCAACGTGGACTCGAGCACGTCGCGCAGGCCGATGGTGAAACGTTTCTGCGTGGTGGTGGAATCGAAACTTTCCAGTTCGTTCAGGGTGACCTCGAGGCCGCGTAAGGCGCGTTGCACCGGCTCGATCAGGCTGCGGGTCAAGCGCGTCGGCACCATGGCGCGGCCTTCGCGCTCAAATAGCGGGTCCTTGAACAGCTCGCGCAAGCGTCCGAGGGCATGGCTGACGGCTGGCTGGGAGAGATGCAGTTTCTCCGCCGCGCGGGTGATGCCGCCTTCAGCGTAAATCGCGTCCAGCACCACCAGCAGGTTCAGGTCTATCCGACTAATATGCACGACGCTTATATTTGGCGATTCTTAATATTCATTTGAACGATTGTAGGCGGGCACTTAGGCTAGCGACAAGCCATACCCCGGAGCTTGCCGTTGAGCCAGTCCAATTTGTTCGATCTGAGCGGGAAAATCGCGCTCGTCACCGGCGCCAGCCGCGGCATCGGCGAAAGCATCGCCAAAACCCTGGCGCAGCACGGCGCACAGGTGATTGTTTCGAGCCGCAAAGCAGCGGACTGCGAAAGAGTCGCGGAAGACATTCGCAAAGCAGGTGGCAAGGCCGAAGTACGGGCCTGCCATATCGGCACCATGGAGCAGATCGAGAGTATTTTTGCGGACATCGAGCAAACGCACGGCCGGCTCGACATCCTGGTGAATAACGCCGCCGCGAATCCGTATTTCGGCCCGATCGTGGACACGGACCTCGCCGCGTTTCAGAAAACACTGGACGTGAACGTCCGCGGCAACTTTTTCATGTCTGCGCGCGGCGCAAAGCTGATGGCGAAACATGGCGGCGGCAGCATCGTCAATGTGGCTTCGATCGGCGGCATCGTGCCGGGCGATTTCATGGGGATTTACTCGATTTCCAAGGCCGCCGTAATCTCTATGACCAAGGCCTTCGCCAAGGAGTGCGCACCGATGAAGGTGCGCGTGAACGCCTTGCTGCCCGGCGTCACCGAAACCAGGTTCGCGGCCGCCATCGTCAAGAACGAAGCCATTCTCAAACAGGCCACCGCGCATATCCCGATGCGGCGCGTGGCGCAGCCCGACGAGATGGCCGGCGCCGTGCTGTATCTGGTGTCGCCCGCGGCCAGCTACACCACCGGCCACAGCCTGATCGTGGACGGCGGTTATCTGCTGGCCTGAACTCGCATGAAGTACTACTCCGTAGCCGAAATAGACATCACTGACCAAAGCTGGGTTGCGGACTACGTCAAGCACGTCACCCCGCTGGTAGAAAGCTATGGCGGCCGTTACCTGGCGCGCACGCCCAAAGTCGAAAAGTGGGAAGGGCAACGAAAGCCCCCGCAAATTTTTCTGATTATCGAGTGGCCCTCCAGAGAGGTCGCCGCCGCGTTCTACGAGAGCGCCGAATACCGGCCATACCGGCAAAGCCGCGTACAAGGCGCCGTGAGTGAATTTTTACTCGTTCCCGGCGAAGACATCGCCAAAACCGCACAGATGGCCTAGCGCCTTATGAAAGACCTGAAGAACAAAGTTGCCGTCATCACCGGCGCCGCCAGCGGTTTCGGGCGCGAACTCGCGCTGCTGTGCGCGCAGGAAGGCATGCGCTGCGCGCTCGCCGACGTGGACGAGAAAGGCCTGCAGGCCACGGTCGATCTACTCAAACCGCTAAACGCGCAAACCATCGCCGTGCAATGCGATGTGTCCAAGGCCGCATCGGTGGAACATCTCGCCGAACAGACCTACCAGAATTTCGGCGCCGCGCATCTGCTTTTCAACAACGCCGGCGTTGCAGTCGGCGGACCGGCCTGGACGGCCACGCTGGAAGACTGGAAGTGGCTGCTCGAGGTGAATCTCATGGGCGTGGTGCACGGCATCCACAGTTTCGTGCCGCGCATGCTCAAACAGAAAGACGAAGGCCACATCGTCAACACCGCTTCGGTCGCCGGCTTGCTGTCGGTGCCGGGGTCGAGCGTGTACTGCGTGAGCAAGCACGGCGTGGTAACGCTGTCGGAATGCCTGTATCAGGATTTGCGCCTCGCCAATGCGCGCATCGGTGTCTCGGTGCTATGCCCGGCCTTCGTCAAGACCGGCATCGCCGATTCGGCGCGCAATCGGCCCGCCGAACTCGCTGCCACCAATCCGCTAGCCGCGCCTTACGAGGAACGCGTGCGCCAGGCGACCCGCGCCGGCCGGCTGTCGGCCGCCGATGTGGCGCGCATGACGCTGGAAGCGATTAAAGCCAATCGCTTCTACATCATCACGCATCCCGCGATCAAAGGTGCGATCGAGGCGCGCATGCGCGATATTCTCGAAGAGCAATTGCCGACCAACCCGATGCCATGATGGCCAGCGCGAGCCAGCAGTTTTCCGGAACCAAGCCGGTAGACCTTCGGCAACAATTCGATGCCGCGCTGCTGGAGCGTTATTTGCGCGAGCGCATCGAAGGTTTCACGGGTCCGCTCGCGGTGGAACAGTTCAAGGGCGGCCAGTCGAATCCGACCTTCAAGCTGATGACTCCCGCCAGGGATTACGTACTGCGACGCAAGCCGGCCGGCAAGCTGCTAGCCTCGGCGCATGCGGTGGACCGGGAATATCGCGTGATCACGGCGCTGCGCGATAGCGAAGTGCCGGTCGCGCGGACCTGGTGCCTGTGCGAGGACGATGCCGTCATCGGCACGACTTTTTTTGTGATGGATTGCGTCGCCGGTCGCGTGTTTTGGGACGGTGCGCTGCCGGAGCAAAGCCGCGCCGAGCGTGCTGCGATCTATTCAGATATGAATCGGGTGATTGCCGCGCTGCACCGCGTGAATTACCAGGCAGTAGGGCTGGCGGATTATGGCAAACCCGGCAACTATTTCGAGCGGCAGATCGCGCGCTGGACCAGGCAATACCGCGCGTCGGAAACCGGCCGCATGGCTGCGATGGAGCGCCTGATCGAGTGGCTGCCGGCGAATATTCCGCCCGGTGACGAGACCGGCATCGTCCACGGCGATTTCCGGCTCGATAACCTGATTTTCCATCCCACCGAGCCGCGCATCGTCGCGGTACTCGACTGGGAGTTATCCACGCTCGGTCATCCGCTGGCCGATTTCGCGTTTCACTGCATGACCTGGCGGTTGAACATGGGCCCGTTCCGCGGCATCGTCGGCAGGAATCTGACCGAGCTCGGAATTCCGAGCGAAGCGGAACACATGGCGGCATACTGCCGCGCTACCGGACGGGCCGGGATCGAGCCGAGCCATTGGGATTTCTATATGGCCTACAACCTGTTCCGCGGCGCCGCGATTCTGCAAGGCATCATGGGCCGCGTGGTGGACGGTACCGCCGCGAGCCCGCACGCGGTGGAAGCGGGCAGTGCCGCGCGGCCGCTCGCGGAAATGGGCTGGCAGCAGGTGGAACAACTTTCGGCGCGCACCTCGCGCGTCTTGTAGGAGCGCGCCCTGCGCGCGATCGCGGGCAGGCCCGCTCCTACGATTACTGGAGAGCATCAATGAACTTCGAATACTCGCCAAAAACCAGGGAACTGATGGCGCGCGTCAACGCCTTCATGGATCAGCACGTTTATCCGAACGAAAAGAAATTCATGGAACAGGTCGCGGAAGGCGATCGCTGGCAGCCGACAGCCATCATGGAAGAGCTCAAGGCCAAGGCCAAGGCCGCCAATCTGTGGAATCTATTCCTGCCCGAGTCCAAGCTGGGCGCCGGCCTGACCAACCTCGAATACGCGCCGCTGTGCGAAATCATGGGCCGCGTGATCTGGGCGCCGGAAGTGTTCAACTGCTCCGCGCCGGACACCGGCAATATGGAAGTGCTGGAGCGTTACGGCACGCCGGAACAGAAGAAGCAGTGGCTGGAGCCGCTGCTGGAAGGAAAAATCCGCTCCTGCTTCACCATGACCGAGCCCGGCGTGGCTTCTTCCGACGCCACCAACATCGAAAGCTCCATCAAGCGTGAGGGCGACGAGTATGTGATCAACGGCCGCAAATGGTGGTCCTCGGGCGCCAATGATACGCGCTGCAAGATTTTCATCTTCATGGGCAAGACCGACCCGGATAATCCGGACCGGCACAAGCAGCAGTCCATGATTCTGGTGCCGAAGGACACGCCGGGCGTGAAAATCCTGCGCCATCTGCCGGTATTCGGTTACGACGATGCGCCGCACGGCCACGCCGAGATCGAGTTCAAAAATGTGCGCGTGCCCGCGGCCAATATGCTGCTGGGCGAAGGCCGCGGTTTCGAGATTGCACAGGGGCGGCTCGGCCCGGGCCGCATTCATCACTGCATGCGGCTGATCGGCCTGGCCGAGCGCGCGCTGGAAAAAATGTGCCAGCGCTCGCTGTCGCGCGTGGCTTTCGGCAAACCGGTCGCCGCGCAGACCGTGACGCTGGAACGCATCGCCGATTCCCGCATCCTGATTGACCAGGCGCGGCTGCTGACGCTCAAGGCCGCTGACATGATGGACCGGGTCGGCAACAAGGCCGCGGCGAAGGAAATCGCGATGATCAAAGTCGCGGCGCCGATCATGGCCTGCCAGGTGATTGACTGGGCGATTCAGGCGCACGGCGGCGGCGGCGTGACCGATGAATTCGGCCTGTCCTACGCCTACGCGATGGCGCGCACGCTGCGCCTCGCCGACGGGCCGGACGAAGTGCATCGCAACCACATCGCCAAAATGGAACTCGGCAAGTACGTGCCGGCCGATGCGATGAAGAGCTATCTCGCGGCCAAGGGGAAGCGGGCATGAGCGCCGTCAATCATCAGTTCAAGCTCGCCCGTTTCTTCTTCCCTCTCCCCGCGTGCGGGGAGAGGGTTGGGGTGAGGGGCGCATCAGTCAGCCTCGGAGTTATCGTATGAGCAACACAATCAACCACGCGTTCAAACTCGCCAACTTATTTTTCCCTCTCCCCGCGGGCGGGGAGAGGGCTAGGGTGAGGGGCGTGTCAATGAACTTGGGAGCCTCAGCATGAGTGTCGTAACCAACCATCAGTTCAAACTCGCCCAGCGGCCGGTCGGCATGGTGAAGCGCAGCGATTTCGACTATGTCGAGTCGCCCGTCACCGAACCCGGCGACGGCGAGTTTCTGGTGAAGAACCTGTACCTCTCGCTCGATCCCGCCATGCGCGGCTGGATGAACGAGGGCAAGTCCTATGTCCCGCCGGTCGGCCTTGGCGAAGTCATGCGCGCCGGCGCGGTCGGCAAAATCATCTCGTCGAAAAATCCAAAGTTTACCGTGGGTGAACACGTGGTCGGCATTTTCGGCGTGCAGGAATACGCCATCTCCAACGGCAAGGGCGTGCAGAAAGTGGATCCGCGCCTGGTGCCGCTGCCGGTTTATCTCGGCACGCTCGGCATGCCGGGCATGACGGCTTACTTCGGCCTGCTCGATGTGGGTCAGGCGAAAGCCGGCGAGACCGTCGTCGTTTCGGGCGCAGCCGGCGCGGTAGGACAAGTCGTCGGACAGATTGCCAAAATCAAGGGTTGTCGTGCAGTCGGCATCGCTGGCGGCGCGGACAAATGCCGCTACGTGGTGGACGAGCTTGGTTTCGATGCCTGCGTTGACTACAAGGGCGGAGACGTGAAAGCCGGGCTCAAACAGCATTGTCCGAAGGGCGTCGACGTCTACTTCGATAACGTCGGCGGGGACATCCTCGATGCCGCGCTGACCCGGCTCGCGATGGGGGCGCGCATCGTGATCTGCGGCGCGATCTCGCAGTACAACAACACCACACCGGTAAAAGGCCCGAGCAATTACCTGTCGCTGCTGGTCAACCGTGCGCGCATGCAGGGCATGGTGGTATTCGACTATGCCGACCGTTACGCCGAAGCCGCGCGCGAAATGGCCGGCTGGATGCAACAGGGCAAACTCAAGACGCGCGAAGATATCGTCAACGGTCTCGAGACTTTCCCCGATACCTTGCTGAAGTTGTTCAAGGGCGAGAATACCGGCAAGCTGGTACTCAAGCTGGCGGAGGTCTGAACCCGGTTCGCCTCTCCCTCCGGGAGAGGCCGCGCGCAGCGCGGGTGAGGGCGTAAATCCGCCGGATGGGGGAATGCCTATGTCGGTTGCCGCTGAAATCATAAGAGCACCCTCGCTGGCCTTGCTGCTGCTGGAAGGCCGCGCGCTCTGGGAGCTGGGTGCTTATTACGCCGCCGGCCCGATACTGCGCCGCGCCCCGCGCGGCGATGGTCATCCGGTGCTGGTCATGCCCGGTCTGGCCGCGACCGAAGTCTCGACGCGGCCCTTGCGCGCCTTCCTGCGCCATCGCGGCTACCGCGCTCACGACTGGAAGCAGGGCCGGAATATCGGCGATCTAGGGCTGCTGGAGCCGCTGCAGGAACGGCTACACGCCCTCCGCAAACAAAAGGGATGCAAGGTAAGTCTTATCGGCTGGAGTCTCGGCGGTATTTATGCGCGGGAGCTGGCAAAGCAGTCGCCGGATGACGTGCGTCTCGTCATCACGCTGGGCAGCCCCTTCGTCGGCGACGGCAACTCGAATGCGCGGCGGGTCTACGAATTCCTGAGCGGCCGGCGTTCGGAATCGGCCGACGATCGCGCCATCCGCATCCGGCTGCGCCAGCCGCCGCCGGTGCCCACGACCTCCATCTTCACGCGCAGCGACGGCATTGTTGCCTGGCAATCCTGCATCGAGCAGGACACGCCGCTGACCGAAAACATCGAAGTGTCGGGCAGCCATTCCGGCTTGGGCCACAATCCGCTGGCGCTCTACGCCGTCGCCGACCGCCTTGCTCAGCCCGAAGGGCAATGGACGCCATTTGCGCGGAACGGATTCAAGAAACTGCTTTACCCCGACCGTCTGCGCCGAACCAGTTAAGCCGCACGGGTAATTACAGCCTTCGTTTCGCCGCATCCGCCTGCGACTCCTTCTCTTAGAAACACCAGGGCACTGTGAAACTGATTCTGTCTCGCAAGGGATTTGATTCCGGATACGGAGGTATACCGAGCCCAATTCTCCCCGATGGCCGTCTGCTCTGTCTGCCCATACCAAGCAAAGTGGATCAGTACACTTTTGCTGACCTGAATATGCCGGATATCGACGTTGGAGGTTTGCTCACACATCTAAGCCGAAGCAAGCACCGTCTTGATAGCAAGATTCACCTTGATCCTGATCTTGATCGAAGCTCTGCCACTCGACTGCCCGGATGGCGGCCAGCACTTGGCCAGACTGGTACTGCACAAAGTCATCTTCAAAAGATGCAGATCGGCATCGGTGATGTATTCCTCTTCTTCGGCTGGTTTCGAGAAGTCGAACACAAGGCAGGTGTCTGGTGCTATGCCCGCAATGCGCCAGACCAGCATGTCATCTTCGGTTGGCTCGAAGTGGGAGATGTTTTGTCGATCGTTCAAAACCGAAGCCGCTGTATTGACCAGTACCCTTGGATCGCCAACCATCCTCATGTCCTGGAACCAGCGCACTACACGGATTCCAGAAACACGCTCTACATCGCCAGCGAAAAATCACGCTTTAGTGTGACCGCACCCTTTGGAGGGGGACTATTTCCCAAGTATGCAATTGAGCTCAGGCTGACACAGCCCGGTTGTACCCGCAGTGTTTGGTCATTACCGGCTTGGTTCATGCCAAAGCAAGATCGCCCGCACCTGTCGTATAACAGAAACCCCGACAAGTGGAGTGAGGTGAGCAACGCCGCCATCTTGCGAACTGCTGCCAAGGGGCAGGAATTTGTGCTGGATGGTTCGGCGTATCCCGAAGCTGAGCCCTGGGTTTCGGGTCTGGTGCAGAGGAGCGCATGAACCTTTATTTTGTCTTTCTTCGAAGGGCAGGTTCTAGCGACCCACGAAATGACCCGTTCTGGGAGTTCGGTAGTTTTGGATGCACGGGCTGTCATAGCAGAAACCTATTGCATCCACGCCGCACTCGGCTTGTTGATGGCGACAGGCTGGCGTTTCTGCAAGGTGGTGAACGGGAAATTCGGATCGTCGGGGTTACACCACCCATTTCAGTTGAGGGTTCCAACGCGAGAGTCGAGATCAAGTGGAACGCAAAGTATCGACCAATTCCGTATGCCCGTGCGCCGTTATTGATCGACAATTCTGGGAAAACGGCCTTCTCAAGAATTCGTCCAATCGTGAATAGCACGAACCGTTCTACATTTTGTAGTGCAGCAGCCAGCCGCTTTCGTAGCAGGACCAGTCCTATCGAGAAGGGACTAGCTAGTCAGATACTCAAATACTTTGCGGCCGATGACCTTCCAAGAACACGCCTTTACTCTGAAGCGGTAGCGCCGGAGGCTAGCTCCTGGTTTCAGAGCGCATCGCGTCAAGGTTGGGCTGCCAAAGAGACTCGACGCAAGGTTTATCAAGACCTGTATCAGGCAGCTTTCGGAAGGTCTGCGAGCAAGACGTGCACTACGGGCAGACTTTCGGATAGGTCAGGGTCGGAGTGATTTATCGATCCTCCCAGCCTTCTCACCCAGCCAATTTCTTGAGGTCTTCATCAATCCGCGTCTGCCAGCCGCGTCCTTTTGCGCGATAGTGCGCAAGGACCTCTGAAGACAAGCGCAAGGTGACCTGTTGCTTTGGGTTGGCAAGTTTAGGGCGTCCTCTACGGACAAGCTTAGCGCGCGCAAAGTCGCGCTCAGTCAGCGGGGGATTATCCGCATCACCCCTGGCGTTATGTGCAATCGTTGCCGCGCCCATGCCCCGCACCTTGGCCCAGTTTGTGCGGTCCGCACCCTTGGCTCGCTTGGCGGCCAGCGCCTTACTGCTGTAACGACTGATCTTTGGCTTTGACATATATCCGATGCTCCTTGCTGTTTGCTCTACGCAAGCTGATGACGCGAATCACCTCGCCTCGCAGTGCGTAGACCATGGTCACGACCACGCTCTCGTCTTCGAGTTCCGCGATGTCTACCCAGCGGGTTTCGTTGCCGCGCGGGCTGGGTAGCGTCAGCTTGAAATCTGCTTCATAGATCAGCGGGGCGAGAATGAAGTCCAAACCATGCTTGTCCAGGTTGGCTTCGCGCTTGGCTTCATCCCACTCGTATTCCATTATTTATTGTAGTTACATTTATTAGAAAAGCAAGTCAGAGCTGCGCGCCGCAGTTCCTGACGCCTATCCTGGGACCTGATCGGCAACCGCAGCCGACCTCCGGGGTCGTGGCGATGTCGAAATCAGGCTGCCCCGTTCGACGATAGCTTGTCAGCCCCTCAATTCAACAAGGAGATTGTCATGTCAAACAACACCGTCCGCCTGCACCGCGTGCTCCGCACCACACCCGAGAAGGTCTACCGGGCGTTCACCGACGCCGAAGCCATGGCGCGGTGGCTCCCGCCGAACGGGTTCACCTGTAAGGTCGAGCATCTGGACCCGACAGTGGGCGGCACGCATCGGATGTCGTTTACCAACTTCACCACCGGTAATGGTCATTCATTCGGCGGCAAATATCTCGAGCTCGTGCCGGGCAGCCTGCTTCGTTACACGGACAAGTTCGATGACCCGAACCTGCCCGGGGAGATGACGGTAACCGTCAAGTTGCAGAAGGTTTCCTGTGGTACGGAGATCAGCATCGTGCAGGAAGGCATTCCCAGCGCGATTCCGACCGAGGCCTGTTATCTCGGCTGGCAGGAATCGCTGGAGTATCTGGCGAGACTGGTGGAGCCGGAGATTCCAGATGCCTGAAAACTGCGAGGCGGTCCGGTGGTAGCCCCGGGCGGCTTGCTGGACTAGTAATTTTCAGGTTGCATGAAGAGAAGTAAGGTAATAGAAACCCCGGTACGCCGAACGGATCGCCGATGCGCACGCGCAAACCCAGCAAAGACGCCGCCAAGCTCGACCAGGTCGTGGCCGATGCCCGGCGCGCCGCGGATCAGCGCAACCAGGGTTATCGCGAGCAGGCGCTAAAGCTTTATCCGTGGGTTTGCGGCCGCTGCGCGCGCAGCTTCACGCGCGAGAACCTGCATGAGCTGACGGTGCACCACCGCAACCACAATCACGACGACAATCCGCCCGACGGCAGCAACTGGGAGCTGCTGTGCCTTTACTGCCACGATAACGAACACTCACGCTATATCGACCATCGCGGCGCCGGCGTTACGGGCGCGAAAGACGCGACAGCGGCGACGAGCACGCCGTTCAGCGACCTGAAAGCCTTGCTGACGCGCAAAACAGAGAAATAGAGGCGGCGCGGACGCTTGACCTAGAGCATGCTCTAGGGTTTCTAATTCCTCCCCACGGGCACGCCGCAAGCGTTTCCGTAACCGCAATCAGACCGGAGACAGTGCATCATGAGCGCAGTCGAAAACAAGCAACTTATGCAGCATATTTTTGCCGAGTTGGCCCAAGGCAATGGCAAACCTTTTGTCCAAAGCATGGCCGAGGACTTCTGCTGGA
>JBOICV010000026.1:0-41687 GCA_050740255.1 Nevskiales bacterium | reverse complement strand
CCATTCCTTGCTGAATCTGATGTTCGCGCTCGGGTTGCTGCTGCCGCTGGTGCCGGGCCTGCGGCGTTTTCCAGGTTTGGTGTTCCCGCTGCATGCGATTGCGGGCGCCAGCCTGCTGGCTTTCTGGCTGGGCAACATGCTGGGCGTACCGGTGAAGCTGCTGCCGGGTTTGGAAGCGCTCGGGCTGTTCGTGCTGCTCGCTCTCGCCGGCGACTGGGTCGCGGGGCGACTGGTACGCAGCACGCGTGCGCATGAAGACGGCTGGGATGAGGAGCTGTATACCGCGCTGGTGATGTTTTGCCAGGCGCCCGCGATTCTGATTTACACCTTCGCGGTTGGCCGCAGTTTCACCTAGCCGGTGCGAACACGCGCTCCATAACTTCCGGATCGTCGAAGTGACGCGTGCCAACAAATGCGGTGGCATGCCGTCCCCATTGCCGCATCGCGCCGGGGCTGATCACACCGCTCGGCCATAGCCATAAACGTTCGAGCCGTTCGCTGCCGCATAGCAGGCCATTGGGCCGGAATAGACTGCGCCGCGTGCCGTCGCTGCGCGGCAGCGAGAGCAATTCGCGGTAAGGCCTGAGCGTGTACTGACGGCGCTCGGTAGAAAAAGCCGCGTAGTCCGGCACCACCCGGCGCACGTAGTGCGTGGCGGATTCCACGCGCACCGCGACCTCTTTGGCGGGCGCGTTGACTTGCGGCACCAGCACGGGCTCCTGCCACATACTGTCTTTCACTTTTACTTTCAGATCGGCGACCGGAAAGTAGTAGTGGTAACAGCCGCAGGGATGAATCGTGTCGTAAGCGAGCGGCTGACCGGTTTCGTCCAGCGTCACGCGCCAGACCAGTCCGTCGAACTGACCCGCGTAGAAATCCAGCGACGATTCGGGCGGCCGCGCGGCGAACCAGACGACGTACACCAGTTGCGGCACGACCCTGCCCTGCCAGCGGCCGTAGCTCGGCAGGAAATAAGTGACGGGTTGGCTGGTATCCAGTGCCGCTTGCTGCCCGCGCCAAACCGGCGCACCCGGCAAGTCGTAATCGCCTTCGGTTTCCACCCACCAGCTTGGCGCGTGCGCTACCGCCAGCTTCTGCCATTGTGCTGCCGTCAGTTGTGGCATGCCCAAGACGTCGCGTTGTTGCAGCCAGCGCGCCACCTCTATCGGCTTGGGTGCGGCAACCGCGTCGGGTCGCCACAGAATCAGCCTGCCGCCATGGGGCAACTCGCGCAGCGGCCGCGCGAAATCGGTGCGCACTTCTCTATTGTATTTTTCAATACCCGCGCGCAGAAAGGGCACCGCCAGCGGGTACAGCCCAAAGAATCGCGCCGCATTGGAGTAATCCGCTGGCACCTGTGCGGCGTCAATCAATTGCGCATGCCGCTCCGGATCGGCGCGATTACGTGCGAGTTTCTCCGCGCTGCATTCACGCAAGCGCTGTAGCACTTGCGTGGCGTCAGTCCCGGCCAAGTTATGCAGCTCGATCTCGCGTGCGTTCAAGTCCAGCGCCGCCAGCCGGCTTATCCAGGCATCAAACTTTTTTTCATCTGCGGCCTGTGGTGTCAGGCTCGCCAGCAGCCGATTGACGCGCAGATGGGGAAATCCGGCGATGGGTTGCTCACCGCCGTCACGCACCCCGCTCCGCTCGGTCGCCTGATCCAGCTCTTGGTAAAGAGCGTCACAGGCGCTGATCGGCGCGGGGACAGCGCCCAAGCTGGCGCAGCCACATAGAACGGCAATGAGGCCAGCAAGCAAGATGGACCGCACGGCTAATTTTCCATGTCCGGGACTATATTGTCTCAGAACGAATTACATTCGATAATGCTTCTTGTTTCCATATCCCCGGCTCACATGCACCCTCGACGCCTATTACCACTGACCTGCGCCATCTTACTGAATTTTGGCGCATTTTCCGCCTACGCAGAGGTCGAGCAGGACGTGATGAACGCCTTGCACATGCTGGACTATATCGGCGTGGACTATCCGGAATTCGTGCAAGACGGCCGCGTCAAGAACGAGGCCGAGTACGTGGAGCAGGTGGAATTCGCCAGCGAAGTAGCGGCGGTTTTGGCGCGCCTGCCGGCGACCCCGGCCCAGACCGAACTTCTGCGGCAGGCCACGGGGCTACAACAGGCCATTCACGACAAAGTGGCGGGCCGCGAGATTACTGCGCTCACTGACGCGCTGAGCACAGCACTGGTCAGACATTATCCCGTGCCGCAGGCGCCTCGACGTGCGCCGGATATGACGCAGGTTCAGGCGCAGTATCAGAACGCTTGCGCCAGTTGCCACGGCGCGAGCGGCGGCGGCGATGGTGCAGCCGGTACTGGCCTGGAGCCGCCGCCGGCGAATTTCCTCGATCGTGCCCGCGCCGAGCAGCGCAGCGTGTTCGGCCTGTACAACGTCATCAGCCTGGGCGTGGCCGGTACCGGCATGCCGAGTTTCAAACAGTTCAGCGAAGCCGAGCGCTGGGCGCTGGCGTTTTACGTGAGCCAATTGAGCAATAGCGGTGATGAGAAAGCGCGCGGCGAGCGTTTGTGGCGCGATCAAGCCGCAGCGGCGCGCGCGCTGCCCGACCTGCAGCATCTGGCCAACGCTTTACCAAATGCGCAGGCACGGCAACATGGCGCCGCCGGCACCGACGTGCTCGCCTGGTTGCGTGCACATCCTGAAGCCTTGCAGCGCAGCGAGGAAAATCCGCTGGCGCTGGCGAGCGCGCAGATCAAGGCCAGCGCCCAGAGTTATGGCGCGGGGCAAGCCCAGTTGGCGCTACAGCAGGCGCTCGCGGCTTATCTGGATGGCTTTGAACTGGCGGAAGCGGCGCTGGCCGCAGCCGATCCGCAACTGGTGCGCACCATCGAGCAACAGATGATGGATTATCGCGCGCTGATCAAAACCGGCGCGCCCGCAGAACGCGTTATGGCATCGGCCGCGGAGATTCAGGCGCAGCTCGACATCGCACGCGACCGGCTGACGGAAGCAGTGCATGCGCCGCTGGGTAGCTTTGTCGGCAGCTTCATAATCCTTGCGCGCGAAGGGCTGGAAGTGATTCTGGTGCTGGCCGCGATGTTCACCTTCCTCAAACGCGCCGAGCGGAGTGATGCTTTGCCCTGGGTACATGCCGGCTGGAGCAGCGCGCTGCTGCTCGGCATCGCCACCTGGTTTGCCTCGACTTATTTCATCAATATTTCGGGCGCGACCCGTGAGTTGACCGAGGGTTTCACCGCGCTAGTGGCCGCGGTGATTCTGCTGTCGGTGGGCCTGTGGCTGCACAACAAGAGTTACTCCAGCCGCTGGCAGCAGTATGTGGCCGGCAAAATGAAAGGTGCACTCTCCAGCGGTGGCCTGTGGGGCATTGCGCTGCTGTCCTTCATCGCCACCTATCGCGAAGTGTTTGAAACCGTGCTGTTCTATCGCGCGCTGTGGGACCAGGGCAGCCACGGCGCGATTTTGCTCGGCATGGCGGCGGCGGGTCTGATGCTGGCGGGCGTGATATGGGCGGTATTCGCGCTGTCCATGCGTCTGCCGATCCGGCAGTTCTTCACCGCCAGCTCAGTGCTGATCGTGATTCTGGCGGTCGTCTTCACCGGCCAGGGCGTGGCCGCATTGCAGGAAGCCGGCTGGCTGTCGGCGCAAAACGTCGCCTTCATCCGCGTGCCGCTGCTGGGCATTTATCCGAATCTGCAAGGCTTGAGCTTGCAGGCGGCGGTATTGATGCTGGTGCTAAGTGGTTTCGCTTGGAACCACGTCACTGCCGGACGCGCCGTGACTGACTGAGGCCGAGGCGTTGCGGATCTTGTCCACCAAGTCCTTGCCGAGCACGCTCTGGAATTTGATCCACAGCGCCGGCTGGCGTTCACGCCATTCGCGCAACTGGCGCGTATCCCAGGCGATGTAACTGATCATGCCCGGCGCGCGCGCGTCGGCGGAGGCGCGGCCGCCGGTAAGCAGGCTCATCTCGCCGAGAAAACAGCCGCGTCCGAGGCGCGCAAGACATTGGCCGCGTTTTTCGATCAACACCTCGCCCGCGATCAGGAATAACAGGCGCCCCGGCGTCTCACCTTCCTGCATCAGCAGCAGATTGTGCTTTTCCTCCACCGTGCCGCTGCGCCAGACCCGCAGGAATTCGTTCGGGGTGAAGGCCGCGAAGGTGCGGTCGTAAAACTCCAGCAGGTCGGCCGGAATCTTCACGCCGCGCCGCTCACGCACGACCAGCATCAGTTGCCCCGCGTTGATCAGCGTGAACAAGGCGTTCCAGTAAGCCACCGGCAGCGCGTCCACCATGACTGCGTATACCACCACGCTGCCCTGCCCGAACACCAACAACAGGCGCAGCCACAGCACGTCGCGCGCCAGGAAGGCGAGCAACATCAGAAAGTAGCCGACGTTGGCGACCAGCTCCGTGTGACTCATGCGGCGATCGGCGCCCGCGCGCCGGCGAGAATGGAGGCTGCCTACTTTACCCGAGCGCCCGCTGCGGTTCCGCTGGGGTGACTTGCGCCGCCTCCCAGGCCAGCAGCGCTTTTTTGCGCGTCTCGCCCCAGCGGTAGCCGCCGAAGCGCCAGGCGATAGGGCCGGATTCGCGTATCACGCGATGGCAGGGAATAAGCAAGGCCACAGAATTGCTGCCGATCGCGCGTCCGACGGCGCGTGCGGCCTTCGGCATGCCCAAGTGCCGGGCAATGCGGGAGTAGCTCGTCGTGCTGCCGGGCGGTACTCGCAACAGCGCCTCCCAGACCTTGATCTGGAAATTCGTGCCACGCACCGCCAGCGCCAATGGTTTGGCTTGGGTTTTGTGCGCCGCGAATATGCGCTGCACCACCGTACGGCTCGCCGGCATATCGCTCACGAAACGGGCGCCGCGCCACTCGCTGGTGAGCAGACTGATTTCCTGTTCGACGCGGCCGGGGCTGATAAAGCGCAGCGCGCAAATGCCCTTACCGGTCAGCGCGACGAGACAATCACCGAATGGGCTGGGATGAACTCCGTATCGAATCTCCAGACCCGCGCCGCGATCGCGCCATTCGGCCGGCGTCATCGCGTGCAGGTTCACGAACAGGCCGTGCAGCCGGCTTACGCTCGACAATCCGGATTCCAGCGTCACGTCCAGCAGCGGTCGCGGCTCGCGCAACAGGCTTTCCGCCAGATCGGCGGTCAGAAACTGAATAAAGCGCTTGGGGCTGATGCCAGCCCAGCGCTGGAACAGGCGCTGAAAGTGAAACTCGCTCAGGCCGACATGCGCGGCGACTGCAGCCAGCGCGGGTTGTTGGCGATAATGCTGCTCCAGATAATGTATCGCCTGCTCGATGCGGGCATAGTCCTGAGCGGCGCGGGCGAAATCTTCGGGCATGGTCTGCATTCCTCTGGAACTGCTGCCAGCTTAGCCCCCGGATAAATGGCCGCAATCCGAAACTTGCGGCGGCGCCTTACCGCTTGCGCGCGAGAGTGAGCCCATCCGCAATTGGAACCAGGCTTAAGTCCACGCGCGCGTCTTCAGTGAGCCTGGCGTTGAACGCGCGCAGCGCGCGCGTGTCCTCATCCTGCACCGAAGCATCGGCCACGCGGCCGGACCAGAGCACATTGTCCACCACGATCAGTCCGCCGGGGCGCAGCAGTTGCAGGCAGCGCTCGTAATAGTTCAGGTAATTGGTTTTGTCGGCGTCAATGAAGGCGAAGTCGTAGCGTCCATCCTGCCCGGTCGCGAGCTCGGCATCCAGCGTCTCGAGCGCCGGCGCCAACTTCAGCGTGATTTTGTTGGCGACGCCGGCAGCGACCCAGTAACGCCGTGCGATGCGCGTCCACTCATCGCTCACGTCGCAGGCCAGCAGCGTGCCATCGTCCGGCAGGGCCATTGCGGTACAGAGACTGGAGTAGCCGGTATAGACGCCGACTTCAATGCAACGGCGTGCGCCGACGAGCTTCACCAGTAATTGCATGAACTGGCCTTGTTCGGGCGCAATCTGCATGCGGCTCATGCGGTCGCGCGCGGTTTCCTCCCGCAGTTGAGCCAGCAACGGCGGCTCGCGCAGCGAAACCGCGCAGAGGTATTGGTAGACCGCGTCGGGCAGGCCGAAGGTTTTAGTGGACATGCGTCTGGTGCATCGCTGAAGAAGGCGCAAGCATGCGCAGTTTTCGCTTTGCGCTCAACTCAGCGCGGCCGCGCTGAACAAGCGCTGGAAAAGGCTGCGGCCAAACATGAGGCTTGCTCTCATAAAACACGCGTAAGTTGCCGTTGTGAAAGCAGAAAGCCTGACTGTCCACAAAACCTGTGGATAACATTGTGGACAATTACGCTGTCGTCGCCCGGAAACGCCCATCAATACAGCATTTCTGCGCTGCGGACATTTTCTAACCACTATGAATTAACCCAAATAAAACATGGTCTTGTATAACAGCGGCGGTGAGTACTGCGGAACGAAGTAGCGGGTCAAAATGCTGCGGCACACCATTTTTCGGCATTGTGCATAACAACAAGAGCGATCGTTTAATTATGCGTTCAGTTCCTGCCGTGCCGCAAAGCCAATCAGGACGGGGCTTTGCGGCCCGATGCTATACTCGCGCCCTCCATTTTTTTACCCTTTCCCGCGCTTTTTTCATGGCCAAACGCACGCCGGTGGTGTTGTGTTTTTCCGGCCATGATCCGAGCGGCGGCGCCGGCGTGCAGGCCGATATCGAGGCCATCGCGGCGCAAGGCGCGCATGCGGCAACGGTGGTCACCGCGCTGACGGTGCAGGACAGCCGCGATGTTCAGCAGGTCTATGCCACGGCACCGGACTTGATTCGCGCCCAGGCGGAACTCTTGTTCGCGGATTTGCAACCCATGGCGATCAAGATCGGCTTGATCGGCGACGCTGACAACGCGCGGGTGTTGGCGGATTTGCTGAGCGAACATCCGCAATTACCAGTGGTGCTGGATCCGGTGCTGCGCGCCGGCGGCGGCGGCGAGCTGGCCACTGACAACTTGATAGAAGCCTTGCAGCGCGAACTTATGCCACGCTGCACCGTGCTTACTCCCAATGCGGACGAGGCCCGTCGCCTCACCGGCCGGCAGGCTCTCGCCGACTGCGCGGCGGCCTTGCTGGCGTCCGGCGCCAGGCAGGTGTTGATCACGGGCGGCGACGAAGCCACGCCAAAAGTCGAAAACCGCTTATACGGCCCCGGCGGCGCAGTCACCGATTGGGATTGGCCGCGCTTGCCGCATCAATACCACGGCTCCGGCTGTACTCTCGCGGCTGCGCTCGCGGCCCGCCTGGCCTTGGGCGAAAACGTCGTGACCGCGGCAGCGACGGCACAGCAGTATGTGGCGCAATGCCTGCGCGATGCGCGGCATCTCGGCCGCGGCCAGTGGTTTCCTAAACGCCTATGACGCCAGGTTCGGGGCGCTTGCCCAAGCAGGGGCTGTACGCCATTACCGACGGGCGTCAGGGTGCGGCGCTACTCGCTGCAGTGGCTGCGGCCCTTGAAGGTGGCGCAGCGCTGCTTCAATACCGCGACAAAACCACCGAGCACAGCCGCCGCTACCACGAAGCCCACGAATTACTGAAACTCTGCCGCGATCACGCTGTGCCCCTGATCATCAACGACGACGTTGCCTTGTGCGGTGAACTTGGCGCTGATGGCGTACATCTCGGCCACGCCGACGTGACGCCGTCTGCCGCCCGCAGCGCCTTAGGACCACAGGCGATCATCGGCCTGAGCTGCTACAACGCTCTGCCCAGGGCAGCGGCAGCAGCGAGTGTGGACTATCTCGCCTTCGGCGCTTTTTACCCTTCGCCAACCAAGCCGCAGGCGCTGCGCGCGGAAACCTCGCTGCTGCGGCAAGCGCGTGCTGCTTATCCACCCCAGCGGCTCAGCGCAATCGGCGGCATTGCCGCCGTTAATGCCCAGCCGCTCATCGCAGCCGGCGCGGATTATCTGGCGGTGATCAGCGGCGTATTCGGCGCTGCGGATATTACGCAGGCGGCGCGTACAATAGCGGCACTTTTTCAGCAGCGCAGTGCATGACCCGCTCCGAAACTTTGTTTGAGCGTGCCCAGCGCAGTATTCCCGGTGGAGTGAACTCGCCCGTCCGCGCCTTCCGCGCGGTGGGTGGCACACCGCGCTTCATCGCGCGCGCCGAAGGCGCTTATCTATACGACGCCGACGGCAACAAGTTGATTGATTACGTCGGCTCCTGGGGTCCGGCCGTTCTTGGCCACGCGCATCCGGCGGTAATTCAGGCGGTGCAGGCCGCCGCCGCGGAGGGGCTGTCCTTTGGCGCACCCTGTGAGCTCGAGGTGCAGATGGCCGAGCGCCTGTGCGCGCTGATGCCGGCGCTCGAGCAGGTGCGCATGGTCAGCTCCGGCACGGAGGCGACGATGAGCGCGATCCGTCTCGCGCGCGGCGCGACCGGCCGCGACCTGATCGTCAAATTTGAGGGCTGCTATCACGGCCATGCCGACGGCTTGCTGGTCAAAGCCGGCTCCGGCGCGCTCACGCTCGGCGTGCCGACTTCTGCCGGCGTGCCCGCCGATTTCGCGCGGCATACCTTGACGCTCGACTACAACAGCCTGCCCAGCGTTGAAACCGCCTTTCGCCAGCACGGCGCGCAAATCGCCGCGGTGATTGTCGAGCCGGTGGCAGGCAATATGAATTGCATTCTGCCGGTGCCTGGTTTCCTGGAGGGCCTGCGCGATTTCTGCACGCGTCACGGCGCGCTGCTGATCTTCGACGAGGTCATGACCGGCTTTCGCGTCGCGCTCGGCGGCGCCACTGCGCGTTTTGGCGTCACGCCCGATTTGATCACGCTGGGCAAAGTCATCGGCGGCGGCATGCCGGTGGGCGCCTTCGGCGGCCGGCGCGAGGTCATGCAAAGACTGGCGCCGGTCGGTCCGGTGTATCAGGCGGGGACTTTGTCCGGCAATCCGGTGGCGATGGCGGCCGGCTTGAAAACGCTGGAGTTGATTGCAGCACCCGGCTTTTACCAGCGACTCGAACAATATTCGGCGGCGCTTACCACGGGGCTGAAGCGCGCGGCGCAGGAACAGGGGGTAGCGCTGGCGACGGCGCATTGCGGCGGCATGTTCGGAATTTTCTTCACGGCACTGGACGCGGTACGCAGCTATGCGGAGACCACCGCCAGTGACGCGGAACGCTTCAAGCGTTTCTTTCACGCCATGCTGAAGCGCGGCGTCTACCTCGCGCCATCGGCCTTCGAAGCCGGCTTTGTCTCCGGCGCGCATGGCGACACCGAATTGGCTGCAACGCTGGCCGCCGCGCGCCAGAGTTTTGCGGAGATCGCCTAACGCATGTTTGACGGCGCCTGGGTGCAGGAGTTGCTGGGCTGGGTGAGCGCCCATCCGGGCTGGGCGATCGCGCTGGTATTCGTGATCGCTTTCACCGAGTCCATTTTTCTGCTGGGACTCGTCGTGCCCGGCGCGTTTTTATTGTTCGGCTTCGGCGCACTAGTTGCGGCCGGCGGCATGGACTTCACCGCCACCCTCACCGCGGCCGTCGTCGGCTCGGCGCTCGGCGACAACCTGAGCTATTGGCTCGGACGCTGGCTGCGCGACGACTTGAAGCAATTGCGTTTCCTGCAGAAATACATGGGCCTGATTCAGCGCGGCGAGGCTTTTTTTCAGCGCCACGGCGGCAAAAGCATCGTGATGGGCCGCATGATTGGCGCGCTGCGCCCGGTGATGCCGACGGTGGCGGGCGCGGCCGGCATGACGCCGCTGAGTTTTCTCATCATCGACGCGCTGGTGATGCTGCCCTGGGTCGCGCTGTACATGTTGCCCGGCATGTTGTTCGGCGCCTCGATGAATCTGGCCTCCGAAATCGCCACCAATCTCTTTCTCCTGCTGCTGGTGGTCGGCGGCGCGCTGTGGCTCTTGCTCTGGCTCGGGCGGCGCGCGTTTCTCTACCTCTCGCGGCACGCCGAAGGATTGACCTACCGGCTGCTGGACTGGAGCCAGCACCACCGGCGCCTGGGTTTGCTGGGGCCGAACCTGGTGGACCCAGCGTTACCGGAAACACCGGCGCTGGCGCTGCTCGGGACGCTGCTGTTTGCCCTGGCATGGCTGGTCTCGGCCTTGCTGTGGCGCGCCGAACCGCCCGGTCCGGTGACGCTTGACGTTTTCGTTTATCAATTGTTTCAGCAGTTGCATTCGCCCTGGTCCGACACGCTCGCGCTGGTGTTGGCACAGCTTGGCGCGTGGCAGGTATACCTGCCGCTGGCGCTTACCTTGTTGCTGGTGCTGCTGGCGCGGCGCGACCACCTGCCCGCCGCGCACTGGGCGGCGGCGCTCGCCTTCGGCGCGCTGCTGGCCTTCGGTCTTGACCTGATAGCCGCCACGCCGGAGCCGGTGGAGTTCTACGGCACCGCGAACCGGACTCTCGCGGGCGGACATCTGATATTCAGCACCGTCATCTACGGTTTCCTGGCCATCCTGCTCGCCACCGGCAAAAGCGCCGCCAAGCGCTGGCTGTACTACGTGGGCGCTATCAGCGTTATTACCCTGATCGGCCTGGCTCGTCTGTACATCGGCGCTCAGTGGTTTTCGGACACGCTGCTTGCGCTGGCGGTCGGCGCCTTGTGGGTTGCCGGCCTGACCCTCGGCTACCGGCGGCATTTGCGTACGCCGCTGCGCACGCTGCCGCTGATGTCCGTCGCGCTGCTGGTATTCGTGCTCAGCGTGAGCTATCAGCTTCAGCATCAGTTGGCGGCGGAGCGGGCGATTTATCTGCCACCACGCATCGTTGCGGTAACTACGCTGGACGATTGGGAAGACGAGGACTATGCGCGCCTGCCGGCCTATCGCGTCGATCTGGCCGAAAGCCGGCGTTATCCGCTTAATCTGCAGTGGCGGGCGCCGCTGGCGGAAATCCGGGCGCAACTGCTCGCCGCCGGCTGGCGCGACCAGACCGAGTTTCAATTCAAGCAAAGCCTGCAGTGGTTTAACGACGAAGCGCAACTCGACGAGCTGGCGCTGCTGCCGCAGGTGCATGCCGGTTGGCCGCAGGCCCTGGCGATGAGCCTGGGCATCAACGACCGGGACCAGTGGGTATTGCGCCTGTGGGATGCCCGCAGCCGAACCGAGGACGGACCGCTGTGGGTCGGCAGCATTGCGCGCTATCGCGTGCAGGATAGCTTTGGCTTGTTCCAGCTGCCGCGATTAGCCGGCGAATTTGATGCGGGTGCGGCGCTGTTGTCCGCGCTATTGCCGCGCAGCGAACTGGTGCAGCATCCCGCGGCGCGCGCCAGCACCCGCTGGAGCGGACGGATACTGTTGCTCGATCCCGGCTGGGAAGCTCCCGACTGACCAACTACGCACCCCTGCGTTTCGTATCCAACTAAATGTCCGCGCCCAGCGACCGCTCCAGTTTCGTGCAGCGCCTGCGCAGTCGCCTGAACCGTGGCGATTCCTGGCTTACCTACGATCTCGCCAATCTGCTATCGGCACACGGGATTGACGAGCACCTGCTGGAGGAGCTGGAAAACCGTCTGCTGCTGGCGGATGTGGGAGTGGAAACCAGCGCCGACCTCGTGCAAGGTCTGCGCGCACAGGTCCGCAAAGGTCAGCTCAAGAACGAACAGGACGTCCGGCAAGCCCTAAGTGAAGGTCTGCTGAAGATTCTGGTGCCCTGTTCCAAACCGCTTGCGATTCCCGATTACATTCGCCCTTACGTGATTCTGATGGTGGGCGTCAACGGCGTCGGCAAGACCACCACCATCGGCAAGCTCGGCCAGAGATTCCAGGCGCAAGGCTTGAAGGTCATGCTCGCCGCAGGCGATACCTTCCGCGCCGCGGCCGTGGAACAACTGCGCGTCTGGGGCGAGCGCCACGGCGTACCAGTCATCGCGCAGGGCGCCGGGGCTGATCCGGCCTCAGTGATTTTCGACGCCTGGCAGGCGGCCAAAGCGCGCGACATGGATGTGCTGATCGCCGACACCGCCGGCCGCCTGCACACCCAGCACAATCTCATGGAAGAACTCAAGAAGGTGAAGCGTGTGCTGCAAAAGCATGACGCCTACGCGCCGCATGAAGTGATGCTGGTGGTGGACGCAACCACTGGTGGCAATGCGCTGAATCAAGCCGTGCAGTTTCACGCCGCCGTCGGCCTCACCGGCCTTACCTTGACCAAGCTCGACGGTAGCGCCAAGGGCGGAGTCGTATTGGCTTTGGCCAAGCGCCTGGCGCTGCCGATCCGTTTCATCGGCGTGGGCGAGACCGCCGCCGACCTCGGCGAGTTCCAAGCGGAAGATTTCGTGGACGCGCTGCTCGACGCACCCTAATATCTCGCGCCATGAGTGAGATGATCGAATTCCACCAGGTTAGCAAGCGCTATCCGGGCGGAATGGAAGCGCTGAGCAACGTCAGCCTGCGCCTTAAAGTCGGTGAGATCGCTTTTCTCACCGGCCACTCCGGCGCCGGCAAAAGCACGCTGTTGAAACTGATCGCGCTGATCGAGCGCCCCAGCCGCGGCAATATCGTCATCAACGGCGTCAACCTCGCCAAGCTCAAGAGGAGCCAGATCCCCGGCTATCGCCAGGGCCTCGGCATCGTCTTCCAGAACTACAGCCTGCTGTACGACCGCAATGTGTTCGACAACGTCGCGCTGCCGCTGGTGATTCGCGGCTTGCGCCTCGGCGACATCACCCGCCGTGTGCATGCTGCGCTCGATACTGTCGGGCTGCTGCAAAAAGAAAAATCCGTGCCGATCGCCTTGTCCGGCGGCGAGCAGCAGCGCGTGGCCATCGCGCGCTCAATCGTGTGCAAGCCGCATCTGCTGCTGGCGGACGAGCCGACCGGCAATCTGGATCCGGATTTGTCGCGCGACATCATGGAGCTGTTCGTACGGCTTAACCAGGTCGGCGTCAGCGTGCTGGTGGCCAGCCATAACCACGAGCTGATCAGCCGTTACGGCCGGCGCGTGATTGATCTGGAAGGCGGCCGCATCATCGGCGACACACCCGCGCGCAGCCATCAGGGCCGTTTGACTTTATGAATACCCGCACGCGCCCGCCGCCGCAACCCCCGCCCAAAAAAGCCGCGCCCGCGCCGGCCAAAAAGGTTCGCCGCGCCGACGATTTGCGCCCGAACGCGCTGCGGCGCTTTGTGCAGGAACACGCCCGTATCTGCCTGTTCTCGCTCGGCCAGCTTTACCGGGCACCCGCCGCCAGCGTGCTGACGGCGGCAGTGATCGGCATCACACTGGCGCTACCCGCGGGGCTGCACCTGCTGCTGACCAATTTCAATCGCGTGAGCCTGAGCTGGGAACGCACCGTGCAGGCTTCGCTGTTTCTCAAGGACAACGTCAGCGAGGCGCGAGGCGCGGCGCTGGCGCAGCAAATCGGGCGGCGTGCCGAGGTCAGCGAGTCGCGTTATCTTTCGCGCGCCGACGCGCTGGCCGAGTTCCGCCGCCACTCCGGCTTCGGCGCCGCCTTGGATTTATTGGGCGAAAACCCGCTGCCGGCAGTGATTACCGTTCAGCCCAAGGCGCAGCTTCCACCGCGCGCGGTGGAAGGCCTGATCACCCAGTTGCGCGCGCTGCCGGAAATCGAAGTGGCCCAGCTCGATCAGGCCTGGCTGCAGCGCCTGCACGCGATTTTGCGCATCGTCGAGCTGGTGGTGCAGGCGCTGGCACTGCTGTTGGGCCTGGCCGTTATCGTCATCGTCGGCAATACCATCCGGCTTGATATTCAAAACCGCAAGGACGAAATCGTGGTGATGAAGCTGCTCGGCGCGACCAATAGTTTTATCCGGCGGCCTTTTCTATACACCGGCTTTTGGTACGGCCTGAGCGGTGGTTTGCTGGCCTGGCTGCTGCTGCAGGCGGTACTGTGGAGTCTGACGGATCCTGTGGCGCGGCTGGCGGGTTTGTACCAGAGCGATTTCCGGCTGGGCGGACTCGGTTTGGAAGCCACGCTGACGCTGTTTCTGGGCAGCGTTTTCCTCGGTCTGCTGGGGTCTTGGTGGACCGTGGGTCGCCATCTGCAAGCCATTGAACCACAATAATTTTTTACCCTATCCTCGGAACTTTTCCAATCCCTGGCACTCTATTGCACAGACTGCTAAAGGGGGTAAAATAGCGCCCATGAACACGACCGCTTTGGCCTTGCGTCCCGTCGCCCTGCCGGTACCCAGTGTCGGCAGCCTGGATGCTTATATCCGCAGTGTCAGCTTCATCCCGGTATTCAGCGCCGACGAGGAACGCGCCCTCGCAGAACGCCTGCATCAGCACAACGACTTGCAGGCCGCACAGCAACTCGTGCTCGGCAACTTGCGCTTCGTGGTGCACATCGCGCGCGGCTATATGGGCTATGGCCTGCAGCTCGCGGACCTGATACAGGAAGGCAATATCGGCCTGATGAAGGCGGTCAAGCGCTTCGACTCCAAAGTCGGTGTGCGCCTGATCAGCTTCGCCGTGCACTGGATTCGCGCGGAGATTCACGAGTTCATTCTCAAGAACTGGCGCATCGTCAAAATCGCCACCACCAAGGCGCAGCGCAAGCTGTTCTTCAATCTGCGCAGCGCCAAGCAGCGTCTCGGCTGGTTGCACGACGATGAAGTGAAAGCGGTTGCGAAAGACTTGCGCGTGAAACCTGAAGAGGTGCTGGAGATGGAACAGCGCCTCGCCGGGCAAGACCTGGCCTTTCATGCCGCGCCGCATGATGGTGAGAGCGAAGACGAAGCCTACGGCCCGGAAAATTATCTTCAGGCCGACGACAGCGCCAACCCGGCTCATGCCATCGCCGAAGCAGAATCGAGCGACGTGCAGATAGAGAAGCTCCAGGGCGCGCTGGCACAACTCGATGCCCGTGCGCGTGATGTATTGCGTCAGCGCTGGCTGGTGCCGGACAAGAAAACCGGCCTGCGGGAACTCG
The DNA here is from genome assembly GCA_050740255.1 of Nevskiales bacterium. Taxonomy (GTDB): domain Bacteria; phylum Pseudomonadota; class Gammaproteobacteria; order Nevskiales; family JBOICV01; genus JBOICV01. Next base: position 26,819 of record JBOICV010000026.1, on the reverse strand, counting down.
CGGATCACTACGGTGTGTCGGCCGAGCGCATCCGTCAGATCGAAGTGGCCGCACTGAAGAAGCTGCGCGTGGAGTTGGTCGCGGCTTAACCAAGCCGACTTACCTTAGCGAGCGTGACTTGTCATTCCGGCGAAGGCCGGAGTCTAGTCTTTTCAAAGCTCTGGACACCTCCCGGCGAAAGCCGGGATCACGCCGGTGTGACGAAATTGATCAGAGGCTCCCTGCGCTTCAAGCTGCCCTCGCACCGACACCGGCTTCCAGGGTCTTTTTCATCACTCCTGTCGCCTGCGTCATCATCGCGTCAACGGGACCTGCGAGTTCGTTCGGCAGCATGTCCCGCGTCCAGACAAACCGGCACCGCTGCTCGCCCTCGGCAAAGATTTGCACTGAGGAGTTGTCGTGGGTAAACCGTCCTCCGACCACTGAATAGACCAGGCGACGGGTCTCGTCGTTGAGGTCTATGAGCCGCTCGCGCGCAACCATGCCATTGCCGAAGGTCACCACCCTGGCGTCGCCGTCGAGCTGCGCATCAACCACAAACCCCGGCGCCAGCCGTTGATGCACAGCGCCGAAATCGCGCACCGCCGACCAGACCTGATCGGCGCCGGCCTCCACCAGAAACTCTTTGCGTATTGAAGCCATTTCAAATCTCCTCAGGTTGGTACGCGACACACTCCGTTCGTGCTGAGGTATCGAAGCACGAACTGTCACACAGAGCATGATCAGTTAGGTTCGCCCTTCGATACCTCAGGGCGAACGGGCTTATTTCAAGCAGACCGCTTCGACGTTATTGCCGTCCGGATCGAGCAGGAAGGCAGCGTAATACTTGGGGCTGTAGTCGGCGCGCAAACCGGGCCTGCCATTATCGCGCCCGCCAGCTTTGAGTCCGTCCTTGTGGAAACGATCCACGGCCGAGCGATCGGCGGCGCGGAACGCCACATGCATCCCCGCACTCTTGGCCCCCTTGGAAGCATACAACCACAAAGCCGGTTCGCCCTTCGGGCCGAAACCGGTACCGGAGTCGTCCGGCACATGGCCCAGGGTCGCCAGCGCCGCCCTGTAGAAACGCACACTCGCGTCCAAATCTTTTACCTTCAGTCCAATATGGTCGTACATGATGGCCTCCGTTGTCAGGAGACCCCACTGTAGGGGGGGCGTGCGGGCCAAACTTGGAGAATATTGCGGTTTAGTGCAAGCCGGCGGGACTTGGCTTGAACAACCGTGACACTCCACGGCGCATTGCTTAGGATGGACTAGGGAACCTCTGAGTAAGTGCGTCACGCCGACGAAGGTCGGTGTCCAGTTGTCTGAAAACGCTGGATTCCGGCCTGCGCCGGAATGACAAGCTGGGGGTTATTCAGAACTTCCCTAGCTTCAGTCGAACTCTGGGGGAGTTTTGCATGACGCTGCCGAGTCGCAGAACGCAAAAGCCGCAGGATCGCGCGACCATGAGCAAGCTATGACCCTTGTCGAGCGCTTCATCGAAATCAACGGCTGGTCCACCAGCCGCAGGACCGCGCTGTTGACGGCGCTCGCGATTCCGGCCTACTGCATCTGCGCACTGTTGGCACGCGTTGCGCTCGCCCGCACTGAGGTTGTGGACATGGTCTTGGCCGACCGCCTGTTCGCCGGTGGCGGACTGGTACTCGCCCTGTGTTTCGCCGTTAGCCTCTTGGCAGGGCGCGCGGGAAAGGACGCGCCGTGGACGGCGCACATGCTGGTGGTGCTTTTCGGTGCATGGGTAGCGGCTTTTATTGCTGCGTTTGGACTTTGGAGCACCCCAGTTTTTGCCTGGTATCCACTCGTTGTTGTGCTTGTTGCGCTTTGGTACGGCGAGCAGATCGGCTGGTTTGCATTCGGCTACGGCTTGTTTGTGATCGCCGCCGCTATCAGCCTCGAGACCAGTGGCATCACCGCGTATGCGCCGGCGGTCATAAACCGTTCGCTGGACGCGCAACAGACCGGAGCCTGGCAAGCCGCCATGATTTTTCTGATCATGGCGTTTTATCTATTCTGTTTTGCGCTTAGCGTATTGGTGATGGCAGCGCGCAAGTTACAGGACCGCCGCCTGCAAGCGGCGCAAAAACTGATTCGCCGCTACGTGCCTTCGCAACTGGCCGACAAAATCATCCGGGGGCGAGCACTCCGAATCTTTCAAGCCCGAGCGCACCCGGCTCACGATCTTTTTCTCCGATGTTGAAGGCTTCACCGACGCTTCCGACCAGCTCGATGCCGAGGATTTGGCGGCGGTGCTCAACGAGTATTTATCCGAAATGACGCTGATTGCCGAACGCCACGGCGCCACTCTCAACCAGTTTGTCGGCGACGGCATCATGATTTTCTTCGGCGCGCCGCAGGCTACCAGCGACCAGGATCACGCCCTGCGCGCGGTGCGCATGGCGCTGGACATGCAAAAACGTCTGCTGGAGTTGAAGGATGTCTGGCTCAAGCGCGGCATCCGCAAACCCTTCCGCGCCCGCATCGGCATCAACACCGGCCATGCCTCGGTTGGCGACTACGGCTCGGAGGGACGCAAGGTCTATTCCGCCATCGGCATCCAGACCAATCTTGCCGCCCGCATCCAGGCCCACTGCGAACCGGGCAGGGTGTTGATCAGCGACACCACCTGGGCGCTGGTGAAGGACGACTTCGCCTGCACCGACAAGGGCGAACTCCAGCTCAAGGGTGTGCATTACCCGGTGAGGGTGTACGAGGTGATAGAAATGAATGCACGCGTATGAAGTATTCGCTGACGGCACACGCGCAGGCTGTGATTCAAGAGCGCGGCATCAAACCCGCGTGGCTGGAACAGGTATTGAATACGCCTACCAGAGTGGAGCCTGACAAGGCTGATCCAGACCTCAAACATCATCTGGGAGCCATCGCGGAGTATGATGATCGTGTGCTGCGGGTCGTAGCCGACATTCGGGTTCGTCCGGCGCGCGTGGTTACCGTTTACTTCGATCGGGCGATGAAAGGCAAGCTATGAAACTAAAAGTTGATGAAAAAGCCGACGCGCTCTACCTCCGCCTGGACGATTCCAAAATTCTGGAGTCGCAGGAAGTGAGCCCTGGAATCGTTGTGGATTACAACGACAGGAATGAAGTCGTAGGCGTCGAGATTCTCAATCTTTCGCGTCGCTCCAAGAAACTCAACCTGCGCGAGATTCAATTCCAGGCCGCCTAAGGGATCGGATAGCGCAGGTCGCAGCTTAAGCGAGAGCGGCCAGCCGCTCCTGGAACATCTTGCGGTCGCCTTTCGCAGCCCGGCGGAAGCCGCGGGGCGAGACGCCGGCGGCGCGATGGAAGGTCCGGACGAAATTGGAGAGGTCGGCAAAGCCGACGTCGAAGGCGACATCGGTGATGGAGCGGGCGTCGTCGGCCAGCAGACGTGCGGCATGACGCAGGCGGGAGCGCACCAGGTATTGATGCGGGGTCACGCCGAGTACCTTGGCAAAAAGCCGCAGGAAGTGAAACGGGCTCAGGCCGGTTTCCTGTGCCGCGCGGTCGAGGTCCAGCGGCTCCGGCGAGTGCGTATCTATCCAGAGCGCAGCCTCCACTGCGCGACGGCGATCCAGCGCGCGGGCTAGCGGTGGTTTTTGCTGGTAGCCGGAGACGCTTTCAACGAAACGTGCGGCGAGCAGCATGCCCACCTCGTCAAGGCCGACATCGCTGTTACCCTGAGCCGCCGCCTGCCCCAGCTCGCCCAGCACCATCAACTCGGGTAGCGGCGGGATGGCGCTGCTACGCCAGGTCTTGGCTCCGGCACTGATGGCTTCCGCCAGATCGGGCGCGAAATGAAAGGACAGGCATTCATCGCCACAGACGTGGTGGTCATGCGTGCAGATGAATTCGTCGCCGGGATGGCCAACCAGAATCGAGCCGGCCACCAGCTCGAAGGCCTTGCCCTGCGTGCGGCAGCCGAAACTGCCTTTGCGCACGTAGGAGATGGAGTGCCCACCGTGCAGCTCGACATAGGGCTGGTCGGCGGGTCCGGCGTCGCAGCGGTAGTCAATCACCGAGATTGACCCGCGTTGCAGTACGGTCTTGGCAGGCATATTGCAGGACTCTACCCGCCACCGGGAGCACATGCAATTGCGTTGTATAACACAACGGCGCAGACGTGTTCAAATTGAGTTTCGCGGCCTAGAATTGAGCGCAAGCAAGGGAGGATGCTAATGACCACAGATACCGTCACTGCTTATCCGGCGCCGGCGTTCGCGCAGAAAACGCGAGCCTTTACCAATTGGCTGGTGAGTGATTTCGGCGGCGGACCGCGCCCCTGGAAATTCGCCTGGGTCATCAACTTCCAGAAAACCGGCACCTTCGTCTTTCTGGGTTTGTTGATGTGGTATTACGCCGACCAGACACCTGCCGCGACCAACACCGCCGCGTGGGTTTATCTGGCGCTGCACGGCTCTTACGGCTTTGTCTGGTTTCTGAAAGACATGGCCTTCCCCGATCCCAACTGGCAGAACCGCATCACCATCGGCGGCGGCATCAATGCCTTCCTGGGCGTGCTCGGCTGGTACTGGGTGTTTGGCTGGTTGCTGATTTCCGGCACCAGCGACCCGCACTATCCGCTGCCCGATAACGCCTGGTTCGCGCTGTGCATTTCCTTATGCATTCTCGGCTGCGTAATCATGATCGCGGCCGACGCGCAGAAGTTCTTCACGCTGCGCGTGCAGCGCGGGCTCATTACCGACGGTATGCACAAATACGTGCGGCATCCGAATTATCTTGGGGAGATGATGATTTACGGCAGCTTCGCGCTGATGGTCTGGCACTGGCTGCCGGTCATCGTATTGGCTTGGGTCTGGCTGGGATTGTTCGCGGTCAATATGCACATGAAGGAAGCCAGCATGTCGCGCTATCCCGAATGGGCGGCGTACAAGAAACGTAGCTGGTGGGTGCTGCCGTTTATGCTGTGAGATCTAAGCGAGACGCAGCGGCAGATAGTGGTCTACTAACAGGAACGTGAATATCCCCATCAGGTAAACGATGGAATAGCCGAAAGTCTTCATCGGCAAGCCCGGCACGGGCGCGAATTTCAGCCGCCAGGCATAGGCCAGGAACACCGCACCGAGCGCGAGCGCGCCGGCGAGATACAGGAGGCCGCTCATGCCGAACACGAAGGGCAGCAGGCTCACCGCCACCAGCAGCAGCGTGTAGAGCAAGACCTGGGTGCGCGTGAACTCGATGCCGTGTGTCACCGGCAGCATCGGAATACCCACTTTGGCGTATTCGGCGTGACGTTCGATGGCCAGCGCCCAGAAATGTGGCGGCGTCCAGACGAAGACGATGAGAAACAGCAGTAGCGCGTGCGGATCAATGCTGCCCGTGACGGCGGCCCAGCCCAGTACCGGCGGCGCGGCGCCGGCGGCGCCGCCGATGACGATATTCTGCGGTGTCGCTCGCTTCAAATAGAGCGTATAGACGCCGGCGTAGCCGATCAGGGTGACGAGCGTCAGCCAGGCGGTCAGCGGATTCACCAGAAAATAAAGCAGGGCCATGCCGCCCGCGCCCAACACTGCGGCGCAACTGAAAGACTGTTTCACGGTGAGCTGACCGGTCGGCAGAGGCCGGCCACAGGTGCGCGCCATGCGCGCGTCCACCTGCCAATCGAGCACCTGATTGATCGCCGCCGCCGAGGCCGCCATCAGCGTGATGCCGAGCGAGCCCCAGACCAGCGCCTTGAACGGCGGCAGGCCGGGCACGGCCAGGAACATGCCGACGACCGCCGTAAAAGTAATCAGCATGACCACGCGCGGCTTGCACAGCTCGTAGTAATCCCGCCACCGCGCCTGCGGCGCAGCGCCAACTAATATCTGAGCGGGTGTACTCAAGCTCGCTTCCAGGCTAGGAAATTCAAGGCGACGGTCGCCAGCAGCAATAAAGCTGCGCCGCCATTATGCGCTGCGGCCAGCGGCAAGGGCAGATGCAGCAGCACCACTGATAACCCTAACGTCATCTGCAGCGCCAGCAGGCCGAGCAGGCCGGCCCCCACAAAGCGCCAGCTTCGCGCCCAGCGGCGGCTTAGCAAGAGCAGGCCCAGAAAAGTGAAGTAAAGGCTTACCGCCACAGCACCGAGACGGTGTGTCATGTGGATGGCGGTACGCGCCGGATGCTCGAGCACGCCGTATTCATAATTGACGCCGAGTCCACGCCAGAGCGTGAACGCGTTTCTGAAATCCATCGCCGGCCACCACTGACCGTGGCAACCGGGAAAACCGGTGCAGGCGAGCGCGGCGTAATTAGAGCTGGTCCAGCCGCCCAGGAAAATCTGCGCGGTCAGCAGCGCCAGCGCAACGCCGGCCAGCCAGCGAATGCCGCTGGGTCGCGAGGCATCGTGCAGTGGAGCGACGCCCTCGTGTTCCCGCAGCATTGAGAAATACACGTCGCGATCACGGCGCAAGGAATGCGAAAATCCCCCGTCTCCCCCCTTTTGTAAAGGGGGGTTGGGGGGGATTTCGAGCCAGAGCCAGAACAACAAGGCGAGCGTCGCCATGCCGCCGAGTAGATGCGCGGTCACCACCAGCGGCTTGAGCAGCAAAGTCACGGTCCACATGCCGAGCAAGGCCTGAAACACCACCAGCGCTAGCAGAATCAGCGGCAAACGGCGCGGCAATTGCTGCGATTCGTCGCGGCGCGAGAGCAGCGCCAGCAACAGAATCAACAGACCCAGCGCGCCCGCCACGTAGCGGTGCGCCATCTCCTTCCAGGCTTTGTGCGCTTGCAGCGGGCGTTGCGGATAGGCGCGGTTGGCGGCGGTCACCTGCTCGCTGGCGGTCGGCACGCTCATGCGTCCGTAACAGCCGGGCCAGTCGGGGCAACTCAAACCGGCATGCGACAACCGCACATAGGCGCCGAGCACCACCAGCACCAGGGCCAGTGCGCAGCTCAGCAAAACCAGCCAACGAAAAGTTCTTATCATGCCCGCCGACACGCTTCACGCAGGAAGAAATCCCCCCATCCCCCCTTTTGTAAAGGGGGGGAAAGCGCCGCAGGCGCGCAGGGGGATTTGTCAGCCAATGCGCGACACCCGCAGCAGCTTCTTCAAATCCTTGAGCATGCCTTTCGGCGGATCGCTGGGCAGGTAGTACATCACCCAGTTGCCGAGCGGGTCCACCAGATAGATGTTGCCGGGCGTCTCGGGATTCATGCCGGTGCTGCCGAGAAAAACCATCAGCTCGATGCGCGCGGCCAGCTCGGTGGTCCACAGCTTCATGCCGCGATGCTCCTCGTGCAGAAAGTTCTGCAATGCCGCCAGCGAAGCATCGTCTGTGGCGATAAATACCCCTTGTACGCGATGCGCTTCCTTGCCGAGCGCGGTATGCACCTGGCGCGCGTTGTACAAAGCCTGCCGGCATTCCTCTGCGCAGTTGGAAGACCCCACATAGAGCATGGTCCAGGTGCGCTTGAGGTCGCTGGGTGGCACCGGCGTTCCATCCGCGGTGGCGAGCGCCAGCTTCGGCAGCGGCCGCGCCGGACTCAGCAAATGTCCCTTATTCACCGTGCCGCTCGGGCGCCAGTCGGAGAAATAGTACAGCGCGTAGGCCGCGAGTAGTGGCCCCAGAAACAAAGCAGCCAATAGCAGCAGTCTGCGGCGGCCCGTAGTTTGTTCAGTCATCGGATTTTCTTAGATTCACGATCATAAAAACAATCAATAGCGCGCCGGCGAGCGCACACCATTGGAAGGCATAACCGATATGGCGTTCCGGCGGAATCGCACCAGAGTTCCAGTCGCGCAGATAACCGTCGGGCTGGTCGGGATCCAGCAGAATAATTCCCACCGCGACGCGCCTCTCCAGCAGGCACTCCAGCTCGGCAAGGCGCGGATATTGTACAAGCTTGGGCCACGACGATCGCTCGCAATCATTGCTGCCGCTGCGCAGACCCGGTTCCGGCAAGCCGCGCCACTGGCCGCGCAACTCAACCGAAGCTGCAGACGCCGCTACCGCCGGCAAAACCGCGCGATCTGGCGACGCAGCGAGCCAGCCGCGGTTGATCAGCACCAGTTGCGGCAGGTCTTCGACCGCGAGCGGCGTCCACACGTGGTAACCGGCCTGACCGGCATGCACCTGGCTGTCGTGCAGCAACTGGCGGTTCGCCAGCAAACGGCCGCGCAGCCGGACAGCTCTGCCGTACAACTCGGCGGAATCTTTTCCTTGCATCATCCAAGCCGCCAGATCCACTGGCTGTGCCTTTGCCGCCTCCCGCTGGGCGGCTATGATGGCGCTCTTCTCATCCGCCCGCCGCAACTGCCAGAGGCCGAGATTGCTGAACAGCACAATGAAAGCGAGTGCAGCCGCCCAGGCCCATAGCGGCGGCGCGAAACGGTAGCGGCCTAGGCGCAAGCCAATCTCTTCCGCGTCATGACCCTAATCATCATCGGTTTTTTGCTCGCCATTCTGGTGGCCTTGTTCAGCGGGCTGTATTTTCTCGTGAAAGATCGCGGCGGGCAGGACTCGAAGCGTGTCGTCAACGCGCTGACCTGGCGCGTCGGTCTGCAACTGGCGTTGATCGCTTTTCTGGTGCTCGCGTTTTTCATGGGCTGGCTCCGGCCGCACGGGATTTACGAGCGCCCGAACGCAGCGCCGTCAGAAACAACACCTTACTAAGGATTGCGTAAATGAGTAACAGCGCAAGGAATCATCGCCTGCGCGCCCTCATCCGACGCTACGCGCCACCTTCTCCCCGAGGGAGAAGGGAGTTATTCCCCTCTCCCTTGGGGAGAGGTCGGGGGTGAGGGCGCCGGCAGGACGCCGCGTTCTGTTACAGGGACGTAACTAAAGCACGTAGACGAAGATAAACAAACCAATCCACACCACGTCCACGAAGTGCCAATACCAGGCCACGCCTTCGAAACCGAAGTGCGAGTCCGGCTTGAAGTGGCCCAGCATCAGGCGCAGCGTGATGATGCTCAGCATGATGGTGCCGAGCGTCACGTGCGCGCCGTGGAAGCCGGTGAGCATGAAGAAGGTCGAGCCGTACACACCCGAACCGAGCGTGAGGTTGAGGTGCTGATAGGCCTCCATATACTCGCTAGCCTGCAGGTACAGGAAGCTCGCGCCCAGCGCCACCGTCGCAAACATCCACAGGATGCAGGCGGTTCTCTTGCCGGCCTTCAGCATGTGATGGGCGAAGGTGATGGTGACGCCGGAGCTCAGCAGGATTAGCGTGTTGACGAACGGCACACCCCAGGCCGGAATGATTTCGAAGGCACCGCCGATATCGCCCGGACCATTGGTCGGCCACACCGCTTCAAAGCCCTTCCAGATGAACTCGTTGGTGGCAAACTTGGCGCCCTCACCGGCAATCCACGGCACCGACAGCTGGCGCGCATAGAACAGCGCGCCGAAGAAAGCGCCGAAGAACATGACCTCGGAAAAGATGAACCAGCTCATCGCCCAGCGGTAAGTGCGGTCCACCTGCGCGTTGTAGGCGCCGCGCTCGCTCTCGCGCGCCACGCCGCGAATCCAGACGAAGGTCATCACCAGTATGCCGGCCAGGCCCAATGCAAAGAAAATACGGCCCTGGTCGTAACCGTTGAGCCAGTTGCCAAAGCCGACCATGAAGGTGACCAATACCGCAGTCATCGCGAAGGGCCACCAGGACGGGGCCGGCACGAAATAACGGTCGGCTGCGGGGGCGTGGGATGCGTGAGCCATAAATCTTCCTTTAGTTCTGTGCTTGCACCGGCTCGCCGGCGAAAGCACTGGCATCAAAAAACGTATAGGACAGCGTTACCCGGTCCACGAAGGCCGGCAGTTCGGGGTCCAGCACGAACTTTACCGGCATCAACTTCTCCTCACCGGCCGCGAAATTCTGCTGGGTGAAACAAAAACATTCCAGCTTCTTGAAATGCCGCGCGGCCTCGGCCGGCGCGACATTCGGCACCGCCTGGGCGACTACCGCGCGGTCGCTGAGATTGCGCGCATAGAAATTGACCGTGGTCAGCGCACCGGGGTGCACGTTCACGCCACTCTGCTCGGCGCGAAACTCCCAGCCCGTACCGCCATTCACGGTGGTGACAAACTCCACATTAACCTTGCGCACACTATCCACCGCACCATTGATATCGGTGGCTTGGGCCAGCATGCCGCCAGCCGTGCCGTTCCAGCCGGTGACGCGGCACAGCGCCTGGTATAGGGGCACCATGGCGTAGCCGAAAGCGAACATGCCGGCCACCACCAGCGCCAGTTTCCAGACCGTGCGCTGCGTGCTTGTGTCCAGCGCGACTGCTTCACTCATATTCGACCGCCCGCTACTTGGGCAGAAAGAAGAAACTGCCGACAAACAAGGCCACGGCCAGCGCCGTCAGAATCAGGGCGAGGCGCAGATTACGCGCCTTCAGTTCGCGCTGCTGCTCCGCTGTCATTGCCGCAGTCCGCCATCAGGTCGAAAGCTTGTGGTGGTCGAGCGCGTCAAACGCGTCGTGCTCGGCGGTCAGCTCGGTATCCGGGATCGTGGGCGGGTCCTCGAAGGTGTGATAGGGCGCCGGGCTGGCCACCGTCCATTCCAGCCCATGGGCGCCCTCCCACACGCGCGGAGGCAGGTTGGCCGTCTTTTTGCGCATGCAGCCGATCATGTTGAAGATGAAAATGAACTGCGCGAAGAAGAACACAAAGGCGCCGATCGAGCTGACGATATTGAAGTCCGCAAACTGCACGTTGTAGTCGGGAATGCGGCGCGGCATGCCGGCCAGGCCGACGAAGTGCTGTGGGAAAAAAGTCACGTTGACGAAGATCGCCGACAGCCAGAAGTGAGTCTTGCCCCAGAACTCGTTGTACATCACGCCGGTCCACTTCGGAACCCAGTAGTAGACCGCGCCGAGGATCGCGAATACCGCGCCGGGCACCAGCACGTAGTGAAAGTGCGCGACCACGAAATAAGTATCGTGATACTGGAAGTCGGCCGGTGTGATCGCCAGCATCAGGCCGGAGAAGCCGCCGATCGTGAACAGGAACACGAAAGCCACCGCGAATAGCATCGGCGTCTCGAAAGTCATCGAACCGCGCCACATGGTCGCGATCCAGTTGAACACCTTCACGCCGGTCGGCACCGCAATCAGCATGGTGGCGAACATGAAAAACAGCTCGCCGGCGATCGGCATGCCGACCGTAAACATGTGGTGCGCCCACACAATGAAGCTCAGAAAAGCGATCGATGAGGTCGCGTACACCATCGAGTCGTAGCCGAACAAGGCCTTGCGCGCGAAAGTCGGGATGATGGTGGAGACGATGCCGAAGGCCGGCAGAATCAGGATATACACCTCGGGATGGCCGAAGAACCAGAAGATATGCTGGAACATCACCGGGTCGCCGCCGCCCGCCGCGTTGAAGAAGCTGGTGCCGAAATAGCGATCGGTCAGCAACATGGTCACCGCGCCTGCGAGCACCGGCATGACCGCAAGCAGCAGATAAGCGGTGATCAGCCAGGTCCAGACAAACAGCGGCATCTTCAGCAGGGTCATGCCGGGCGCGCGCATGTTCAGAATCGTGACCACGACGTTGATCGCGCCGGTGATCGAGCTGATGCCGAGGATGTGCACGGCGAAAATCAGGAAGGGGAAGGCATCGCCGGTCTGCAATACCAGCGGCGGATACATGGTCCAGCCGCCGGCGGGTGCGCCGCCTTCCATGAACAAGGTGGACAAAAGCAGTCCGAAGGCAAAGGGCAGAATCCAGAAACCCCAGTTATTCACGCGCGGCAGTGCCAGGTCGGAACAGCCGACCATCATCGGCACCTGCCAGTTGGCCAACCCGACGAAGCCCGGCATCACCCCGCCGAAGATCATGATCAGCGCATGCATGGTGGTCATGGAGTTGAAAAACTCCGGCGACACCAGTTGCATGCCGGGATGGAATAGCTCGGCGCGAATCACCAGCGACATCACGCCGCCGATGAAGAACATGGTGAAAGAAAGAATCAGGTAGAGCGTGCCAAGATCTTTGTGATTGGTGGTGCTGATCCAGCGCATGATGTAAGGAAACAGCCCGTCCTTGAGCGTGACGGGGCCGTGGCCGTGGTCATCGTGATGGGCGTGGTCCGCGGTGGCCGTGTGGGCGTGACTCATGATGTTCTCCGTAATCCAGTGCTGGGCGCGCGATTAGCGCTGCGCCTTGACGTCGGCGGGCTGAACCAGGCCGGCTTTGTTACCCCAGGAATTGCGCTCGAAGCTGATGACAGCCGCGATTTGCCGGTCGTTCAAAATGCCGGCGAAGGGCTGCATCGCGCCCTTGCCCTTCAATACCTGCCTGATCTGTTCCGGCGCGGGGCCGGTTGTGACCTTGCCGCCTTTTAGCGTCGGGAAAGCCGGCGGCAAACCCTCGCCATTAACCTGATGGCAGGCGACGCAGTACTGCGCGTAAACCTTCTGGCCTTCGGCCATCAGTGTTGCCTGGTCGAGTTTCTCAGCGGCCGGCGCTGCAGCAGGCCTTGGCTTGCTGTCGGTCGCCACAAGCACGGGTTCGTCGATTTTCTTTTTGGTAACAGCCACAACCTCGGCCTGCCCTTCGACAGGGCTCAGGACAGGCGCGGCGGCAACTTGCTGAGGCGCAGGTGCCGGCGTTGCGCTTGCCGCGGGGGTGGTTACCCCTGCTCCGCTTTTCTGCGCAAGCAGCCAGGCGTCGAACTGATCGGGGCTTACCGCCTCGACCACGACCGGCATGAAACCATGATCGCGGCCGCACAGCTCCGCGCACTGGCCGCGATACACGCCGGGCTCATCAATGCGTGCCCAGATTTCGTTGACGAAGCCGGGGATGGCGTCTTTCTTGGTGCCCAGCGCCGGCACCCACCAGGCGTGAATCACGTCGTTGGCGGTCAGCAGAAAGCGGATCTTCTTGCCGGTCGGCAGCACCAGGCGGTTGTCCACTTCCAGCAGATAATCGGCCGGCAGGGTCTTGTAATCGGTCACGGCGCCGGTCTGGCGCAGCACGTTGTGCTCCGGCAGCAGGCTCGAGAAGAACCTGTAGTCCTGACCGATGTATTCGTATTCCCACTTCCACTGATAACCGGTGACCTTCACCGTCATATCCGAGCCGCGCATGTCCTCCATCTTGATCAGGGTACCGGCGGCCGGAATCGCCATTGCGATCAGGATGATGAAGGGCAGAATCGTCCAGACGATTTCCACCGTGGTGGATTCGTGGAAATCGGCCGGCTTCGGATGGCGCGAACGGCGGTGCGCAAACACTGAATAAAACATTACGCCAAAGACCAGTGCACCGATCGCACAGCACACGTAGAAGATCAGCATGTGCAGGTCATAGACGTCGCGGCTGATCTCGGTAACGCCCTGCGGCATGTTCAAATCCCAGGCGGCTTGGGCGTTCGCGGCGACAAGCAAGCCCAGTACGAGACCAGCCAGCCGGATCGGGTGCTTAATGAACATGCCTTGCTCTCCGAAAATTATTCTTGCCAAACAAAGTGCTGCCGCACTTTTTCAGCGCTCGCATTCCAGGGTATAGTGGTCCGCGACGCACGGCCGACAACGGCGCGGCTGACCCGCTCCGGGCCAAGCCGGCCCCTGGCTGACGTGTTGACGAAGCGAATGGCCCACCCTTGGTCCACCTTGGGCGCACCCTGAACGTGACGCGAGAATTCTATGCGAGCGGCGGGGGTGTGGCAAACCGCCAGGGTCTATAGGCCGAGCGCGGAGCGGCCGCCGGGACTCCATTCCAAATCAGTGGCCTGCACGCGCATGCGGGCCAGCCGCGGCGCGGGTAAGCGCAGGTCCAGGCTCGCGACGTTTTCCTCCAGCGCGGTCTGGAGCGGGGGCAGCTCATTCGCGATCCAGCCGACTAAGGGCGCGCGCCGCAGAATGCTTTCGGCGCTCAGCAGGGCGTGGTTGAGGCAACCCAGGCGCATACCCACCACAAGAATGGCCGGCCAGCCGGCAATAGCGACCACATCCGCCAGCGTTTCACGCTCGTTCAGCGGCACCAGCCAGCCGCCGGCGCCCTCAATCACGATCCAATCCGCCTGCGCAGCAATTGCCTGGTGCGCTGACAAAATGCGTTCGCTCTCCAGCCTGATCCCCTTTCTGGCGGCGACGATGTGTGGCGCCAGCGCGTCGGGCAGGCAGTAAGGATTCAGTAATTCGTCCGGCAATTTGACACTGGCCGCAGCATTGAGTGCCAGCGCGTCTTCGTGACGCGGACCTGCAGCAGTTTGCATCAGCCCGGCAGATACGGGCTTGAAACCCGCGCAACGCTTTCCGGCGGCCGTTAGCGCGCGCAACAAGGCGCAGGCGACGCGGGTTTTACCGACATCGGTGTCGGTGCCAGTGACGAATAAGCTGCGCGCGGTCACGCGGCGTTATGTTTTCTAAGCAGGCTCCAGGCGCTAAACAGCGCCCACACGCCTTCCAGCGCCAGAAACCCCCATTGCGACTCGAGCCAGGCCACCGCTGTCAGCAGGCCGGCGCCGACCGTGTTGGCCCATAGATAGCTCCAATCCTGCGCCTGCCACCGCCCCCATTGCAGCAGCGCGAAGGCCGCGAGTATCAGCGCCGCACCAATCAGCGAAACGACCTGAATCACTGCCAGCACTCCGCCAGCGCGTTCAATAATCCGTCCACTTGCTGCTCGCTGTGCGTGGCCGAAAGCGTGATGCGCAGGCGCGCCGTGCCGGGTGGCACGGTCGGCGGACGGATCGCAGCCACCCAATAGCCTCGCTCGAACAGATGCTGTGAGAACGCGAGCGCGCGGCTTTCGTCACCCAATATCAGCGGCTGAATCGGCGTTTCTGATTTGCTCAGCGGAATGCCGAGTTGCGCACAACCGCTGCGAAAGCGGCGCAGCAACTCGAACAGCCGCGTGCGGCGTTCCGGCTCGGTCTGCACGATGCGCAAGGCCGCGCGGGCGGCGGCGGCGACCGCAGGCGGCGGCGCGGTAGAAAACACCCAGCTTCGCGCACGCTGAATCAGGTATTCGATGAGATTCTCGGAACCCGCCACGAAGGCGCCGGCGCAGCCAAGGGCCTTGCCGAGCGTGGCAACGTAGATGTCCGGGCTAAGGCCGAAATGCTCCTGCGTGCCGCGCCCGTTGTCACCAAGAACGCCGAAACCGTGGGCGTCATCCACCATTAATGCGGCGTTGTACTGCTGGCACAGCGCAGCAAGTTCGGGCAGCGGAGCAAGATCTCCATCCATGCTGAACACGCTGTCGGTCGCGACCAATTTCATATTTCCCTTCCCCTTGAGGGGAGGGATTGAGGGAGGGGGTAAGCCATCCAGATTCTCTCCCCTCCCCCTGGCCCCCTCCCGCAGAGCCTGCCCCGGACTCGATCCGGGGGGGAGGGGGAATATTTCTTCTATGGCGCTGCGAAACGCCATGACATCGCCGTGCGCCACGCGCACATAGCGCGCACCGGACAGACGTCCACCATCAATCAGCGACGCATGATTGAGTTCATCCGCGATGAGTACGTCGTTTTTGCTCGCGAGTGCACGCAACACACCTAGATTTGCCGCCCAGCCACTGGAAAACAGCAAGGCGCGCGGCCGCTGCACGAAAGCGGCAAGTTCTTCTTCTAGCGCCTGATGTTCGCGGTTATAGCCGGAAACCAGCGCCGCCGCGCCGCTTCCAGTACCTGTCGTTGCGAGCGCTTTGCGCCCAGCCTCGGCCACGCGCGGGTCACTGGCGAGGCCGAGATAGTCATTGCTGCAGAAATTGATGCTGGCTTTGCCGCCGACCGTGATTCTGGCGCCGTGAGTGCCTTCCACCACCCGCCGCACACGGTAGAGATCGGCCGCGCGGATGCGTTTCAGCTCGACGCTGAGGCGCTCCTCCAAATTGGTTTCCCCCTCCCCCTGCGGGAGGGGGTTAGGGGGAGGGGGGCGACGTACTGACAGCATTCCCCCTCTCCTGTCCTCTCCCGCAAGGGGAGAGCGACTGCATATTTTGTTCCGAGTTAACGCTTGCTTCAGCGAGCACGCCGAGCCTTGCGAACAACGCACGGTCGCGCGCGTTCTGCGGATTGTGGGTTGTCAGCAGCTTGTCGCCGTAGAAAATCGAATTGGCGCCGGCAAAGAAACACAGCGCCTGCAACTCATCCGACATTTGTTCGCGTCCGGCGGATAGTCGCACGTAGGCTTTCGGCATCAGCATCCGCGCGACCGCGATGGTGCGCACGAATTCCAGCGGATCGAGCTGCTCAGTGCCTTGTAAAGGTGTGCCCGTAACCTGCACCAGATTATTGATTGGCACGCTTTCTGGATGCTCCGGCAGATTCGCGAGCTGACGCAGCAGCTCGGCGCGATCGGCGGGCTGCTCGCCCATGCCGACGATGCCGCCGCAACAGACTTTGATGCCGGCCGCGCGCACATTGCTCAAGGTATCGAGCCGGTCCTCGTAGGTACGCGTGCTGATGATTTTTTCGTAGTACTCGGGCGAGGTATCGAGATTGTGGTTGTAATAGTCGAGTCCGGCCTCAGCCAGTTTTTCCGCCTGCTGCGCCTTCAACATGCCCAGCGTGACGCAGGTTTCCAATCCCAGCGCTTTGACCTCTTTCACCATCGCCGCGACTTTTTCCAGATCCCGATCCTTGGGGCTGCGCCAGGCCGCGCCCATGCAAAAACGCGTGGCGCCGTTGGCTTTCGCTGCGCGCGCCGCGGTGACCACTTCATCCAGGGGCATCAGCGGCTCGGCTTGCAAGCCGGTGTCGTAGCGCACCGATTGTGGACAGTAAGCGCAGTCCTCGGGGCAGGCGCCGGTCTTGATGGAGAGCAGGGTCGAGAGCTGTACGGTATTGGGCGCATGATGCGTGCGATGCAGGCTGTGGGCCTGATACAACAAGTCGCTGAACGGCAGCGCGAACAGCGCCTGCACCTCGGCCAGCGTCCAATCGTGCCGGAGGGTGGAAATAAAAGCCGTGCGAGCCATGGCAAACTCCCTTAGTTCGCCGCATCGTATCGGCTGCAAAAATGCTGTCAACTCAATATGGTTGTAAAAGTTAACATCAGGGCGTTTCGTGACCAGTTGCTTGGACGCTTGTATCCGGCCGCCTGTCTCTTGTGTGGCGCTCAGGGTGTGGGGACGCGTGAACTCTGCGGGGGTTGTTACAGTGATTTGCCCTGGAACCACAAGGCCTGCGCGCGTTGTGCCCTGCCCTTGCCGGCCGGCGTGTTCCCGCCGGCGCTCTGCGCTCATTGCCTGCAACAGCCGCCGATTTACGATTCCGCCTGGGCGCCATTGCGCTACGAAAAACCACTCGACTGGTTGATCACCGGCCTCAAGTTTCATCAGCGCCTCGGTAATGCGCGCCTGCTGGGCGAGCTGGCGTCGGGCTTGGCGCCGCGGCGCCCGAAACAGAAGCCGGACTTGCTGATTCCGGTACCGCTGCACGAATCGCGGCTGAAGACGCGCGGCTACAACCAGGCGCTGGAACTGGCGCGGCCGATCGCGCGCACGCTCAACATTCCACTGGACGTCAGCGGCTGCGTGCGCACGCGTGCCACCGCGGCGCAAAGCGAGCTGGATGTAAAGCACCGCGCCGTCAATGTGCGCGGCGCCTTCGCCTGCTCGCTCAATCTTGTAAAGAAACATGTCGTGATCGTGGACGATGTAGTCACCACCGGCCACACCGTGAACGAGTTCGCGCGTGTGCTGAAACGCGCCGGCGCGGCGCGGATTGAAGTGTGGTCGCTGACACGCACGTCGCGGCCTGGAAGCTAGTACAGCTACAATTCCCGCATGCGCGGACTCGCTGTTGTTTCGCTGCTGCTGACGCTCTTGACCGTGGGTTCGGCCCTACTGTGGTACGCGCAGCACAGCGGCCTGGCGGAACTGAATCTCCGTTTGGGGCCGCTGACATTCAGTCTCGCCACGCTGCTGGCTGGCAGCCTGATGGCCTGGGCCACACACGCTCTGACAGACAGCCTGCACACGGGACGTTACCGCTGGCAGCAGTGGCTGCGCGCCAAGCTGCAGGTCGCACCCGGCAAACGCCTGCACGAGGTCGACTGGCTGGCCTGGACGCTGGACGCCACGCTGCTGCTCGGCTTGCCGCTGCTGGTACTGCATTTCTGGGGACTGACCGAAATCGCGCTGGATTTGCTCGGCAAACTATCCAGCAGGGGCTTTGAGCTCGGCGAAGTCAACATCGTGCCGGGCAAGATCCTGCTGGGTGTGGTGTTCTTCTCGGCGCTGCTGAGTCTGACCCGCTGGATCAAGCGGCAACTGGAGCGCAAATGGCTGCTGCGCACGCCGATGGAGCACGGCACGCGCACCGCGGTCTCCACCATTTTTGGTTATGCGACGTTTATCCTCGCGGTGCTGATCGGTTTGTCGGTCGCCGGGGTCCAGCTCACCAATCTCGCGGTCGTCGCGGGTGCGCTTTCGGTCGGCATCGGCTTTGGCCTGCAGAATGTCGTCAACAATTTCGTAAGCGGCCTGATTCTGCTGTTCGAGCGGCCCATCCGCGTGGGCGATCTCATCAGCGTGAACGAGGTTTCGGGTTATGTACGGCGCATCAGTATCCGCTCGACGGAGATTGAGACCGGCGAGCGTATGAGCGTGATCGTGCCCAACTCCGCGCTGATCTCCGGCATCGTCAGCAATTGGACGCTGCGCGATCGCTACGGCCGCGTCAGCCTGCCGATCAGCGTCGCCTACGGCAGCGACACCGAGCTGGTGCAGAAACTGCTGCTAGACGCTGTGGCTGCGCACCCGGACGCGATAAAGCCCGGTCATCCCTTCGTACCAGGACCCGCGGTACTGTTTGTCGGCTTCGCCAACTCGGCGCTCAACTTCCAGCTCAATGTGTTTGTGCAGGATGCCGACAAGCGCGGTCAGGTGGCCAGCGATTTGAATTTCGCAATTGACCGCGCGTTTCGGGCGCAAGGCGTGGAAATGCCCTTTCTGCAGCGTGAGGTGCAACTGCGCGCGCCGCTTGAGGACGAGGCTAGAGATAAGCCTCAGCAATAATCCCGGCGAATACTGCGGCTCCGAACCAGTGATTGTTCAGAAAAGCCTTGAAGCAGGCCGCGGATTCACGCTCACGAATGAGCCATTGCTGATAGAGCGCGAGTCCCGCGGCAGCGGCCAAGCCGAAGTAGTACCAGGCACCTGAACCGGTCCAAACACCGGCCCACAGCAAACCTGCCACCACCGCGAGTTGCAGCAGCGCGGTGATTAGCCGGTCAGCACGACCGAACAGGATTGCGCTGGATTTCACGCCGATCTTCAAATCGTCCTGGCGATCCACCATGGCATAGAACGTGTCGTAGGCCACGGCCCACAACAACGTCACCAGAAACAACAGCCAGGCCAACGGCGGCACTGTGTTCTGCTCGGCGGCAAAAGCCATCGGCACGGCCCAGCCGAAAGCAGCGCCGAGATGCGCCTGCGGCAGATAGGTATAACGCTTGGCGAAGGGATAACTCGCCGCCAGCAGCACTGCCGGCACCGACAATGCGATAGCCAGCCTGTTCAGGGGCAACGCCACCAGCAGCGCAGCCACGCACAAAACAGCGAACAGGATCAGCGCTTCGCGCGGGGTCACGCGACCGGCGGCAATTGGCCGATTCCTGGTGCGCTCAACCCGCGGATCGAAATCGCGGTCAGCATAATCATTGATGACGCAGCCGGCCGAACGCATCAGTACCACGCCCGCGATGAAGATCACGATGTTCAGCGGCCGCGGATGACCGTCGCCCGCAAACCACAACGCCCACAGCGCCGGCCAGAGCAGCAGATAAATGCCGATCGGCCGGTCGAGCCGCATCAGTTGCGCGTAATCGCGCAGCTTCGTGCGCCAATTCCTGCTGCGGTCAGGCATGCGCGTAAATCTCCGCATCGCCGAGCCAGCGGCGTAAAAGCGGCGCCACGTTGGCAGGACTCGTCTGCAGAATGGCGTCAGCAGTCTGTTGCGCGCGCGGCAGCAAGTCGGCGTCCCGCGCCAGATCGGCGATTTTGAAACCGACCAGACCGGCCTGACGAGTGCCCAGCAGCTCGCCGGGACCGCGCAACTCAAGATCGCTTTGCGCGATCTTGAAGCCGTCGTTGGTGTCGCGCAGCACCGCGAGCCGGGCCTGCGCCAGCGGGCCAAGCGGCGGGTGATAGAGCAGCACGCAATGGCTCTGCGCCGCGCCGCGGCCAACGCGACCACGCAATTGATGCAGTTGCGCCAGCCCCAGTCGCTCGGAATTCTCGATCACCATCAACGAGGCATTCGGCACATCTACGCCAACTTCAATCACGGTGGTGGCAACCAGTAACTGCAGCTCGTCATCTCGGAAGCTGCTCATGACCGCATCCTTCTCGGCGGGCCGCAAACGACCATGCGCGAGGCCTATCTTGAGATGCGGCAGGCGCGTCCGCAGTTCTTCGGCGGTCTGCTCGGCGGCTTGCGCTGCCAGCAGCTCCGATTCCTCGATCAGCGTGCATACCCAGTAGCACTGGCGACCCTCGGCGCAGGCCGCGGCAACGCGTTTCAGCACTTCCGCGCGGCGGGTGTCCGGCATGGCGACGGTCTGCACTGGTTTTCTGCCCGGCGGCAACTCGTCAATCACCGAACTGTCGAGATCGGCGTACAAGGCCATCGCCAGCGTTCGTGGAATCGGCGTGGCGGTCATCACCAGTTGATGCGGCTGCCGCACCCCGCCCTTGGCGCGCAGGGCCAGGCGCTGATGCACACCAAAGCGGTGCTGCTCGTCAATCACACATATTGCCAGTTGCTTGAATCGCACTTCCTCCTGAAACAAGGCATGGGTGCCGACCACCACGGGAATCCGGCCGTCGGCCAGCGCTTCCAGCATGCGCCGGCGTTCCGCGGCCGTTTGTGCGCCGCTGAGCAAGCCGACCGGCAGTTTCAGCGGTTCCAGCCAGCGCCTGAGATTGCGCGCGTGCTGCTCGGCCAGCAACTCGGTCGGCGCCATCAGCGCGGCCTGCGCGCCGCATTCGACCGCGGCCAGCATCGCGCTGGCCGCCACCACGGTCTTGCCCGAGCCGACATCGCCCTGCAACAGCCGCAGCATCGGTGTTGTTTGAGCGAGGTCGCGCTCAATCTCGGCAATGACGCGCTGTTGCGCGCGCGTCAGCTTGAACGGCAACTCGGCGTGAAATGCACGGCGCAGCGTCTGGTCGCCGGCGAGCGCCCGCGCGGTTTGCTCTCGCATTTGCCGCCGCCGTGCGCGCGCGGCGAGCTGCTGGGCCGTGAGCTCTTCCAGCGCCAGCCGGCGCTGCGCCGGATGACGACCATTCTCCAGCTGGCTCAGATCGGTGCCGGGTGGCGGTGCGTGCAGATATTGCAGACTTTCGTTCACGCCGGGACTGGCCGCGGTCGGCAACAGTTCCGGCAGCGGCGTGCGCGCCATCATGCCCAGCGCCTGCTCCACCAGTCGGCGCAAGCGCGGCTGCTGGATGCCGGTGGTAGTCGGGTAAACCGGCGTCAGCCTCGCGTCGGGTGTCGCCTCCGCCTTGTGCGCCAGCACGCGGTATTCGGGATGCACCATCTCCAAACCCTGCGGGCCGAGTCTGGCCGTGCCAAAACAGCGCAGCCAGGCGCCCGGCTTGAGCTGCTCCTGCTGCGCGGCATTGAAATGGAAGAAACGCAATAACAGAAAGCTGACTTCGTCGGTCACGGTCACCACAAGGCTGCGGCGACGGCCGAACTTGATGCTGGCGCCCTCGATTCGGCACGCAATTAGCGCAGGGCGGCCATCATGCAACTCACGCAAAGGCGCGAAGCGGGTGCGGTCTTCGTAGCGCAGCGGCAGATGAAATAGCAAATCCTGCACTCGCTGCAGGCCCAGCGCAGCCAGCAACTCTGCACCGCGCGGACCGACGCCTTTTAGATAGCGCAGCTCGCTCTCAAGGCTTAGCGCGGGCCGCGCGCGAAGTTCAGCCATCCACCAGAATTGCGTCGGCTTCCACCAGCGCCGCGCGCGGCAGCGAGGCCACGCCCACCGCAGCGCGGGCGGGATAGGGCGCGCTGAAGTACTGGGCCATGATTTCGCTGACCTTGGCGAAGTGCGCCAGATCCGTCAGATAAATCGTGAGCTTCACCGCCTGCGCCAGATCCAGGCCACTGGCTTGCGCCACGGCGCGCAGATTCTTGAACACCTGATGGATTTGCCCCTCGATTCCCTCGACCAGTTGCATGGTCGCGGGATCAAGCCCGATCTGGCCGGAAAGATACACCGTGCCGCCGACGCGCACCGCCTGCGAATAGGTGCCGATGGCCGGTGGCGCCTGCGTTGTTTGAATGATGGCTCTGCTCATGGGGTCACTCCGGGCATTACGCACGCCCTACTTTTTGCACCACCGGAATACGGCGCAGCCGGCGCATGATCTGGGCCAGATGATGCCGGTCGCTGACGCTGACGCGGACACGGAGTACCGAGACTTCCTCGTTCTTCTCCGGCATGCTGACGCGCTCGATGTTGGAGCCGGCTTCGGCGATTTGCGTGGCGATGGTCGCCAGTACGCCACGCTCGCTTTTCGCTTCCAGTTTCAGCTCCACCGGGAAATCACCCTTGACGCGCTTCGACCAGCGCAGATCGATCCACTCCTGTGCCGCCTGGTGCTTGCTGCGCGCCACCTTGCAGGCAATCCGGTGGATCACGACGCCGCGGCCGGCGCTGACGTGGCCCAGGATCGCGTCGCCGGGAACCGGATAGCAGCACTTTGCATACTCCACCACCAGGCCTTCGGTGCCTTCGACGGCGATAGGCAGGGTGCGAACGCCCTGCGGCATGGCGCCGGCGTCGAGAAAATGGCGCGCGGCCAGCGGCGCCAGACGCTGTCCCAGGCCGATGCTGACATACAGCTGCCCGAGGCTGGGCAGATTCATCTGGCGCAGTGCGCGCTGCACCTGCTCGTCGCGCAGTTTGCGCACCGCCACACCCAGTTCGCGCAAGGACTTGTTCAGCAGCCGGCGACCGAGATCCTCCGCCTGCTCGACCTGCTGATTCTTGAGGTAGTGCCGGATGGCGTTGCGCGCCTTGATCGTGCGCACGAAGAACAGCCAGGCGGGATTCGGCATCGCGGTACGCGCCGTGATGATCTCCACGGTCTGGCCGTTCTCGAGCGGCGTTGACAGCGGCGCCAGATGCTGGTCAACCTTGGCTGCCACGCAGCGGTTGCCGAGATCCGTGTGAATGGCATAGGCAAAATCCACCGGCGTGGACTTGCGCGGCAGCCGCCGCACCTCGCCCTTGGGCGTGAACAGGTAAACCTCTTCCGGGAATAACTCGATCTTCACGCTCTCGAGGAATTCCTGAGCGCTGGTCTCCTTGTCCATCTCCAGCAGCGCCCCCAGCCACTCGCGCGCCTTGAGCTGCGGCGCGCCGCCGCCGGCGCCGAGCTTGTACTGCCAATGCGAGGCGATGCCTTGCTCGGCGATCTGCTGCATATCCTTCGTGCGGATTTGCACTTCGACCTTTACGCCTTGCGGCCCGAGCAGCGTCGTATGCAGCGACTGGTAACCGTTGGCCTTCTGGTTGGCGATGAAGTCGTTGAACTGATCGGAGATGGGGCGATAGGCATGATGCACGACGCCCAAGGCGCGGTAACAGGCGTCAACCGAGTCCACGATAACGCGAAAGCCGTAGATGTCCATCACCTCCAGAAAGCGCCGGCCGCTGCGCCGCATCTTCAGATAAATGCTGTACAGGTTCTTCTCGCGGCCGGTAACGGTCGCAGCGATGCCCTCATTCTTCAGCGATTCGCGCAAGCGCTGCTCCACCTCGCGCACCACGTCCTTCTGGTCGCCGGTCTGCTCCGCCACCGCCTGCTTCAACACCTTGTGGCGTTTGGGATACAGATGGGCAAAGGCGTGATCCTCCAGCTCCACCCGCAGCGTGTGAATACCGAGCCGCTGCGCGATCGGCGCGTAGATATCGAGCGTCTCGCGCGCGATGCGGCCGCGTCTTTCGGGGGATACGTAGTCGAGCGTGCGCAGATTGTGCAAGCGGTCGGCCAGCTTGATCAGCATCACCCGCACGTCCTGCACCATCGCCATCAGCAGCTTGCGGAAGCTCTCCGCCTGCGCCTCCTCCCGCGACTGGTGCTGGGCGCGGGAGAATTTGGACACGCCATCCACCAGTTGCGCCACGTCGGCGCCAAAGCGCGCCGCCACATCCGACAACATCGTGGGGGTGTCTTCCACCACGTCGTGCAGAATCGCGGCCATCAGCGTGGTCGGGTCCATGCGCATCTCGGCGAGAATGCGCGCCACCGCCAGCGGGTGAAACACATAGGGCTCGCCCGAGCTGCGGAACTGGCCGCGGTGCGCAGCCTCGGCGAACTCGGCCGCGCGGCGCACCTTGGCGATCTGCTCCGGCGGCAGATAGTCCTCCAGCACGCGCGCCAGCGCCTCGATGCCATAGGCGCGCGACACGCGCTGTGTACGCAGTGCAGTACCGAGGCGGCTCAAACCGGGTATTTCAACCATGCCCTGACCAGCTTGTTCAGCGGACAAACCTGCTGAGACTATAGCGGCGCGCACGGGCGAGAGATAGGCGCAAAAACGCTTCGGGCCGCTGTTGCGGCCCGAAGAGGGGAATCAGATGTCGGAGTTGAAGTCCAGCGGACTATCCTGCGGCACTTCCATTGCGGCCAGGCCGGGCGAGATGGCGGGAATAGGCGGCAAATCCTCTTCGTCCAGTACCGACTTGTTGACCTTGCACTCCGCGATCTCGCGCAGCGCCACGACGGTGGACTTGTCATTGCCCCAATCCACGCGGGCGTCGGCGCCGCGCGCCAACTGGCGGGCGCGCTTGGCGGCAACCAGGGTGAGCTCGAACTGGTTCTCGATCTGGGTCAGACAGTCTTCAACGGTTACGCGCGCCATAACAGCAATCCGGGACAGCTAAAAGGGCGCGTAGTGTAAGCCAAGCCCGCGTGACGTGCTACCCGACATAAGAAAATCACCCTCTCCCCGCTAGCGGGGAGAGGGTCGGGGTGAGGGGCATGCTTTAGCCCGGCGCCACCAGGCTTTCCATCCGCTCCACCGTGCGCTGAAAATCGTCATTGACCAGTACATGCTCGAACTCCCCGGCATGGCTTAGCTCGTCCGCCGCCGCCTGCATGCGCTGGCGGATGACCGCGTCGCCGTCCTGGCCGCGGCTGCGCAAACGCCGCTCCAGCTCGGCCAGCGACGGCGGCTCGATGAAGATGCTGAGCGCGACGGGTTCTTTGGCCCGCACCTGGCGCGCACCCTGCCAGTCAATATCCAAGAATACGTGCGTACCGGCTGACAAAAGCTGCTCGGTAATCGCCCGACCGGTGCCATAGCAACGGTCGAACACGCGCGCGTGCTCGAGGAACTCGCCGCGGGCAATCATCGTCTCGAAAGTCAGCAGGTCCACGAAATGATAGTCGCGGCCATTCAGCTCGCCGGGACGCGGCGCGCGGGTGGTGTAGGACACGGAGAAGGCGCTGGCGATGCCGCGCCGGTTCAGGCGCTCGATCAGCGCGCGGGTCAGGCTGGTCTTGCCACCGCCCGAAGGGGCCGCGACCACGACCAGCCGGCCGCGGGCCGGCGCGGAACTAGTTGTTAGTGCAGGCATCCCACATCATGATACGGTCACCCCTCTCAGGAAAAGAAGCATGAAACCCGCCTCCGTTATCGGAATTCTGTTAATCGTCGCCGGCGCCGCCGCGCTGGCCTTCGGCCAGTTCAAGTACGACGACGAAAAAACCATCCTCAAAATCGGCGACCTCGAAGCCAGGACCCAGGAAACCAAAACCGTGCCGCTGACTTACGCCGGCATCGGCCTGCTGGTGGCTGGCGTCGCGCTGGTCAGCGTCGGCGCGATGCGCAAGTAGCGCGTCAGTTCTTCAGCCGGTAGCCGGTGCGGAAAATCCACGCAACCACCGCCAGGCAGATCGCGAAGAATCCCAGTGTCATCGCCAGGCTCACGCCCACGCTGACGTCCGACGTCCCATAGAAGCTCCAGCGGAAACCGCTGATCAGATACACCACCGGGTTGAACAGGCTGAAGGTGCGCCAGGCGCCAGGCAGCATGTCGATCGAATAAAAGGCGCCGCCCAGAAAGGTCAGCGGCGTGATGATCAGCATGGGTATGAACTGCAGTTGCTCAAAACCGTTCGCCCACACGCCGATGATGAAGCCGAACAGACAGAAGGTGGTCGCCGTCAGCACCAGAAAAGCGATCATCCACAGCGGGTGCAGGATTTGTACGGGCACGAATAGCGACGCGGTCGCCAGGATGATGAGGCCGAGCAGCAGCGACTTGGTCGCCGCCGCGCCGACATAAGCCAGCACAATCTCCAGCGAGGAAATCGGCGCCGACAACAGCTCGTAGATCGTGCCGGTCCACTTTGGAAAATAAATGCCGAACGAGGCATTGGAAATGCTCTCGGTGAACAGCGACAGCATGATCAAGCCCGGCACGATGAAGGCGCCATAGGCCACGCCGTCCACCTCGCTCATGCGCGAGCCAATGGCGGCGCCGAACACCACGAAATACAGCGAGGTCGTAATCACCGGCGTCACCAGGCTCTGCCAGAGCGTACGGCCGAACCGGGCCAACTCGAACTTATAGATGGCCCAGACGCCGTAACGGTTGAAAGCGGGGACTGAGTTCATGATTTCCGAAGTCTCCCTCGCCCCGCGTCAGCGGGGAGAGGGTTGGGGTGAGGGGCGCTCGCTTACGAGACTGACGAAAATATCCTCCAGCGAGCTTTGTCGGGTATTCAAATCCTTGAAGCCGACGCCGGGCGTGTCCGGATTTTTGTGTAAACGGCGGTTGGGTTAATTGTTCGGCATCCGGTCTTCGAATTGGATGGTAAAGCGGGTGAGCGCGGCCTTCCAATCCCTGATCGGCATCGTCCACTTCTGGCT
>JBOICV010000025.1:0-2240 GCA_050740255.1 Nevskiales bacterium | reverse complement strand
CCATTCCTTGCTGAATCTGATGTTCGCGCTCGGGTTGCTGCTGCCGCTGGTGCCGGGCCTGCGGCGTTTTCCAGGTTTGGTGTTCCCGCTGCATGCGATTGCGGGCGCCAGCCTGCTGGCTTTCTGGTTAGGCGACATGCTGGGCGTGCCGGTGAAGCTGTTGCCGGGCTTGGAGGCGCTCGGCCTGTTCGTGTTACTCGCTCTCGCCGGCGACTGGGTCGCGGGGCGACTGGTACGCAGTACGCGCGCGCATGAAGACGGCTGGGATGAAGAGTTGTATACCGCGCTGGTGATGTTTTGTCAGGCGCCCGCGATTCTGATTTACACCTTCGCGCTCGGCCGCAGCTTCCATTAACGAGTGCGTTTCGCCTTATCTTCTCTCCCCATGGGAGAGAGAAGAGTGAGGGCTGGCCGGCGCGAACACGCGCTCCAGAACTTCGGGGTCATCGAAGTGACGCGTGCCGATAAAGGCGGTGGCATGCCGTCCCCATTGCCGCATCGCGCCGGGGCTGATCACGCCGCTCGGCCATAGCCATAAGCGTTCGAGCCGTTCGCTGCCGCATAGCAGGCCATTGGGCCGGAACAGACTGCGCCGCGTGCCGTCGCTGCGCGGCAGCGAGAGCAATTCGCGGTAAGGCCTGAGCGTGTACTGCCGCCGCTCGGCAGAAAAAGCCGCGTAGTCCGGCACCACCCGGCGCACGTAGTGGGTGGCGGATTCCACGCGCACTGCGACCTCTTTGGCCGGCGCGTTGACTTGCGGCACCAGCACGGGCTCCTCCCACAAACTGTCTTTCACTTTTACTTTCAGGTCGGCGACGGGAAAATAGTAGTGGTAACAGCCGCAGGGATGAATCGTGTCGTAGGCGAGCGCTTGGCCGGTTTCGTCCAGCGTCACGCGCCACACCAGGCCGTCGAACTGACCCGCGTAGAAATCCAGCGACGCTGCGGGCGGCCGCGCGGCGAACCAGACGATGTATACCAGTTGCGGCACGACCCTGCCCTGCCAGCGGCCGTAGCTCGGCAGGAAATAAGTGACGGGCTGACTTGTATCCAGTGCCGGGTGTTGCCCGCGCCATACCGGCGCACCCGGCAAGTCGTAGTCGCCTTCGGTTTCCACCCACCAGCTTGGCGCATGCGCTGCCGCCAGCCGCTGCCATTGAGCTGCCGTCAATTGCGGCATGCCCAAGACATCGCGTTGTTGCAGCCAGCGCGCCACCTCCGTCGGTTTGGGTGTGGAAACCGAATCGGGTCGCCACAGAATCAGCTTGCCGCCGTGCGGCAACTCGCGCAGCGGCTGGGCGAAATCGGTGCGCACTTGCGCGTTGTATTTCGAAATCCCCGCGCGCAGAAAGGGCACCGCCAGCGGATACAGGCCAAAAAAACGCGCCGCATTGGAGTAATCCGCTGGCACATGCGCGGCTTCTATCAATTGCGCCCGCCGTTCCGGGTTGGCACGATCCCGCACGAGTTTCTCCGTGCTGCACTCACGCAGGCGCTGTAGCACTTGCGTGGCGTCAGTCCGGGCCAGGTTATGCAGCTCAATCTCGCGTGCATTCAAATCCCGCGCCGCCAGCCGGCCTGTCCAGGCATCAAATTTTTTTTCTTCCGTGACCGGCGGCGTCAGGCTCGCCAGCAGCCGATTGACGCGCAGATAGGAAAATCCGGAAATGCTCCGCTCACCGCCGTCACGCACGCCGGCCTGCTCAGTCGCCTGATCCAGCTCTTGGTAAAGAGTGTCACAGGCGCTGATCGGCGCGGGGACAGCGCCCAAGCTGGCGCAGCCACATAGAACGGCAATGAGGCCAGCAAGCAAGATGGACCGCACGGCTAATTTTCCATGTCCGGGAATATATTGTCTCAGAACGAATTACATTCGATAATGCGTCTTGTTTCCATCGTTCTCAGGCTAAATGCTCCGTTCCCATCTGTTGCCGCTGACCTGCGCCATCTTACTGAATTTTGGCGCATTTTCCGCCTTTGCGGAGGTCGAGCAGGAGGTGATGAACGCCTTGCACATGCTGGACTATATCGGCGTGGACTATCCCGAGTTCGTGCAAGACGGCACAGTCAAGAACGAGGCCGAATACGCGGAGCAGGTGGAATTCGCCAGCGAGGTGGCGGCGGCATTGGAGCGCCTGCCGGCGAGCCCAGCTCAAACCGGACTTATGCGGCAGTCCACAGCACTGCGCCAGGCCATTCACGATAAAGTGGCGGGCAGCGAGATTACTGCGCTCACTGAC
>JBOICV010000024.1:0-13852 GCA_050740255.1 Nevskiales bacterium | reverse complement strand
GTCCTGGCGCACCTGCAGCGAGTCAATTTGTGCAGCTAGCGTCGGCTCGAAGCAAACCAGCAGGACGGCAAGGATGAGAACACGCACGCGTTACTGCGCAGGCGCCGGAGCTGGCTTGGGCTTACCGCCAAGCTGCTCGCGCATCTGGTCCTTGAACAAGTCCTTGGTTGAACGGCGCTCCGCCGGTGGTGCGGTCGTGGGCGCGGCTTCGCTGCCGGCACCAGTCGCAGGCGCTGCGGCCGCCGGGGTCTGCTTCTTGCCGCCCAGACGATCGAACAGCTCGCCTTTGAGTTTGTCCTCTTGTTCCTTGCGCTTAACTTCGAGCTCCTGCTTCAGCTTGTCTTTCTCGGCCTCGAGCGTCTCTTTGAGCTTGCCCTGAAGCAAGCCGGCGAAATCAATCTTGTACTCCGGCGCAAACAGGCTGCCGCTGATTTTCACCGGGATCGAAATGCCCTTGAGTTCGGACAGGTCCGCACCGCCCTGGCCCGCGAGCGAACCGACGACTGAAACCAGCGCGGTATAGTCAATCCGTTCGCGCGCCAGATCCAGCGCACCCTTGCCGCCGACGCGGAACAAAGGGCTTTTGCCGTCCAAGTCGTTGTTGCTCAGTACACCGTTACGAATCAAGCCGCTGAACGCGAGCAGGCTGAAGTCGGTTTTCTCGGGTTCGTTGGATGACAGCGATTCGCCCTTGTAGCGCGTATAAGCGGTGCGGAGCATCTGGCCCAGATTGACGCCGTTGATCGAACCGTCTTTGAACTCAAGACCCACGCTGCCGTTGAGGGATTGCATCACCGCATCAGTGGTGCGGCCGCTGGAGGTCAGGTCCAGCGTCAACTGCGCCAGGCCCGCTAAAAAATCCTTACCCGCCAAGTCTTTCAGAAAAGGCAGAAACTGCAGCGCGTTGAGCTTGGCATCCAGCGCATAACTCGGCGTGGCGCCGCTGGCGTTCATGCTGCTTTTTACCTGCAGGTTGCCGCCGTAAAGCGAGCTTTGCAGCGGCTGGATCTCGAGCCGGCCGTTGTGCGCGCTCAAGAGCACTTGCACATTGGTCATTTTCAGACCCTTGAGCTTGAGTTCGCTCAGACTCAAGCGCCCGTCCAGATTCAAGTCCTTGACCGTATCAACCGGAATTTCCGTGGTCTCGCCGCCGCCCGCGCTGGCGCCACCGCCACTGGAAGTTTTTTTCGCCTTCTCGGGCGGCGGCAGATAACGGTCGGCATCGAGCTTGTCGCCCTGCAAGGTGAACTGCATTGCGCCGCTGGCAAAGTCAGCGATGCCGAAGCTGCCCTTGGCGTTGGTGTCATCCAGCACCAGCGTGATGGGATCCAAGTCCAGGCCCTTGCCGGTGCCGGCGAGTTTGGCATCGAACTGCAGCTTCTTGAGTACGCTGCTGTCGGTCGTTTCCGGTGGCGCCTTGCCCAGCGCGCCCATCAACTCGCGCGGATTGAGTGTGCTGCTGCTGACTTCGCCGCGATACTGCAAATTGTCGAGGATATTGGTGGCGCTGAGATTGCCGCGCAGCTCGCCGCTCGCCACTTTTATCAAGAGATCGGCGATTTTTGCGGTCTGCTGTTCCAGATCGGCGTCCACATTCCCGTTAAGCGCCAGTTCCTGTTTGCCGCCGGGAATGCCTTCGCCGCTGACGGCGCTATCCAGCTTGAAATCCTGCAGGCGATAACGCTGACCCTTGGGATCGGCGTCCACTTCCGCGGTGAGCTTGACCTTGGCGCTGCGGTTCTTGGCTTCGCCCATCACCGAATCGAAACTCAGCTCAATCGGCGTGGATTTGCCCGGCGTCAGCGTGCCAGTAGCGAGATTCAATTTGTCGAATTGGTAACGGCTATTCGCTTTGCGGTCGTGCCACAGCACCGATGCGTTTTCGACATCCAGCCCGGCAACCACCAGCGATTTCACTTTGAAGCGCGACGGCTTGCCGGTCTTGTCATCGGCGGGTTTCGCCTCGTCGGGTGCTGCCGGCTTCTGGGCGGCGGCGTGTTCCTGCATGTCCTGCCAATTGCTGCGACCGGCTTCGTCGCGGCCGAGGTTCAGTTTGAGGTCGCTGAGCTGGATACGGCCGACTTCGATATTGCCCTGCAAGAGCGGCATCAGCTTAAGACGCGCTTGCGCGCTCGTGAACTGCGCGAACGGCGCCTCGCCGAAGCCGGCGGCGTTACTCAGGCGCGCCTCACCTATCTCCATGCCCAGCCAGGGAAATACCGACAAGTCCATCTCGCCGGTGATGGTCAGATCGCGGCCGGTCTTATCTTTCACCGCCGCCGCAATTTCGTCCTTGAAATCATTCGGATCGAAATAAAACGGCAGAAATGCAGCCAGCGCCACACCGGTCGCCAGCAGCGCCCCCACTGCCCAGAGCAAAATTCTTACCAGCTTGGTCATGACGCCTCCATGCCTAGTCTGCCCATTACGGACGATCGCAGAGCCCTAGTTTGATGCTGGGCCACGACGCAAGTTCAGCGGTACAGACCGCACCCGCGTAGTGGGTGAGATTCCCTGTATGCAGTTAATCATAATTGGAGCGGGCGATGGGAATCGACGAGTTCGCCGGGAGCGAACTCGAGCGAGCGCGGCGAGGCCGAAGGCCGCGACCCAGGATGGGTCGCGCAACCCACGTAGTGGGTGAGATTCCCTCTCTGCTTTGATCATAATTGGAGCGGGCGATGGGAATCGAACCCACTTCTCTAGCTTGGGAAGCTAGGGTAATACCAGTATACGACGCCCGCACTTTCCGACATTCTACCTTTCATCAAGCCACGCGCTGCATCTTCTCACGGTACATCCGCTCCACATCCGCGGCAAAATGTTCGAGTAT
This sequence comes from Nevskiales bacterium, assembly GCA_050740255.1. GTDB lineage: Bacteria > Pseudomonadota > Gammaproteobacteria > Nevskiales > JBOICV01 > JBOICV01. Next base: position 11,019 of record JBOICV010000024.1, on the reverse strand, counting down.
CACTTTGCGCCGCAGCTTCATGGTGGCGGTGATCAAACCGTTCTCCGGTGTCCACGGGTCAAGCGACAGCGCGACGTCGCGCACTTTGGCATAGCCCGGAAAATCCTTCAGCAGCAGCTTAAGCCGCGCCAGCACACGCTGTTCAATTTTCGCGCTGCGTACCGCGGTTTTGTCGAAGGGGTCCAGTCCCAGCTCTTTCGCCAATCCCACCCACAACTCGGAGTTGAGCACGGCTATTGCGGTGAGATAGGCCTGACCCTCGCCCAGCACCATGACTTGCTCAAACAACGGGTCCTGGGTGATGGCGGCTTCCATATCGGCGGGCGGCAGCTTCTCGCCGTTGGACAGCACCAGGATTTCCTTGATGCGCCCGATGATGTGAATGTGCCGGCCGACCAGCCTGGCCTTGTCGCCGGTGTGCAGCCAACCCTCGGAGTCGATCGCTTCGCGCGTGGCGACGTGGTTGTTCCAGTAGCCCAGCATCACGCCGACGCCCTTCAGCAACAGTTCGTCATCCTCGCCGATCCTGACCTGCACGCCTTCCAGCGCGGGGCCGACGCTGGCCGGATCGTTGTCGTGCGCAAGATTCACGCTGGCCACCGGGCTGTACTCGGTCAGGCCATAACCCTGCAAAAGATTCAGACCCAGGCCAATGAAAATACGGCTGATGGCCGGCGGCAAGGCGGCGCCGCCGGAGATGGCGCAGCGCACGCGGCCGCCGAGCCGGTCCATGATTTTCTGCGCAACCAGTTTTTGCAGTAACGGCCACAGGATTAACATTCCACCGCCCGGTCCGCGGCCCTGCTCATGCTGAAAACGCTGCCAGCCCACCTTGGCGGTCAGCGCGAACAGCGCGCGCTTGATCGGCGAGCCGGCGGCAAGCTGCGCCCGGATGCGCGCGTGCACCCGCTCGAAGATGCGTGGCACCGCGATCAATGCGGTGGGCCGTATCTGCTGCAAGTCCTCCGCGAGCTGATTGACCGAGCGCGCATGCGCCACCGTCGCCCCGGCCATCATCGCGGCGTAATAACCGATGGTGCGCTCGAAGGTGTGCGACAGCGGCAGAAACGAGAGAAAGGTATCGCTCGGATAAACCGGTACCGACTGCAGCGAGGCATAAGCGTCGGCCAGCATATTGTGGTGCGACAGCATCACGCCCTTCGGCTTGCCGGTAGTGCCGGAGGTATAGACGATCGAGGCCAGATCGCCCGGCTCACCCCCATGCACGTAGAAAGACTCATTGGTGCTCGGCAACCATTCGCCGGCGAGTCGCAAGCGCACATCTGCAGTCGCCGGACGACTGCCGTTCTCCTCAGCTTCCAGCAGCACCACGCGCTTGAGACTCGGCACTTCACTTAACGCGGCTTCCAGCCGTTTCCACAAACGTACGTTCTCGACCAGCAGCAGCTTCACCGCCGCGTCGTTGAGGATGTAGGCGACGTTATCCGGCCGGTCGTCAACATACAGCGGTACGCTTACCAAGCCGAGCCCCAGCGCAGCCTGATCGAACTGCACCCATTCAAAGCAATTGCGCAACACCAGCGCCACGCGGTCGCCCGGCTTGAGGCCCTCGCTGCGCATGGCAGCTTGCCAGCGTGCGGCGCCCTGCCCCATCTGCAGCCAGTTCGAGTCAACCCAGGCCTGGCGCTCGCGGTCGTGGCCGCGATAGGCGGGCTGGCCCGCACTGCGCGCGATCCGTTGCTGCAACAGGCCCGCGAGCGTCCGCGCCTGATTTACAGGAATAACGTCGAGCTGCGGGGTGATTGACATGGTTTTGATATCTGGATTCTCCCCTCAATGATAGAGGGTGCGTTAGTATTTCAAGCATGCGTGTACTGATCAATGGCAAGCCGCGCGACCTGGCCCATCCCTTGCGGATTTCGGACCTGATTGCCGAGCTGGGATTGGGCGAGAAGCGGCTGGCGGTGGAGGTAAACGGCGAAATTCTGCCGCGCAGCCGGCATGCGCAGACCAGCTTGCGCGAGGGCGACCGGCTGGAAATCGTCCAGGCAATTGGAGGGGGCTGATGCTGCCACAGAAAAAAGCCGGCGAGACGACTGAGCCCGCTGATCCATTGCTCATCGCCGGCAAGCGCTACCGCTCACGTCTGCTGCTGGGGACGGGCAAGTACAAGGATCTGCAGCAAACCCGTCTGGCGATCGAAGCCAGCGGCTCGGAAATCATTACCGTCGCTATCCGCCGCACAAATATTGGTCAGAACCCGAACGAACCGAATCTGCTGGACGTGCTGCCGCCGTCGAAGTACACGATTCTGCCCAACACCGCCGGCTGCTATACCGCGGAGGACGCGGTGCGCACCTGCCGGCTCGCGCGCGAACTGCTGGATGGACACGCGCTGGTGAAGCTGGAAGTGCTCGGCGATCCCAAAACGCTCTACCCCGACATTCCCGCAACCTTGGAAGCCGCGAAGACTCTGGTGAAGGATGGCTTTCAGGTCATGGTTTACACCAGCGACGACCCCATTACCGCCAAGCGCCTGGAGGAACTGGGCTGTATTGCCGTGATGCCGCTGGCGGCGCCGATCGGCAGCGGGCTTGGCATCCAGAACAAATACAACATCCTCACCATCGTCGAAAACGCTAAGGTGCCTATACTGGTGGACGCTGGCGTCGGCACTGCCAGCGACGCCGCAATCGCGATGGAGTTGGGTTGCGACGGCGTGTTGATGAATACCGCGGTGGCGGAAGCCAAAAATCCCGTGCTGATGGCGAGTGCCATGAAAAAAGCGGTTGAAGCCGGACGCGAGGCTTATCTGGCCGGCCGCATGCCGCGGCGGCGCTACGCCTCGGCCTCCTCGCCGCTGGACGGTTCGATAACGTAAGGAGTTCCGATCAACCCTTTTCTGTCATTCCGGCGGAAGCCGGAATCCAGTGACTTCCAGTGCCTGGAACCCGGGCTTCGCCGGGGTGACGACTCCCACCCGAGTTTTCCCTAGCTCCGGTATACATCAATGGCCGGCTCCAGTCTGCTCCTGCTCATTGACGACATCGCCACGATTCTTGATGACGTGGCCTTGATGAGCAAAGTCGCGGCCAAGAAAACCGCCGGAGTACTGGGTGACGACCTGGCGCTGAACGCACAGCAGGTTTCGGGTGTGAAGGCCGATCGGGAGTTGCCGGTGGTCTGGGCGGTCGCCAAGGGCTCATTCATCAACAAAGCCATTCTGGTGCCGGCGGCTCTGGCAATCAGCGCCTTTATCCCCTGGGCGGTCACGCCCCTGCTGATGCTCGGCGGCGCCTATCTCTGTTACGAGGGCTTCGAAAAGCTCGCACACAAGTTCCTGCACAGCAAGGCGGAGGAGGACGCCCATCACGCCAGGGAACTGGCAGCCGTGGCTAACCCGGCGGTGGACATCGTCGCCTTCGAGAAAGACAAGATCAAAGGCGCGATCCGCACCGATTTCATCCTGTCCGCAGAGATCATCGTGATCACGCTGGGGACGGTGGCGACGGCCCTGTTCGCGAAGCAGCTTGCGGTGCTGACGACTATCGCCATCCTCATGACGGTCGGCGTCTACGGTCTGGTCGCCGGCATCGTCAAGCTGGACGACGGCGGGCTTTACCTTAGCCAGCGCACCGGCGCAGCCCAGCGCAGTATCGGCAGGGTAATCCTGAAACTGGCGCCCTATCTCATGAAGACTTTGTCTATTGCAGGGACGGCCGCTATGTTTCTGGTGGGCGGCGGCATTCTCATCCACGGCATTCCCGCCGCGCAGGAACTGAGTCACGACTGGGCGCATGCTGCCGCCGAGGTCGCTGGGATTGGCGCAATACTGCAAGCGATAACTCCGGCGCTGCTCGCGGCAGTTGCGGGAATCATGGCGGGCGCGCTAACCCTGGCCGCTGTGATGGTCGCGACTCACGGTCTTCAGGCCGTCAGGCGGAAGCATGATCCCGGCTGAGAGCGCGGCCAGCGGCATGCGCCGCATCCGCTCCTTCGTGCGGCGCGACGGACGCATGACCGCGGCGCAACAACGCGCGCTGGATGAACTCTGGCCGCGGTATGGGCTGGAATTACCAGCCGCGCCGCTTGATCTGGACGGCGTGTTCGGCCGCAAAGCGCCGCGCGTACTGGAGATCGGTTTCGGCAACGGCGAAACCTTCTGCGCGCAGGTACAAGCCGAGCCCACGCTGGACTTTGTCGGTATCGAGGTTTATCGCACCGGCGTCGCCAGAACCTTGCGCGCGGCGGCGGTGGCCGACCTACATCATTTGCGGGTGTTCTGTGCGGATGCGAACGAGGCGCTTGATCAGGCGCTACCCGCGGCCTGTCTCGATCGGATTCAGATTTATTTCCCCGATCCCTGGCCCAAGAAGCGGCATCACAAGCGCCGCTTGCTGCAAACCGGCTTCGCCGCCCGGCTCGCGCGCGTGCTCAAGCCGGGCGGACGGCTGCTGCTGGCGACCGACTGGGCGGACTATGCGGAGCAGATGCTGGCGGTGCTCAACTCACACCCCGCATTCGCCAATCTTGCGGCCGATGGCAGATTCGTCGCCCGGCCGGCGGAGCGAATGCTTACCCGTTTCGAGCAGCGTGGGATGAAGCTGGGGCATGAGGTATTTGACCTTGTGTACGTAAGGCAGGCATAAAGGGCGCCCATGTCCGAATTACATCCCATCGTCGCCGTCACCGGCTCCTCCGGCGCGGGCACCAGCACCGCGCGTATCGCCTTCGAGCACATGTTTCACCGCATTGATGCGGAGGCCGTGTACGTGGAGGGCGACGCATTTCACAAGTACAACCGTGAGGAAATGCGCGCGATGCTGCAGCGCGCGAATATCCGTGGCGAGAATTTCAGCCATTTCGGTCCGGCCGCAAACGAGTTCGAAAAGCTGGAAGCCTTGTTCAGAAATTACAGCGAGAGCGGCGGCGGCGAATTCCGGCGCTATCTCCACACTGAGGACGAGGCCAAGCCACGCGGGCTGACCGCGGGCCAGTTCACGCCCTGGGAAACTATTCCGCCGAATACCGACATTCTGCTCTACGAAGGCCTGCACGGTTGCGTCAAGGCCGAGCGGGTGGACGCGGCGCAGTATGTGGACTTGTCGGTCGGGGTGACGCCGACCCTGAATCTCGAATGGATTCAGAAAATCCGGCGCGACACCGACGAGCGCGGTTACAAGCCGGAGGAAGTGAAGAAAAGCGTGCTGCGACGCATGGACGACTACGTCAACTACATCATGCCGCAGTTTTCGCGCACCGATATCAATTTCCAGCGCGTGCCGCTGGTGGATACCTCCAACCCGTTTATCGCACGCGATATCCCGATGCCGGACGAGAGCATCGTGGTGATCCGCTTCCGCCATCCGCGCAAGCTGAAAGTGGACTTCCCCTTCCTGCTGACGATGATCCACCACGCCTTCATGACCCGGCCCAACACGATTGTGGTGCCGGGTAGCAAGATGCGCATGGCGATGGAGTTGATTCTGCGGCCGATTCTGGAGCAGATGATCGAGAAGCGCCGCGCTATCGTGGAAAACCGCCAACCCAAAGCCCCCAAGAAACGCAAATGGAGAACCGCCGACTAGGTAGTACCGACGTTTCCGTCAGTGCGATATGCCTCGGCAGCATGACTTGGGGCGAGCAGAACACCCAGGAGCAGGCTTTCGAGCAGATGGACTATGCCTTTGCTCAGGGCATTAATTTTTTCGACACGGCGGAAATGTATCCGGTGCCGCCCAAGGCCGACACCCAGGGCCGCACCGAAACCTATATCGGCAACTGGCTGAAAGCGCACGGCAAGCGCAAGAACATCATTCTCGCGAGCAAGGTCAGCGGCCGCGCCGACTGGCTGCCGTGGATCCGCGGCGGCCCGGTGCTTTCGCGCAAGCACATTTTCGAGGCCATTGATGGCAGCTTGAAGCGCCTGCAAACCGATTATCTCGACTTGTACCAGCTGCACTGGCCGGACCGAAACACCAATTACTTCGGCAAGCTGGGCTATGAGCACAAGAGCGATGAAGCCACGGTGGCGCTGCAGGAATCGCTCAGCGCCATGGGCGAGTTGCTGCAAGCCGGCAAGCTGCGGCACATCGGCATATCCAACGAAACGCCCTGGGGCCTGATGCAGTGCGTGCAGCTTGCGGAAAAACTGGGCCTGCCGAAACCCGTCAGCATCCAGAATCCCTACAGCCTGCTGAACCGCAGCTTCGAGGTCGGGCTGGCGGAGTGCGCCCACCGCGAGGACGTCGGCCTGCTGGCCTATTCGCCGCTCGCGTTCGGCGCCCTGTCCGGCAAGTATCTGAACGGCCAGTGGCCCGCCGGCGCGCGGCTGACGCTGTTCAAGCGCTTCTCCCGCTACACCAACCCGCAGGCCGAGCAGGCCACCGCTAAATATGTGCTGCTGGCGCAAAACCATGGGCTCGACCCGGCGCAGATGGCGCTGGCCTTCGTCACCTCGCGCCCGTTTCTGACCAGCAATATCATCGGCGCCACCACGATGGAGCAGCTCAAGAGCAATATCGCGAGCAGCACGCTGCGGCTATCGGACGAGGTACTCAAGGGCATTGAGGCCATTCATCTGGCCCACCCCAATCCGGCGCCCTGAATGCTGCACCAGTCTTATCGTCGCAAGGGCGCAGCAGCGCCCTCACCCCCGCCCCTCCCCGAGGGAGAGGGCGCACAATTCCTTCTCCCGCAGGGAGAAGGTGGCGCGCAGCGCCGGATGAGGGCGTGCAGGCGATGATACGTTGCGCTGTTACGGATGTATGAAATCCTTACTAAGACGGGATTGCTTCGGCCTGAGCCGGTCCTGAGCCCGTCGAAGGGGAGCCTCGCAATGACATCTTCGAAACCCGCAGCGGCTACGATCCGCCCGCGCTTCCATCTAGCCTTTCCCGTGCGGGACATCGAAGCCACGCGGCGCTTTTATCAGGACGTGCTCGGCTGCACGCTAGGGCGCGAGGACAGCCGCTGGATTGATTTCGACTTTCACGGCCACCAGATTTCCGCACATCTGACCGACATGCCGCTACCGGTTCCCTGCAATGAGGTAGACGGCAAACAGGTGCCGGTCTGCCACTTCGGCCTGATTCTCGATTGGAACGACTGGCAAGCGCTGGTTGCGCGTTTGCAAGCGCAACGACAAGAATTTCTGATCGACCCTTACATCCGCTTCAAGAACGAAACGGGTGAGCAGGCGACATTCTTCATCCTTGATCCCAGCGGCAACGGTTTGGAATTCAAAGCCTTCCGCAACGAAGCTCAAATTTTTTCGCGCTGAGCCGGAAGCACAAAAAATATTTTGCAACTCCGCGCAAAAAATTTTGCTTGCAGTTTTCAACAGAGCTTCCTATACCTAAGCAGAACTGACCGGGTTTACGGAGGCGACATGTCAAGGCTGATCCAGGAAGTCAGTGTCGGCGACTGGTTCCGCCTGCCCGTTGGCGCGCCGCCGTTCGAGGTGGTAGCGGTGGATGTCGATAGCGAAACTATCGACATTCAGCACTTCGACGGCACGCTCGAAGAAATCGACTTCGACAACTGGCTCGAGATGGAATTAATACCCTGCGAACAGCCTGAGGACTCCGTGGCCTCGATGGACATGGAACGCGAGGATATGGGCACCGGCTCGGACGCCCAGTACGAACAGCTGGGCAGCCCGCTGGACGATCTCGATCGCCTGGACTCAGGCGCCAGTCTGCTCGAGTAACTCCACTCGGCCGCTTCGCACTCTGATCGGAACCGGTGTCAGCGAAGCACCGGCACAGGGGCCGGCGACACAATAGCCGTCTTCAATCCGGAACTGCGCGCCGTGCGTGCTGCATTGGATAAGCCCTTGATCCGCACTCAAGAACTGACCCGGCACCCAGTCCAGCGGCCCGCCGGTGTGCGGGCAGCGATTGAGATAGCCAAAGACTTGATCCCCGCGCCGCAAAACGCATAAACCATGGCCGTGGCTGTCGCCCGCAAAGGCGAAGCGGGCGCTGCCGGGATCCGGCAAGTCTTCAAGCCGGCACAACAGGTTAGCTTTTCGCCAGGGCATGGGCGGGAGCGGGCAAGCTACGCATGAGATATACGATTAACAGCAGCGCCGGGATGCCGAGCGCCGAGGTATAGAGGAAGAAAAAAGGATAGCCGAATTGCTCCACCACCCAGCCTGAGCCGCCGGCGAGGATTTTTCCCGGCAGCGTGAACAGCGATGAGAACAGCGCGTACTGAGTCGCGGTATAGGCGGTATTGGTCAGTCCTGAGAGATAGGCGATGAAGGCCGAGCCCGCCAGGCCCGCGCTCAAATTGTCCGCGCTAATTACCAGCGCGAGACCAACCAGACTCGGCTGCTCGCTGAATGCCAGAAAAGCGAAGCAGAGATTCGACAGAATCACCATCACCCCGCCGACCATCAGTGCACGCGCACTGCCCATGCGTACTACCGCAAGCCCGCCCAGAATGGCGCCGAGAATGGACATCACGACCCCATAACCTTTGGCGATCGCCGCTACTTCTTTCAGGCTGTAGCCGATATCCAGATAAAACGGATTGGCCATCACCCCCATGGTGATATCGGTTACGCGAAACAGCCCGATGAACAACAGAATCATCGCGCCCAGCCGCAAGCCATTGCGCGCGAAGAAGTCCAGGAAGGGACAAAGCACCGCACCGACTATCCAGCCGGCCAGGTTGCGGACGGTAGGCGGCAGATGCGCGTTCTTTTCCATGAAGGCCACTACCCGCGCCTCGCGCAAGGCGGTGTCGCGGCTCACCTGCGCCTCGGGCTCATGAATCAGCAAGGTCGTCAGCAGACCAACGCCCGTGCAGGCGGCCATCGCGAGGTAAGCGATCGTCCAGCCATTGTCAGCGGCGAGGAATAAGGCCCCCGCGCCGGCGACAATCAAAGCGATCCGGTAGCCAAGTTGATAGGCCGCCGCCATCGCGCCCTGCATATCAAGCGGTGCCGCCTCGATGCGCCATGCGTCCACTGCGATGTCCTGGGTGGCGGAGGCAAACGCGACTAGCAGCGCCAGCAGCGCCACAGCCTGCAGGTTGGTTCCCGGATCGCTCATGGCGAGCGCCGCCAGGCCAGCGCCAATGCCGAGCTGCGCCAACAGCATCCAGCTGCGGCGGCGGCCCAGCAGCGCTGTCAACAAGGGCAGCCGCAACCGATCCACCACCGGCGCCCAGAAAAACTTGATCGAGTAGGTAATGCCCACCCAGCTGAACATGCCGATGGTGGTGCGGCTGATATTTTCCTGAGTGAGCCAGGCGGATAGCGTCGAGAACACCAGCAGGAAAGGCAGGCCTGCGGAAAATCCAAGAAACAGCATCGCCGCCACGCGCGGGTGGCGGTAAATTCCAAGCGCTTCCAGCCAGCTCTTAGAACTTGCCGTCATAGTCCAAAGTCAGCGGCGCATGATCGGAGTACCACTGTTTCTTGAAAATCGCGGCGCGCCGCAGCCGATCTTTGAATGACGGATTGATCACCTGATAGTCAATGCGCCAGCCCACGTTCTTGGCCCTGGCCTGGCCGCGGTTACTCCACCAGGTGTAGCAGGCGTCGGTCGTGTCCGGGTGCAGTACGCGGTAGGCATCCATCCAGCCCGCCTGGCCGAACACCACATCCATCCAGGCGCGCTCATGCGGCAGGAAGCCGGAGTTTTTCTGGTTGGACTTCCAGTTCTTGAGGTCTTGTTCCTTGTGCGCGATATTCCAGTCGCCACAAATCAAATACTCGCGGCCGCTCTTCGCCCACTGCCGGAGCTTGGGCATGAAGAATTCCAGAAAGCGGTCCTTGCTTGCCTGCCGGTGCGGCCCGGCCGAGCCAGAGGGCAGGTATAGGGACACTACGGAAAATTTGCCGTAGCGCAGTTCAAGATAGCGTCCCTCCGCATCGAATTCCGGATGCCCGAGTTCGGTCAGCACTGCATCCGGCTTTTCGCGCGCATACAAGCCGACGCCGGCATAGCCTTTTTTCTGCGCGCTGTTGAAAAAAGCAGTCCAGCCGGCGGGATAGCAGGCCGCGGTTCTTTCAATATCCGCCAACTGGGCCTTGGTTTCCTGCAAGCACAGAAAGTCGGCGTTCTGCACCGCCAGCCAGTCAAAAAAACCTTTCTTGGCGGCCGAGCGGATGCCGTTGCAGTTGAAGGTGATAACGCGCACGGAGTTCGGAAGCGTTGGAGGCGGTTATCATACCTGCATATGCGCGCGACCCAACGCGAATTCCTCGATCTGGCGCTGGCGAGCGGCGTGCTGAAGCTCGGCGAGTTCACGCTCAAGTCCGGCCGCCAAAGTCCCTATTTTTTTAACCTCGGTCTGATCAGTTCGGGCGCTGCGATGCGCCGGCTCGGCCAGCTTTACGCCCGCGCGCTGCTCGACTCCGGCCTGGAATTCGATTCGCTGTTCGGCCCCGCCTATAAAGGCATTCCGCTGGTGACAAGTGTGGCGATGGCCTTATCGGAGTTGGGCCATGACAGACCCTATGCCTACAACCGCAAAGAGGCGAAGACTCACGGCGAAGGCGGCCAACTGGTGGGTACTCAAGTGACGGGACGGGTGCTTATCGTGGACGACGTCATCACCGCCGGTACCGCCGTACGGGAGGCGCTAGGTTTGATCCGGGCGGCCGGCGCCCAGCCGGCCGGCTTGTTGATCGCGCTCGACCGCCAGGAACGCGGTACGGACAAACTCTCAGCAGTACAAGAGCTTAGGGCCGAGGGGTTGCAGGTGATTAGCGTGATAACACTGGACGATGTGGAGCATTATCTGGCGGAACTGGGCGGCTTCGACGCGGAGCTCGCCGCCATTAGCCGCTATCGTGCGAGTTACGGCGTTTAGCGGTCGGGGGGATTTAATCAGCGGCTCTTTGGTCTATATTGACTGAACGCATTCCGTGGAGGGGTGCAGCAATGTTGCGTTGGCTGATGCTGTTTGCACTGGTCGCCACCAGCCTGCCGGCGGCGGCGGTTTATAAATGGGTGGACGAGAACGGCAAGGTCCATTACGGCGACCGCGTGCCGCCGCAATACGCCAAACAGCAGCGTGAGGTAGTCAACGAGCAGGGCC
>JBOICV010000023.1:0-4495 GCA_050740255.1 Nevskiales bacterium | reverse complement strand
CGCTCCTGCAGCGGGTAGATCGCTTCAATTACAGTCGCAAAATCAACATGGTCGCTGATGATCATGAGATCAATGTCGCTGCGTGCCGTATCGGCGCGCTTCGCCACCGAACCATAGACGAATGCCGCCCGGATCTTCGACGCGACTGGCTTCAGTGCTTCACGCAGTGGCTCGGCTAGCCCAACCGTTTTCCGCGCTATGGAGCAAAGCTCGTCGAACAGGGGTGACTGCGGATTTGCCTTGTAGTGCTTTTGTACCCCGCGCCGCTCCGCAATGATCAGGCCACTGTTCTCAAGGCGCACCAACTCACGGTGGATCGCGCCGGAGCCGCCCCCCGCGAGGGAGATCAGTTCGCGCGCATACAGGCTCCGGTCGGGCTGCCCGAACAACAGGCCCAGCACACGCTGCTGTGTCGTTGAGAACAGGGCGTCGCCCAATCCCGTCGGTTGCGGCGGCGCCTTGTCTGGGTATCGCTTGGTTCCCATATTGGGAACGATCATACCCATATTGGGAACGGCCGCCAAGCCGCTCACTGGAAATCCCTGAAAGCCGCCCTAAGTCCTGCAAAGTCCTTTGGCTGATTGCGCTCGTAACCGGCTTGATCCACATAGACAAAACGGTATTCAAGGCCGCCTTCTGCCCTGCTGGCGGCAGTGGCATCGTCACACCACTGCTTGAGGCGAGCCATTTTCTGCGGCAGGTCGAGCTCGGCCCGCCCCTTGGTTTCAACGATGGTTACGCCATCCCTGGTCTTGACCAGAAAGTCCGGAATGTAATTGGACAGGTCGCCGTCGGCCTTGACGTAATCGAGTTTGAAGCCGACGGCGAGATAGTTCTTGGCGAAGCTCTGCACGTCCGGCGCGTCGTCCAGGAACTTGGCGAAGGCCAGCTCGAAGCCGGCGGCGTGGGGCTCGCCGACGATGCGGTTGAACACCGATTTTCGGGTGGGGAGATAGGGCCGGTTTTCGGTGCGGAAGGGCCGTGTGTCACGCAATCGGATGCGATCCTCGATGCGGGCGGAGCCGGAGTCGTGCACGGTGAGGGCGTTGATGGCCTTCTTGAAACTGTCGAATAGAATCTTGCCGGGCTCAGGTTCTGAGAGGTTGCGCAGCACCACCGGGTCTTCGAGGTTCACGGGTGAGCGCTCGAACAGGTGCTCGCGCAGGAAGTCCCGCACCTTGGGATAAAGCTGGTCGTAGCCACCGACGAGGCGCATTTCCTTGAGCAGTTGCCGGGCGAAGAAGCTGACCACGGAGCGGTAGTCCGCCGGGCCCGCGCCGTCGAGCTGGATGGTGTGATGGACTTCCGCGTCCAGCATGGTCTTGAACACGATCTCGCGGGTTTCCTCGGGTGTGAAGGCTTTCAGCGCGAGCTTCGGGTTGCCGAATGACGCCGGGTTCAGCGCGTCCAGTTCCTTGAACTCGCGGCTGAAACGGCGGCTCATTTTCGGGATCGCAATGTCCAGCGCGTCGAGGTCCTTGTCCGCGTTCTGCGCGTCCACCTCCACGACCAGCGAATCCTTGCGCTCGGCGCCGCCACCCATTGTCACGCGCTCGAAAGTGACGCCCTCGCTCTGGATGGATTCGACGAATTCCATGAAGGCCCGCGTGCCCAGAACCGAAACCGTTTCGGGAATGTCGGTGCCAAAGTACATGCGGCGCAAACCGCGGCCGAGGGTTTGCTCGGGCAGAATGTTGCTCTGCGCCGCATAAGCGCGCAGGCCGCAGATGACGGTGACGTTGCGCACGTCCCAGCCCTCTTTGAGCATCAGCACCGAGACGATGGCCTTGTAAGGCGACTCACGCAAATCAATCTGGTTGGACTGCTTGCGCAGCAGTTCCAGCTCGTCCTTGTCCTTGCCGGTAGCCTTCTCGGCGATCTCGCCGTTCCTCTTGGTGTGGATCACCAGCACCGCATCAGTGAGTTCAGGGCAGGCTTTCTCCAGATGCGCGCCGACCTCGTCGCAGTTGCGGGTGTCGTCCACCATCACAAACAGCACGGCTTTCTTGCCGAGCCTTTCGTGCTCGGCGTAGCTCTTCTTCCATTCCTCAATGCCCAGCGCCAGATAATCCGCGTACTTCTCGGTGAAGATCGCACTCTTCTGCTCGGTGAGCCGCGCGCGGCTGGCGGCGTCGGGCAGCACCGGATGTTTGACCACGTTCTGGTGGATGGCCTCCACCAGCGGGTAATCCGAGACGGTCTGCACGAAGATCGCGCCGCTGTCGTGCTTGGGCGTGGCGGTAACGTCTATTTGCAAAGCCAGCCGCCGGTCCTTCTGCAGCATGCGGTGGTGGATGTCCTGGATGGACTTGAACCAGGCCATGCGCGGGTCATGGATGTGGTGGGCCTCGTCGTTGAACACGGCCAGTTCGTCTATCTCGCGGATCAGCTCGCCGAGGTCGGTCTTGCTGTCGGTGGTCTTACCCACGGGTTTCGGGCCGAAGGGCGCGAGGAAGTAGTCGCGCAGGTCTTCGTCGTCGAGGCCCGGTTCTTGCACGTCACCCAGATAGACGCGGTGGATGTTGGTCAGGAAAAGATTGCCGGTGGGCCGCACTACGCGCACATCGTCCTGCAGGTGCAGGCTGATCTGGAAGTCGTCGCGCCAGTTGCGGCTCTCGTAACCGTTGTCGGGTAGGATGGGGTCGTTGAAGAAGATTTTCAGCCCGTCGAAGTCGTGGCGCAGGCGATCCAGCACGATGATGTTAGGCGCAATCAGCAGAAAGTTACGCGCAAGTGCTGAGTCGGTCTCATAGGTCTTGTGGAAAAAGCACCACGCGATCAGCAGCGACAGCACCTTAGTCTTGCCCGCTCCGGTGGCGAGCTTGAGCACGTAACGCGGCCAGTCCTCATCAAACATGCCCGCCGAAACCGCGCCGGAGGCGTCAAAACGCATCAGATCGTGCTTATCGCGAACCTTGCGCACATCGTGCAGCCAGATGACGGTCTCCACCGCCTCGCGCTGGGCGAAGTAGTAGCGAAAAGGTGCCCGTGTCCCATCAGCCTGCTCGGTCAGGTGTTCGGTTTCGAACCACCAGTTGAGCAGCGCGCGTGAGATGACGGATGCGCCGGCATAACCGGAGTCGCGCCAGGTTTTGACCTCTTCGCGAACCTTGGCCACCAGCGGGGGTAAAAGCTTCTCGTAGGCCGTCGCCCGCAGTTCCTCCGCCGCGGGAAACCAGCGGTGCTCTGGAACCAGCGGTTCGTAAGGACTGCTTGGAAACAGTGGATGAAGCGCCATGGCGAATGAGTTTACCTGCGGCGCTGGCCAATGGCTTACATGCGGAATATGCCGTAGCGCGGATCGGCTATCTGCGTGTTAAGTGCCGCAGACAGCGCAATACCCAAGGCATTACGCGTATCCACGGGGTCGAGGATGCCATCGTCCCACATTTCGGAGGTGGACCAGTAGGCGGACTGCTTGCGTTTGAACTCGCCTAGCACCGGATCGCGGATCGCGGCGATGTCGGCCTCCGACAGTTTCTTGCCCTGTTTCTGCATCTGGCGGATTTTCACGTCGGCGAGCGTGTTGGCGGCCTGTTCCGCGCCCATCACGGAAATCTGCGATTGCGGCCAGGAGAACAGGAAGCGCGAGTCAAACGCGCGGCCGGACATGCCGTAGTTGCCGGCACCGAAGGACCCGTGGCACATCACGGTGAACTTGGGCACCTCGGAGCAGGTCACGGCCATGATCATCTTGGCGCCATCCTTGGTGATGCCGCGCTGTTCGTATTCTTTACCGACCATGAAGCCGGTGATGTTTTGCAGAAACAGGATTGGCGTGCGGTTCTGGTTGCACAGCTCGATGAAGTGCGTACCCTTGAGCGCCGAGTCGTTGAACAGCACGCCGTTGTTGGCGAGGATGCCGATCTTCCAGCCCCAGAGGTGGGCGTAGCCGCATATCAGCGTCTTGCCGTAGTTCGGTTGATACTCGTGGAAGCGTGAGCCGTCTACCAGCCGCGCAATCACTTCGCGCATGTCGAACTGCTGCTTGATGTCGCGCGGCAGAATGCCGTACAGCTCCTGGGTATCGTAGAACGGAGCTTCGGGTTCCTGCCATTCGATGCGCGTTTTCTCCGGCCGTTTGAACTGGCCGACAATGTCGCGCGCGATGGCTATCGCCTCTTCTTCGCTCGACGCCGGATAGTCGGCAACGCCAGAGATCGAAGTGTGCATATCGCAGCCGCCCAGCTCATCTACGGTGTTGTCCTCGCCGGTCGCGGCCTTTACCAGCGGCGGACCGGCCAGGAAAATCGCGCCCGTGCCGCGCACGATGACGTTGTAGTCGGACAAGCCCGGGACGTAGGCGCCACCTGCGGTGCAATGACCCAGCACCACGGCGACCTGCTGCACGCCCATTTTCGACAGAATGCACTGATTGCGGAAAATGCGGCCGGCGTAATACTTGTCCGCGAATAGTTCGGCTTGCATGGGCAGAAAGCCACCGGCGCTGTCGCACAGATGTACCACCGGCAGGCGGTTTTCGATGGCGACATCG
>JBOICV010000022.1:0-24193 GCA_050740255.1 Nevskiales bacterium | reverse complement strand
GGCCAGCAACTTGCCGCGATCGGCCAGCAGGGTCTGCAATGCGTTCGCCAGCAGCGCGGGCGTGAGGTCGCGCTCCTGAATCATCAGAGCGGCGCCGACCTGCACCAGGTACTGACCGTTGACCGTCTGATGGTCGTCCACCGCATGCGGGAACGGCACCAGAATCGCGGCCAGCCCCGCCGCCGCAAGTTCGGCGATGGTCAGCGCGCCCGCGCGGCAAATCACCAGATCGGCCCAGGCATAGGCCGCCGCCATGTCGTCAATGAACGCCGTGACGCGCAGCGCGCCGTCCATCTGTTTCGCGAGTTCGAAGTAATGCTGTTGCGCGACTTTCAGGGTGCGCCCGGCCTGATGCCACACTTCCGGCCGTTGTTCCGGCGCCAGCCGGGCCAAGGCCTGCGGTACCAGCGTGTTCAGCGCCTTTGCTCCCAGACTGCCGCCGAGCACCAGCACGCGAACCGGCCCGCTGCGCAACTGCGCACGCGCCGCCGGCGGCGGCAGTTGCGCAATGTCGCTGCGCACCGGATTGCCGACTGCGACCGCCTTGAATTCGGCGCCAAAAGTATCCGGGAAGGCCTGCAGCACCCGGCTGGCGATACGCGCCAGCAGGCGATTGGTATAACCGGCGACGGCGTTCTGCTCGTGTATCGCGAGCGGCCGGCGCAACATCCAAGCCGCCAGCCCGCCGGGACCGGCGGCGAAACCGCCGAGGCCCAACACCAGCGCGGGTTGCAAGCGGCGCAGAATACCGAGCGCCTGCAACACCGCGAGCAGCAGTTTGAACGGCGCGGTGACGAGCGTCAGCGCGTTCTTGCCGCGCAGACCGCCGATGCTAATCCATTCGATCGGAAAACCTTGTTGTGGCACCAGCTTCGCTTCGAGCCCCGCCTGCGTGCCAATCCAACTCACGCGATGACCCCGGTTGCGCAGCTCTTGCGCGACGGCGAGCGCCGGGAACACATGGCCACCGGTGCCGCCGGCCATAATAACGATATTCATAGCCGCGTCTCCAGCGGCCGCGGCGGCAAGACGTGAATCGCCTCGTAATCCACGCGCAGGATTAAAGCGACGGCCATGCACATCACCATCAAGCTGGAGCCGCCGTAGCTCATCAGCGGCAGCGTCAAGCCCTTGGTGGGCAGCAAACCCATGTTCACGCCGATATTCACCAGCGCCTGCAAGCCGATCCAACTGGTCAAGCCATAGGCCAGGTAGGCGCCAAAGGGTTGCTGGGCGTTGCGCGCGCGTGCGCCGATGGCGAAGCCGCTCTTGATCAGCCAGGCGAATAACAGCAGCAACAGCAGCGTGCCGAACAAGCCGAACTCTTCGGCCAGTACCGCGAACAGAAAGTCGGTATGTGTCTCCGGCAGATACAACAGTTTCTGGATGCTATTGCCCAGACCAACGCCACCCCATTCGCCGCGCCCGATCGCAATCAGCGCCTGCGACAACTGGAAACCCGAGTCGAACGGGTCCTGCCACGGGTCGGTAAAACTCACCAGCCGGCGCATGCGGTAAGGCGAGGTCACTGCCAGCAGCGCGAGCGCCGCCACCGCGGTGCCGATGGCGCCGGCGACATAGATCAGGCGCGCGCCGGCGAGAAACAGCAGAATCAGGGTGATGCCGAGCAGCACCACGGTCGCACCGAAGTCCGGCTGCAGGATCAGCAGACCGCAGGCGAACACGATGGGTAGTACCGGCTTGAGCAGACCCCAGAAGTTCAAAGTGAACTCGGCACGGCGGGCTACGAGATAACTGGCCAGATAGCCGATCAAACAGAGGCGCGCCGGCTCGGACGCCTGCACGTTGACCGGGCCGAAGCTGAGCCAGCGCTGCGCGCCGTTTACCTCGTGCCCCACGCCTGGCAGAAATACCGCCAGCAATAGTAGTAAGGCGGTGGCGAGCAGCGCGAAGCGATTCTCCTGCCACAGCACCAGTGGCACCTGGAACAGCGCGACACCCAGCAGCAGGCCGCCGCTGGCGAATGCGAGCTGGCGATAGAAGTAGTAGAACAACTCGCCCGTCTGCCGCTCAGCGACCGCGATCGAACTGGACGCCACCATGACCAGGCCCCAGGTCGTCAGCAGCAGCGCGCTGAACAAGAGCCCACGATCCAGCATGCGCAGCTCGGGCCAGGTCCAGTTCTGCCGGCGTGGATAGGCCAGGCTCAGCCGCATCATGCGCGGACTCCCTGGCGCTGCGGCGCCGCGCCGAGCCGCGCGACTTCGGCGCTGAACTGCGCGCCGCGGTCGGCATAGCCTTGAAACATGTCGAAACTCGCGCAGCCCGGCGAGAGCAGCACCGCATCGCCGGGTCTTGCCACCGCGGCGGCCTGCTGCACCGCTTCACGCATCGAGCCGACCTGATATTGCGCGACGGCATCACCGACCGCGCGGGCGATCAGCGGCGCGTCCTCACCGAACAACACCAGCGCGCGGCCCTTTTCCTTTAGCAGCGGCCGCCAGGGTTTGAAATCGCCGCCCTTGGCCTGGCCGCCGGCCAGTAGCACCACCGGCACCGGCAGACCCGCCATGGCGGCGAGCGTGGCGCCGACATTGGTGCCCTTGGAGTCGTTGTAGTAGTTGACGTGCGCGACTTCCGCAACCCACTGGCAGCGATGCGGCAAGCCGCCGAAGTCGCGCAGCGCCTTGACCATCGCGGCGCGCGACAGGCCCAGCGCGTCGCCCAAAGCGAGCGCCGCGAGCGCGTTGGCGGCGTTGTGCAAGCCGTAAATCCGCAGCGCGGCGAGCGGCAGAATCTTCTCGTGATCCTGTGCCAGCCAGCGCGCGCCGGCTTCCTCAATCAGCCCATAAGCATCGCCGGCGGGTGTGCCGAGACCAAAAGCCTTGTTGCTTTGGTCAACTCGGAGCTGTGGTTGCGCGAGTGAATCGTCGGCATTCGTCACAGCGACGCGGGCATTGCGGTAGATCGCCAGCTTCAGCGCCCGATAGTGTTCGAGCGAGCCGTGGCGGTCGATATGGTCCGCCGACACGTTCAAGCAGACGGCGGCGGTACAGGCGAAGGTCTGCGTCAGCTCCAGCTGAAAGCTGGAGAGTTCGAACAGGTAAATCTCAGCATCCTCGCGCAGCAGGTCGAGCGCCGGCGTACCAAGATTGCCGCCGACCGCGACCGACTTGCCGGCCACTCGCGCCATCTCGCCCAGCAAGGTGGTGACGGTGCTCTTGCCATTGCTGCCGGTAATGCCAACGACTTGTGCCTGTGGCCGCGCCTTGATTGCACGGGCGAAGAATTCGATATCGCCCCATAGCGGCAAGCCGCGTTGCTGCGCCTCGATGATGAAAGGTAGGCGCAAATCAACGCCAGGCGACAGTGCGAGATGCTCGATTCCCTCCAGCAAACCCGGATCATTGCGGCCGAGCCGCAGCGGAATCTGCGGAAATTCCTTCTGTAATTGCGCCAGGCCCGGTGGCGCCGCGCGGGTATCGGTCACCGTCACGCGCGCGCCCTGTGACGAGAGATAACGCACCAGCGACAAGCCGGTCGCACCGAGACCGGCGACGAGGATGGGTTGGTTCGTGTAGGCGCTCATCGCTTCACCGGATTTTCAGCGTCGCCAGGCCGACCAGCACCAGTACCAGGGTGATGATCCAGAAGCGCACGATGATTTTCGGTTCGGCCCAGCCCTTCAGCTCGAAGTGGTGGTGCAGCGGCGCCATGCGGAAGATGCGCTTCTTGGTGAGCTTGTAAGAACCGACCTGCAGCATCACCGAAATTGTTTCGGCGACGAACACGCCGCCCATCACCAGCAGCACCAGCTCCTGCCGCACGATCAGCGCGATCACGCCGAGTGCCGCGCCGAGCGCCAGCGCGCCGACATCGCCCATGAAGACCTGCGCCGGATAGGTGTTGAACCATAGAAAACCAAGGCCCGCGCCGCCGATCGCCACCGCGAAGATCGCGACTTCGCCGACGCCGGCGATATAGGGAATACCGAGGTATTCCGCGAATTTCACGTGGCCAGCCACATAGGCGAACACCGCCAGCGCCGAGGCCACTAATGCCGCTGGCATGATCGCCAGCCCGTCGAGGCCATCGGTGAGATTTACCGCGTTGCTGCTACCGACGATGACCAGGTAACCCCAGATCACGAAGCCCAGTCCGCCGACGAAGCTGAAAGTGGTGAAATCGGTCTCGAAAGCCAGCGGTATCGAGACTTCTTTGAGCATCGGCACATACAAAGTCGTGGCGACCTCGCTATCGCCCACGGCGTAAAGCGCGGCGGCCGCAGCCAGACCCGCAAGCGTCTGCCAGGAATATTTGGCCTTCGCCGATAGTCCTTTCGAATTACCGAACTTCAGCTTGCGGTAATCGTCCACGAAACCGATCGCGCCGTAGGCCAGCGTGGTGAGCAGCGCAATCCACACGTATTTGTTGCCAAGATCGGCCCACAGCAGCGTGCTCACCGTGATGGCAAACAGGATGAAAGTGCCGCCCATGGTCGGCGTGCCGGCCTTGACCAGGTGCGATTGCGGGCCGTCGTCGCGCACCACCTGCCCGACCTTCATGAAAGTCAGACGACGGATGATCAGCGGGCCGAATATCAGCGCCACCAGCAGCGCGGTGATGATGGAAAAGATGGCGCGCACCGTGAGGTACTGCACCACGTTGAAGCCGGAGTTGAACTGGGCGAGAAATTCGGCCACTTCTATCAGCATGTGATTTCCCCCTCAGTGCGCGTTGGCCGCAACCGGCGACCGCGCCAGCAGCAACTGCGCGACGCGCTCCATCTGCGCAGAACGCGAGCCTTTGACCAGCACCGTCACTTCCGCCGTCAGTTCATCGGCGATGGCACCTGCCAGTTCCGCGTGCGAAGCGAAGTGTCGTGCGCCGGCGCCGAAGCTCTGCACCGCCTCCTGCGACAGCGGACCCAAGGCGTACAGCCGCTCGATGCCGCTGGCGCGCGCCCACTCGCCGATTTGGCGGTGCCATGACGCGGCGTCGGTGCCGAGCTCCGCCATATCGCCCATGGCGAACCAGCGCCGCCCCGGTTGTACCGCCAGCCACTCCAGCGAGGCGCGCATCGAGGTGGGATTGGCGTTGTAACTGTCGTCCACCACAGCGGCGCCGTGCAGTCCGGCCTGCGGCGCCAGACGGCCTTCGACATTACGCACCGCGGCCAGTCCGCGCGCGATCTGCGCCAGATCGGCGCCGGCGGCGTGTCCAGCCGCGGCGGCGCCGAGTGCGTTCTGCACGTTGTGCCGTCCGAGCAGTGGCAGACGGATCTCGATTTCGCCGTCCGGGCTCAACAATAGGAAGCGCTGGCCGCCTTGGTGATCGCGCATTTCACGCGCTCGGAAACCCGCGGCGGCCGCGAAACCGAATTCGACGCGCTGACAATGTCCCGCCATGCCACGCCAAAGTTCCGCGTAAGCGTCGTCGGCATTGATCACCGCGGTGCCGCCGGCGGGTAAGGCGGCGAACAATTCGCCCTTGGCCTGAGCGACACCGGCGATATTGCCAAAGCCCTCCAGATGCGCCGCACCGGCCAGCGTCACCAGACCGATCTGCGGTTGGGCGATGCTCGCCAGTTGCGCAATCTCACCCGCATGATTGGCGCCCAGCTCGATCACCGCGGCACGATGCCGCGCGCCGAGCCTGAGCAGGGTCAGCGGCACGCCGATGTGGTTGTTGAGATTGCCTTCGGTGTACAGCAGCTCGTCTGCGCTGAAACGCTCAGCCAGTATCGAGGCCAGCATCTGTTTGGTGGTGGTCTTGCCATTGCTGCCGGTCACCGCCAGCACGCGGCCGGCGAAGCGCGCGCGCTGATATGCCGCGTAGCGCTGCAGCGCGAGCAAGGCGTCACTCACCACGACTTGCGGCAACTTGCTGTCGGTGGCACGGACGACCAGAGCGCCGGCGGCGCCCATCTGCTCGGCCTGGCCGACGAAGCGGTGGCCGTCCGTGTTCGCGCCCGGCAGGGCGACGAATAGCTCCCCTGCTTTCAGCTTGCGCGTATCAATCGCCGCGCTGATAAACGCAGTGTCAGCGCCGATCAGCCGGCCGCCGCTGACTTGCGCCAGTTCCGCGAGCGACATCTTCATGCGCTCGCCCCAAGCAGCGCCTGCGCGGTTTCCACGTCGCTGAAATGGCGGCGCTCAGCGCCGTATATCTGATAGTCCTCGTGACCCTTGCCCGCAATCAGCACCACGTCGCGCGCAGCGGCGGCTGCAATCGCCTGTCGAATGGCTTTGCCGCGATCGTGCTGGATCTCGTAGGGAAAGCTTGGCGGCAGCCCGGCGACGATGTCGCGCACGATGGCCTGCGGTGCTTCACTGCGCGGATTGTCATCGGTCACCACCGCGAGGTCGGCGGCCTGCGCCACCGCCTGCGCCATCAGCGGGCGCTTGCCGCGGTCGCGATCACCGCCGCAGCCGAATACGCATACCAGTTTGCCGCTGCAATGCGCACGCGCGGCGCGCAGCGCCTGCGTCACGGCTTCCGGTGTGTGCGCATAGTCCACGACCACCAGGGGTTTGCCGGGGCGGCGCAAGGCCTGCATGCGACCCGGCACGGTGACAGCGCGGTTGAGCGCCGCCAGCGCGCGGGGCAAGGGCTCGCCCTTCTCCAGCAGCACCGCCAGTGCGGCCAGCAGGTTGTAAGCGTTGAAGCGCCCGAGCAGGGCGCTGTCCAGCACGCCCTCGCCCCAACTGCTGCGCACGTACAGGCGCAATCCCTGCGCTGTCAACTCCGGCTCGTCCGCGAGCACATGACGCAAAGCTGCGGGGTGTGCGCTGCTGCCAATGCCATAGGCGACGCCATCGATGTTACCGGCGAGATCGCGCAGCCACTCGGCGCCGCAGGCGTCGTCCTGATTCATGATCGCCGTGCGCAGACCCGGCATCGCGAACAGCTTGCGCTTGGCGGCGGCGTAGCGGCTCACATCGCCGTGATAATCCAGATGGTCGCGCGTGACATTGGTCAGTACTGCGACATCGAATTGCACGCCGTTGACGCGGCTCTGATCGAGCGCATGTGACGACGCTTCCAGGGCCACTGCCTGTGCGCCGCTGGCGAGCAAGCGCGCCAGCCAGCGCTGCAATTGCACCGCATCAGGCGTGGTGTGCGTGGCGGGCGCCAGCGCCCCGAGAAATCCGTAACCCAAAGTACCGAGATAGCCACAGCGCGTGCCGAGTTGCGCCAAGGCCTGGCTGATCAGATGTGCGGTGGACGTTTTACCATCGGTGCCGGTGATGCCGACCACGAATAGGCGGGTGGAAGGCGCGTCGAACATGCGCGCGGCGATTTCACCGACCCGCGCCGACAAGGCCGGCACTTCGATATTGGGTAGGTCGGCGCGCGGCGGCTTGACGCCGGCCGCCGGTTCCCAGGCGACGGCGGTCGCGCCGCGTCTGAACGCTTCATCGAGATGCGCCAGCCCGTGGCTGTGTCCGCCCTGACAGGCCAGAAACAATGCCCCGGGCGTCACCTCGCGGCTATCCACTGCGACGGCGCCGATTTCGAGATCGGGCACAGCGGAAGCCCAGCCCGCCAGCAAATCAGGCAGCCGCTGCGCGCGCGCTACCGGTTCAACATAGGCGCTCATATGCGCGCTTCCGGCGGCAGGGGCTTGGCGGCGGTAACCGTGCTGACCGGCATTTCCGGTGGCACGCGCATCGCACGCAAGGCGCGTTGCATAATCTTGGCGAACACGGGCGCAGCGACCGCGCCGCCGTAATGCTGGCCAGCGTTCGGCTCGTCAATCATGATCACCGCCACCAGCCGCGGCCGTTCCGCCGGCACCATGCCGACGAATAGCGACTGGTAACTGCGGCCGAGATAACCGCCGCCGGGCGCGACCTTGTGCACTGTGCCGGTCTTGCCGGCGATGCGATAACCCTCGACCGCTGCGCGCCGCGCCGTGCCCTTCGGCGAAATGACGGTTTCCAACATGCGCCGCAATTCGCGCGCGGTGCTGACGGACAGCGCGCGCGGACGTTCGGCGAGAACTTGTCCATCGCGCTTCACCAGCGTCACCGCCGGCAGCAGCCCGTCGGCCGCCAACGCGGAGTAGGCCCGCGCCAGTTGCAGTGCGTTCAGCGAAAAGCCATAGCCGTAGGACGAGGTTGCCGTAGCGATCTGGCCCCATTGCTTGGCGGGTCGCAGCACGCCCTGCACTTCCCCAGGAAAATCGCTGCCGGTCGGCTGGCCGATGCCGTAGCCACGATAGGCCTGCCACAAGCGCTGCGCGCCGAGCTGCATGCCGATCTTGGCGGCGCCGACATTGGAAGACTTCATCAGCAGCGTGGTGAGATCCACGTCGCCGTAATCGTGTACGTCCTTGACCAGCAAGCGGCCGACACGCCAGCGTCCATGCTCGGTGCTGATCACGCTGCTCGGACGATAGAGCCCCGCCTCGATACCCGCCCCGACCACCAGCGGCTTGATGGTGGAACCCGGCTCGAATAAATCAGTGACGGCGCGCTGGCGCATCGCCGCCGGTTCAACCGCTTCGCGCCGATTCGGATTAAAACTGGGGTCGCTGGCCAGCGCCAGCACCTCGCCGTTATGCGGATCGAGCAGCACGACGACGCCGCCCTCCGCGCGCTGTTCGATGACGGCGCTCTTCAGCTCGCGGTAGGCCAGATGTTGTAGACGCAAATCAATGCTGAGCCGCACGTCCGCGCCGGGCTGCGGCTGACGGTATTGCTCCAAATCCTCCACCACGCGGCCCACGCGGTCCTTGATCACGCGCCGCGAGCCGTCCTCGCCGCGGAGCTGTGCTTCGAGCGCGAGTTCCAGACCCTCCTGGCCGTTCATGTCGATATCGGTCAGTCCAACCAGCTGCGCGGCGGCTTCTCCAGCCGGGTAGTAGCGGCGGTATTCGCGTTGCGTAAATACGCCCGGCAAACCCAGTGCCAATACGCGCGCCGCGTCGCCCGGATTCATTTGCCGCTTCAGATAAAGAAAGCCCTTGTCGGCGCGTGCCTCCAAATGCTTTTTCAGCTCGCGCGGATTCAAGCCAAGCAGCTTCGCCAATTTCGGTAGTTGTTCGCGCGCGCCCAGTAGCTCGGCCGGCACCGCCCACACCGATTCGACCGGCGCCGACAAGGCCAGCGGCGTGCCGTTGCGATCCAGAATCGCGCCACGGCCGCCGGGCACCGTCAGCGTGCGGATATGACGCTTGGTGCCTTCGCTGATCAGAAAATCGTGATCGAAAACCTGCAGATAAAATGCCCGCGCGACCAGCGTCAGCAGCAGCAGAGCAAAACCCAGCAGCACCAGACGGGCGCGCCAAGGCTCGAACTCCGGCACGACCTGGTTGGGCCGCGCCGCGCTCCGGGGGGCGCCAGCGAAGGGCAAGCGCAGTGCGATACTCATGGCCGCGCCTGCACGATGGTGTATACCGGCGGCTCGCGCATGCCGAGCTTCTCGCGCGCTACCTGCTCCATGCGGCCCTGCCCGGCCCAGGCGCTTTCTTCCAACTGCAACTGCGCCCACTCGGTATTGATCTGATCCTGCGCCACGCGCAGTTGCTGCAATTCGTTCTCCAGACGGCGGCTCTCATGCTTGGCGTCGATCACCGCAATCGCCGAGGCGAGGTCGGCAAGCACCAGCAACACAACCAGCAGAGCGGCCCGCATTCAGTCCACCTGCAGACGTTCGGCAACGCGCAACACCGCGCTGCGCGCGCGCGGATTGCCCGCGAGTTCCAGCGACTCCGGCCGTTGTGCCTTGCCGATCAGACGCAGCGACGGCTGCGGATCAGGCAGTTGCGGCAAGGGCGCGTGCGGCGGCTGCGCGGCCGTGCGCAAAAAGCGCTTGACGATGCGATCCTCCAGCGAGTGAAAGCTGATCACCGCCAGCCGCCCACCCGGCGCCAGCAGTTGCACGCATTGCGGCAGCACGGCTTCCAGTTCGGCCAGTTCACGATTCAGAAAAATACGCAGTGCTTGAAAACTCCGGGTCGCGGGATGGATGCGTTGCGGGCCATGCCGTGGCGTTGCACCGGCCACGATCTCAGTCAGTTGCGTGGTGGTTTCGATCGGCGCCTGCGCGCGGGCGCGCTCGATCGCGCCGGCGATTTTCCAGTGCCAGCGTTCTTCGCCATAGAGCTTCAGTACCTCCGAGATTTCCTCACGCGTGGCTTGCGCGAGCCACTCGGTGGCGCTGACGCCGCTTTGCGGGTCCATGCGCATATCGAGCGGTCCTTCGCGGCTGAAGCTGAAGCCGCGCGCGGCGTCCTCGAACTGCGGCGAGGACACACCCAGATCCAGCAGGATGCCGTGCACGCGCCCCCGCAGGTCGGCGCGAGAGAGAATTTCACCGAGCTGCTCGAAATTCGAGCGCTCAATGCGAAAACGGGGCTCGCGCCCCAGTTCCCGCCACGCGTGGGCGCAGGCATCGGGGTCGCGATCGAACGCAATAAGCCTGCCCATAGGTCCAAGCTGCGCCAGCAGCGCGCGGCTATGTCCGCCACGGCCATAGGTAGCATCCACGTACACGCCATCCGGAATGACCCGCAGCGCAGCGACCACCTCGGCCAGCATCACCGGGGTATGGGGCGAATGAGTTGGATGCATCGCCGCCGGCTGCATGGGCTTACAGCGGAAGATCTTCGAGTCCGGCGGGCAGCGTCAGTCCACCGTCGCGCGCAATCTGCGAACGGCCGGTTTCAAATTCCGCCTTCCAGTCCGTTTCGTTCCAGAGCTCAAAACTCTGTCCGAGGCCGACCAGCACTGCGCGACCATCAAGACCCGTTGCCTGTTTCAGCAATGGCGGCAACAACACTCGCCCCTGCTTATCAAGTTCGAGTTCGCGCGCATTGCCGACGAAATGGCGCTGCAAGCGGCGCACGTCGGCATTGAGTCCGCCCTTGGCGAGCAGTTGTTGTTCAAAGTCGAGCCAGCGCGGCTGGGGGTAAACCAGCAGGCAGGGCGCCTGATGATGCAAGGTGACGACGAGCTGGTTATGGCATTGCTCGCGAAGGTGTGCGCGATAGCGTGCGGGGACGGCGAAACGTCCCTTCTCGTCTATGGCAACCGCGTCTGCTCCCCTGAACATCCTGTCCTCGCCAGTAACCCACAATTACCCACTTCTCACCTCTGTAACCCACTATAGGCAAGAAATTCGGCAACTGTCAAGCGATTTTTAGGGAAAAGCCCAGATGAAACAGATGCTTAGCCGCTGGATTTGAAACTTGCAGGTGAGGCGCAAAAAATCTGCACGATTACAGTGCATTAGCGGACTTTGTTCAGCAGGATTCTGATGAGCGACAGAAAAACGCAAAAAATGCCCGCGCCCCCGCGACGCGAAGACTTGGAAGAAAAAGGAGTCGGCCTGTAAGCCGGGTTCTGTCTAGGACTTGCGCCCCGAGGCAACCATTCCTCTCGACTACGCGTCGCCGCGCAGCTCTAGCAACCTACCCAGGAGCCCGCCGGGCCGACGGTCGGCGCACTTGCGCGCGCCATGCCCCTCTATTTGGTCTTGCTCCAGATGGGGTTTGCCGTGCCGTCCACCGTTGCCGGGAACGCGGTGCGCTCTTACCGCACCATTTCACCCTTACCTGCTCCGCGAAGGAACATAGGCGGTATATTTTCTGTGGCACTGTCCATCGGCTCGCGCCGCCCAGGCGTTACCTGGCATCTTGCCCTGCGGAGCCCGGACTTTCCTCTGTGCAAGCACAGCGGCTGCCCGGCCGACTCCGCTGCTATTTTACGCCTGCGGCTTGAGCGCCAACGCGCGCGGATACAAATCTTTTTTCTTCGCGCCCGTCAGCTTCGCGGCCAACCGCGCCGCCTGCGCCGGCGGCAGCTCCTCCAGCAGCACGCGCAACAAATGCTCGGCGTCCAGCTCGGCGCGGGTAGCTTCGGTGGCCCGGCCGGTCAGCAGCAAGACGAATTCGCCGCGCCGCCGATTGGCATCGGCCGCGAGCCAGTCAAGCAGTTGTTGCGCGCTGCCGTTCACGGTTTGTTCGTGCAGTTTGGTCAGCTCACGCGCCAGACAGACCTGCCGTTCGTCGCCCAGCACCGCGCGCAGGTCTTCCAGACATTCGACGATGCGATGGCTGGATTCGTATAGCACCAGCGTGCGCTCTTCCGCAGCCAGTGCGCGCAAGCGCTCGCGGCGGGCTTGGGCGCGTGCCGGTAAAAAGCCCTCAAACACGAAACGATCGCTCGGCAAACCGCTGATGCTTAGCGCCGCCACGGCCGCGCAGGCGCCCGGCACCGCCAGTACCTCAATGCCGGCGGCGCGGGCGGCCGCCACCAGCCGATAACCGGGATCACTCACCAGCGGCGTACCGGCATCCGAAATCAGTGCCAGATCCGCGCCCTGCTGCAACTTGTGCAATAGCTCCGGGGCAGCCTGCGCTTCATTGTGTTCGTGATAGGCGGTCAGCGGTGTCGCGATGCCAAAATGCCGCAGCAGGGGCGCGCTGTGGCGCGTGTCCTCCGCCGCGATCAGCGCAACTTCTGTCAGCACACGGCGCGCGCGCGCGCTCAAATCCTCAAGATTGCCGATGGGTGTGGCAACGACAAACAGGCGGCCGGCGGGCATGCGTGGTCCGGTATCAGGCATCCGCTATCATAGCCGCAGCCTTTTTTGTTGCCGCGCCATGCTCCCCCGCTCATTCACACTGGCCGCACTACTCATCGTGTCTGTCGCGCTGGCGGCGCCGGCAAATGCCCGCTCGATTTTCGAGTTCTTCGGCGCGGAGCGGACCTCTGATCAGGCCGAAGCGCGCGCACGCGACGGCGATTACGATGCCGCCGCCGATTTATTCCTGCGTGCCGCCGAAAAAGCCAACGAGAGCGCGCGTCCGTTGCTGCTGCTGCGCGCCGCCGAATGCGCGGCACTCGCGCAGCGCCCCGAGATGGCGGCTGGCGTCTTGCAGAAACTCAACACCAAGACCCTGAACGACGATCAGCGGCTACGCGTCGCCTTGGTGCGCGCCGAACTCAATCAGTTTTTCGATCGGCCGCAAGTGCTGCTGGATGAGCTGCCGCCGCCGGGCCTGCGCACACCGTTGTGGGTCGCCGCGCGCGTCTGGAAAAGACGCGCCGAAGCCTATTTCCAGATGGGCCAGGTCGCGCACGGAGTGCACGCACTGGTGCAGCGCGAGCTGGGTCTGCTGGACGATACCGCAGTCGCCGAGAATCACGATCTCATCTGGCGCGCGCTGAGCCAGTCCCTGCCGACGGTGGAGCGCAAGCAGAAGTGGGACAAGTACGACGCCATTACGCGCGGTTGGCTGGAGCTGGCCGAAATCATGAACACCTACTGGCTCGGTCCAGAGGAACTCGGTCGCGCGACGGCCGACTGGCAACGGCGCAATCCCGCCCATCCCGCCAATCAAACGGTGCTGGCGCATAAGCAGCGTCGCGTTCCGGCCACAGCTTCCACTCAATCAACGACTGTGCGGCGCGCCCCCGACGGCAAGCTCGATACGCTGGCGCTGCTGCTACCGCTGAGCGGTCCGCTCGCGGCGCCGGCCCAGGCCGTGCGCGAGGGTTTCATGGCAGCCTACTACCGCAGGACCGGCTCGCGGCCGGCGCTGCTGGTATTCGATACCGGCGGGCAAGCCGCGGACATTCCGCGCATCACGGAACAAGCGCTCAATGCCGGCGCCGATGTCATCGTCGGCCCATTGGCGAAGGATCAGGTCGCGGCGCTGGCCGGCATGGAACCGGGTGTACCGGTGCTGGCGCTGAACTACCTCGACAATTTTCTCGCCACCGAGCAGGCCACGGTACCGCATGATTTTTTCCAGCTCGGCCTGCTGCCGGAGGACGAGGCACAACAAGCCGCGCAGCGTGCGGTGCGCGACGGCCGCAAGCGCGCGCTGGCGCTGGTGCCCGAAGGTGAGTGGGGTCAACGCCTGCTGGCCGCCTTCCGCGACAGCTTGCGCGCCATGGGCGGCGAGCTGGTGGATTTTCAGATGTACCCCGCTAAAGCGCGCGAATACTCCGGCGTGATCACCAAGCTGCTGCAGTACAACGCGGCGGCGGCAAAAGCACAGGACTTGGCGCGCGAGCAGGCGGCCAAGGGCGGCGAGATAAATCTCGCCGCCCTGCCGCTGGCGATCCGCAATGACGCGGACTTCATCTTCCTGGCGGCCCAGCCACCGCAGGCCCGGCTATTGCGCCCACAACTGCGTTACTACCGCGCCACCGAAATGCCGGTGTATGCGACCTCGCATGTCTACACTGGCCGGCCGGCGCCGGTGCAGGATCAGGATATGAATGGCTTGATGTTCTGCGATATGCCCTGGGTGCTTGGCGGCGATCCGCGACTCGAAGCCGCGCAGGATGAAGTGCTGAAGCTCTGGCCCAATCAGGCAACAACGCTGCCCAGGCTGCATGCGCTGGGCTACGACGCGTTCACCTTGGCGGACGATTTTCGGGTCGGGAACCTGCGCGCAGACGCACCGATATCGGCCGCCACCGGCTTGCTGCAGTTGCGCGCCGGCGGCCGGCTCAGCCGCAGCCTGGGCTGGGCCGAGTTCGTCGGCGGACGCGCCAAACCCATCGGAAATACTCT
The DNA here is from genome assembly GCA_050740255.1 of Nevskiales bacterium. Classification (GTDB taxonomy): domain Bacteria; phylum Pseudomonadota; class Gammaproteobacteria; order Nevskiales; family JBOICV01; genus JBOICV01. The sequence continues at coordinate 9,694 of JBOICV010000022.1, read as the reverse complement.
GAGTGACGCTGAAGCCGAAGCCGCCGACTGAAAAACAGCGCAGCGGCGCCCAGGGCGAAGCTGCCGCACTGGCTCGCCTGGAGACAGCCGGTCTGCAACTCGTTACGCGCAACTACCGCTGCCGCAGCGGTGAGCTGGATCTGGTGATGCAGCGGGGCGCAACACTGGTGGTGATAGAGGTACGGCGGCGTGCGCGCCAGGACTTCGGCGGCGCCCTGGCCAGCGTGAATGCCGCCAAGCAAGCCCGTATCATTAACGCTACCCGGCATTTTCTGGTCACGCATCCGCGTTACGCCAACTGTCAGGTGCGTTTCGATGTGGTCGGCATCGAGACCGACGGACGGCTGGAATGGGTGCAGGCGGCCTTCGACGCCACAGGTTATGTATGAGGATGAGTGCATGAACTACGAGCAGCGCATCAGCGGCTTTTTCGAGGCCAGCATTCAGGCCAAGCGCGACACGCTCGCACGGATGTTGCCAGCACTGCTGCGCGCAGGCGAGCAAATGGCTGCGTGCCTGAAAGCCGGCAACAAAATTTTGTCCTGCGGCAATGGCGGCTCGGCGGGTGATGCGCAGCATCTTTCTTCGGAGCTTTTGAACCGCTTCGAGCGCGAGCGGCCGGCGCTGGCCGGTATCGCACTCAATACCGATACCGGCACGCTCACCTCAATCGCCAACGACTACAGCTATGAAGAGGTGTTCGCCAAGCAGGTGCGCGCGCTCGGCCGTGCGGGCGATATCCTGGTTGCCATCTCCACCAGCGGCAACTCACCCAACGTGCTGCGCGCGATCGAAGCCGCACACGCCGGCGGTTTATCGGTGATAGCGCTCACCGGGCGCGACGGCGGCAAGATGGCCAAGCTGCTCAAAGCGGGTGATATCGAACTGCGCGCAGCCAGTCAGGTCACTGCGCGCATACAGGAAGTGCATCTCATCTTCATTCACAGCCTCTGCGATCTCATTGACTGCATCCTCTACCCCAACAGTTAAAGTCCCCTCTCCCTCCGGGAGAGGGCCAGGGTGAGGGCGTTTTTTTCATGACCGAATCGTTATCCGAGAATTTTCTGTCCGCCCTGCGCATTGCCGTCGGCGCAGACAAAGTCAGCACCGATCCCGCGGACTGCCTGCCCTATGGCTACGACAACAGCCGGCGTGTAGCACTGCCGCAGGCGCTGTGTTTCGCCACCGCGCATGAGCACGTGGTGGTGCTGGTGCGCGCCTGCCATCAGTACCGGGTGCCGCTCACAGTACGCGGGTGCGGCACCAATACCACGGGCGCAACCGTGCCGGTCGCGGGCGGCGTCGTATTGTCACTCGAGCGCATGAACCGGATTCTGAAAATCACGCCGGCGGATCGGCTCGCGATCGTCGAGCCGGGCGTGACCAATGGCGAATTGCAAACCGCGGTCGCCGCCCAGGGATTCTTCTGGGCGCCGGATCCCACCAGCGGCCCCTACTCCACGATTGGTGGCAATCTCGCCTGCTGCGCGGCGGGACCGCGCGCGGTCAAATACGGCACGGTGCGCGAAAACACGCTGGGCCTGACCGCCGTTACCGGTACTGGCGAAACCCTGCACACCGGTGTGCAGACCACCAAAGGTGTGGTGGGTTACGACCTCACGCGCCTGCTGCTCGGCTCCGAAGGCACGCTGGCCATCATCACCGAGGCCACCCTCAAGCTGACGCCGCTGCCGACCGCGCGCTGCAGCCTGCGCGCGCTTTATCGGGATGTCAGCAGCGCGGCGCAAGCGGTCGCGGCCATCATGGCCCAGGCGGAAACGCCGAGCGCGCTGGAGTTCATGGACGGCTCAGCGCTCGCGCTGGCGCGTGAGCACGGCAAGCTAAACCTGTCCGTGGAAGCCGGCGCGCTGTTGCTGATTGAGGCCGACGGTAATGCAGACTCCATCGAGCACAGCGCCGAAGCGCTCAGCCGCGCCGCCCGAAATCCCGGCCTGCTTGAGCTGAAAACCGCGGCCAGCGCGGCGGAAATAGAAACGCTATGGGCGGCGCGGCGCGCGCTATCGCCTGCTCTTCGCACGCTGGCGCCGAAGAAAATCAACGAGGATGTGGTCGTGCCGGTTTCGCGCATTCCAGCGCTGATAGAGGGCTTGCAGGCTCTGGCCGCCCGGCACAGCGTGCGCATCGTCAATTTCGGCCACGCCGGCAACGGCAATATTCACGTCAACCTGCTGGGCAATCCCGACGACGACGCCGAGCTCGTCCGCATGCAGCGCTGTCTGGACGAAGCTTTCAGTCTGGTGCTCGAGCTGGGCGGGACTTTGTCCGGCGAACACGGCATCGGACTGGAAAAGCGCGAATTCGTCGGACGTGAGCTTGCGCCCGCTGCGCTGGCGCTGATGCGTCAAATCAAGCAGGCCTTCGATCCCCACGGGATTCTCAATCCCGGCAAATTCCTTCCAGACCAGTAACGCCTGTTTCCCTTTGGGACGTGCGCGTATTGCGCTAATCTGCTGCGCACTTACGGAGTCATCACCAATGCCGGCCAGTCCTTACTACACCCAGGAACATGAAGCTTTCCGCACGCAGGTGCGGCGTTTTGTTCAGCAGGAAATTGCGCCACATATTGACGCCTGGGACGAAGCCGGCGAAGTCCCGCGTGAGCTCTACCGCAAAGCGGCGGAACTGGGGCTGCTGGGGCTCGGTTACCCGGAGGAACTCGGTGGCATGCCCACGCCGGATCGCTTCTACGGGCTGGTGCTGGTCGAGGAATTTTCGCGCGCCGGCTCCGGTGGTTTGATGGCCGCGCTCTACAGCCTCAACATCAGCCTGCCACCGATTGTTGCGGTCGGTACGCCGGAACAGAAGCGACGTTTTATTCCGCCGGTGCTCAGCGGTGAAAAAATTGCCGCGCTGGCCGTGACCGAACCTTCGGGCGGCTCCGACGTCGCCAATATCAAGACCAGCGCAAGGCGTGAAGGCGACCACTATGTCATCAACGGCAGTAAAACCTTCATCACCTCGGGCATGCGCGCCGACCTTTGCACCATCGCGGTCCGTACGGGCGAAGCTGGCATGGGCGGCATCTCGGTGCTGGTCATGGAAGCCGACACGCCAGGATTCACGCGCACGCCGCTGAAGAAAATGGGCTGGTGGTGCTCGGATACGGCCGCGCTTTATTTCGACAACTGCAAGGTTCCCGCGGCTAATTTATTGGGGCGCGAAAACGCCGGCTTCATCAGCATCATGCACAACTTCAACGACGAGCGCGTGGGCCTGGCCGCACAGGCGCATGGTCTGGCGCGCTGCTGTATTGACGAATGCGTGGCTTATGCCAAGGAACGCCAGACTTTCGGCAAGCCCATGATCAAGAGTCAGGTGATACGGCACAAACTGGTGGACATGACCACACGCACCAACGCGGTCAAGGCCACGCTGGAAAACCTGGTCTGGCGCCTCGATAAAAAAGAGATGCCGGTCGCCGAACTCTGCATGCTGAAAAATCTGGCCACTTCCAATCTGGAATACGTGGCCGGCGAAGCGGTACAGATTTTCGGCGGGGCGGGCTATATACGTGGCGCCAAGGTGGAGCGCATTTTCCGAGAGACCAAGGTGCTGTCCATTGGCGGTGGCGCCAGCGAAATCATGAAGGATCTGGCCGCCCGGCAACTGGGTTTTTAGTTGTTTTCTGTCGTTCTGAGGAGTGAAGCGACGAAGAATCTGGGCGTCAGAGCCTTCGACTCGCGCCCTATACGGCGCTCGCTCAGGATGATCCGCGCTATACGCGGATCACTTCACCAAGCGTAAATGACTGCGCTTGCCGCCGCCATCGCCGGCCGGCGGCGGGGGTTCGGCATCTGGCGTATCAGCCTGGGATTTGCCCTCGCCTGTCGTCGACTCGCCAAACATCATGCCCTCGCCGGTTTCCTTGGCATATATCGCCAGCACCGCTTCGGGCGGAACAATGACAGTGAACGAAGCGCCGCTAAAACGGGCGGTAAAACGAATCTCTTCGTTGCCCAGTTGCAAACCCTGCACCGCCCGCGGCGAGAGATTGAGGATGATTTTGCCGTCCTTGCTGACATGTTGTGGCGGCACCATCACGCCGGGTTCGCCCGCAGCCACCAGCAGAAACGGCGTATGCCCGTTGTCCAGCAACCAGTCGTGCAAGGCGCGGATCAGATAAGGGCGCTGGGACTTAGCCATGATCACAAAAGTTTAACAGTTGGTAGTCAGGGCGTCGGCAGAATGGCTAGCTCTCCGCCCGCACGCAGATTCACCGCCATGCCCTCGGCTTCGGTCCGCAAGTCTTCGAAATTGAGATAAATAACCTCGCCCCAGAGTTGCATGCCTTCGCCAAGCGAACGATTCAGGTCCTGATTGAACTCTTCCTGCGCACGCAGAATGCTGTCGGTCACATCCCATACCAGTTGCTGCGCAACTTCCTGGCGCAAACGGTCTTGCAGTATCCAGGTGGCCGACCGCACCAGCGGGTTGTCGACTTCGCGGGTGAAGTTGAAATTATCCACTCGGAGTTGGCGCGCATCGGGGTCGTAAGCCGGCACGCCGGTGAAGTACACCTTGCCCTGCGTGTCCCACCACCAACCGTCGGCATCGCCCTTGAAACTCACACCGATCACCAGCTCGCGGCCGGCGGTGTAGGCCTCGAAATCGCGCAGCGTAACCGTACCCTGCGGCAGTTCGATTTCCCGGCCGGTTTGCGACGCGCGCAGCTCAGTCAGCAGGCCTTCGTAGTTCACGAACACCGGCACGCGGATGTCGAAGCCGCGCTGCGCCGGTGGACGCTGTTTCAGGGATGGCAGGGGCTGCAGCGGCGTGGACGGCGGCCGGGTGCCCAGGTGAGTAGTCAGTACCGCGCTAATGCCCAGACTCAGCCGAACGGTCGCATCGTCCGCTTCGAGTGGTTCGAGAAACAGATCGCGCGGCTGGATGGCCAACCAGGTCTCGGGGGATTCGCGCAGCAGGCGGGGTTCATGCAGACGCTTCCAGCCGTCTTCCGCTTTGGCCTTGAAATCGAGTGACTCGCGGGCCTTTTTGCGCAGATCGGCGGCTTTTTTATCCAGTGCCTCCTGGATTTCCTCGCCCAGCGCCTCGCTGACACGGATACTGAACGGACCGAAACGCAGGCGTGGCTTCTTGTCCCAACGAAATGTCGCGCGCGACTCGACCTTGGGGGTCCAGTCCTCCGCAATGCCCAATTCGAACTCCGCGAACACCGTCAACGCGCCATTAGTTTTAATCCTGGGCTTGAAAAGACTTTCACGCTTGCCGTAAACCGAAAAGGCTAGCGGAAATTGAAGCCGCAATACCTTGCCCTTACCACTGACTTTTGCGGGTCCGGTGCGTACCACCGACACTGCAAGCCTGCGGCCGGCGTATTTCTTCTGCTTGTTCACAAACTTCTCGGGCAGTTCCGCGTTGACACGCCGCTCCAGCTCCTGCATCGACAGCGAAATCGGAATCGTCACGAAGGATAACGGCGGCTCCGCGAGTGGGCGCGGCTCAACATAAGGGGTCGGCCGCTGGGTAATGTCCAGCAGCGCAAAGTCGCGCGGCACAAACAACCAAATCAGCACCCCCAATAGCAGCACCAGGACTGCCAGGGCCATGGTGTCGCGGCGGCTGAAAGGGTTCACAGGAAGATTAGACAACCGGTTTTTCCAATCTGTCTGCTGGCAGCGACAGTCGAAAAGCGTTCATATTCGTGCGAACCCTCGTCTCTGAATCTGGTCGAAATTTTACGTAAGTTTGAAAGAGGGCTATTGCGTGAGAAAGCATTTATTCGCGTTTCTAGTCGGAGCCCTGGGCTTGATGCTGGCAAATCCGGTCATGGCAGGACCCAATCTGCCTGATCCGCCGGACATAGACCTGCCGAATCCGCCGGGCCCAGCGCCACGGCCGCCGCGCCCGGGCGATGCGCCTGACCTTGACCCGTTGGGTATTTTTGATGACGACGATGACCATCGCAGTTTCGGGCATCCGGGGCATCACAAGCACAAGAAACACAAGAAGGGCAAAAAGTAGCGGTAAAGGCACGAAGCCCCAGCTTGCAAGAGCTGGGGCTTTTTTTGCGGCTTAAAAAATAAATGGCAGCAAGCGCCAACTGCGCTTGCGATATTCCTCGTAGGTTTCCCCGAGTACCGCCATCAACATTTGCTCCTCAGTACGTATCCGGTAGAGATACGCCACCAGCAAGGCTGTGACCGCAATCAGTGCACCGACCAAAGCGCCCGAGGCTGCGGCCGCACCACCCCAGATCATCAGCGACGACAGATAACCCGGATGCCGGATGTATTTGTACGGTCCGACGGTGATGAGCTTCTGCCCTGTTGCGAACTTCAGCGTACGTGTGTAGTAAGCACCGAGCGTACGCATTACAGCTTTGCGCAGCACCACGCCCGACCAAGCGACGACTACAAACACCCATTGCCACGGCGGGCTGATCCAGTTGTCGGAGCACTTCAGGCTTAGGCAGGTCGCGACAACAACGTAGGAAAAGACAATAAGCGAGGTGCTGCCGCGATCCGCAGCGGAAGTCTTCAGCGATTTCGCCGCTTCGCCCTTGCGCTGAGTGAGCTCAAGAATTCCAAAAGCGGCTAAAGCGCCGAGGGCCCAGAGTTGGGGAGAGACAATCGGCACTGTGATTAGCCGGTAGCAGGGTTAACAAGAGCCGTTTTAGGCAACATCCTCATCGAGTTTTGGCTATGCAGTCCTTAGCCGCCCATTCGAAGAACTGGGCGTGAACAGGGTCTGAATGCCGTTCTTGTGGAATCAAGGGCATCAGCGAATGGGCCTGCCTGAATTGCCCTGCCAGGCAATGACGGAAGATGGTGACGAGCTGACCCTTGGGCGTCATGGCCGCGAACGCGGTGGGCTCAGCGTCCTTGCCGGGGCTCTTGCGGTTAGCCACGGCGTCAATGGCCAAGTGTTCGGCCGCGACGGGATCACTTGGAGTCCGCTGCGCCACGATCGCGAGCTTCCACGCGTCGCTGCCCAGCATCCAGCGGGGCAGGTTAACCAGTTGCGTGTTGCGAAGAACGGCCGCCACATTGCTCCAGACGTTGTAGTGGGTAACTTCGGACCCGAGAAACAAGGCAAGGTCCGCGAAAACCCGAAAATCAAACTCCTCGTTGGTACCCGCGGTCAGCGACCGAGGAAGAACCCGAGCAATCCATGCGCTGTCCTCGAATGCGGCACGCGTGCGGACACTATCTATCATCCATGCGTTGACCAGGTCGAAGCTGATGATCCTGGAATCGGACGATATCCGCTTCGGGAAATTGTCCACCACCGGCGGGATGTTTCTAGTCCTCGAGCGCAACTGATCTGCGTCCTCCATGAATTGCGCCGCGAGTTGCTCAGGGGTTTCTATGTCGATGCGACGCAGTTCCGCACCCAGCCGAGGATCGGACCACAGGCGTGAAAAGTGGTCGTAGCTGACCGGTGCAATTCCGCCGCGGCTGCCCATAAGGATCCACTCGAACGCCGCCCCGGACCACAAGGAGCAGTCCTCGAACGCGTCGCAGAACGCGTGGATAATCGCATAGGCCTCGCGACCGTCCAGCTGTAGCACCGGGAGCCAGTAAGTAGCAATTCCGCCCGGGTTGAGGCGGGAGCGCATCAGTTGGAAATACTCGCGCGAATACAACGATGCCATGCCGGCCATCTTGGGCGGTGGCGGTTCGCCAGTGATGAGATCGAAGCGCTGATCGGTCTGCTGCAGGAAGAACCGCCCATCCTCGATATGCACGACGACCCGCGGGTCGCGCAAGGGATGGGACTGCCCCGGCGGGTTTGCGATCTCACTTAAGGCAAGGATGTCGCGCGAAACGTCGACGACATCGATGGACCTCACGTCCGGAAGCTCAGTCAGCGCGCGGGCGGTGACGCCCACACCGAAACAGATCAACAGTGCACGTTCGATCTTCGGGTGCAGAGCCGCCGGCAGGTAGGCGAATAACCGCATGTAGCGTTGCGCAAGCGGCGACGTGGAGGACATGGAGTAGGCATTGGTGGCTAACCGGTGGTACAGGGGTGCACCGAGGAAATCCTTGGCCAAATAGAACGCCGTCTCGACGATACCTTCACGTGCCGCCACGATCTGTTCTCCGTAACGCTTTTCGACCCGCGGATGTACGGTTTCTACTAACCTGCCGAAGGGAAACAGGACCAGCGCAATCACTGACGCCATTACTGGCGCCAGCTGCCGCCAGCGAGCACCCTCGACGGGCACCATCGTCACCATCAGCACGTACAGAACCGCCAAGACGAAAACGGATCGTTCAATGCCTTGGGTTGGCAGCAGGACGAACGCCGCAACCAGGGACCCAGCAACACTGCCCAAGGTATTAGCGAGTGCCAGCACTCCGGTGGTCGCAGCCGCGTCTCCAATACGCGTACGGAGCTGATCCCCCAGCGCCGTGAACAGCACCCCGGAAAGCAGACCGACCGGAGCCATCAGGAAGGCTGACGTGCCTGCCATGCGTGCCAACTTCGGCAGCTCGGGTACCGATGACAGGGCCGACCAGACCGGGTCGAGAAAGGTGTACCCGCCCACTACACCGATCGCAGCGCCCGCGGCCGCCAGGCGTGCCATTGGCCCGGATGGATAACCCCGGCTCAACCAACGCGACGCAAGCATCCCACCTAGCCCGATCCCAGTCAGGACGATCGCAAGCATCACGGCAAAAAGCAGTGAGGTGCCGCTGAAGTAGAGAACCAGGAAACGAAACCATATGACTTCAAGCGCAAGGAAAACAGCTCCGGCGATGAAAGCGGCGGCGACAATGCGCTTTGAATCAGCACCCAGCTGCGGAATTCTGAAGCGGCTGACGGCTTGGTGGAAGAACGGATGGGCGGCGATGCGGAGGGCGAACATGGCGGCAGTGAGATTGCAAACCGCCGCAAACAAGCCGCTGCTACGCAACCCGATCGCCGGGATAAGCACTAGTTCCGCCAGCAGCGTCCCTGCGACGGCACCTAGCGTGTTGACGCCGTACAGGCGACCCAGGGCGAGTCCATAGCTGCCGGTCGCCGCTTCAAGTGGCTTGGACAGCAGCGGCAAGGTCGTACCGAGGGCAGCGGCCGGAATCACCATTAGTGCGAAGGCGATGCCGGAGCGGATCAGGTTAAGCGTTGCAGTGTCGTCCAGGAACGGCGACATCAGTGGCCGGAACAGCGTAGGCAGAAACGGGAATATCAGTACTAACGCGCTAGCGGATACGGCCGCGACCACTTCCAGTAGACCGTAGCTTCTGACCAAGTTGCGCCAGCGCCAGGCCAGCATCGCGGCCAGCGCATTCCCCAGAGCTAGACCCGCCATGAAAGCACCGACCACCAGCGCCGCCGACCAGACCGTGTTGCCAACGATCAAGCCGGTTTGGCTGAACCAGACGTTTTCGAAGATCAGCGCCCCCATCCCCGAAAGAAAGAACATGCCATAAACCGCACGGATTGGGAGTTCCGGTCGGGGGATCGCGGTGTGAGTGTCAATCATTTGTGCAAGTGGGACGGGTGTGCGGTGAAATGCGCCAACAAAAAGCCGGTGTAGCTCCAGGAGTTGAAGGGCCGATGATACTTATGTTGCATTCGAGCGGAGGGGTTCTACCCGGGTTCTACCCCGTTATCACGGACACTTTCGAGAAGGCTCATGATGAGCCGAAGGAGTGTTCATGTCGACGAGGAAGAAGTACAGCCCGGAGTACAAGCGGGAAGC
>JBOICV010000021.1:0-1784 GCA_050740255.1 Nevskiales bacterium | reverse complement strand
GTTCTGCTTGGAGGCAAACGCTGGAAAAGCCCAACGCGCGAGCTTTTTCAATGGCTCCAGCTTCGGCTTGATCTCGCAATTCTTTACCTCTGTCCAGCAGCGCGGCGATCAGCACCTGGCTATTCGGAAGTAATCGAAGTATTGAGGCAGAAAGGATTGATAACGCCTCAACCTGCCCGGACAGAAACAAAATGCGATCTTCAGGATTCATAAAATTCTCCGTGCTGCCCAACGCTAAAGCTCACCGGCGCGCCGTTTTATGGCGCGTCCGGTGGAGTGATGGAATGGACTCCTCCCGCTGTTTTGATCGGCATCGAAGTGCCAAGCTGAAAGTGGATGTAAACATCAGCTCACCAACGAGAGGAGTCCGACATGAATGCTACGACTGTGGCGGTGGATCTGGCAAAGGATGTGATGGAAGTGGCCGAGGCCAATGCGGCCGGCAAGATCGTGGATCGGCGGCGGCTCAGCCGGGCCGCGTTCACGCGATTCATCGCCGAGCACACGGTGTGCCTGTGGGTGATGGAAGCCTGCGGCAGCGCCCACCATTGGGCGCGACGGCTGCAGGGCATGGGACACACGGTGAAACTACTGCCGGCGATCTACGTGCGGCCCTATCGACGGAGAAACAAGACCGACCGCGCCGACTGCGAGGCTCTGCTGGAAGCGGTGAAAAACTCTGAAATCCTGCCGGTGCCGGTCAAATCGGTGGAGCAGCAAGCGATCCAGGGCTTGCACCGCATCCGCTCGCAGTGGATGCAGACCCGTACCGCCCGGATCAACGCCCTGCGCGGCCTGCTGCGTGAACTGGGCATCACCATGCCCCAGGGCGCAGCCAGCGCCCTCAAGCGCATCCCGGCAGTACTCGATGATGCAGCAGTGCCGCCGGTGCTGCGCGAAGCCCTGCGCGACCTGCTCACCGAAGTGCGCGAGCTGGAAGCACGCATGAAAAGCATCGAGCGACAACTGGCCCAGATCAGCCGCAACGATCCGGCGATCCTGCGCTTGCAGCAGACGTCCGGCATTGGCTTGCTCACCGCCACCGCGCTCAAGGCCAGCGCCGGCGATGCCAGGCACTTCAAATCCGGACGCCACCTGGCCGCCTGGCTCGGGCTGACCCCCAAGCAACACTCCAGCGGCACCACCCGCAAGCTCGGGCGCATCTCCAAACGCGGGGATGTCTATGTGCGCACGCTGCTCACCCACGGCGCCCGATCCGTGCTCATCAGGGCCAAGCAGTTACAGACCATCAAGCCAGACTCGCTGAGTCACCTGCAACGCTGGGCGCTGCAGGTCGAACAGCGCCGCGGCCACAACAAGGCCGCCTGCGCACTGGCCAACAAACTCGCCCGGATCGCCTGGGCGACCTGGCGCTACGACCGGGACTTCGATCCGAATCACGCGGCGCTGGCCGCCTGATCAGACCAAGAACTATCCACTCACCATTTCAGCGGTTGCGCGGAGAAAGTGATTGATCATGGCGTAACAGGTCGGACCGGCATCCCGGTAAAGCCGGCAACAAGCTCGAGCGAAAAGCTCGTTGGTAGCGATTGGCTCGGGATGCGCGGATTCCATGAAGGCCAGGACACCACAACGTCCACAACAGGCCGGATATACGACTGCAACCGATTCTGCTTTACGCCCGATCAGAAGCACGCTTCATCCGCGTGGTTGCGGGAGGAGTCCATATATGCCTTGTTAGCCCAGTAATTTGTCATACTCGGCGTGACTCCCTATCCAGAACCACTGCACTCCCTCTGCGACCGGCACGCCAAGCGCCCTGT
>JBOICV010000020.1:0-12146 GCA_050740255.1 Nevskiales bacterium | reverse complement strand
AAGTATTCACATAAGGCTGCAAGCGAGCCTGACAATGCCTCGTCATTTGTGACCGCGGAGGGGAAACTCACGCGCATAGCTTACGCAGCGCCGCAAGGGCGCAGCACTACGGAAGTCTTTCGCAACTACGAACAGGCGCTGACATCCGCTGGATTCAAGATCACGTTTACATGTCAGAACAGCACTTGCGACAGCAAGGACAACGGCCGCGCATTTAACCTCGCAGTGGCGCCACCCGACCTGTTCGGCAAGATGAGTGGTCAGTACGAGGATCAGCAGTATTTGCTAGGCACGCTGACGAGGCCTGAGGGCAACGTCACCGTCTCCTTGTATGCCACACGTGCGTCGAAACTCGGGGGGGCAGATAAGGATCGCGTATTCACCAACCTGGTCCTCGTCGAGGAAAAGGCGATGCAGGGCAGCATGGTGAAGGTCGACGCGGCGGCCATGGAGAAAGGCCTCGATAAGGACGGGCACATCGCTCTCTATGAGCTTTACTTCGACACCGGCAAGGCCGATTTGAAGCCGGAGTCAGAGAGCACCCTGGTCGAGATAGCCAGATTGCTCAGCAGCGAGACCAGCCTGAAAATACTCATCGTGGGGCACACTGACAACGTCGGTGATCTGTCGCACAACAAGCTGCTCTCGGAGCGTCGCGCTCAATCTGTGATTGACGCTCTCGTGAGCAGGCACGGCGTTTCGGGAAGTCGGCTTACACCCGTTGGTGTCGGTATGGCTGCCCCTGTCGCAGGTAATGACAACGAAGCGGGGCGCGCCAAGAACAGGCGCGTAGAACTCGTCAAGCGTTAGTAGGCCAACTGGTCGAGTGTAGATGCCGATGTCGCACTGGATCCCTGGTTCGAGTCCAGGTCGCGCAGCAACTCGCTGACCGAACCGCTGTCTAGCTCAACGTCCTATCACCTAAGCCCAATCTCATGAGCCAACAACTTTCACCCGACTCGATCCTTCAGCTCGGCATGGGTTTCTGGGGTTCCAAGGCACTTCTCAGCGCTGTCGAGCTTGGTGTCTTCACGCAGTTGGCGAAGGGTCCGCTGGATGGCGACACGCTGGCGACGCGGATCGGTATCCACGCGCGTTCCGCGCGCGATTTCTTCGACGCGATGGTGGCGCTACGCATGCTTGTGCGCACCGGCGAGCGCTACAGCAACACGCCGGAAGCCGATCTCTTTCTGGACCGGGAGAAGCCAACGTATGTGGGCGGCATACTCGAGATGTGCAATTCCCGCCTGTATCCGTTCTGGGGCGCGCTCACCGAAGGTCTGCGCACCGGCGATCCCCAGAACGAGGCTAAGCGTGGTGAAAACTTTTTCGCGAAACTTTACAGCGATCCGGCCCGGCTGGAGGGCTTCCTCAAGGCCATGACCGGCATCAGTCTGGGTGCAGCACAGGCTATTGCGCAGAAATTCCCCTGGGAAAAGTACAAAACCTTCATCGACGTAGGGGCCGCGCAGGGGGCCGTGCCGGTTCAGGTAGCGCTGGCGCACCGCCATCTCTCCGGCGGCGGCTTCGATCTGCCAACCGTCGGCCCGATCTTCGAGCAGTACGTCAGGTCACACGGCCTGAGCGAGCGCCTGCGGTTTTACAAGGGCGACTTCTTCAACGATCCGCTGCCGTCCGCCGATGTGCTCGTCATGGGACACATCCTGCATGACTGGAATCTGGAGGAGAAACGAAAGCTGCTTACGAAGGCGCATCAGGCGCTGCCCAAGGGTGGCGCGTTGATCGTCTACGAGGCCCTGATCGACGATGAGCGCCGGGAAAACGCTTTTGGATTACTGATGAGCCTGAATATGCTGATCGAGACGCCCGGCGGATTTGACTATACGGGGGCGGACTGCCAATCGTGGATGCGCGACGCGGGCTTCCGCGAGGCCCGTGTCGAGCACCTCATCGGACCCGACTCAATGGTCATTGGCATCAAGTAGATTTACCGGTCGTCAGCATATTCGCGTCGCGGTAAATGACCCACTTGCCCGCCTGCTTGCGCAGCACCGAGAGGATATGCCCCGAGCGCTTCATCGGCGCGCCGCCGTCGCTCGGCGTGAGCGTAAGAGCGAGCTTGTTCCAGGAGTAGGCCCAATCTCCAAGCACTCGGATTTCACGGACTTCGCTTTGAGATTCGAGTTTGTATTGATTGAGTCCGCCTTGCGCAGCTAAGAACTCGGCTTTGCCACGAATGGGGGGGTGTCCGCAGCGCAGGAATACCACGTCGTCCGCCATCAATTCACCGACATGCTCGATATCCCCGGCGCTAGTGGCCACGAGCCAGGTTTCGATCAGCTCCTTGATAGCGTGCTCGTCGCTTGTCATACCCCCTCCCAGGTTGAATTGCCAACTCGCCGCTTACTCTATCTGACGTTCCGGCGAAATCATATTCGTTTCTGCGTCAGATGGTTGGCTGGGTTCGGGTTCAGCAACTCCTGCCGCGATACCGCCTAACGGCAAATGCACGATGACGGCTGCAACAAGCACCAGAACCGCGACAATGAATGCTGCACTGCTGACGTGCTCCGCCCATTCCGCGACGCGCTTGCTCATACCGGCGGACTGCCCGGCGAGGTTTTTTTGCAAACTGATTATTTGGCATTGAAGCGTCAGTAATACGGCGCCCAGCGTCACCACGAAGAACGCAAGGCTGACGATTAGCAGGATGGCTGTCGCTAACTGAGTCGTGCCCAGCAACTTGGCGGCAGTAAAGCCCAAGCCCGCCACCGCTGCGAGAAAAAGATAGCGGTTGCGGTCGTGGCGAAGCCCGCTACAGGTTTGCGCGATGTCGCTCTGTTTGTTGCCCGGATCCATTGAGGCGTTCCGCTTTTACCCGTCATTCTGCTACGTCCCGCGCTCATTTGCCTGCCGGGCCGATCAGGGCTTGACCCTGGACTTCACTCCAGGGTGTAGGCTGTTCGCACATCGTAAGTTACTGGCATGGACATGCAGACTTTAACCATCGGCAGGCTGGCGCGGCAGGCGGGCGTAAGCATCGACACCGTGCGTTTCTACGAGCGTGCGGGCTTGCTGCCGAAACCATCGCGCGCCACTTCCGGCTACCGCAGCTATGCCGGCGGCGATGTTGACCGCCTGCGCTTTATCCGGCGCGCCAAGGCGCTGGGTTTTACGCTGGAGGAAATCGCGGAGCTGCTGGCGCTGAATGCCGGCAAGGGTTCGCGGGCGGCGGTCAAAGCACTCGCCAAACGGCGCGTGGCCGAACTCAATCAGAAAATTCGTGAACTGACCGTGATCCGGGACACCCTGCGCTCGCACGCGCGGCATTGTTCGGGCAGGGGCAGCGTGCGCGGCTGCCCAATCATTGAAACGCTGCTGGCGCAAACCCCGCTCACCCCACAGGATCACTGACGATGCAAGCTCATGTGCACCACAGTCACGGTGGCGGAACAATGTCGTTGCCGCATCTAGCCACGACCACCACCCTGCACTGTCTCACGGGTTGTGCGATGGGTGAATGGCTCGGCCTGGTGATAGGCGTGAGCCTCGGCTGGAATCCCTGGTTCACGATGGCCTTCGCCACCGTGCTCGGCTTTATCAGCGGTTACGCGCTGGGCTTGTGGCCGCTGATCAAACAGGGCATGAGTCCCTCGCAGGCTTTCAGAACTATCTGGGTGGGCGAAACGATTTCAATCGCGGTGATGGAGATCGCGATGAACTTCACCGACTATCACTTGGGCGGAGTCAGTGCAGCTTCCGTATTCTCCGCAAGTTTCTGGTTGGGCTTTGCCGCGGCGCTGCCGGCAGGCTTCATCGCCGCATGGCCGGTTAACTGGTGGTTGTTGAAGCGCAACCTCAAGAAGTGTCACTAGGCGCGCATGGCAAAGCCCCCCGACCGCTACATTCCCGCTCTGGGTTATTCCTGGCTCACTGGGCTTTACGATCCAATCGTGCGGCTGACGACGCGCGAAACCCGCTTCAAGGCGGCGCTATTGCAAGAAGCCGGTTTGCGCGCGGGAGAACGTGTACTGGATCTGGGCTGTGGCACCGGCACCTTGGCCGTGCAGGCGAAAATGCTGGTTCCAGAAATTGAGATGGTTGGCGTTGATGGCGACCCTGCGATACTGATGCGGGCCCGGGCAAAAGCGCAGCTCGCGGGAGTGAATATCGATTTCGACCAGGCGTTCTCGCAGGAACTACCCTATCCCAACGATGGTTTCGACTGCGTGCTGTCGAGCCTGTTCTTCCACCACCTCACGCTTGATTCGAAGAAGGCCACGTTTCGGGAGATTTCCCGCGTGCTTAAACCCGGCGGCCGGGTGCACATCGCTGACTGGGGCAGGCCCAGCAACCTGCTGATGCGTGTTGCCTATCTAGGCATTCAATTGCTGGATGGGTTTGAAACTACCGCGGACAACATGCGGGGACGCCTGCCGCAGCTGATGGCCGACGTCGGCTTGGTTGCGGTACGCGAATCGCAGCGTTTCGCTACCGTATTCGGAACGATGACCTTGTATCGGGCGCAGAAGCCTTAAGCCAGCGCCGCCGCCAAAAGCCCAGCAGCGCCACAGCCAAAAGCGCTGCCAAGCTATTGCCGGGTTGCTGCGCGCCAGCAATGGCGCAACCGCCACCGCCGCTGTCGTCGTCCACCGCCGCCTGTGGGGGGGGTATTACTACGCTGCTGCCGCTTAAATTCTTGCCGTCCGCCAGGGTGGCGCCAGTATTGCCCGGATCCAGCCAATTGCTCAAGCGGCTGCCGCTCGTGCCACCGCCGGTCCACGAACGGGCGAAGCGGCCGTACCAGTCGGATTCATCGTTGCCGCAGGCGGAACGGCCCTGCGAGAGCTGCCCAACGACACGGTGCTGAGCATTCCATAACCCGGCGCCGGAGGAACCCGGCTCGGTCGAACCCATGTCCCAATCCACGACACGTAGCGCGTTGCCGTCGCCTGGGCTCGTCGTGCCACTGAACGAGGTGATCTGCAGCGGGTTGTTCTCGAAGCTGATGCGCTTCTCAGTACCATCCGGATGGTGAATCGTAAACGCCGAACCGGCGGGCGCTTCGCTACGGTCCCAGCCCGAGAAAAACAGATTGGACGCGGAATTCAGCGGTCGAATGAATTCAAGCAGGGTGAAATCGCTTCCACCAGACGTAGCCCGCAGCGTCGTGCCGCCGACTTGAGTGTCGTTCTGGCTACCGTCATTGGCGCCACCGCAGGTTGATTTCTGATAGTTCCAATACGCCACCACCGAGCTGGCGCCGCCGGCCGAAGAGATGCAGTGATTCGCGGTCAGGAAATACTGCCTGTTGTCGCTTGCGGTGTTGTTAAGCAATTGGCCGCTGCACAATCCGGTGGTGGCACCGATGCCTAAAATTCCGCCGGCGATATCGAAGGTGATGCGCCCCACCGCGCGCACTTCGTTGGCGTAGGGCGCCGCCGCAGCACAAACCACGTCTATGTGGCAATTGCCCTCCTTGAACGGTGCTTCTTCCTGCTTCCAGAACTCTTCGAAACCAAAGTACACATTCGTGATGCGAAAGCCGACTTGTTCTTTCGTGGCCGATGGCGTCACCAGCTCTATCACCAGCTCTTCACCGCGCACGATGGGGGTCCAAAGTTTGCGTTCAGACGTGAGATCCGCCGCGGTATAAGGGCCGCGCACATCGGCACCGCCCGGCGAGTAGACAAACAACTGCGCATCGGCGGGGAGGGTCAGGTCCTCAAAGCGCAGATGCAGGGATTTCGCCTGGCGCGAGCTCAGGCGCAGACGCCAGACCCAGTCGCCGCTGTTGAGCGGCTCCCACTTTCCGGCGGCGGGGAGCAGCTCGGTCAGAATGGACTCGGCAATAATCAGTGGTTGCGGCTGACCGGAGTTCTGCGCGAGGCGCGCTTTCAGCGCGGCGCCGTCCAGGCTCGGCAGGATTATCTGCGGTACTACTTGCAGTTCACCGGTCAGGTTCTGCAAGCCCGGCGGTAACGCCGCGACAGCAAAGCCGTTGACGCCGAACAAGGCCAGTACGATCCAATGCCGCAGCTGCTTCAACATGTTTATCTCCAATCTCGGTGTGCGGCTTATTGCCCCTGATAGCCTATACGCGCCTGCGCCAGATTCAGTTGCAGGCCCGACTGCGCTGCCTGGGGCGGCAGTTTCAGACTTACGACCGCGACCTCACCCGGAACGCCGGGCGTCCAAAACTCTTTGCGGCCCTGCAAATCGGCCGCCGTATAAGGACCGTGGCGGGTACTGCCGTCCGGGCTCCCGATTAGCAACTCACTGCCTGGCGGCAAACGCACCGGATTGAAGTAAAAGCTGAGCGAGCTGGCGCCCACGCTTTTCAGCGTCAGCCTCCAGGTCACCGCGGGTCCCTCATTGATCCAGGTGCCACCAGAGCGAGGATTGATGTCCAGCTGCACTGCTTCCGCTACCGCCAGCGGCTGACTTTTATCCGCGGGTGCGCCCGGTCGCGGCTTGGCCATGGGCAGCAAATAAACCTCTTCGCTGGGGCCGGGTATGAGGTGCGATCTGCCCGTATCGTCTGGATCCAGCACCGCCGGCGGCGGAGCCTGATTTGTGCGCTCGTCAGACAGCGGCTCGTACCTCTCGTCGGCAGGCGCTGGTTCAGACTCCAGTTCCACCTCACGCGCCAGTTCGATGGTCTTGGGCGAGATGCTTTCGGGGATGCCCTCCCCTTGTGCGTCGAAGACCTGCTCTAGCTGCTCCGGTGGCTCGGGTTCGGGCTGCGCTTCGCGTACGGGCGGGGGCGCGCTCTGGCAGGCGGCCAGAGCCGCAACCGCAACCAACGTGATGAGCCGATGTGCAGGGCAATGTCCACGCAGCATGATCACCCTCCTCCAGGTGTCAAGTATCTAGCTTAGCTCGCGGCGGCTTGTTTGGGTGTCTTTTGGGGGCGCAGTAACCAGCCGATCAGCGGGCCGGTCATGAAAGTGGTCACCAGCGCCATCAGCACCAGCATGGCGAAGATTCGCGGCGAGAGTACCCCCAGGTCGTAGCCGATGTTCAGTACGACGAGCTCCATCAGGCCGCGCGTATTCATCAGGCTGCCGATGGCGCTGGCTTCACGCCAGCCCATGCCGGCGGCGCGCGCGGCCAGCATGCCGCCGCCGAACTTACCCAGCATGGCTGCGGCGATGATGCCCGCGCAAATCAGCCAGTCCGTCAGTCCGCCGAGAAAATCGAACTGAGTACGCAGCCCAGTGACGGCGAAAAACAGCGGCATCAGGAAAGTCGAGCTGAACGCTTCCAGCCGTTCGCGCATGACCGCGCGCAGAGCCGGCTGCGCCGGCAGGATCACGCCAGCAAGAAAGGCGCCGAAGATGGCGTGAACTCCGATCACTTCCGCACACCAGGCGCTGCCGAATACCAGCACCAACAGAGCAGTGAACAGTCCGCGGCCACTGGTGTCGCCGTTCAACTTCGGCGCCAGCACGCGTTCCAGCAAGGGGCGGACCACGAACAGCATGCCGCCCAGGAACACTAGCGTCATCAGTATGGTGATCAGCGCCGGCGCGACACCCGACGCCTTGACCACAGCAATCACCAGCGCGAGCAGACACCAGGCCGTGACATCGTCCACTGCGGCGCAGGCAATGGCCTGCCGTCCCAGCGCGGTATCGGCGAGCCGCTTTTCCTCGAGGATGCGGGCCAGCACCGGGAAGGCCGTAATGCTCATGGCGATGCCCATGAACAGCGCGAACGCGGTGAAGCCAACGCCGGCCGGCGCGAAATCGGCATACAAGGTCAGCGCCAGCAATACTCCCAGCGTGAAGGACAGCACGATGCTGCTGTGGCTGACGATCACAGCGATCCGTGCCTGATGCCTGAGGTGCTGCACGTCGAGGTCCATGCCGACCACGAACATGAACAACATCACGCCCAGCATGCTGAGCAACTTGAGCGAGGCCAGCGACTCGGGCGGGAAGAGAAACTGCATCGCCTCGGGCGCAACCAGGCCAAGAGCGGAAGGCCCGAGCAGCAGTCCGGCCAGTATCTCGCCGATCACCGCCGGTTGGCCGAAGCGGGCAAACACGCGGCCGCAGGCGCGCGCCACCACAATCACGACCACGATTTGCAGCAGCAGACGCGGAATAGGCTGGAGCAGATTCCCGGCAAGCGCCGAAAGCGAACTGCCCCAACCCGAGCTTCCACCGTTGATTGCCCGCGCCGCGCCGCCGGCCCCTTGATGCTGTCCTAGCAGCAGAAGCGCGTAAATCAACCCTGCTCCCAGCGCCACGACCGCGGCGTAGCCTGCGACAAACCTCATTCGGCTCCGCATCCCGGGAGTCTTGCCTGGTAAATGATCCGGCCTAGCCGCGGCCCAGAAACAGATAGCTGACGCCCGCCGCACCCGTGTACATCAGCGTAATGCCCGCGGCGCTGAACAGCCGCGTCGGCCAGCCCGCCGCTTGAACCTGCTCATAAATCAGAAACGTGCTGACGCCGAGCAGGATTTCGGCCGGCACGATGTAGTTCGCAACGTGCAGCGTGGTGGGCACATCCAGCGCCTTCCACAGGGGCAGATGGAAGGCCAGCATCTCAGTCGGAAAGAAAATTGCCACGGACGCCAGCGCCACGGCGAGTACTGTGACACTGAAATAGCTGGTCCAGGCGAGGCTCTGGCCGATCAAGACCAGCAGGAACAAGCCAATGCTCCACATGCCTGCCATGTAGATCGGCACCGGCCCGATTAAAGGCGAGCCGTTATCGGCAAAGCTCAGCGTCTTGATGCTGTCGCAGAAAAACCAGTCGGCGAATATTTGAAAAATACTCAACGGCACCAGAAACAGCCACAAGCGCAGCCAGGCGCTGTAGCCGAGACGCCAGGCCGCTAACGGCAGCAGCAGATTCCACACGATCACCAATAGTAGAACTTTGGCGCCAGCGGCAAGCGGTACCGGCAGCAACAGCAGGAGCGCGCATAAGACCCCATAGCCCGCGTAAAACTGCAAGGCGCGGGCGAGATGATGCTCGTGCATCGTCAGCCTCCCTTGCGGCGTGGCGGCATTCTTACCGTATTCGGGTGATCGAGTTCGAATTCCTGGCCAACCGGCGCGCGGTCCGGTTCATACAGATAGTCGCGCGTCTGCGGCACCCGGCCGCTCTCGCGCGTCAGTTGCAGTTGAAACACCACCAGGTCCAGCCAACGGAAGCTGGCTTCGCAGGACTGCAGATAAAACTCCCACATGCGGCAGAAACGTTCGCCCATCTCGGCAGCGATCTCGGCGCGAGCCAACTGAAAGCGCCGGTGCCATTCCGCGAGCGTTTGCGCGTAGTGGGTGTGCAGAGTTTCGACGTCGCCCATTACCAGGCCGCTGCGCTCGACGGACTGCGCCAATTCAGAGAGCGTCGGCAGGTAGCCACCCGGGAAGATGTATTTCTGAATCCAAGGATTGGTGACGGTTGGCAGGCCGGTACGGCCAATCGTGTGCAGCAACACGCGGCCACGCGGCGCCAGCAGTGCGCGACAATGATCGAAAAAAGTCTGAAACTGCGGCCGGCCGACATGCTCGAACATGCCGACACTCACGATGGCGTCGTAATGGCCGTCATGGTCACGATAGTCTTGCAGATGGAAGCGCACGCGGCGCGCGTACCCCTCATCCTGTGCCCGCTGGTTGGCGACGCGCAGCTGCTCTTGCGATAGCGTAAGTCCGGTGACGCGCACCTTGTGTTCGCGTGCGAGATGCAGCCCCAGCCCGCCCCAGCCGCTGCCGATATCGAGCACCCGCTCGTCCGGCTTGAGCAATAGTTTGGCCGCGATATGACGACGCTTCGCCCCTTGAGCCGCTTCGAGCGTCATCGCCGGGTCGTCGAAGTAGGCGCAGGAATACTGCATGTCCGCATCCAGGAAACGCCGGTACACGCTCTCCGGTACATCGTAGTGATGCTTGACGTTGCGCCGGCTACGCCCGCTCCAGTTCAACTCCAGCAACAAGCGGTGCTGGCGCCGCAACCACATGCGCAGGCCACGGCGCGGCTTGAGCGCCATATTGCGAAACAGCACTTCCAGCACGCGCAGCAAGCCGCCCTCGCCCGGCTGCCAGGTGCCGTCCATGTAGCACTCGCCGATGTTCAGATAAGGATTGAAGATCATCCTGGCTAACGCCCAATAGCTGGTGACGTGCATATGGGCTGCCGGCTGTCCCCGGCCCGCTACGATGACGTGATCACCCGGCAAATGCAGGTGTAGCGAACCTCTTTTGATATTGCGGTCGAGCAGCATCTTCCACATAGTTTTTATCCGCTTGTTATAAGCGCCATTTGGACTCGCTAGCCTAGCAAACGCGTGATTCCTCTCACAGTTTATGACTCGAACCAAAGCCCCGGGTTCATCAGTTTCTTGGGGTCCAGTTCGTGCTTGGCGGCCCGGATTGCGGCCCGGAAAGCTTCAGGTAATTCGCGCACCGCCCAGGGCTTGTGATCGCGGCCCATGGCGTGATGATGGCTTTGCGTACCACCGCCTTGGGCCACCGCTTCGCAGGCGGCTGCCTTGATCTCGCGCCACTGCTCAACCAGCGAATCATGGCGGCCACGGCCATAGAACGAGAAATACAGAGAAATGCCGTCACGATAGGCATGAGTAGTACGGCAATTCACGCCGCCCGCACCACACACGCGGAGCACCGCGTCCAAGGTTGCCTTGCGCACTGAGTGATAAAACTCCGGCAGCCGGCTCCAGGGCACTGCGGTCTCGAAAGTGTCGCTGATGATGCCGTAATCAAGCAGCGTGTCGCGGATGTAGGGCTGGCGTAGAAAGGCCTGACGCCAATCGCCCACGCCATCGTCCGGCTGCTCGGCCTTCTCGGTCTGGCTCGTGCCGCCATGCTGTTGGGCGATATCGAGTGCCGCCGCCTGCACGGCGTCGGTTGGCATCGCCGAGGACTCGAAACCGAGCACCATGAGACTGCCGGACGCGGTGCGGCCCGCCAGCAGACTGCTCGTCATATGCTCAAAGGGATCCAGCACGCGCAATTGAGCCGGATACAAGCCGCCCTGCACGATAGCGCGCGCGGCCTGCAGCGCCTGCTCGAAGGTCTTGAAGCGGATGCCGAGCGTACTGCGATGTTTCGGCACCGGCAGCACGCGCAGTCTCACCTCGGTAATGATGCCGAGCGCGCCTTCGCTGCCGCACCACAGGCGGTTCGGATCGGGGCCGACGCTGCTCGCCGGTAGCGGCCGCGTTTCGGCGATGCGCCCGTCCGGCAACACGACTTTGAGCGCCTGCACACGGTCCTCGATCTTGGCGTGCAGAGTGCTGTAATGCCCCGCTCCGCGCGCAGCGATCCAGCCGCCGAGCGTGCTGTGATAGTAGGACTGCGGATAATGCCGCGCGGTGAGCCCCCTCTGCTTCAAGGCTTCGTCCAGCGCAGGGCCAAAAATGCCGGCCTCCGCGTGCACGACCTGATCGGTCTCGTTGATCTCGATCACGCGGTTCAATTTTCCAAGCGAAACCGTCACGACTCCCGGATAAGTCTCAAGATTTTCCGGCGTCACGCCGCCCACAACGCTGCTGCCGCCGCCGAAGGGAATAATCGCGTAGCCGTTCGATTGCGCCCAGTCGAGCACCTGCAGCAACTCCCCCTGCGAACGCGGCTGCGCGACCGCATCGGGTGCCGCTTCGAGCTTTCCTCGGCGCAGACTGGCTAAATCTCGAAAGCTGCGGCCGAGCGCATGCAGCAGGCGCTCAGTGGAGGTTTGCGTTACGAGAGCATTGAGTTTCGGCGGCACCGCGACGCGCGGAGTGGGCAGTTTGAAGCCTCCGGCCAACGGCGGAGCACGCCTTTCCAGCGGTCCGGCGCCGAACAACTGGCCCGCCATACGCAACAGCTTGCTGTGCTCTTTTTCGTCGAGCGCAAGCTCCGTATAGCCCCAACCGATGGGGTTGAGCGTATTCACGTGGCGATCAGCCGGCGCAGATGTCGAAGGTCGCGGTTACCGGGAAGGTAAATGACGTGGCGTCGTCCACAAACATGCGCAGCGTGAAGGTCTTCATACCCGCTATCCCGGTAGTCTCCTCAACGCTGACGCTGTAGATGCCGTTGATGCCCGAGTCCGTCGCCAGCACGGCCCGCTCGCTGCACAGGCTGTCCACCGTGCCGCCGCTGTTGACCGGATCCAGCGTGCCTTGCCCCGACAAGTGGAAATTGGCCGCTGGCGTGGTC
>JBOICV010000019.1:0-1913 GCA_050740255.1 Nevskiales bacterium | reverse complement strand
GGGCGCACCTTATCTAACACGAATCGGCGGTCCTTCTTCAATCTCTTCGGGTCCAATTGTTCGCCGGACAATCAAGCGCTAAGGTTCAACAAACGTGCAGTCGATCATCAAGTTCATTCCACTCATTGCCAGGAATCTTACGGATCGTCTGTATTGTTTCCACGAGCGTATAAATCTCGAAGTTTTCCACTTGCTTGTCTCCGTCTTGGACGGATTAAAGAGCATTAATAATAATCTGAAGGCAGCGAGCTATTGTCAAATCTGGTGTATGGCGAGTTGATCAAGCGGCGGCCTGCTGGAGCTGTAGTTTTGTCTGATGCTGTTTCTCCTGTCGCATGCCATCGATGAACTTCACACCAGCAACGACCTCGGCCAAGCGCTCGAAGCCGCGCAGCCGGCTCCAGCTCTGCTCCGCGCTCATGGCGAGCTTGAAGGTCAGCCCCAGCAAGCTCGAGCGCGAGGCGCAGCCCTTGGTGCGCTCGGTGCGATGCCGGATCGTGGCAAAGGTGGACTCGATCGGGTTGGTGGTGCGGATGTGAATCCAGTGCTCGGCCGGGAAGTCATAGAAGACGAGCAGTGTCGCACGGTCCTTGGCGAGGCAATCGGTGGCCTTCGGGTACTTGGCGCGGTAGTCGGCGATGAATCGGTCGAAGGCGCGCTCGGCGTTGGCGCGCGTCTCAGCCATCCAGATCTCGTGCAGCATCGATTTCGCCTTCGGCTGCGCCGAGCGGGGCAGGTAGTTCAGCACATTGGCGCTCTTGTGCACCCAGCAGCGCTGCGGGCGCGTGGCAGGATAGACCTCATCGAGGGCGGCCCAGAAGCCAAGCGCCCCGTCGCCCACGGCCAGCTTGGGCGGAGCCGCCAGCCCGCGCGCCTTCAGCTCCCGCAGCAGCGCGCGCCAGGACTCAGTCGATTCGCGCACCCCGTCCTCGATGGCAAGGAAACGCTTTTGCCCCCGCTCGTTCACCCCAATGATGACCAGCAGGCAGCACCGCGCCTCCTCGGCCCGAAGCCCCGAGTAAATCCCGTCGGCCCACAGATAGACCCAGCGCTCCTTGGCCAGCGAACGCTTTCTCCACAGATCGTATTCATCGCTCCAACGCGCCTTCAGTCTCGAGACCACCGCCGCGGACAAGCCCACCGCCTCTTTACCGACCAGCGCCGCCAGCGCCTCGCTCATGTCGCCCGTGGAGACCCCCTTCAGATACAACCACGGCAGCGCCGCATCCACACTCCGGGCGCGACGCACATACGGGGGCACCAGTGCGGATCGAAACACCGCACCCCCACCAGCCCGATCCCGCACCTTGGGCACGCGCACCGCCACCGGGCCAATGCCGGTCACGAGCTCGCGCTCGGGCTGGTAGCCGTTACGCACCACGCCCAAGCGACCGTGCGCATCGCGCCGCCCCGCCTGTTGTTCCAGAAACACCCCCAGCTCCTCGCTGACCGCGACCCGAATCAAATCTCGCGCCCCCGTGCGCAGCAGCTGCGTGAGCGGATCGACAACCTCATCTTTCTTCCGAAACCGAACTACCGTATCGTTACGCATGGTGGCGTGACTCCTTTATCGCTGAAAAACGATCTCGACAATCGAATTCCAGCAGGTCACGCCGCCTTCTTCAACTCATGCGCATACACCACTTTCGATCATAGCTCCCGCACGAAACGGCTGGGTATTTACCGTCAGTTGCCGAGCGAGTCGAAATGACTTCGATCGTCTAATGCCAGTGTTTCAGCGGATCTTTGCTGGCTTCCTAATTAAGAACTGATGCACTACTTTCTGTTGACCGAGGTACTCCATGACACGAAAGATGAAAGAGGCGCTCGAGCGTCTCTTCGCGGCCAAGGACAACGCAGATTTCGTTGCGCTTAGTACTGCTTGGGCGTTGCGGCGCCGAGCACTCATCGAT
>JBOICV010000018.1:0-58619 GCA_050740255.1 Nevskiales bacterium | reverse complement strand
GGACGGTCGCCGCCAAAGCTCGGGCGGCGCGGGCCGCGGGGCCGGTCTTCTTTCATGTCCACTCTCCAAATTTCCCTCTGTCATTCCGGCGCAGGCCGGAATCCAGTTGTTGAGCGAAGCTGGACACCGGCCAAAAGCTTGCCGGTGTGACGAACGATATTTTTTCTACGTCAGTTTCTTGTGTCTTGCGCGGCGATTCACGCCGGGTTCGTTGCCGGTGCGGCGGCGAAAATCATCTTCGTATTCGCGGTAATTGCCTTCATGCCAGACGGTTTCGCCGGAATCCTCGAAAGCGAGAATATGGGTCGCGATACGGTCGAGAAACCAGCGGTCGTGCGAGATCACCAGCGCGCAGCCGGGGAAGGCGAGCAGGGCGTCTTCCAGCGCGCGCAGGGTTTCCACGTCGAGATCGTTGGAGGGCTCGTCCAGCAAGAGGACATTGCCGCCCTGCATCAAGGTCTTGGCCAGGTGCAGGCGGCCGCGCTCGCCGCCGGAAAGGTCGCCCACGCGCTTTTGCTGATCCGCGCCCTTGAAGTTGAAGCGGCCGATGTAGGCGCGCGAGGGAATCTCGTAGTTGCCGATTTTCAGAATATCGCGGCCGCCGGAGATTTCCTCCCAGATGGTTTTCTTGCCGTCGAGCGCCTCGCGCGACTGGTTCACGTAAGCGAATTTGACGCTTTCACCGACCTGGACGCTGCCCGCATCTGGCTTTTCCTCGCCCGAGAGCAGGCGGAACAGGGTGGTCTTGCCGCGGCCGTTGGCGCCGATGATGCCGACGATGGCGCCGCGCGGCACATCGAAGGACAGCCCCTCGTACAACGTGGTGCCGTTATAACTCTTGCTGAGATTCTCGACCTTGAATACCACATCGCCCAGGCGCGGGCCGGGCGGGATGTAGATTTCCTGAGTTTCGCTGCGCTTCTGGAACTCGGTGGAGGCCAGCTCCTCGAAAGCTTTCACGCGCGCCTTGGACTTGGCCTGGCGTCCCTTGGGGTTCTTGCGCACCCATTCCAGCTCTTCCTTCATGGCCTTCATGTGCGCGTCTTCCTGCTTCTGCTCGGTCTCCAGACGCTTTTCTTTCTGCTCCAGCCAGTTCGAGTAATTGCCCTGCCAGGGAATGCCGTGGCCACGGTCCAGTTCCAGAATCCACCCGGCGACGTTGTCGAGGAAGTAGCGGTCGTGGGTGACGGCGATGATGGTGCCGGGAAAATCGTTGAGATATTTCTCCAGCCAGGCTACCGACTCGGCATCGAGATGGTTGGTCGGCTCATCCAGCAGCAGCATGTCGGGCTTTGACAGGAGCAGCCGGCATAAGGCCACGCGGCGTTTCTCGCCGCCCGACAGCTTGCTAATGTCGGCGTCCCAAGGCGGCAGGTTCAGCGCTTCCGCGGCTTTCTCCAGCGACACTTCCAGGTTATGGCCGTCATGCGCCTGGATCAAGGACTCCAATTCGGCCTGGCGCGCCGCCAGCTTGTCGAAGTCGGCATCGGCTGCGCCGTAGGCGGCGTACACCGCCTCCAGCTCCTGCATGGCCTTGGCCAGCTCACCCACGCCCTCCATGACGTTGCCGCGCACATCCTTGTTCGGATCAAGCTGCGGCTCCTGTTGCAGGTAGCCAATCTTCAGCCCCGGCATCGGCCGGGCTTCGCCGTGGAAATCCTTGTCCACACCGGCCATGATGCGCAGCACAGTGGATTTGCCGGCACCGTTATAGCCGAGCACGCCGATTTTGGCGCCGGGGAAGAAACTCAGCGAGATGTCCCTCAGGATTTCTTTCTTGGGCGGCACCACCTTGCCGACCCGATTCATGGTGTAAACGTACTGACTCATTGCGCAAGGAGGTCGCGGAGGGGCCGCTATTGTACGTGAGCCGGACCGCCATCCCGGAGAACCGGACTACAGTGTGGTGTCTCAGTTTGCCGCTTGCATCCTGAGTTCGTCATTCCGGCGAAGGCCGGAATCCAGTCTTTTCAATCCCATGGACAGCGGCCTGCGCCGGTGTGACGGCGCTACCGACTATAGAATCGGACTATTGATCTCCAGTGCGCGTTCGACCGCGTCCAGCGCGCGCTCGACTTCTTCCTCGTCCACGCCTTCGGGCAGTTGGCCTTCCTGGCCTTCCGTCATCCAGCGCAGAATGTCGTAGTAATTGCGCACGTTGCCCACGTATTGCTGGGATTCGCGGCCACGGGCATAACCATATTTCAGCTTGCGGAACACCGCCGGCTGCATCAGCAGCGGCAGGTGCTGGCGCACGTCGAGCCAGCGGCTGGGATCGCCGCCACGCTCGCGCACGACCTGCCGGATATCCAGCAGGTGGGCATAGCCCATGTTGTACGTGGCCAGGGCCAGCCAGGTGCGGTCCGGCTCCTGAATATCATCCGGCATCTTGTCAATCAGTTCGCGCAGGTACTTCGCGCCGCCGTTAATGCTCTGGAAGGGGTCCAGGCGATTGGTCACGCCCAGATGACGGGCAGTCTGGTTGGTCAGCATCATCAGGCCGCGCACCCCGGTGGGACTGGTGGCCAGCGGCTCCCAATGCGACTCCTGATAACCCACCGCGGCCACCAGGCGCCAGTCCAGCTGGTATTTTTGGGCCGAGTGTTTGAAGGTGCTTTCGTAGCGCGGCAGACGGGTTTTGACATGCTGGGCGAAGATGCTGGCGCCCACGAAAGCGCCGCCCACCGTGCCGGAACTGAACTCGCCTTCGATCAACTTGGCCAGCTCACCACTGGTTCGCAGCTCCTCGACGAAAGCAACCGCTTTGTCATACAAGGTTTTATCCACATTGGGTGCGAAGGCCCAGGCGAGCTGTTGCTGGGCCGCTACATCGAACGCCACTTTAAGCCGCGGCTGGTAGCGGCGCACGATGGAAATCAGATGTGAATAAGCGACGGTGTGGTCAATTTCGCCGGCGGCAACCTTGTAGAGCAGTTCTTCGCTGTTCGCAAACTCGCTCTCCACCCAGTCGATCTCGCCGTGCTCGTCGGCGGCCTGTTCCAGCAGTTCGGCCGCGCTGCTGCCTGGCACGATTTCAAGTACACCCTCGACTTCCGCCAGAGACGCTGGCGGGGTCGTCCCTTCGCGGTAAACCAGTTGCGCGGCGATATTGTGCAGCGGCGGCCCGAAGCGGACCTGCTCGCTGAAGTTTGGCGTAATACTGAGTCCGCCGCCGATTTCGCCGGCGCCGCCGCGCAGTTTTTCAATGACTTCCGCCGGACCCATCACTTCGACCACTTCCAGTTCCACGCCGAGGGAATCCGCAAAGCGCTTGGCGACGGCATAGTCGAAGCCGGAAGGGCCATAGCCGGCAAGATAGTAGGTGGTCGGACCGTTGTAGGTAATCAGGCGCAGCACGCCCGATTCCTGCACTTGGTCCCAGGAAGTTAGTCGGGGCGAACAAGTGCCGATAATCAGCACCAGCACGATCAAAACCGCCTCCCGCGACAGCAGCATGCGGCGCAGGACGGTGGCCGTCTGTCCCAGCAAGCGCCGGACGTTTTGACTGGGAGTTGGGTTCCACTTCATCTACAATTCGCCCCTCCGAATCACGCATCCATCCTAGCCGAAGGCTTCGGGGTGTGTACTGCAAGGAAAGGTGCCTATCTTGACTCCACGCTGGATAGCGCATATGGCGGAATCGGAGGGTCTGCGACGCGCCAGCGTCGCCGGGTTGGTAAAATACCTATGCTGAAATACGGAGAGGTACCGAAGCGGTCATAACGGCGCCGACTCGACCGATTCGCCGGGAGCGAATCGACGCGAGCGCAGCGAGCCCGAAGGGCGAGGCCCAGGGAGGGGCCGAGCAATATCGGATGGTCTGCGACGCGCCAGCGTCGCCGGGTTGGTAAAATACCCAAGTACGGAGAGGTACCGAAGCGGTCATAACGGCGCCGACTCGAAATCGGATGGTCGGTTAATCCCGGCACGTGAGTTCGAATCTCACCCTCTCCGCCAGTATTTGCTGTAGTTGTTGATTGTTAGAGTGTGCGCTGCGATTGTACGTCGCACGAACTCACGTGCCGCACGTGAGTTGACGGGAACCGTCCATGGTTCCCGCCCTGCGGGCGCCTTCGGCGTCCGTTGCGTTCCCGACGCAACGTCAAATCTCACCCTCTCCGCCAATATTTGTTGTAGCGGTAGATTTTCAGAGTGTGTGCTGCGACGGCAGGTCGTACTCACCCTCTCCGTCACATTTGATGCGCAACGCGATTGCTCGGACCCGATGACCAAACGCAAGCTCTACCGCGTCACTTTCGCCAGCCAGGACAAGATTTACGAACTTTACGCCCGCGAGATTTCGCAGGGCGGCATGTACGGTTTTGTCGAACTGGAGGGGCTCTTGTTTGGAGAGAAGTCCAGCGTGGTGGTTGATCCCGGCGAGGAGCGGCTGAAGAGCGAGTTCAGCGATGTGACGCGCACTTATATTCCGATGCACGCAGTGCTGCGCATAGATGAGGTTAATAAGCCAGGCGTGGCCAAAGTTATAGCTGGCACGGACCTTGGCAGCAAGGTGACGCAGCTACCGGTCTACACCCAGGGCCCGCGCGGACCTAGCCGCGGCAAAGGCTGAGGTGCATCCGACCGGCCGCTCCGCGATGCGCTTCGCGTACCTGGGGAGTGGTAGCAAGGGTAATTCAGCGCTCATTGCTCAGGACGACACGCTTTTGATGCTCGATTGCGGCCTGGCCCTGGCCGAAGTCGAACGGCGCATGCAGATCTTCGGCTGCGCGCCTACGGAGCTCAGCGGGATTGTCGTTACTCACGAGCATGCTGATCATTTGAGTGGTGTCGGCAAGCTGGCGCGCCGCTATCAGATTCCGGTATGGATGACGCGCGGTACTTACTCGCTGTGGCACGATCGCGCGCAGATCGATGTGCATTTCATCAATGCGCATGCACCCTGGCGTATCGGCGCGCTGACCCTGACGCCCTTCCCAGTACCACATGATGCGCGCGAGCCCTGCCAATTCGTATTTACCAATAGCGCCGGCCGGCGTCTGGGCGTGTTATCTGATGCCGGGCGCGTGACACCGCATATGCAGCAGACCCTGTCAGGTTGCGACGCTCTGCTGCTGGAATTCAATCACGACCCGCAGATGCTCGCCGATGGGCCGTATGCAGCCAAACTCAAGCAACGCGTGGGCGGCCCTTATGGGCATCTTAGCAACGAACAGGCCGCGGATTTGCTGGCGGCACTGGATCGTTCAGCCTTGCAACGTGTGGTCATTGCGCATATCAGCCAGATCAACAACACGCCGGAGCTGGCGCGCGCGGCAGCGGTGCGGGCGCTTGGGCATGATCCGGAATGGCTCGAAGTGGCGCATCAGGAACGCGGTCTGGAGTGGCGGGAGCTTGCATGAGTAAACCGCTCATCCTTTATGGTGGTGCGGCGCTGTCGCGTTTTCGTCTGGTGCGTCTGTTCGGCCAGCTGGTCGATCACTGCCCCCAACTAGCGGAGTTGGAGGCGCAGCATGTTTATCTCGCGCGCTTCGCGTCGCCGCCAAAAGCCGAGGCGCGGAAAAAACTGGAACAGCTACTTAATGATGTGACGCGCCTCGATGATGCCGCCGGCGATACGCTCATCTGGGTAGTGCCGCGGCTGGGTACGCTCTCACCCTGGTCCAGCAAAGCGACCGATATTGCAGGGGTAGCCGAGATCAACGGGCTGCAGCGTCTGGAGCGTGGCACTTGCTACCGCCTGCGCGGTATCAGCCGTCTGGAAGAGCCGGCGCTAACCAGCATTCTGAGCTGCCTGCACGACGCGATGACCGAGTCGGTGCTACTGACGGACGCCGAGCTGGCGCGGGTGTTCGAGACACCGCCGCCGCGCGGCTTGCGCCACGTGGATATTGCCGCGGGTGGGCGGGCGGCGCTGGAACGGGTCAACCAGGAGTGGGGCCTGGCATTGTCGTCCGTGGAGCTGGACTATCTGGTGGAAAGCTTCCGCAAACTCAAGCGTAATCCCACCGACGCCGAGTTGATGATGTTTGCGCAGATCAATTCGGAACACTGCCGCCACAAGATTTTCAACGCCGGCTGGACGCTGGATGGCGTCACGCAGCCGCGCAGCCTGTTCGACATGATCAAGCAGACCTATGCGGCGGCGCCGGCGGGCGTGTTGTCCGCTTATCGTGATAACGCGGCGGTGGTGCAGGGCTCACGGGCCACGCGCTTCTTCCCCGATGCGCAGCGGGTCTACCGGCCCGTCGAGGAAGAGGTGCATCTGCTGATGAAAGTCGAGACGCACAATCACCCGACGGCGATCGTCCCCTTCGCCGGCGCGGCCACCGGCGCAGGCGGCGAAATCCGCGACGAGGCGGCCACCGGGCGCGGCGCCAAGCCGAAGGCGGGTCTCTGTGGCTTTACGGTTTCCAATCTGCAGATTCCGGGTTTCCAGCAGCCGTGGGAACAGGACTACGGCAAACCGCGGCATACGGCCTCGGCCCTGCAAATCATGCTGGAGGGTCCCATCGGCGCGGCCGCGTACAACAATGAATTCGGCCGCCCCAATCTCGCCGGCTACTTCCGCAGCTTTGAGATACAGCACAACGGTGCGGTACGCGGTTATCACAAGCCGATCATGATTGCGGGCGGCATCGGCAGCGTGCGCGGACCGCATGTGGAGAAAAAAGCGGTGGTAAGCGGTGCTCCACTGATCGTTCTAGGCGGGCCGGCGTTGTTGATTGGGCTTGGCGGCGGCGCCGCTTCGTCCGTCAGCACCGGTACCAGCAGCGAAGCGCTGGACTTCGCCTCGGTGCAGCGCGCCAATCCCGAGATGCAGCGCCGCGCCCAGGAAGTGATCGATCGCTGCTGGGCGCAAGGCGACGCCAATCCGATTCTGTCGATTCACGATGTCGGCGCGGGCGGCCTGTCGAACGCGGTGCCGGAAATCATTCACGCCGACGGTCGTGGCGGCGCGGTGCAACTGCGCGATATCCAGATTGCCGACAGCGCGCTATCGCCCATGGAAATCTGGTGCAATGAGGCGCAGGAGCGCTACGTGATCGCGCTCAAACCCGAACGCCTGGCGGAGTTCGACGCCTTATGCCTGCGCGAGCGCTGTCCCTACGCAGTAATCGGCAAGGCCAGTGCCGAGGCGCAACTGCGGGTGGACGATGCCCAGAGCCCGGCCGAGCCGGCCGTGGACATGCCGATGCCAATGCTGCTCGGCAAAACGCCGCGAATGCAGCGCGACGCCAAGCCGGGCCGGCAAAAACCCAAGGCGCTGGTGACCAAAGGCATCGAAATCGCCGAAGCCGCGAGCCGCGTGCTGCGCCTGCCGGCCTGCACCAGCAAGCATTTTCTGATTACGATTGGCGACCGCACGGTTGGCGGCCTGAGCTGCCGCGACCAGATGGTCGGGCCGTGGCAGGTGCCGGTCGGCGATGTCGCCGTTACCGCCGGCGGCTACGACGGCTTTGCCGGCGAAGCCATGGCGATGGGCGAGCGCACCCCGCTGGCCCTGCTCGATGCGCCGGCATCCGGCCGCATGGCGGTGGCCGAAGCGATTACCAATATCGCCGCGGCGCCGATCGGCAAACTCGCCGATGTCCGGCTATCCGCCAACTGGATGGCGGCGGCCGGCCACCCCGGCGAAGACCTGGCTTTGTTCGAGACCGTGCGCGCCGTCGGCGAGCAGCTATGCCCGCAACTGGGTATTTGTATCCCGGTCGGCAAGGATTCGCTGTCGATGAAGACCACCTGGCAGGAGCAGGGAGAAACCAAGCAGGTGACGGCGCCGCTGTCGCTCATCGTCTCGGCCTTTGCGCCGCTGGCGGATGTGCGCCGCACGCAGACGCCGGAGCTCAAGCTCAATTGCGGGGTCACCGATCTGCTGCTGGTCGATCTTGGCGCCGGCAAGAATCGTCTCGGCGGGTCCGCGCTCGCGCAGGTATTTGGCTTAAACGGCGGGCTAGCGCCGGATCTCGACGATCCGCAGCTTCTTGCAGCTTTCTTTGCCGCCATTCAACAGCTCAACATCGAGGACCGTTTACTGGCCTATCACGACCGCTCCGATGGCGGCCTGTTCGTCACCCTGGCTGAGATGTGCTTTGCGGCGCACTGTGGCGCGGCGGTCCAGCTGGAAGCACTCGGCACCGATGCACTGGCCGCGCTATTCAATGAGGAGCTGGGTGCCGTCCTGCAAGTGAAGCGCAGCGATAGCGAACGAGTGTTAAGGCTGTTGCGCGATGCCGGACTCGCTGCGCACAAGCTGGGCAGCCCCCATGTGGAGCAGCGCCTGACCTTCATGCGCGCGGGACGGATCGTATTCGCTGACAATCGCGTCAATCTGCAGCGCGACTGGTCGCAGGTCAGCTATCGCATGCAATCGCTGCGTGACGAGCCGGGCTGCGCGCGCCAGGAGTTTGATGCACTGCTGGATGAAAAGGACCCAGGCCTTGGCGCGCATCTGTCCTTCGATCTGGACGAGGACGTGGCCGCGCCCTTCGTCAATCTGGCGCGACCGCAAGTTGCGATCCTGCGCGAGCAGGGGGTGAACGGGCAGGTTGAGATGGCCTGGGCGTTTCACCGCGCGGGCTTTGAGCCGGTTGACGTCCATATGACGGATATTCTCAGCGGGCGCCTTGGTCTCGAGGGATTCAAGGGTTTGGCCGCCTGCGGCGGTTTCTCCTATGGCGACGTGTTGGGCGCCGGCCGCGGCTGGGCCAGTTCCATTCTGCTGCATCCGCGCGCGCGCGAAATGTTCGCGGGCTTCTTCAATCGCGAGGACAGCTTCACCTTGGGCGTGTGTAACGGTTGTCAGATGCTGGCGGCATTGAAGGAGTTGATACCGGGGGCGAAGGATTGGCCGAAGTTCATACGCAATCGGTCCGAGCAATTCGAAGCGCGGTTAAGTCTGGTGGAAGTGCAGAACAGTCCGTCGGTGCTGCTGGCGGATATGGAGGGTTCGCGCCTGCCCATCGCGGTAGCCCATGGCGAGGGCCAGGCACAGTTTGCGAGCGCTGCCGCCTTGCAGCGGCTCGAATCCCAGGGGCAGATCGCGCTGCGCTACATTGATCACCACGGCGAGGCGACCCAGCAGTATCCCTTCAACCCGAATGGCTCCGCGGGCGGCATCACCGGCCTGACCAGCAAGGATGGGCGCGCAACCATCCTGATGCCGCACCCGGAACGCGTGATCCGCAGTTGCACGAATTCCTGGCATCCTGAAGACTGGGGTGCGGACGGGCCCTGGTTGCGGTTGTTCCGCAATGCCCGCAAATGGGTGGCTTGAAGATGCTTATGACTAGATTCATGGCCGTGATTTTTGCGCTATCGCTGGCGGCCTGCGCGCGCGGCGTGGAGCCGCCACCACCGGCCGCGCCGGTGGCGCTGGAAGGCTCGACCTTCCGCCTGGTCAACTACCGCGGCGAGGCTGTTCCCGGCGACGGCAAGTATCTGCTGTCATTTGATGCGAAATCGCTACAGGCGAATTTCTGCAACCGCATGTTCGGTGCTTATCGCCTGCAGGAGGGCCGCATATCCGCCCAGCTTGCGGCGACCAAGATGTACTGCGTCGCACCCCAGCTCATGGAGATGGAGCAGGGTTTTGCGCAACTGCTGGAGCAGGGCGCCGGGCTGGAACGGGAAAGCCACAGCCTGCGCCTGCTGGATCAGCGCGGGGTGGCGGTGTTTGTCTATCAGGTATATATGGACTGACGCGGTTTAGCCCAGTGCCAGATACAAGCCGATCGCGAGCAGCGGTGGCAGCCCCTGTATCGCGGCGGCGCGCAGCATTTTCTGTGGCGCGGAATAGGTCAGCACAGCGGCCGCGCCCAGCATGCAGGCGCAGGTGAATAGCACCAGCGTTCGTCCCACCAGCGCCCATTCAGTACCCTGCAGCATGACAATCCCGGCGGCGCAGCCCATTGCCAGAAACAAATTGTAGAAACCCTGATTGAAGGCGAACAGGCGCTGCGACTCCGCATCGGTCTGCGATTTGGCGCCGAATCGCGCAAACACTTGCGGGCGCATGAACCACAGGCTTTCCATGCAAAAAAACAGGATATGGAACACGACCGCGAGCGCGGCGAATATCTGACTGGCGAGATTCATGGCAGCCCCCCTTCTATATTGACGAGCTTAGGGCCGTCCCGCGAATCTGGCAAATCTCAGGTAGTGTCTCAGTTTGCCGTCACACCGGCGTGGTCCCGGCCTTCGCCGGGAGGTGTCCATGGGGCTTGAAAGACTGGATTCCGGCCTCCGCCGGAATGACGAACTCGGGGTTCAGCGGCAAACTGAGACACCACTAAATCTCAAGCTAGCGTGAACAACTCGTTAAGGCGGTAGAAATCAAGCAGTTCGCGCATCTGCGGGGGGGCATTGAGCAATTTAAGCTCAGCGCTTGCGGCCCTGGCGCGGCGGGCCAGTT
Source organism: Nevskiales bacterium (assembly GCA_050740255.1). Classification (GTDB taxonomy): domain Bacteria; phylum Pseudomonadota; class Gammaproteobacteria; order Nevskiales; family JBOICV01; genus JBOICV01. The sequence goes on along the minus strand of JBOICV010000018.1, from coordinate 48,244 downwards.
CCAGCAGCAGCGACAGGCCGGCGCTGTCGCAGCGCGTGACGGCGCCGAGTTCCAAGTTCAGCGCGGTACCCGCGGCCACCCACTCGCGGCTTTGTTCGAGCCATTCTGGCACGTGGGCAAAATCCAGCGGGCCTTCAAGACGGCGCATCAGCGACCGCCTGCCCGGCATTGCGGGCTTCGATCTGTTTGATCAAGCCGTCCAGACCGTTCTTGCGGATGACGCCGGCGAACACACCGCGGTAATTGGTGACCAGCGAAATCGCGTCGATCGTAATGTCGTAAACCTTCCACTCATTCTGTACCAGGTGCAGGCTGTAGCTCATCAACACGACCTGACCGTTGGCCAGGTGCACCTCGGCGCGGTAGTCCACATCCCTTGCGCCGGGCACCAGCTTCAGCGGCAGATATTTCAACTGCCGGCCGCTGTATTCGAGCAGGGCGTTGGAATAGGTCCGTACCAACTGATTGCGAAACGCCGCGGCGAAGCGGGTGCGCTGCTCCGGCGTGGCGGTCTTCCAACTCTTGCCGAGCACCAGCCGTGAAATCGCCTCGAAGTCGAAATGCGGCAGGATGATGTCCTCGACCAGTTGGTACAGCTTGCCGCGGTCCTTGCGAAACTCCTCCCTACGGGGGTCTATCGTGTCCGAGATGCGCTGCGTGGTCTGCTGCACCACTTGGTCGGGCGGCGTGGGTGTGGCGGCCGCGGCGCCGAATGGCAGCACCAGAAATAGCGCCGCCAGCAGGCTGAACATCCGATATTTCATGGGCGTGGGCTCGGTACAGGTTGTGGTGCGGAACTCTGGGCTTCAGACTCCTGGGACGCGGCTTCGGTTCCATTCTGGGAGCCGCTACCCTCGACCATTTTCACCGCGAACTGACCGATGATATTTTCCAGGACCAGGGCCGACTGGGTGAAGCGAATCTCGCCGCCGTCCTTCAGGTACTGTTCGGCACCGCCTGAGTTGAGTCCGATGTATTGCTCGCCCAGCAGACCGGCGGTGAGAATCTGGGCATCGGAATCGTCCGGAATCTTGTCGTATTGCTGGGCGATCTCCAGACTGACCACGGCTTCGAATAATTCCTGATCCACGCTGATATCGCGCACCCGGCCGACGCGCACCCCGGCCATGGTGACTGGCGAGCCGACCTTGAGCCCGCCGATGTTCTCGAACTTCGCGATCACGCGGTAGCCCCGGTCAGCGCCGACGCTGTCCAGGCTGGCGACCCTGAAAGTCAGAATGAAGATCGCGGCGACACCCAGAGCGAAGAAGAATCCAACCAGGATTTCCAAGGCTTTCGATTGCATATGACGCTCCTAAATTCCTTCAAACATGAACGCGGTAAGCACGAAGTCGAGTCCCAGAATCGCAAGCGAGGACAAGACTACGGTCGCCTTGGTGGCATTGGATACTCCGGCAGAAGTGGGTGCCGCGTGATAACCCTGATAGACCGCAATCCAGCTCACCACGACGCCGAACACCAGGCTTTTGACGACGCCGTTCCAGATATCCCGGAACTCCACTTGGGTATGAATTTGCGACCAGTAGGCGCCGTCATCCACCCCCAGCAGTTGCACGCCGATCAGATGCCCGCCCGCAACGCCGATCGCCATGACCGAAAAAATCGCGGCCAGCAGCGGCAGGGCGATGCAGCCCGCCAGAAAACGCGGCGCCACCACGCGATGCACCGGGTCCACCGCCATCATCTCCATGCCGGAGAGCTGATCGGTCGCGCGCATCAGCCCGATTTCCGCCGCCAATGCCGAGCCGGCGCGTCCAGCGAACAGGAGCGCGGTCACGACCGGGCCGAGTTCACGCACAATCACCAGTGCCACGAATACGCCGAGCGACTCTTCCGCGCCGAAGCCCACCAGGCTGCGGTAGCCCTGCAGGGCCAGCACCATGCCGACAAAGGAACCGGACACCACGATGATGACCAGCGACAACTGACCCACCGAGTAAATCTGCTGCAATACCAGGCGTGGCCGAGCCAGTGCGGAGGGCAGGGCCGCGATCACAGAAGCCAGAAATAAATTGGCGCGGCCCGCGCCGCGCAGGAAGTTCAGCACGATATCCAGAGCGGCCGTCATGTGCGCACCCACGCTCGCATACGCTCGCGGCACCGTGTCATGCGCGCATCATCTCCTGGTGGTAGTCCGGCGCCTGTACGTGAAACCGGACCGGACCGTCCGGCTCGCCTTTCAGAAACTGCTGCACCCATTCCGACTGCGAGGCGCGAATCTGCTGCGGCGTACCGTGGCCCGCGATCTTGCCCGAGGAGATCAGGTAAGCGTAGTCGCAGGTGTCGAGCGTCTCGGCCACGTCGTGCGATACCACCAGCGAGGTCAGGCCGAGCGCGTCGTTGAGCGTGCGCACCAGGCGCGTCAGCACGCCCATATTGATCGGGTCCTGGCCGGTGAAGGGTTCGTCGTACATCACCATCATCGGGTCTAGCGCTATCGCGCGCGCGAAGGCGATACGGCGTTGCATGCCGCCCGAGCTTTGTTCCGGGTAAAGGTCGCGCGCGCCGCGCAGGCCGACCGCGTGCAGCTTCATCAGCACGATATCGCGGATCATCGAATTCGGCAGTTTGCTGTGCTCGCGCAGCGGAAAGGCCACGTTCTCGAACACGGTGAGATCAGTCAGCAGCGCGCCGTTCTGGAACATCATCCCCAGGCGCTTGCGGAACTCGAACAGCTCGCGCCGCGACAACTTATGCACGTTGATGCCATCCACTGTAATCGTGCCGGCGTCGGGGCGGTATTGGCCGCCGATCAGACGCAACAAGGTGGTCTTGCCGATGCCGCTCGGCCCCATGATTGCCGTGACCTTGCCGCGTGGGATATCCATATCCACCTGATCGAAAATGACGCGCGGGCCGAAGCGAAAGCTCAGGCCGCGTATCTGTATCAGCGGGGCGGCGGGGGACGGACTGGAGGGCATGGGAACAGACGTGGAGAGTCTAAACTCAAGAGTGACAAAGCCGGGGCTATTCTACCGATTAGGGCCGGTTCACGCGTCAGGCTGGCGCGGTCTCCGCCAGTTCAAGCTCCAGGTTGCGGGCGAGCGCCGGCAGCAAGTCTTGCGCGACGCGTTGCGGATCGTCAGGCCCGCCGAGCGCGCTGATCTGCGTCATTGCCAGCCCTTGAAAGCCGCAGGGGTTGATCCGCGCGAACGGCGATAAATCCATCGCTACGTTCAGACTCAGGCCGTGATAGCTGCAGCCACGGCGTATGCGCAGGCCGATGGAGCCGATCTTGGCCTCGTTGACGTACACGCCGGGCGCCCCGGCTTTCGCAGCAGCCTCGATGCCGTAGCTCGCAAGACAGGAAACCATCGCTTGTTCCAGACGCTTGACCAGCCCGCGCGGCCCCAGTCCAAGGCGAGTCAGGTCGAGCAGGGGATAGAGCACCAGTTGACCGGGACCGTGATAAGTAATCTGGCCGCCGCGATCGGTAGCGACGACCGGAATATCGCCGGTGGCGAGCACATGCTCGCTGCGGCCGCGCTGACCCTGGGTGAAAACGGGCGAATGTTCCAGACACCAGAACTCGTCGGGGGTATCGGCAGCGCGGGTATCGGTGAACGTGCGCATCGCCTGCCAGGTGGGCTGATATGCCACCTGGCCGAGCCAGCGCGCGCGCGCCGCCGGCAGGGATTTCAGCCCGAGGCCTTGAGCGGTTGAAACCACTCGAACATCTGTTGCCACAGCCTGCCGGGCCGGCCGTCGCCAACTGATTTTCCGTCCAGACGCGTCACCGGATATAACTCGCGGGTCGAACTGGTGATCCAGATTTCCTGGGCGCCGCGCAACTGCGCCAGGCTGATCGGACGTTCCGCGCAGGGGATCGCATGCTTCTCGGCCAGTTCCAGCAGCACGTCGCGGGTGATGCCGGCCAGAATGTAGTGCGATTTCGGCGGCGTGACGAGTTGGCCCTCGATGACGGCGAACACATTGCTCGAACCACCTTCGGTCACTTCCTCGCCCCGGTGCAGCAGCACTTCATGACAGCCCTGCAGCGAGGCCTGATGCGTGAGCAATACGTTCGCCAGCAGCGCAATGGACTTGATATGGCAGAGTTGCCAGCGCGTATCGGTCGCGGTGACGGCCGCGACACCTTCCCGCCGGATTTGCTCGGTGATCGCCGGCAAAGCCTGACAATAGGCGAACACGCCGGGTTTGGGGTCGGCCGGCAAAGCGTGACTGCGGCTGGGATAGGCGCCGCGGGTGACTTGCAGGTAAAGCATCAAATTGCCACCGCCACTGAGATCGATCAGTTGTTGCAGCAGCTTGCGCCATTCGCCCGCAGGATGTGGATTCGACAGCAGAATACCGGCGAGACTCGTTTCAAGACGTTGCAGATGCGCATCCAGCCGGAAGGGACGCCCCTGATAAACCGGCAGGACCTCATATACCCCATCGCCGAACAGATATCCGCGATCGAGCGCGGGGACGCGCGCTTCGCTTAGCGGAAGAAAGCTGCCGTTGAGATAAGCAATAGTCACGTTGTAGAAGCGGTCTCAAAGATGTTTGTTTCTACTGGATTCTCAGCCGCGCCTCGTCCACCAGACGGCGCCACCAGGAACCGAGTTCGACGGTTTGCAGCGCATACACCGGCGCCTGACGAATCACCTTGCCTTCCAGCGAGACGGTAAGCCTGCCCAGTTCAGTACCGGCTTTAACGGGCGCAACCACAGACGGCTGCAATTCCGCCTGCACCGACAACGCGTCCTTCTGGCCGCGCTGGGTGGTGACGTAAATCGGCTCGGACGGACCCACCGCGAGCTGTTCGCTGCTGCCCTTCCAGACCTGCACCTCATCCATGGCCGTGGCGCCGTCAAACAGCTTGTGGGTCTCGAAGAAGCGGAAGCCATAGTTCAGCAGCGCGGAACTGAAGGCGGTGCGCTGCCTGGCGGTCTTGGTGCCGATCACCACCGACACCAGCCGCATTTCGCCGCGCTTGGCGGAAGTGACCAGGCAGTAGCCGGCGCTGTCGGTGAAGCCGGTTTTCATGCCGTCCACGCCGTCCTGGCCCAGCAGGCGGTTGCGGTTGTACTGGGTGATGCCGTTGTAGACGAATTCCTGCTGCGAGTAGTAGGGATAGTGCTGCGGAAACTCGCGGATGATGGCGCGCGCCAGAAACGCGACGTCGCGCGCCGTGGTGTAGTGGTTCGGGTCCGGCCAGCCGTAGGAATTGATGAAATGCGTGCCGGTCATGCCGAGCTGCTTGGCGGCCTGATTCATATAGTCCGCAAACGCTTCCTCGGTGCCGGCGATATGCTCGGCCAGTGCGAGGGTGGCATCGTTGCCGGACTGGATGATCATGCCGCGGATCAGGTCTACGGCCTGCACCTGGTTGCCGACTTCGACGAACATGCGTGAGCCGCCGGTGCGCCAGGCTTTCTCGCTGACCGTCACCATGTCGTCCAGTTTGAGATTGCCCTTGCCGATTTCCGTGAATACCAGGTAGGCCGTCATCAGCTTGGTCAGGCTGGCCGGCTCGACGCGCGCATCGGCGTTGTTCTCGGCCAGCACTTGCGTGCTGTTGAAGTCCAGCAGGATATGGCTCCGCGCCTCCACCGTCGGCGACCGAGGCGCCGGCATGGCCGCCGCGAACTGCGCAAGCAGAAGGCCGATTAAGGTAAAGCCAACCCGGAGGGTATGTGAGCGGAGCATGATTTCGAATCGAGTGTAGCGAAGAGGCCGCGATTTTAACTTAAGCCTGCGCCCGGCGGCACAAAATTTGTCTATGCGGAACTATTCGCGCAAGCTGCGCGGCACGATGCCGAGGTCCTCGAGCCGGGCGCGATCTTCCGCCAGTTGCAGTTCATCCGCATAGGGACCCAGACGCACGCGATACAGCCCGTCCGCGGCCAGGTCGAAGATAAAAGCAAGCGCCAGCCCCGCCCGTTTGAGGCGGGTGCGCAACTGCTCCGCGTTTGTGCGGCTGCTGAAGGCGCCGGCCTGCAGAAACAGCCCGCCGCGCGCCGGTGGCGCAGATCGGGGCTCATATTCCGGCTCATCATTTCTGGATATCACGCGTGTTGCAGTGTCGGCTTCGGGCTCCGATAGAGGCTCCGGTTCCTCGCCATAAAAAGCAGGGGACGCGGGCAATTCGGTTTCTGCTTCCTGCAGCGGTGGCGGTGTGCGCCGCGCCGGTAATTCGCTTTCTGCTTCCTGCAAGGGCGGCGGCTCGCGCCGCCGGCTGTCGCCCACAGGGGGGGCGAGAGCGTCGTCCTCTGGCAGATCGTCAGCTAGGTCGGGAGGTGGAGTGTTGCCGCGTATCTGAATCACGGTAGGACTCGGCGGCCCATCCAGCGGCGCGGTGCTCAAGCTAGTACTGCCGCTGCCGGCGACGGCGGCTTCGGTGAAATCGGGTAGCGGGCTACCAGACGGTTCGGCGCGTGCGATCAGTGGCGGCGCAGCCTGCTCCGGACCTAACAGGGTTTCGACCTCAACATAAGCCGTACCGGCGCGAATCATGCCGAGCTTCACCGCCGCGGTGTAGGACACATCAATGATGCGGTCATCCACAAACGGTCCGCGATCGTTCACGCGCAACACCACCTTGCGGCCGTTCTTCAAATTGGTGACGCGCACGAAGGAGGGGATGGGCAGCGTCTTGTGCGCCGCCGTCATCTTGTACATATCGTAGCTTTCACCGCTCGAGGTGCGCTCGCCGTGGAATTGCTTGCCGTACCAGGAGGCATAGCCGCGTGCCTTGTAGGCCTTGCGCTCACGCGACACGTAATATTTTTCGCCGTCCACTTTGTAGGAAATCGGATTGCCGGTGCGGCTCAAGGGCTCCGAGCGCCACTCGGCATCGGGGATGCTGGCGATATTGGGTGGCACCGCGCCCTCGTCCGGCGGACCGTCGCGGCGCACTGACGATCTGGGGCCGGCGCAGGCGACGACCAGGACGCATAAAACGGCGATGGCACCGGAAACGACGGGTGCGCGGAAACGGCTAAAGCGGCGCTTCACGAATCCCCTGGCTGAGCTGGTAGACGGCCATCGCGTACTTGGCTCTCGGATTGTAGGACATGATGACATAGAAGTTATTGAGTGCAACCCAGTACTCCAACGCCTCCCGTCCCTCCAATTCGATCAGGCCCACCGGGGTGTCCACTTGCAGCACATCCTGCGGCGCGCCGACGGGACGCAGCCCCGCCTCCCATAGCCGGCCGAACAGCATGTCAGTGGTCTTGCCGTTGCGCGGTATCAGCCCCAGCCGCGCCGGCTCGGCATGGGCCGGGAAGGCGACTGGTGCGCCGCGCATCCAGCCCAGGCCCTCGCCGCGATATTTGGCGAAATAATTGGCGATGGACCCGATCGCATCCTGCGGGTCCCATAAATCCAGCTCGCCGTTATGATCGTAGTCCAGGGCCAGTTTGAGATAATTGCTCGGCATGAACTGCGCCGTGCCCATGGCGCCGGCGTAAGAGCCCTTCAGGTCTTCCGCATCCCAGCGCTGCTGGCGGCAGAGCACGAAGAAAGCTTCAAGCTCATCCAGGAAAAAATCCGCCCGGGTGGGATGTTCGAAACCCTGAGTGGCGAGCGCGTCGAGCACGCGGATGTTGCCGGTGAGCTTGCCGTACACCGTCTCCACGCCGATGATGCCGGTGATCACTTCCGGCGGCACGCCGAATTCCTTTTCCGCGCGCGCCAGCGTATGCGAATACTTGCGCATGAATTCGACGCCGCTCTTGATGCGCAGCGGATGCACGAACTGGCGCCGATACTCATGCCAGGGCTTTACCTTCTCCGCATTCTCGGTTTCCTTCGGTATCAATTCTGGAATCTGCTCGGCTTCGTCCAGTATTGCGGCCACCTGCTTGCGCGTGAAGCCGTGATTACTTACCAGCCGCGATATCAGTATTTTTGCGCGCGGGTGATTCACATAGTCGCCATCGGCCTGCGCCGTGGGCGCTGATACCACACCGAAGATGAAGGCAGCAAAGAAGAATTTAGAAAGCGTCATTCAGTCGGAAATCAGCTTGCGATGGGTATGGATGGACATGAGAATGCCGAAGCCCGCCAGCAACACCACGGCCGAGGTGCCGCCATAGCTGACCAGCGGCAGCGGCACGCCGACCACGGGCAGAATGCCGATCACCATTCCCATATTGATAAAAACATAGAGGAAAAAAGTAAGACTCAGACTGCCGGCCAGCAGGCGTTGGAAGGTGTCCTGGCTGCGCAGCGCGATGGCCAGCCCACGACCGACGATGCATAGGTAGAGCAGCAACAGCAAGATGACGCCGATCAGGCCTGCCTCCTCGGCGAACACCGCGAGGATGAAATCGGTATTGCTTTCCGGCAGAAACTGCAGCTTGGCTTGGCTGCCCTGCAGCCAGCCCTTGCCGAACACGCCGCCTGAGCCGACGGCGATGGTGCTCTGAATGATGTGATAGCCGGCGCCCGCCGGATCTCGCCCCGGATTGAGGAAGGTCAGCACGCGTTCCTGCTGGTACTCGTGCAGATTGAACCAGACCAGCGGCGTGGCCGCCGCCAGCAGCACGACCACCGCCAGCATCCAGCGCCAGGACAAACCGCCCATGTAAAGCACAAACGCGCCGGCCGCCGCAATCAGCACCGCCGTACCCAGATCGGGCTGCACCGCGACCAGGCCGGTGGGTATGGCCAGCAACACCCCGCACACGATTAAATCCAGAAAACGCACCGGGTAGCCGCGCATATGAATATAGGCCGCCAGCGTCATCGGCATGGCCAGCTTCATGATCTCCGCAGGCTGGAAACGCAGCAGTTTGAAATCCAGCCAGCGCACTGCGCCCTTGGCCTGATCGCCCAGCACCAGCACCATCACCAGCAATACGGTACCGGCAACGAACAGCCAGGGGGCCGTCAAGCGCAGCCACTCGGGCGGTAGTTGCGCAATCAAAAACATCAGCGCGAAGCCCAGGCCGATGCGCATCGCCTGGTTAAGCACGTCGTTCAGGTTGTGGCCCGCGGCGCTGTACAAAACAAAAAGTCCCAGAACACAAACGGCAGCCAGCAGCCCCAGCAGCACGCCGTCATAGCGCACTGTGGCCAGCCAGCGGCCGAGTAAAGTGGGCGCCGACTGCGTCATCTGGGGCGACCGCGTTTGGGCTTGGCTAGGGGCGGCTCCGGCGGCGGGCCGAGCCAGGCGTCGAACACCTTGCGCGCGATAGGCGCTGCCGCGGAACTGCCGTGGCCGCCGTGCTCGGCCAGCACACTGACCGCGATCTTGGGGGCGTCGGCCGGGCCGAAGGCCACGAACCAGGCGTGATCGCGCTCTTCCTTGCGTTGATGTTCGCTCTTGATATAGGCCGCCTGGCTCATATTGCGCACCTGCGCGGTGCCGGTTTTGCCGGCCATGCGGTAATGCGTCAGGCCTTGGCCGATGCGCGCGGCGGTACCGCGCGGGCCATGCACCACATTCTCCATCTCGTCAATGACGCGCTCCCAATAGCCCGGGTTCTTGAGCTTGAAGGGCGGCTCGGCTTGCGGCTTGAAGCTCAGGATCTCACCGCTGATGCCGTCCTCCGCAGCATAGAGGACGTGCGGTATATAAGCATGGCCACGCTGCGCCAGCACCGTGGTCATCTGCGCCAGCTGCATCGGCGTTACGCTGAGATAGCCTTGGCCGATGCCCACGCTCAGGCTCTCGCCGGGATACCAGAGATCGTTAAAAGTTTTTTGCTTCCACTCGCTCGAGGGCGACAGGCCGGATTTCTCGCGCGGCAGATCGATGCCGGTCAGGCGGCCGAAACTGAAATGCTCGACCCAGTCGTGAATCCGGTCTACGCCCATGGCCGCGGCCAACATGTAGAAATACACGTCGCAGGACTGCACGATGGCCTCGGCCAGGCCGACGCTGCCATGGCCGCTTTGTCGCCAGCAGCGGTAGCGGCGGCCTTTGCCGCCCAAGCGGTAGTAGCCCGGACAGGAGCGCCGTGTGCCGAGTCCCACTTCGCCCCCTTCCAGTCCACCCAAGGCCATCATCGGCTTGACGGTGGAGCCCGGCGGATACTGGCCCTGCAGGGCGCGGTTGTAGAGCGGTTTCAGCGGGTCTTCATTCAGCGCCTTATAGGCAAGCGGATCGATGCCGGTGACGAACAGGTTGGGATCGAAGTTGGGCCGCGAAGCCAGCGCGAGCACGCCGCCGGTTGCGGGTTCGATGGCGACCACCGCGCCTTCGTTTGGCGCGAGCGCGGCTTCCGCGGCCGCCTGCAACCTGGCATCGATCGTCAGATAGACATTTTGCCCGGGGTAGGGCCGCTTGAATTCGACTTCGCGCAGCGGACTGCCGGCAGCATTGGTCTCGATGATCCGGTAACCTGGCGTGCCGTGCAGGATTTTCTCGTAGCTGTACTCCACGCCCGCTTTGCCGGTATGCGTTGCGCCGCGATAGAGATTGGCGTCGTAACTGGCTTGTTCCTGCTCCGTGATGCCGCTGACATAGCCGATCACGTGCGCGGCGGCGTCGTTGAGGGGGTAGTGGCGGATCAGGGCCGCTTTGACCGCAACGCCGGGGAACTGGTGCCGGTTCACCTCGAAGCGCGCGACTTCCTGCTCGTTGAGGCGCTGACGCAGCACCACCGGCTTGAAGCGCGGCGTGCGTTTGCGCAACTTCGCGAAACGCTCGAGGTCTGCGGCTTTGACTTCGATCAGTGCGGCGACGCCGGTCAAGGTTTCGTCCAGGTCTGCCACCTCGTCCGGCACGATCTCCAGGTTGAAGGAAGGGAGGTTTTCCGCCAGCACGATGCCGTTGCGGTCGTAGATCAGTCCCCGCACCGCCTGCACCACTTCCACGCGCAGCCGGTTGTCCTCCGCGCGAGTGGAGAAATACTCATAGTGGAATAATTGCAGCCACAACAGACGCGACAGCAGCAGCACCGACAGGACCAGAATGCCGCCGGCGGCGACATAGGCGCGGATGCGGAAAGCGTAGCGTTCCGCCTCACGATTGCGAATCCGGCCTTCAGTCGCCATGCTCGATCAATGGTGGCTCAACGCTGTCGGCCCTGCAGGTTCAGTACCAGCAGGTGGAATAGCGGCCAGAACAAAGGTGTGGTCAACACCGGTACCCAACGGTACCAGGGATCGGCGCTGCGTCCGGCCACGCCGTCCATCCAGAACAGAACGAACTCGTACAGCACGACCACCAGCAGCAGCAGCAGGCATTGCTGCCACATCGGCGCCATGCGCAGGACGCCGCGCATCCGCATCAGCACATAGATGGATACCACCATCGCCAAAGCGTGTTGACCGAGCACGCCGGCAGTAGCCACATCCAGCACCAGGCCCATCCCCCAGGCGATAAACATCCCGAAGCGGCTCGGCGCCGCCTGCGTCCAATAGGCCAGCACCAGCAATACCAGCGCCGGTCGCGTCACCGCGAGCGTATCGGGCAGCTTGAGCAAGGTCAGCAACAGCGCGAGCAGCACCGTTACGGCGGCGATCGCATCGGTGCGCCGGTCGTAACGGCTCATCGGCGCGGCCTCCGCGCTGATTTTTTGGGCTTCGGTTTCGGCTCCGGTTTGACCGGTACCGGTTCTGGCGCCGGCTCCGGCTGCGGCGCCGGCACGACTAAAAGGACCTGGTGGCCATGCTGCATCTGCGCGGCCGGCTCGGCATACAGGCCCAGAAACTCGATGCCGGGATCGTTCTCGACCCGCACAATTTTCCCGACCGGATAGCCAGCCGGATAACGCCCGCCCAAACCGGAGGAATACAGCAAGTCGCCTTCGCGCACGTCCGCGTTAGTGGGCAGAAACGGCAGCTGCAACTGGTGACCGCCCTGGCCGCGCGCAATGGTACGCAAACCGCTACGGCTGATCTCAACCGGAATGCTGTGGTTGGGATCGGTGATCAGCACCGCAATGGAGGAATAAGCGCTGACTTCGCTGATCTGGCCCAATACGCCGTGCGAGTCGATCAGCGCCTGGCCCGCAAATACGCCGTCGTTGGCGCCCTTGCTGAGCTTTAACATGTGCCGATAGGGGTCGGCGCTGGTGTCGAGAATATCGGCGACCAGCACTTTCTCCTTGAGCGCCTGCGCGGAGTGCAACAGGTCGCGCAGGCGCGTGTTTTCGGCTTCGAGCGCCTGCAACTTCTGAATGCGCGCCGCCATGACGAGGCGATCGTGCTGCAAATCGGCGTTCTGAATAATAAGCGTCTGGCGATCGGCGAAATGGTCGCCCAGCCGGCCGAGCAGGTAGGGAAAGGACGCGACCTGTTCCAGCGGATGCAGCGCGGTGGCTGCCGCGGCGCGCACGCCTTGCAGCAAGTCGGTGCGCTGATCGGCCATCATCAGCGCGACGGACGCCGTGACAAAAATGGCGAGACGCAGGCCGGGGCCGAGTCCGCGCGCACCGAGCGCGGAAAATTCCTCCTCCTCGTATCCGACCACGTCGTTATGGGCCCAGCGCGCTATTCGATCCGTTGGCCGGGACGCGCGCTGCCCGGGGGAACGGCGGCCGGTCGGTCACCGGCCGCAGACTCATTCGAGCACGAAAGCGCTGCCGCCGCGCTGGTCGATCATCTCCAGCAGCGCACCACCGCCACGCGCCACGCAGGTCATCGGGTCATCGGCGATGATGGCGGGCAGGCCGGTCTCCTCGGAAATCAGCTTGTCGATGTCGCGCAACAGCGCGCCGCCGCCGGTCAGCACGATGCCGCGCTCGGCCACGTCCGCGCCCAGTTCGGGCGGGGTCTGCTCCAGCGCGTTCTTGACTGCGGTGATGATGCCGGACAGGGGTTCCTGCAGCGCGTCCAGCACTTCGTTCGAGTTCAGGGTAAAGGTGCGCGGTACGCCAGCGGAAAGATGGCGGCCCTTGACTTCCATCTCGCGCACTTCGTGGCCCGGAAAGGCCGAGCCGATGGTCGTCTTGATTTGTTCGGCGGTGTTTTCGCCGATCAGCATGTTGTACTGGCGCCGCACGTAGTTGATGATCGCCTCGTCGAACTTGTCACCGGCGATGCGCGCGGACGCGGCGTAGACGATGCCGTTGAGCGAGATCACCGCGACTTCGGAAGTGCCGCCGCCGATGTCCAGCACCATCGAGCCGCGCGCCTCGCCGACCGGGATGCCAGCGCCGATCGCGGCGGCGACCGGTTCTTCCACCAGATAAACCTTGCGTGCGCCGGCGTTGATGGCCGATTCGCGGATCGCGCGGCGCTCGACCTGGGTCGCGCCATAGGGCACGCAGATCAGAACGCGCGTCATGCGCGGGAACAAGTGCTTGGATTGCACTTTGCGGATGAAGTGCTGCAGCATCTTCTCGGTCACGGTGAAGTCGGCGATCACGCCGTCCTTCATTGGCCGGATGGTCGTGATGTGGGCCGGGGTGCGGCCCAGCATGTCCTTGGCCTCTTTACCCACCGCTTCGATGCGCTTGCCGCCGCGGCCATCGGAACGCAGCGATACCACGGAAGGCTCGTTGAGCACGATGCCCTGGCCTTTGACGTAAATCAGTGTGTTGGCGGTGCCGAGATCAATCGAGATGTCGTTGACAAACATCCCTTTGAAATTGTTGAACATGAATGATGGAATCCCTGTGTAACGACGCAATTGGCGGGCGCTGAACCCAAGGGTCCACGCCAGGACACAAATTAAGCGCGCACTCTAACAACGGCGCGGGGTTTGGGCAAGGCGTTTTGTGTGATAATTTGCCGCGTTTTCGTAGTGTTTCAGTTGGCCGCTTGATTCGACGAGTTCGTCATTCCGGCGAAGGCCGGAATCCGGTCTTTTCAAGCTCGTGGACACCGGCCTGCGCCGGTGTGACGGCAAACTGAGACATCACCGCGTTTTCGCCATGCCTGCCGCGTCCGGAGTCGTCATGAGCCTCAGCCCTGAACAGGTCAAAAGCGTTGCCAAGCTGGCGCGCCTTTCCTTGCGCGAGGAGGAACTGCCGCGTTACGCGCAAAACCTGTCCGATATCCTGGCGATGATCGAACAGTTGAACGCGGTCGATACCCAGCGGATCGAACCCATGGCTCATTCCCAGGACATGAGCCAGCGCTTGCGCCCCGATGCGGTAACCGAGACTGATCAGTGCGAGGATTTTCAGGCGATAGCGCCGCAAACGCAGGACGGGCTCTACCTGGTGCCAAAAGTCATCGAATAGCGGTTGGGGCCGACCGCGTAGCGGCGGCCCTGACTCCGCGAATTCAAGCCGACGCAAGTGCGGCTTAAATCCGCGGAAACCACGGAACGATAAATGCACACGCTTCCCATCAAACAACTCAGCGACGGTTTGCGCGCGGGCAGGTTTTCGTCCCGTGAGCTGACCGAGCACTTCCTGAAACGCATCGAGGCGTATCAGACGCTGAATAGTTTCGTTACGGTTTGTGCCGAGCGCGCCTTGCAGCAGGCGGCGCAGGCGGACGCGCAACTGCAGAAAGAATCCGCTGGGCCGCTCACCGGTGTGCCGCTCGCGCACAAGGACATTTTCTGTACGCGGGGCGTGAAGACCAGTTGTGGCTCCAAAATGCTGGATCGTTTCATCGCGCCTTACGATGCCGCCGTGGTCGCACGGCTCGACCAGGCCGGCATGGTGATGCTCGGCAAAACCAATATGGACGAGTTTGCAATGGGCTCGTCCAACGAAACCAGTTTCTACGGCCCGGTCAAGAATCCGTGGAATGTCGCCAAGGTGCCGGGCGGCTCGTCCGGCGGCTCGGCGGCGGCGGTTGCGGCGGGTCTGGCGCCGGTAGCGACGGGCACGGATACAGGCGGCTCGATTCGACAACCGGCCGCGCTGTCCGGTGTGACCGGTATCAAACCGACCTATGGCCGCGTGTCGCGCTACGGCATGGTGGCCTTCGCCTCCAGCCTTGACCAGGGCGGTGTATTCGCCAGGTCCGCCGAGGATTGCGCGCTGGTGTTGCAACACATGGCCGGTTTTGACGCGCGCGACTCCACCAGTGTGACTGACCCAGTGCCGGACTATGTTGCGGAGCTCGACCGGCCCATCAAGGGCATGAAAATAGGTCTGCCTAAGGAGTATTTCGCGGAGGGCCTGGCTGGCGCGACCCGGAAAGTGCTCGAAGCTGCGGTTGATGAACTCAAGAAACTCGGCGCGCAGATCGTCGACATCAGCCTGCCGAACACGGGCTTGGCGGTGCCGACTTATTACGTCATCGCCCCGGCCGAGGCTTCCAGCAATCTGTCTCGTTTCGACGGCGTGCGTTACGGACACCGTACCGCCGCGCCCAAGGATTTGCTCGACCTCTATACCCGCAGCCGCGGCGAAGGTTTCGGTCGCGAGGTGCAGCGCCGCATCATGGTTGGCACCTATGTGCTGTCGGCCGGTTACTACGACGCCTACTACCTCAAGGCGCAAAAGGTGCGGCGGCTCATCGCCGATGACTTCAAACGCGCCTTCGATGAAGTCGATTTGATTGTCTGTCCGACCACCACCGACGTCGCCTTCGATCTGGGCGCCAAGCTCGACGACCCGGTCGCGATGTATATGAATGACATTTACACCATCCCCGTGAACCTGGCCGGCTTGCCGGGCTTGTCCGTGCCCGCCGGCTTCGTCAACAGTCTGCCGGTGGGACTCCAGATGATCGGCCCATGGTTCTCGGAAAGCCGGCTATTGAATGCGGCGCATCAGTATCAGCAGGTGACGGACTGGCATACGCGCCGGCCGGTAGGTTACTGATGGCGCCGGGCAAGAGCTGGGAAGTCGTCATCGGGCTGGAGGTGCACTGCCAGCTCATGACCCGAAGCAAGATATTTTCCGGCGCCGCCACGGCTTTTGGCGCCGCCCCCAACACGCAGGCCTGCGCGATCGATCTGGGCCTGCCAGGGGTGTTGCCGGTGCTTAACGCCGAGGCGCTGCGCATGGCCGTCAAGCTGGGTCTGGCGATTGGCGCCACGATTGCGCCGCGCTCGGTATTTGCGCGCAAGCATTATTTCTATCCCGACCTGCCCAAGGGCTACCAGATTTCGCAGTACGAATTGCCGGTCGTTGCCAAGGGCAAGCTCGAAATCGCGCTGGAGGACGGCAGCATCAAGACCGTCGGCATCACGCGCGCGCACTTGGAGGAGGACGCCGGCAAGTCGCTGCACGAAGGTTTGGGCAGCTTTACCGGCATTGACTTGAACCGTGCCGGCACGCCGCTACTGGAAATCGTGTCCGAACCGGATATGCGCTCGGCCAAGGAGGCCGTGGCCTATCTGAAGAAGCTGCACGCGCTGGTGCGTTATATCGGCATCTGCGACGGCAATATGCAGGAAGGATCGTTCCGCTGCGACGCCAATGTATCGGTGCGGCGGGTAGGCGAAACGAAGTTCGGCACCCGCACCGAAACCAAGAATATCAACTCCTTCCGCTTCGTCGAGAAAGCGATCAACCATGAGGTCGAGCGCCAGATCGAGTTAATCGAGTCCGGCGGCAGGGTGTTGCAGGAGACACGGCTGTTCAACCCGGATACCGGGGAGACGTGCGCGATGCGCAGCAAGGAAGAGGCGAACGATTACCGCTATTTCCCCGACCCCGATTTGCTGCCTTTGGTGGTGGATGATGTGTTGCTGGAACAGGTCCGCGCGGATCTGCCGGAATTGCCTGACGCTAAGCGCGACCGTTTCGTGCAGCAACACGGCTTGTCCAAATACGACGCGACCGTGCTGACGGCGAGCCGCGAGCTGGCCGACTATTACGAGACGGTGGTCAGGCAGGTCGGTGGCGAAGCCAAGCTGGCCGCCAACTGGGTCATGGTGGATCTCGCGGCCGTGCTCAACAAAAACAATCTCGAGATCACGCAAAGCCCGGTGAGCGCGCGGCAACTGGCCAGCTTGCTCAAGCGCATCACTGACAACACCATTTCCGGCAAGATCGCCAAGGAAGTGTTTGAAGCGATGGTGGCCGGTGAAGCCGACGGTGAACACGCTGCTGACGCGATTATCGAGAAGAAAGGGCTGAAGCAGATCACCGATGTGGGCGCGATTGTGGCGGCGATCGAGCAGGTGATGGCGGCCAATCCGCAGCAGCTCGCCGATTACCGCAGCGGCAAGGACAAGCTCTTCGGTTTCTTCGTCGGTCAGGTGATGAAGGCGACCCAGGGCAAAGCCAATCCGGCGGAACTGAACCGTCTGCTGGCGGAAAAGCTCAAAGCCTGATGGATTTTCCTGCAGGGCATGGAGCCGATCGGCTCTGGCGCTTCGTGTTCGAGGATACGCCGGTGCGCGGCAGCCTGGTGCAGCTCGGCAGCGGCTGGCGCGATCTGTTAGTGCACCGCCACTATCCGCCGCCCTTGCAACGCCTGCTCGGCGAAGCGCTGGCGGCAGGTCCCTTGCTCGCTTCGCAACTCAAGTTCGACGGCCAGCTCAGTTTGCAGGGCGAGGGCGACGGTTGGGTGAAGCTGCTGCTGGTGCAGGTGACCAATACCCTGGAGGTGCGCGGCGTCGTACGTCATGCCGGCGGCCGCGAGGGCGACGGCCAGAGCGTCAGCGCCTTGCTCGGCAAAGGCAGGCTGGGCCTGATCATCGAACCCAGCCGCGGCCAACGCTATCAGGGTCTGGTGCCGCTCGCAGGCACCCGATTGGCGGAGAGCCTGCAGGCCTACTTCGAGCGCTCGGAGCAGTTGCCATCCTGGTTGCTGCTCGCGGCCGACGAGGAACGGGCGGCCGGCCTGCTGTTGCAGCGCCTGCCGGGTAGCGACGAAGGCGAGGATGCGGACGAAGGCTGGAAAGTTGCGCGACTGCTCGCGCAGACACTGAGCGAGCGAGAGCTGCTGGAATTACCGGGTCCGGAAGTGTTGCGCCGGCTTTATCACGCGAATCGGCTGCGGCTGTTTGAGGCTGAGCCGGTGGCGGTGCGCTGCCGTTGCAGTCATGCGCGCACCTCGGAATTGCTGCTGGGACTGGGGGCAATAGAGGTCCGCGGTATTCTCAAGGAGCAGGGGAAGGTGGAGATTGAGTGCGGTTTTTGCGGTCAGCAATACGTTTACTACCGCACGGAAATCGAGCAGTTGTTCGCGGCGTCGGATGCGAAGCCGGAAAGCGGTAGTCGGCATTAATTCTTCCCTCTCCCTCCGGGAGAGGGCGACACGAAGTGGCGGGTGAGGGCGCTTCTGTTCTTAGCGCCTGCTGTTCATTAAAGCTTTTGTTCCGCCTTTGCTGGGCGGTGCCCTGCGTTTCTCGCCTCAGCCGGATGCCCCCGACGTGCCGTCCCTGGCCCGACGGGCGCACTCGTGCATCCCTGCACTTCGCCCCGAAGGGCTATTCCGGCTGCTGCTGCGATACTCGGCTGCGCCGAACGGGAGAAAAGCCGGCAACCATCCTGACTGTCAAGCATGTAGGGCGGGTTAGATGCGAAAGCAGCGTAACCCGCCAAGCGACACAGCCAGATGGCGGGTTACGGCCCTGAATGCCTAACCCGCCCTACGTAAGCTATTTGCGGGCATCACTCAATCATCCGCAGATTGTCCGCTCCTTCGTCGCATTGACTGGAGGATTAGTTCATTTAACTCTTCGAACTCTGATACCAAACGGTCACAAGAGACCTTGTCAGCTTGGCAAAGGGCCTTCATATCAATATAGACTGCGCCATCATTTTCAAACACGATGCGCTTCACTGCCGCGGGATGCGCAGGATGCCCTTCTGGCGTGAACGACCAAATGGTCGTGTTCTTGCTGTCGTTAGCAATCGTCCATCCGTTCTCAATCCGAGTCGCCAGCTCGGGACGATTTCTTAGGTCGCTCAGCGCTGTCGAGACGGAGGAATAGCCAATGCCCGATTCGCGAACGGTCGGTTGAATGGGTGCAACTTTTGTCTCGGCTTGGGCACATCCGACGTTCAAACCGACCAACATGGCAAGAATGATATTCCGCATTTAGGCCTACCCTCGCATATACCGCCTTATCAACACCCAATACAACACCCCCAACACCACCACCCCACCAATAATCCAGAGTGTGAGCCGGTGCAAATCGCCGGCCATGAGTTGCGGATCGTTGCCGGCGGCCACGCCAACGTAGTACAGCACGCCGCACCAAAGTCCTGAGCCGAGCAGGGTGTAGATCGAGTACACCTTGAAGTTCATCTTCACCAAACCGCAGGGAATGCCGATCAAGTGCCGCACCACCGGCAGCAGGCGTGCGAAGAAGACGCCCGGTGCGCCGAAGCGGTCGGCCCAGCGTTCCGCGGCTTCGATTTTCTCCGGCGGCAACAGGAAGTATTTGCCGAAGCGCATCAGTAGCGGCCGGCCGATGATGCGCGAAGCCCAGTACATGAAGCTCGCACCGACCCATGAGCCGAAGGCGCCGGCCAGTACGATGCCGCCGAGTGAGAAACGGCCGGTCTCCTGCGCCAGCGCCACCGCCGGCGGAATAACGAGTTCGCTGGGTAGCGGGATGAAAGAGCTTTCGATCGCCATCAGTAACGCAATCAGCCAGTAACCGCCTGTTTCCAGATGGCCCAGATACCAGTCAATCAGGGGTTGCAGCAGGTCGTGCATATGCTCAGATAAACAAAATTCTCCAGCGAAGCTCTTTACCGAAGCCGTCACACCGGCGAAAGCCGGTGTCCAGAATCTTGCAAAAGCTGGATTCCGGCTTCCGCCGGAATGACGATTAAGCTCCGTTTGGATCTGTGGAGAAAGTCGGCCTTGTTTAGGCCAGGATTACTCCCAGACAATTTCGTCCTTGCCGGACACCGCGCGCTCAACCAGCGGCTGGTACTGCTTCTCCACCTGATTACGCTTGACCTTCAGGGTGGGTGTCAGCATGTTGTTGTCGATGGTCCAGGTTTCCTTGACGATGCCGATGTGATCAATGCACTCGTGCGCTTCGAGTGTGGCGTTGACCGACTCGAGCGTGGCCTTGAGTCCGGCGGCGACTTTGTCCTTGGGTTTGTTGCGGCCGCCCGGTGAGAGCGACACCAGCAATACCGGCTGCGACAGGCCGGCGCCAACCAGGCACAGGGATTCGATATCAGAATTCATGCCGAACTTGCCTTCAATCGGCGCCGGCGCGACATACTTGCCCTTGACCGTCTTGAAGATTTCCTTGACGCGGCCGGTGATGAACAGAAAGCCCTCGTCGTCGAGATAACCTTTGTCGCCGGTATGCAACCAGCCGTCCTTTTCGATGACCTCGGCGGTTTTTTCCGGCTCCAGATAATAGCCCGGCATGGTGGCGCCGCTGCGCGTGAGAATTTCGCCGTCTTCGGCGATTTTCGCCTCGGAGCGGGGCAGCAACTGGCCGACCGAGCCGAACTTGTTCTTGCCCGGCTGATTGATAAAGGCATAGGCGGTGTTCTCGGACATCGCATAGCCCTGGTGAACCGTGACGCCCATCTTGTCCCACCAGCGCAGCACGCTCTCCGAGATCGGCGCCGCGCCGCTGACGGCGAAGCGCACGTTCTGCAGGCCTAGTTTGGCCAATATCTTTTTCTTGATGATGCCGGAAATGATGGGGATGGAGAGCAGCCGATCCAGCTTCTTCTGCGGCATTTTTTCCAGTATGCCAAGTTGCAGCCGCGTCCAAACCGCGGGCACGGCCACGAATAGCGTCGGCGAGACCATCGGCAACTGGATCGGGAACTTGCGCAAATCCTCCAGGAAGCTGACCTGGGTATTGCCGTAGACGCTGAACATCTCCACTACACCGCGCTCGAATATGTGCGCCAGCGGCAGGTAGGAGAACAGGCGGTCGGTGTCCTTCGGTTGCAGTACTTCCAGAATGCCCTGCACCGCGACTTTGAGATTATTGCCGGTCAGCACCACACCCTTGGGATTGCCGGTCGTACCCGAGGTGTAGACGATGGTGAACATCGCTTCAGGATCGAATCTGGGCAAATCCTTCTGCGGTTCGTGCTCGGCGACGAGATCGTTCCAGGCGTAGTCCCCCGCGACGATATCGGGGTAAGGGAAGGTGATTTGTTTGACGCCGGCCGGAATGACCTTGCGGAAGGCGACGACGTCGTCGCTCGGGCCGATGAAAACGGCCTTGGCGTCGGAATGTTTGAGAATGAAAGTGACGGCGTCGCTGGCCTGCTTGGGATATAGGCCGACGCTCACATGACCGGCCATGGCGATGGCCAGATCGGCCATGAACCAGTGCGCGGTATTGCGGCCGGAGATGGCGATACGGCTGCCCTTGGGGAAATTCATGCTCTTCAGCGCGGTCGCCACGCGTCGCACCTGGTCGCCGAACTGGGCCCAGGTGTATTCACGCCAGGCACCGGCCACCGGCTGGCGCAGGTAAACCTTGTTCGGCGTCTGGCTTTCCCACTGGGCCATCATCTCGAGCGGACTCTTGAATTCAGCGTTCGCCATCGCACCACCCGTAAGTAAAAAACTGGTTTTTATAGGGCTCCGCAAGCGCCTGTTGCGCCAAATCGGCCTCGGAGCAGCCTGCCGACTTTAATATGTCTTGCCGGTCTTGGCCAGCCAAAAAAGGGGGGCCCGCGAAAGCGGCTCCCCCTCGGTCCGTAGCTAGCGTTTAGGCGTTGACGACCTTCAAGGTCGGCGCCGTGATGGTTTGCTTGCTGTCGAGGTAGTACTCGGCAGGTGTAAACACGTCTACTTCGATCGCCTCCATGCGAGCCTTAAGCGCCTCCTGCAGCAGCCTGGCTTCCTGCGCGTTAATCACACCGGCTTTGACCGCTTCATCGGCGATCTCGGCGGGCAGACGGCCGCGCGGCAGTAGCTTGGCTTTTTGCGCGTGAATGATGCGCTCGGCGGCGGGATGGGCTTCGGTCACCAGGCGGAAAGCTCTGAGCAGACGTCCCGCCCCTGGTTGAGACTCGTCCGGTGTAAACACGCCTTCGCACAGACGGTGATACTGGTCGCTGTAGCTCTGCACGGTCAGGGCGGCCTGATGGCTTAGCTTGTCGGTTGGCAGCGTGCCGACCGGATTCAGACGCAGACCCCAGGAACCGATCGTGCGCAACAGCACACCCAGTGCGCCGTCGAAGTTCTGGTAAATGCCTTCGAAAGCGTCCTGCACCTGCGCCAAGGCATACTCGGCGGCGAACTTCACCAGCGGCAGATCTTCGGCGCGCCGGCCTTCCGCTTCAAAGCGCCGCAGCGCGGATACGCCCAGCAGCATCCAGGCGACGGCATCGGCGTAGCGGCCGGTGAGCTTGCCGCGCGCCTTGAGCTTGCCGCCGATCAGAAACATCGCCAGATCAGTCAGGAAACCGAAACGCGCGCCGGCCCAGCCCAGCCGGCGGTAGTACTGCCTGGTCTCCGGCGCTACATCGGGCACCGCTACCGTCCAGCCGCGGGTGCAGCCGCGCGTCAGCGTACGGATCAGGCCTATGAACACATGGCCGAACCAGCCGAGCAGGTTGTTGCGGAACATCGCGGCGTTGTTTTCCTCCACGCCCTTGACCACCTTCAGCGCATAGGGATGGCAGCGGGTGGCGCCTTGGCCGAAGATGATCAGGGTGCGCGTCATGATATTGGCACCCTCGACCGTAATCGCCACCGGCGCCGAGCAATAGCCTTTGCCGACGATATTGTTCGGGCCCTGCATCACGCCAGCGCCGGAAAAAATATCCATCGCGTCGGTGCCGATCTGACGCGCAAGCTCGGTGGTATAGCACTTGAGCACGCCGGAGGTGACCGGCGGATTGATGTCGTTATCAATCGCCGAACAGGCATAGACGCGCGAGGCCTCGAGCAGGTAAGTCAGCGCGGCCATGCGGCCGACTTTCTCTTCCACGCCTTCCATGCGGCCGATCTGAATGCCGAACTGCTGGCGCACCATGGAGTAGGGGCCGGTCACAGCGACCGCCGCCTTGGCGCCGCCGACCGCGCCTGCGGGCAGCGAAACGGCGCGGCCGCCGGCGAGCTGCTCCATCAGCATGCGCCAACCCTGACCCGCATAGGCCGGGCCGCCGATGATGTTATCCACCGGCACGACCACGTCCTTGCCGATTAAGGGGCCGTTATGAAAGGACTCGCCGATCGGTATGTGGTGGTCGCCGTTGGAAAAGCCCGGCGTGCCCTTATGTACCATCACTACCGTGATACCGGGATGCTCCCCTTTGCCCAGCAGGTTTTGCGGATCGTGCAGCTTGCAGGCGATGGAGCAAAGGTTCGCCACTGGCGCCAGCGTGATATAGCGCTTGCGGAAGTTGAGCTTGATCCTGGCCTGGCCGTCGCCATCCCTGAACACCAGGCCCTCGGCCTTGATGCTGGCCGCATCCGAGCCGGCGGTTGGCTCGGTCAGCCCGAAGCAGGGCACGTACTCGCCGGATGCAAGCTTGGGCAGGTAGTGGTTCTTCTGCGCCTCGGTGCCGTAGTGCACGATCAGCTCGGCCGCGCCGAGCGAGTTCGGGATCACGATGAAGGTGCCGACCGCGGTGCTATACGGCATCACGGTGTGCATCACGGTGGAAATCGCGAGCGTCGAAAAGTCCTTGCCGCCGTAAGCTTTCGGAATCAACAGGCCCATAAAGCCCTGCTTTTTGATGAAGTCAACGATTTCGTCGGGCACTTTGCGCGTGCTGGCGACTTCGTACACGTCAATCATCCGGCACAGCTCTTTGACCGGCCCGTCGAGAAAGGCTTGCTCTTCGACTGAGACCCTCGAATAGGGCTCCGCCAGCATTTTCTTGAAATCCGGATTGCCGGCGAAGAAATCGCCGTCAATCCACACATCGCCCGCCTCCAGTGCCTGCCGCTCGGTGTCCGAGATCTGCGGCAGAATCTTGTTGGCCTTCATCCAGTTCATCAGTAACCCAAACATGAAACCCTCCAATAACGCCTGCGCGTTTTAACTTAAACGAAATTCCTTCCCTCAGCCGCCATCTTTTTCAGCATGGTCGCCGGCTTGAATCGTTCGCCATATTTCTCCGCCAGCTCCTCGCAGCGCCGCATGAATTTATCAAGCCCATAGGCGTTGATGAACTGCAGCGCGCCGCCCTGATGCGCGGCAAAACCGATGCCGAAGACCGAGCCGATATTCGCATCCGCGACCTTCATCAGCACGCCTTCCTCGAAGCATTTGGCGGTCTCATTGGCCTGGATCAGCATCATGCGATCCTGCATTTCCTGCTGCGACAGCGGTTTTCTCGCCGGTTTGAAATGCTCGGCCAGACCCGGCCATAAATACTTGGCGCCATCGGCTGGGTACTCATAAAAGCCCTTGCCGGCCTTCTTGCCAGGTCGGTCAAGTTCCTTGACCATTTTCTTGACGACTTTCGCGGCCGGATGCTGAATGAACTCCTTGCCTTCGGCCTTAAAATCCTTCCTGGTCTGTTGCATGATGTGCAGCGACAGCGACAGCGATACTTCGTCGTTAAGGGCTAACGGCCCCACCGGCATGCCGGCGGCAAGGCCGGCTACTTCGACCGCACGCGGATGCTGGCCTTCCGCCAGCAGTGCGATGCCTTCCATTACATAAGTGGAGAACACGCGCGAGGTGAAAAAGCCACGCGAGTCGTTGACCACAATCGGCGTCTTCCTGATCTGCTGCACGTAGTCGAAGCCGCGGGCGAGTGTCTCGGGCGAAGTCTCTTTGCCGACGATGATTTCCACCAGCGGCATCTTGTCCGCGGGCGAGAAGAAGTGCAGACCGATGAAATTCTTGGGCCGCAGGCTGGCCTGGGCGAGCCCGGAGATCGGCAGGGTGGAGGTGTTGGAGGCGAATATAAAATTATTGGCGGCATCGACCGCAATGATCTTTTCGGCTTTCCGGGTGACGTCGGCTTTGATCTTGCGGTCTTCGAATACCGCTTCGATGACCAGATCGCAGCCCGCCAGGTCCTGATACTCGGTGGTGGGCTTGATGCGGGCGAGCAGCTCTTCCTTCTGCTGCGCTGTGCCCTTGCCCTGCTTGATGTCCTTGTCCAAAAGTGCAGCGGAATAGGCTTTACCTTTTTCCGCCGCCTCCTGCGTCGAGTCGAGCAACACCACCTCGATGCCGACCTTGGCCGAAACATAGGCGATGCCGGCGCCCATCATGCCCGCGCCGAGCAGGCCCAGTTTCCTGACGGCTGACTTTTCGAAGCCTTGCGGGCGCGAGTCGCCCTTGTTCAGCGCGTTCAACTGGAACCAGAAGGTGCCGATCATGTTCTTCGCCACTTGCGAGATCACGCAGTTGGCGAAATAGCGGCTCTCAACTCGGCAGCCGGTATCAATATCCACCATGCCGCCTTCCACCACGCTGGAGAGAATATTTTCCGGGGCCGGGTAGTTACCCCAGGTTCTCTGCTTCAGCATCGAGGGCGCGATCGCGAGCATTTGCACGTTCTGCGGTGACTTGGCATCGCCGCCGGGCCATTTGAACTTGGGGTCATCCCAGGGCTGTTTCGGCGAGGGGTTGGCGGCAATCCAGGCCCGCGCCTTGGCCATCATCTCGTTCGCATCGGCCGCCAGCTCGTGAAGAATGCCGAGGGCCTTGGCCTTGTCGGGCGACAACTCCTTGCCTTCCAGCATCAAGGGCAGCGACTGCTGCAGGCCAATCAGGCGCGGCAGGCGTTGGGTGCCGCCGCCGCCGGGCAGCAGGCCCAGCTTCACTTCCGGCAGGCCGAACTTGGCTTTGGGATTGTTGATGGCGATGCGGTAATGGCAGCCGAGCGCCAGCTCCAGGCCGCCACCCAGTGCGGTACCGTTCAGCGCGGCGACCACCGGCTTCTTGCAGGTTTCCAGGCGGCGCAGAAAGGCTTTGAACTCCTCCGAGACCGCGAAGGCCTCCTTGGGGTCGGTGATCTTGAAAATCTTCTCGAGGTCCGCGCCCGCCAGAAATTCCTTCTTACCGGAGGTGATGATCACGCCTTTGACCGCTGCATCGGTTTCGATGCGCGTGATAGCTTCGACGAAGGGCCTGATCAGCTCTTCATTCAGCACATTCATGCTGCGCCCCGGCATGTCCAGGGTGAGGATCAGAATGCCGTTGGAATCCAGTTGCTGAGCTACGCTCATTGTTTATTGCCTGTTTGGTAGGAGCGCGCCTTGCGCGCGATGTGATCGGTCGCGGCCAGGGCCGCTCCTACACTCTTTCGATGATGGCCGCGATACCCATGCCGCCACCGACGCAAAGCGTGGCCAGGCCGGTTTGTTTGTTCTGGCGTTCCAATTCATCCAGCAAAGTGCCGAGAATCATCGCGCCGGTGGCACCGAGCGGATGCCCCATGGCGATGGCGCCGCCGTTGACGTTGACGCGGTCCAGTTCGATGCCCAAATCCCGTGAGGCTTTGAGCACTACCGCCGCGAAGGCCTCGTTGATCTCGAACAAATCAATATCGCCTGGCTTCATGCCGGCCTTTTTCAACGCCTTGCGCGAAGCCGGCGCGATGCCGGTGAGCATGATGGTCGGCTCCGATCCGGTAACGGCGGTGGCGACGATGCGCGCGCGCGGTTTGAGTCCCAGCTTGTCGCCGATCTTTTTATTGCCGACCAGCACCAACGAGGCGCCATCCACGATGCCCGATGAATTACCGGCATGGTGTACGTGGGAAATTTTTTCCACCGTCGGATACTTACGCAGTGCGGTTGCGTCGAAACCCATCACCCCCATCTGCTCGAAGGAAGGCTTGAGCTTGGCGAGATCCTCCAGCGTGGTGTTGCCGCGCACGGTCTCATCGCGGTCCAGCACCACCATCCCGTTCAGGTCTGTGACTGGCACCAGGGACTTATTGAAGCGTCCCTCGGCCTGCGCTTTGGCCGCGCGTTGCTGCGAGCGGATAGCGAAGTTGTCCACATCGGTGCGCGAATAAGCTTCCATCGAAGCGATCAAGTCCGCGCCGATACCCTGCGGCGCGAAATCCATCTGGCTGTTAACGCGCGGGTCCATGACCATCGCGCCACCATCACTGCCCATCGGCCAGCGCGACATGCTTTCAATGCCACCACCGACCACCAGTTGCTCCATGCCGGACATCACCTTCATCGCGGCCAGATTCACCGATTCCAGACCCGAGGCGCAGAAGCGCGATTGGGTAACGCCCGCCACGCTTTGATCCCAGCCGGCGTAGAGCACGGCCGTGCGCGCGATATCGGCGCCTTGTTCACCCACCGGGGTAACGCAACCGAGCACTACGTCGTCCACCTGGCTCGTATCGAGCCGATTCCGTTCGCGCAGCGCATCGAACAAATTTTTGAGCAAGTGCACCGGCGTGACCTGATGCAGGCTGCCGTCCCTTTTACCTTTACCGCGCGGCGTGCGCACGGCGTCGTAGATGTAAGCGTCGGTCATATGCTGGCGTCTCGCTGGTAAGTCAAATTACCGAACCGCGGGATTGCATCCATACTCTGGAGTACGGTAAAACTTACGTTAGCCCTATTAAAAAGAAAAATCAATCCTTCGGAGTAACCATATTCATTTGGAGATGGGCAGTCCCGCGAGTCGCGTTCTCTGGATGTCTTGCACCCGGCGGCGAGCTCATTGTAATCTTGATTACCAGTCGAACACCTTTTTCTATGGCAACGCGCAGCGCCTTACCGCAACTCGAGCAGATTGATCCGCGTACACGGGCGCGGATCGAGCAAGCTGTGCTCGACACCTTCTCTGTCGCCGAATTTCACAAGGTCAAGCTGATTGATATTGCGCGCCGGGCGAATGTGAGTTTGCAGACGATTTACAAATACTACGGCGACAAAGAGTCGCTGCTGTTTTCGGCGCTGGAGACTTGGCTCGCCAAACTCGCCGTGCGCCTGTTCGATCACTTGCAGGGCATGGACAACTACAAGGAAAAACTGCGCAAGGTGTTCTGGATCGTGTTCGATTTTTTCGAGAAGACGCCGGAAGTCGCGCAGCTCATCATGAGTTCGATTTACCTTAACACCTGGCGCAATACCGACACTTTCCGTCAGCCGGAGCTGATGGGGCTGTTCATGCGCGTGATCGGCGAAGGCCGCGCGCAGGGCATGCTGACCGACGAGGTAGATGAGAAAACCATCCTCGACATCATCATCGGTACCGCCAGCCGCACTGTCACCATGTGGATTATCCGCGGCAAGCAGGGGAAGCTCACCGACAGGGCCGGTCCTCTTTTCGAACTATTGTGGCGTGCCGTGGCCAAGACGGGGAAACATTAACCACTTGCATGCCCGGCGCCGGACTCGTGCCAGCGCAGCGCTGATTCAATCATGTCTTCCAGGTGGATGCGGCTCGGGACCCATCCCAACGTAGAGCGTGCCAGACTTGCATCAGCTACGAGAACCGCGACATCGCCCGGCCGGCGCGGCCCGATGTCATGTGGCACGGCTCGCCCGGAAACCTTGGCAGCGGCGGCGATCACGTCCTTGACTGAGTAGCCGCGGCCAATTCCCAGATTCAGGCTGAGCGAAGAACCTCCTTCTAACAGGCGGCGTAGCGCAAGCACATGAGCATGAGCGAGATCGGCGACGTGGATATAGTCCCGTATTGCGGTGCCGTCTGGCGTGGGGTAGTCGTTGCCGTAAATCTGCAAAGGCGGAATAACCCCTTGCAGGGCCATGCAGGCGCGCGGAATCAAGTGGGTTTCATTGGGATGGGCTTCGCCGATGCCGTGCTCCGGCTCGGCGCCGCAGGCGTTGAAATAGCGCAGCGAGCACCAGCCGATGCCCCCGGCATTCGCCTGGTCTTCCAACATCCGTTCCACGAACAGCTTCGACCAGCCGTAGGGACTAGTGGGCCACAACGGATGGTTTTCCGTGATTGCAGATGTCAGCGGGTTGCCGTATACCGCCGCAGTAGAAGAGAACACGATCGCCTTTACGGCGCTGCCTTGCACGGCGCGCAGCAGGTTCAGGCTGCGCGCGACGTTATTGTCGTAGTACTTCAGCGGGTTCTGCACCGATTCGCCGACTTCGATGCTGGCGGCCAGGTGCACGACGGCGTGAACATCGAACCGCTGTAGAGCCTCCTGTAGCGCGGCAAAGTCGCTGGTGTCCGCGCGCACCAGCGGTCCCCAGCGAACCGCCCATTCGTGGCCGGTGGAAAGATTGTCGTATGAAACCGGCTGAAAGCCCTGCAGCGACAGCTGCCGGCAGACATGCGAGCCGATGTATCCCGCGCCCCCGAGAACCAGCGCCGCTGGCTTGCTATTCATTTTCGCGCGGCAGCATGCGTGCGCAGGACTCGTCGAAGCTGGCCATGCCGCTATGCCACTCCATATCGTCGTTTCATGGATTCGACAAAAGAACCAGTAGCGAAGCTTGAATTCTTGTCGATCTGGTTACGCCGCAGATACTCGTTCCAGAGGTGCACGCAATAACTGCCGGAGAAAAAGTTGTCCCTAACCTGAGCGTCGGAAAAGGTTTCGTCGAACAGGCTGCGCCATGAGAGGCAATGAATTGGATAAAACCAGAAAAACGGGCGTGCTTGCGCCGCTAATCCGAGATGTCTGACGGCGTGTGTGAGCGCAACCGGTCCCACTGTGCCAAACGCAACATCCTTGACTGATTTTTGTCTCAGCCTTCTCCAGAAATTTCTTCGCTTCTGTTTGGCGCTGTGCCAAGGTTGATCGATAAACGGCGACGTGCAGACCTGGCGCAGGGTTGTGACTAGCTCGCTGTTTCCCGGGGCCCCGAGAATTGCGGTGTTTATCCGGTCGCTGTCCTCCCAACCGAACAGGTACTCGTAGCTGAAATCGAGAGGGCGCAGGCAAACCAGATCCATATCCACCCAAACTCCGCCCTTGTGACCAAGGAGTTCGAACCTAAAGAGATCTGAGAAGGCACCTAAACTTCCGCCGGATTTTTCCCGAAAAATGCGCTCCGCGCCCACAATTTCATTAGCATCTGCGAGGAACGTTCCGGCAGGCACGTTTCCCACGTCCTCGTATACGTACAGCTTGAACTCATGGTCATTCGCTAAAAACGAACGAATGCAAAGCTGTTCCAGCTTGGAGAGTTCGCCACCGATCCACAAGGATTGAACTGTCTTGATCATGGTTTCGACGATTGTCGCCCAGCGCTGATTACAGTGGCGTACGGCGGCAGCTTAATGTCGGAAGTGCCGCATGCCGGTGAACACCATGGCCATGCCGTGTTCGTCTGCGGCGGCGATCACTTCGGCGTCACGCATGGAGCCGCCCGGCTGAATCACCGCCGTGATGCCGGCCGCTGCCGCGGCATCGATGCCGTCGCGAAACGGAAAAAAAGCATCGGACGCCATAACTGATCCCTTCACCTCTAACTGCTCGTCCGCCGCCTTGATGCCGGCGATCCTGGCCGAGTAGACGCGGCTCATTTGGCCGGCGCCGACGCCGATGGTCTGGCGGTTCTTGGCGTAGACAATCGCGTTGGACTTGACGTATTTCGCGACCTTCCAGGCGAAGATGAGGTCATGCAACTCGACCTCAGTCGGCGCGCGCTTGCTGGCGACTTTCAGGTCGGCTGCGTCAATCATGCCGATGTCATTGTCCTGTAGCAGCAGCCCGCCCGCGACGCGCTTGTAGTCCAGCGTGGCGGGACGCGCGTCGGCCCACCAGCCGCATTCGAGCAGGCGCACATTCGGTTTGGCCGCCGCCGCGGCCCGCGCTTCGGCGCTGACTTCCGGCGCGACGATCACTTCGACAAATTGCCGTTCAATGATGGTCTTCGCGGTCGCGCCATCCAGCGCGCGGTTAAACGCGATGATGCCGCCGAAGGCCGAGGTCGGGTCGGTTTGGTAGGCAAGATCGTAGGCGCGGCCGATACCGTCCGGCGCGACTGCCACGCCGCAGGGATTAGCGTGCTTGACGATGACACAAGCCGGCTTCACAAAAGACTTGACGCACTCCAGCGCCGCGTCGGTATCGGCGATGTTGTTATACGACAGCGCTTTGCCCAGCAGCTGCCTGGCCGTCGCGATCGTCCCCGCCGGTGGCTTGCCTTCGAGGTAGAAAGCGGCCTGTTGATGCGGATTCTCGCCGTAGCGCAGCTCCTGCGCTTTTTGGAATTGCAGCGTCAGCGACCCGCTAAAACGCTCACGCGTGCCGTCGTCGTTCAACGCGGTCAGCCAGTTACTGATCGCACCGTCGTAGGCGGCGGTATGGGCGTAACACTTGGCTGCCAGCTTGCGCCGCGTGAGCTCGGTGACGCCGCCGTCGTGGGCATCGATTTCCGCCAATACCTGCGCGTAGTCGCCAGCGTCCACCAGCACGGTAACGTAGGCGTGGTTCTTGGCTGCGGCACGTAACATCGTCGGGCCGCCAATATCGATGTTCTCGATCGCATCGGCGAAACTGCAGTCACGCCTGGCGACGGTCGCTTCGAAGGGATAGAGGTTGACGCAAACGAGATCAATGGGCGCGATGCCTTGCTCGCGCATGACCGCATCGTCCGCTCCGCGTCGCCCGAGAATGCCGCCGTGAATCCTGGGATGCAGGGTTTTGATCCGGCCGTCCATGATCTCCGGGAAACCGGTATGCGCGCTGACTTCGGTAACCGCGACACCGTTCTGCCGCAACAACTGGAAGGTGCCGCCAGTGGTCAGTAGCGCCACGCCGCGGGCGGCGAGCGCCTGCGCGAACTCGACGATGCCGGATTTGTCGGAAACGGAAATGAGCGCGCGCTTGATCTGGTTCATGTTACAGACGAAAAAACGGCGCTCGCGCGCCGTGTAGCAAGACTTCTGAAGCGCGCATTACTTTGTCGCGCTTCGCTCGGTCAGTCCTCATTTACGATGGGTAAACTCCGGCTGCCCTTACTCGCGCTTCACGCACTGCATCGCTTGAGAAGTCTTGCCGGTTGGTATCAGGCTTGGATATCGTATTGGCGCAGCTTCTTGCGCAAGGTGGCGCGATTGAGGCCGAGGATCTCGGCGGCGTGCGATTGATTGCCCCGGCTGTAGTCCAGCACCGAACGCAGCAACGGCGCCTCGACTTGCTCCAGGAACAGGCGGTAGAGCTCGTTCGGCTTATGTCCGTTCAGCGCCTTGAAGTAACTCGCCATGGTGCTGGCGACCTGCTGGCTGAGAATGGTCTGGTCGCTCTGCGTCGCGGCTTTCGCGCTGTTGCCGGCGGATCTCGACTGCGACGTTCTGGGCGACATGGAGGTGGGGCCGCGGCGTGAAGTTTTCTACGAGGGGAAAGGCATCATACCCGCAAGCGTCGTGCGGATAAATAGTATTTTTGAAAATGGTCACACACGCGTGATCACGGCGCGCCGCGGCTGTCAAGACTGGAATAAGCGGATCGGATAGTTCACGGATTGCGCCGGCACCGGCTTCGCGCCGAAGCGCAGGGTACGCACCAGGCGCAGCAATTGTTGTTCGAGTTTGGGATTCTGCAATGCGCTGTGCAGAATCTCGCAGCGGCTCACTGTGCCGTCGGGCTCGATCACGAGCTTGAGCAACACCTCGCCCTGCATCCCGGGTTGAGCTGATAGCGCGTCCTGATAAAGCTGATCCACCGCGGACTTGTTTCGTTCGAACACTGTTTGAATCTCCGCGCTGCTACGGCCGGGTACACCACTGCCCGTCCCACGCCCGCTGCCACTGCCGGATTCGGTGACGCGCTCGGTGCCGTGCCCGCTCAGCGCCAGACCACTGCCGGTGTAGTTGCCTGCGGCGCCGCTGCCGATGCCGCCGCTGCCGCGGGCGGTGCCTTCGCGGAGCGTCCCGCTGCCCTGACTGCTGGCGCTGCCTTTCGCCAAGTTACCGGGGCCGGCGCTTTGCAATACGTTGGAGCCGGCGCCTAGCGCGGCGAGTTCACGGCTCAGCGCGTCCAGGGTCCGCGCCGAAGCTGGACGTGCGGCCGGCGCTTGCACCGGTTTCAGTACGGGCGCCGGCGCGGCCGACTCCGGGATGATCTCGCGCGGGGATGGCGGCGGAGGGGGCGGCGGCGGTTTGGGCAACAGGATTAGCCTGACCTCGGCGACGATTTCCGCGACCGGCGGCGGCAGATTAATCAGGGGCAGAAACGGCATGGCCACTGCGGCCAGCACCAGCGGACCCAGTACCGAGAGCTGGCTGCGCAACAGTCGGCTATGGTCCGCGCTGCGCTGCGACCAGAGCAGTTCAGCAGAGGAAAGTACGTGCGTAGCCATCAGGACGTACGCATGACGGCGAGCGAGATGCGGCTATAGCCTGCGTCGGTGCAGCTTTGCATAACCTTGCGCAGCAGGCGGTAAGGGATGAGCTTGTCACCCATGATGGTGATGGCGGGCGGCTCGTCCTGAGCGCTGCCGGCTGGCGCCGTCGGCAGCGTTTCTTTCGGCAATACCGTCAAAACCGCCTGCAGCGCCGGGATATTGTCGTGTTCAGCCTTGAGCGCTTCCATCGAGCCCACGATTCTGCGTCCCTCGAGAAAGATCTCGCGTCGGGTAACCATGACCACGGGCGTCTTCTTGGTCTTCTCCTGCGCTACCGATTCCGGCAGTTCCAGATCGCGCGGCTCCGGCAGCACTTCGACGTTGGCCGCGTGAATGAGCAGAAAGAACAGCAACACGGTGAAGATATCGATCAAGGACGTCAGGATGATTTGCGCGGGGCCGCCGCCGCGTTTGCTGCGGCGCTCCTTGCGGCGACTATGGCGTGTACGCACGATCAGCGCTTGCTAATCAGTGCCGGCGCATCGCCGATACGGATGTCCGGAAACAGTTCCGCGCCGGCGGGCGCCGGGCTGAGCGGCGCACCGACGCGCGCGGCGTCCATCACTTGTACCAGCTCCTCATAGGCAATCTGCGGCTCGGGCCGCAGCACGATCTCGCGCGTGACCGGCGACTCCAGCTTGAGTTGGCGCAGTTGCTGCGCCAAGGCGAGATAGTCGGCGCCATCCTTGCGCCGTGGAATGCGCTGCACCGACGCGCCATTGCGCAGCAGCTCCATGCCGGCGCGGCGCAGCACGATTTCGATTTGCAGCGGCGGGGTTACCGGCGTGGCTTGCGCCTGCGGCCCCGGCAGATTCAGCTTCAGCACCGACAGCGGCGTGAAGATCGCCAGCTCAGCGGCATACACCAGCAGGAAGAACAGCAATACGGTGAAGATGTCGATCATCGAGGTCAGATTCAGCAGACCCGGCGGCGCCAGCGACTGGTGATGACGGCGGTGCAGCCGGCGTGCGGCGCGCACCGCGCTCATCGGTGGTTCCGGGCCGGCGTCACGAAGTGGCGGGCCCTGTGGCCGCCGGCGGGGGCGCCTGGTTGATCAGATTCATGAATTTGACTGCGGCCATCTCAAGGCTGTCTACGATCTCGCTGGTGCGGGTTTGCAGCACCGAATGAATCAGTAGCAACGGGATTGCGGTGATCAGGCCGAAGGCGGTGGCGTTCATCGCCACCGAGAAGCTGGCCGATAGCATGCTGGCTTTCTGCGCCGGATCCACCGTGGCGATGGCGGTAAACCCCTGGATCAAACCCCAGATGGTGCCCAGCAGGCCAAACAACATCGCGACATTGGCCAGCATGTGCAGATAATGCGTGAGACGTTCGATCCGCGGCAGGTCTTCCATCAGCACTTCCTCGATGGCGGCTTCGACCTGTTCGCGGCGCTGTCCGCTCTGTACCTGGCTTAAGCCCTTGTTCAACAGCCGGCCGATGACGGTATTGGAAGCGGCGGCCACCACCCGCGCCTGCTTGTACTGGCCTTGCGCAAGCATGGGATGCAGCTTCTCCCAAATTGTCTGGTTCTGCCGGCGCGTCTCGCGCAGATAGAGGAATCGCTCGAGGGCGATCGCCACGCCGACGCCAAAGGTCAGTGCGATCGGCAGCATATGCCAGCCGCCGCCCTGGAAAAACGCGACGATGCTGTTGTAAACCGTCTCGGGCGAGACGGCGCTGGCTGAGGTCATGGTTTAACTTCCTTATTGAGATCGAGTTCGCGTAAAAATACTTCCGGGTCGAGCGGCTCAAGCGGAAAATCGAGCAAACGCAGGGGCCCTTCCGGCAGTGCGCCGGGCTCGCTGCGTTTCCAGGGCACGACGCTAAGGCCCTTGGGCGCTTCATCTTCGGCACGCAAGCCGGACCGGGTCGGCGCGCTTTCCTCCGCGGCTGCGGCCGAGCTCAACAGCGAACCGAGCACGAGAAGTACGCAGCTGTTAAGGCGCATGACTGGCTCCAGGATTGGCGCTTGGGCTCGTGGGCGGCGG
Organism: Nevskiales bacterium; assembly: GCA_050740255.1. Taxonomy (GTDB): domain Bacteria; phylum Pseudomonadota; class Gammaproteobacteria; order Nevskiales; family JBOICV01; genus JBOICV01. Next base: position 13,298 of record JBOICV010000018.1, on the reverse strand, counting down.
GCTAGTGTTCGCGGCGGCGGTGGGTGTCAGGCCGGCGAGTGCCGCCCGACTTTGTGCGATCCAGGGGTCCGCCGCCAGTGCCGGATCACTCGCGCGTTCCAGGTTGACGCTATGCGCCTTGGCCGCCTGCTCAAGTAAGGCAGTACTCTGGCTGTCCAGCATCTGTGCGTACGCTTGTTTTCCGGCTTCATCCAGGCCGCCGGGCGGCGGTGCCTGGCGCAGAGCTACCGCGAGGCCTTGATACAACTCTCCGATTCGAAAAGCTGCCGCGGTCGCCACTTCAGCAATGCGGAAATTCGCCGCCCGCGTGTAAGCGCTGCGCGCACTTTCGAAGCGCTCGCGTTTGGCGCGCAGCGGCGCCTCGGTCAAGCTCTTGAGCGGCAGCGCCAGAAAACGCTCGCGGGCGCGTTCGGCCAGCCGCAGCGCCGCCTGCGCCGCCAGCGTGCGGCTGCGGGCGTTGCCTGAATTATTCTCGGCCTTGATGGTTTCGTTCAGCCAGTGTTCTTCACGCGCGTCGGTTTGGCGGCGATACAGCTCCGCCAGGCGGGTGCGCGCTTCCTGCGCCGGCTCCAGCGGCTGCGGATGACGCTGCAGGTATTGCTTGAACGCGTTGAGCGCGGGTTCACCGCGGCCGGCGTTGAATTCCTGCTGCGCCGCCTCGAACGCCGCGGCGCGACCCAATTCCGTGTTGCCCGCGGCATTGGCCAGGCGCGACCATTCGGCAGCGGCTTTAGCCGGCTGCTGCAGCTCGGTATAAGCCGCTGCGAGACGGCGCGTGATTTCGTCTTTTTGCGGATGCTGCGGAAAGTCGACGCGCAATTGCTCCAGCACCTGACTCGCGCGGGTCCATTCTTTTTGCTGGATCAACAGTGCTGCAGCATCAAAGCCGGCGGTGGCGCGGATGCGGCCTGCGGGATCTTCCAGCTTGGCGGCGGTGAGCGCGGCGATGCGCAGAAAATCGCTGATCGCGCCGGCAGTATCGCCGGCGTCGCGCTTGCGCTCGGCCTGGCGATAGGCGCTGCTGCTTTGTATTTCCTGAAACCGGCCGCGCTGCGGATCGCGCGCGTCGGCCAGCGCCAGCCAGCGCGCCGCGGCCTGTTCGGCTTCGGGAAATTCCTGCGCCTTGAAGCGCGCGTGCGCCAGACTCGCGTAGGCCGCCCGGTTCATCTCTGCGCCACCGGCAGCGGTTTGCGCCTGTTGCGCCGCTGCGGCGGCACGGGTCGGTTCGCCCGCAGCGAGCCAGGCTTCGCTGGCCTGCACCAGCACCAGCTTGCGCTCGGCATGACTCGGAAAGCGCGCGGCGAAGCGTTCGGCGGCCTCGGCAAAGGCGCGCTGCCCGGCCAGCTGCGTGCCGGCGCTGCGGCGGCGCGCCACGACCGCGACGTACGCGGCTTTCTCAGCTTTGTTGAAACCCGGCGTGTCGTAGGCCAGCCGCTCGTATTGTTCGGCGGAAGCGGCATCGGCGCCCGACTCGAATAACAGCTCGGCATAGAGATAACGCCAGTCCTGCTGCTCGGGAAATTTTTCCAGCGCCGCGACGTACCAGCGCGCGGCGGCTGTGTAGTCCGCTGTTTGCTTGCTGCGCTGGGCGCGGGCGTGGTGATGGCGCGTGACGTCCGCGTAGTAGGCCTTGAGTTTGTCGGGCGGTGCTGCATCCGCGGCACCGCTTGCGGCCCGCCTGAGCAAATCCTCCTTGGCGCGCAAGGCTGCATCGCCGCTGCCGGCATCGGCGTGGGCGTCGATCAAACGCAGCCGCAGCCCCGCGGTAGCGGGATGCTCGGGGTAGGCGCCAATGAAGCTCTGATACGCGAGCGCCGCGGACTTGTAGTCGGCTTTCTCGACGTACAGTTCCGCCAGGCGCACAGTTAGCGCGGCGGTGTAGGGCCGCTCGGGCGTGCGCAGACTGGGTGCTGCCGGGCCGTCCAGTAGCGCGGCGCTTAGCGCGGCCGCGCGCAGGCTGTCCGCGGCCAGCTCGCGCCGCGCCGGCGGCAGGCTGTCCAGCGCGAGGCTGGTGGCGGCGCTGCCGGGCTTGGCCTCAGCCAGCAATTCCTCAAGCAGACTGCGAAAGACCGTGAGCGCCGGCCGGTACTGCGCCTGCTTGAAATGACACCAGCCGGATTTGTAGCGGGCCAGCAGGTGAAACGCCGCCGCAGCCGGGTTCGCTCGCACCGCTTCGTAGTCAGCGCCAGCCTCGGCGTAACGGCCGTCGGCATACAGGGCCTCGGCGCGGCGGAAGCGCGCCTCATTGGCCAAGGCCGAGCCGGGATATTCCTGTAACAAACGCGACAGCGCGGCCAGCGTGCGCTGGCGCTCGCCGGCGGTTTCGTAGGCGCGCGCCAACTGATACAGAATCAAATCGTTACCGGCAGCACCGGGACCGGCGCGCAGCATGTCTTCGTAAAACGCCGCCGCTTGCAGCTCACCGGCCTTGCCGTGCTGGGCGCTGACCGCAGGGGTCTGCATCTGCAGCTCGGCCGAGCGGCGCATCACCTCGGTGCGCAGCTCCGCCGCGGCATCGCTTTCCAGTACCGCCCGATACTGCGCCATGGCGGCTTGGCGGCTGTCGCGCGGTGCGGGCGCCGGCCCCGCAGCGGGCGCCGGCGGCGCATCCTCCAGCGTGCTGATGTCGGGTGTTTGCTCAATCGGCGCTTGCCTGACCGTGGTGCAGGCCGCGAGCGCGAAGAAAACGACAAGGGGCAACAGGCGCCAATGAATCATTGCGCGCCGCCTTGCTCGTACAGCGCCGCCAGCGCGAGGCGCGTGCGCGTGAGATAGGTGGTGAGACGCTCGCGTTGCTCCGCAACCTGATCAAGGCTGTGCCGCTGCAGCGCCTGCCGCAGCGCAGCCCGAGTGGCTGCGACCGCCTGGCTTTGCCGGCTCAATTGTGACCGCAGTTGCACAAGTTGTTGACTCTGTGCACGCGCGGTTTGCAGGCGGCTCAGGCGCTTGCGCGTCTGTTCCAGCTCCGCGTCACAGCGCTGCAGAGTTTCGATATCGGCTGCCGCCTGCGCAAACGCCTGGCTGCTGCGCCAGGTGCTGTATTCGTCGCGGTAAGCCTGTTTGCTGAGCACGCCCAGCGGATCGGCTTCCGACTGTTGCAGGCTCTGCTCCAACTTGCCGAGGCGTTTCAGTTCTTCCTGATAGCGCTGTAGCGCGTTGCGATAAGCCGCCTCGGCCTGCTCACGCGCGCCGAGTTGCTCATACGCAAAGCCCGTCGCCAACAAACCTTCCTGTACCGCCGGATCACGCGCCTTGCGGCGACCCAATACGCGCCAGGGTTTCAAGGCATTTTCGTAACGACTGGCGTCGGCGGTGGGTTCGAAGTTGAATTTGGCCCGGTATTTGAATACGAACAGCTTGTCGAGATTGCAATCGTCGCGTGCCGGACGGCGGAAATAGGCCGCGGGCAGCTTCGCCAGTTGGTCTTCGTTGCAGAGTTGCTTGCGCGTATAGATGCGTTCCTGTTCGCTGCCATCCGGCGCCAACTCCGCCCAGCCCAGACCCAGCAAAGCCATATTGGCGTGCAAGCCATCCTGGCGCACCCGTTTGAACAGCGGGCGCGCGGTGCCCCCCTGATCGGCCGCGAGCCAGGCCCAGCCGAGCGCGAGGTTGGCGCGATCGCGCAAAGCCAGCAGGGTCTCATCCTCGGCCGGAATCTGGCCGAGTTCGTCGAGCTGACCCAGACCTTCCGACAGCCGGCCCAGACCGGCCAGCGCGACGCCGCGGTTGTAGCGGTCAAAGACGCTGTTGCGCGGCAGCCCTTGCTTGTCTTCCAGTTCCTTTATCGCTGCCGCGTAACGCTGTTGCCGCATCAGACTCGCGGCCAGCAGCGACTGGCGGGCGTCCTCGGTGTCTTGGTCCAGCGGCTTTTGCAAGCTGCGCAAGGCCGCTTCGGCCTCACTGACCTCATCGCGCCGCAGCCAGAGGCGCGCCTGTGCGAGCCAGAAGCGATTGTGCTGTTCCGGGCGCCAGCGCCCCTTGAGGTCATGCGCCAGCGCCGCCGCGCGATTGTAGAGCCCGAGTTGCTGATACCAGCCGACCAGTAGCTGCGCTGCGGTCTCATCGCCCGCGTCAAGCTGGCCTTGCTGTTGCGCAGCCAGCAGCGCCGCGGCGCCACTGAAGGCGGAGCGGGTCTGCTCCAGATAGCGCGCGTGCTGCAGCGCCAGTTCACGCTGCAAACCCGCGGGCGCATCGCGCACGGCTTCGCCGTCGGCTTCCTCAATGGCGGCTTGCGCTGCGGTAGACGTCTGCGGCAGCGCCCATACACGCGCATTCAAATCCGTGCGGCGTGCGTCCTCCGCCGAGCCTTCCTCGTCGGGCGCATCGTCGACGCTGATTTCAACCAGCAGATCTGTGCGATAGCGCGTGAGATCGAGCGTGCCTTCGCCCTCGGGCCTCGCGCCACCTTGACCGGTGTAGCGCACCCGCAGACGCTGCCCTTTGCGCGGTAGTGGACCGCGATAAAGCAAATGCACACCGTCCGCGCGCAAGGCCTCACGCGCGCGCAAATCGTAGTCATGCCTTGCCAGTGGCTTGCCGTCCACTTCGAGTTCAGCGCGATCGAGACGGAAGTAGCGCCCGGCGCTCAGGCTGAGATAAATTTCCACACGCTGGGCGCCGGCCGGGACCGCCAGCTCGTCCTCCAGGCGTTGCGCATCGCGCTCGAAGTCCAGCACCTGTTCCTGCGTCCGCTGGGTTTGTCGGCCGAGATCCAATAGTTCATCGCTGTCAGGCTTGGCGGCGGATGTGGCGAGGGCCGCAAAACTGAGTGCGATGGCGGCGAGCGGGGTGCGGAAGCGAGCGTCCATGTCAAAAGCTAAAAACCTGGCCCCAGTATAACTAGCGGCCATAGACAGCAGTGGTGAAGAGTGATTAGCGCCGGCGTCCCGCCAGGCGTGCCCACTGTTCTCGCACGATTGGCGCGTGCCAGTCAATCCATGCCGTATAACGATTCCCCACTTCCTCGGCCTGCTGCTCCAGCAACCCGGACAGCACCAGCCAGCCGCCGGGCGCGAGCTGCGCCGCCAGCTGCGGTGCAAGTTCCGTCAAAGGTCCGGCCAGAATATTCGCGAGCACCACATCAAACCATTGCTCGGGTAGTGTCTCGGGCAGCGCCTCGGGCGGAATGATCGCGATTCGATCCAGCACGCCGTTGCGCGCGGCATTGGCCTGCGTGGCATGCAGCGCCTGCGGGTCGATATCGGTCGCGCAGACCCGGCTTGCGCCAAGACGTGCCGCAGCCACCGCCAGAATGCCGGAGCCACAACCATAGTCGAGCACGCGCCGGCCACAGAGCTGCGCGGCATCCAGCCAGTCCAGACAGAGCGCCGTGGTCGGATGGCTGCCGGTGCCGAAGGCGAGTCCGGGATCGAGTTTCACCACCACGGCGTCCGCTTCCTGCACCTCGTATTGAGTGGGGCAAATCCACAAGCGGCGGCCAAAGCGCAAGGGTTTGAAATATTTCAGCCACTCGCGCACCCAATCGCGATCTTCCAGCAGCTCGGCCTGATACGGCGGACGCAGACCGAGCGCAAGTTCGATCTGATCCAATACCGCGTCCGTCCCGGTGTTGGAAGGAAACAGTGCCGTGACCTGCACGCGTTCCCACAGTGGAGTGGCGCCGGGCGCGGGCTCGAACAACTGCCGCTCGGTGGCGTTAGTGAAGGTGACCGCCTGCGCACCAGCCGCCCATAAAACTTCCTCCAGGGCTGCGGGCGTGTCGGCTTCGAACTTCAGTTGCAACCAGTGCATGCACGACTCAAGCGCAGAAACAGTACCGGCGGCGGTTTCCATCCAGCGCTAGCTACCCTCGCTCCAACCGGCCAGCATCTGCTCGAGGTAATGAATCGTGGTGCCGCCGCGCTGGAAGTTCGCGTCGTTCAGGATGCGTTGATGTAGCGCTACGTTGGTGCGAATTCCTTCCACCAGCAGCTCCGACAAGGCGGTGCGCATGCGCGCCAGCGCCGAGTCGCGCGTCGGACCGTGCGCGATGAGCTTGCCCACCATCGAGTCGTAATGCGGCGGGACGACATAACCGGCGTAGAGATGCGAGTCCATGCGGATGCCGGGGCCGCCGGGCGTGTGGAAGCGCGTCACCGGACCCGGTGACGGAATAAATGTTTTCGGATGCTCGGCACAGATACGGCACTCGATGGCATGGCCGCGCCAGGCGATGTCTTCCTGCCGATAGGATAGGCCGCGTCCGTCCGCAATCAGAATCTGTTCCTTGATCAGGTCCACGCCGGTAACCAGTTCGGTCACGGGATGCTCGACCTGGATGCGGGTGTTCATTTCGATGAAGTAGAACTGCCCGTCCTGGTATAAAAATTCGAAAGTGCCGGCGCCGCGATATTTGATGCGTTTGCACGCGGCAACGCAGAGTGCGCCGACCGTGGCGCGCTGCTCGGTGGTAATGCCTGGAGCAGGACTTTCCTCGACCACTTTCTGATGGCGCCGCTGCATCGAACAGTCGCGCTCGCCCAGATGGATCGCGCCGCCTTCACCGTCACCGAGCACCTGAATCTCGATATGCCGCGGGCGCTCCAGAAATTTTTCCAGATATACCGCCGGATTGCTAAAGGCCTGCTGCGCTTCGTTGCGGGCGAGTTTTATCGACTTGGTCAGTTGCTCCGCTTCGCGCACCAGATGCATGCCGCGCCCGCCGCCGCCACCGGCCGCCTTGATGATGACGGGATAGCCGACCGTCTTCGCCACCGCGAGGTTTTGCTTGTCGTCCTCGCCCAGCGCGCCCTCTGAGCCGGGTACGCAGGGCACGCCGGCGGCCAGCATCTCCGCTTTGGCGTTGGTCTTGTCACCCATCAGGCGAATGGTTTCAGCGCGGGGGCCGATGAAGACGAAGCCGCTCTTCTCCACGCTCTCGGCGAAATCCGCGTTCTCCGACAAAAAACCGTAACCCGGATGCACCGCGCTGGCATTGGTTACTTCGGCGGCGCTGATGATGGCGCCGAGGTTGAGATAGCTGTCGCGCGAGGCGGGCGGACCGATGCAGACTGCTTCGTCCGCCAGCTTCACATGCTTTTGCTCGCGGTCGGCGGTGGAATACACCGCGACCGTGCCGATGCCCAGCTCACGGCAGGCGCGCAGCACCCGCAGCGCAATCTCGCCGCGGTTGGCGATCAGAATCTTTTCTAACATGTCAAGCGGGAGCTATGACAAACAGCGGCTGGTCGAATTCCACTGGCTGACCGTTCTCGGCCAGCACCTCCAGGATCTCGCCATTCAATTCAGCCGCGATCTGGTTCAGCATTTTCATCGCCTCGATGATGCATAGCGTCTGATTGGCTTTTATCTTGTCGCCGGCCGAGACAAAGGGCGGTGCTTCGGGCGAGGGTGAGCGGTAAAAGGTGCCGACCATCGGCGCGCGCACCACATGCCCCCGCATCTCCGGCGGCGTCTCCACTTTGGCCGGTGCTTCTTCGGCCACAATGGGTGCTGGCGCAGCTGCGGCGGCCTGCGGCAGCATGTATTGCTGCGGCAGCGCCATTGCGCCGGGCAGGGTGCGTGCGATGCGCACCTTCTCCTCGCCCTCGGTGATTTCCAGCTCGGCGATGCCGGATTCCTGCACCAGATCGATCAAGGCGCGCAGCTTGCGTATGTCCATGGGCTTTAGCCTTATTTCTTCTGCTGAGTGAGATAGGCCAGCGCCGCTGTCAACGCCAGCTCATAGCCTTGCGCGCCAAGCCCGGTGATGACGCCGACCGCGATGTCGGAAAAATACGAGTGATGCCGGAATTGTTCACGCGCGTGCACGTTCGAGAGATGGATTTCGATGAACGGAATCCGCGTCGCCAGCAGCGCGTCGCGCAGCGCCACGCTGGTATGGGTAAAGGCCGCGGGGTTGATCAGAATGAAGGCGACGCCCTCGGTGCGCGCTTGATGAATGCGCGCGATCAACTCGGGCTCGCCATTGCTTTGAAAGGCGCTAAGCTCGTGACCGGCGCTGTGTGCCTGTTGCACCAGCCGGGCCTCGATATCGGCCAGCGTCGCCGCTCCGTATAATTCCGGTTCCCGGCTGCCCAGCAGGTTCAGATTGGGACCGTTTAACAAAAGCAGTCGGCTCAAGCGCTAGTTCCGAAGTGGCGGGGAAAAGCGATTGTGCGCTACCCGCGAAGATGACGCAAGATGTGGTCATTATTTCGTCATATCGACGAAGATTGACGCAAAATTGCTATAAAAGCGGGCTTATCACGCTCTCCAGCTCCAGCCTTTGCATCTCGCCGGCCTGGCGATATACGACCTTGCCGTTTCGGTCGATCACCACGGTAAAAGGCAGCCGGGTGTCGCCGTAGGCCGCCTGCAAAGTCAGAATCGGCTCCAAACCGAGCAACACCGGATACGCCATCTCCACCCGCTGCGCGAACACGCGGGTGGCTTCGGCTTCATCCAGCGTCAGGCCCAGCACCTGCAAGCCGCGCGGACCGAAGTCCTGTTGCAAGCGGCTCAACATCGGCACTTCGTCGCGGCAAGGCTCGCACCAGGGCGCCCAGAAATTCAAAACGACCACCTTGCCGTCCCATTCCGCGGCATGGCGTTGCTGACCGCTCAGATCGAGCAGGTTGAAATCCAGCCGCTGTGCCGCACCGTCACTCCGAGTCAACAGGTAAGCGCCGACACCGGCCGCGAGAGCGATCAATCCGAGTGCGAATGCCGCCCAAAGACGCGTCATCGGTTTTCGGCGCGCAAAACCATTTGCAAATGCGCGGCAAAATCGGCAGCGTCCAGTTCACCAACCAGCCGCAACTGAGTCAGCTCGCCACCTTCCGGCGCATAAAACAACAGCGTCGGCGGACCGATCACGCCCAGCGCCTGCATCAGCTCGCGATCCGCCGCGTCGTTCGCGGTAACGTCGGCCTGCACCAGCTGGAAGCGCTGCATGGGGCTGCGCACTTGCGGCTGCGGGAAAACCTTGCGTTCCATTGTCTTGCAGGCGACACACCAGTCGGCGTAGAAGTCGAGCAGCAGCGGCTGCTGCGCCGCCGTGGCGCGGGTCCGCGCGGCTTCAAGATCGGCCAGGGTCTTGATCCGCCGGAACGCTACGGCTTCCGCCGCGACTTCGTGCTTCGCGCCGAGTGACGCCAGCGGCCGCAAAGGATCGCCGGCGCCGCTGAGCGCGCCGGCAGTGAGCCAGGCCGCATAAGTTGCAGCACTGAGCGCCGCCAGTCTCACCGCCCAGCGCGCCATACCTGTCTGCGGCCGCAGCGACAGTAGGTACAGCGCGGCGCCATAGGCCAGCAGCGCCCACAGCACAAGGCCGACCGCCGGCTCCAGCAGCCGCCCCAGCAACCAGATCGCAACGCCGAGCAGCAGAAAGCCGAAAGCATGATTCACCTGCGTCATCCAGGTGCCGGCCCTGGGTAACAGGCTGGCCTCAAAGCTGCCCAGCACAATGAGCGGTAGGCCCATACCCAAGCCGAGCGCAAACAAGGCGATGCCGCCCAGCAAGGAGTCGCCGGTTTGCCCGATATAAAGCATCGCGCCGGCCAGCGGCGGGGCAATGCAGGGTCCGACGATCAGCGCGCTGAGAAAGCCCATCACCGCCGCGCCCAGATACTTACCGCCTTCTTGCCGCGCGGACAGCGCGCTCAAGCGGGACTGCCAGCTACTGGGCAGTTGCAGTTTGAAGGCGCCGAACATGGACAGCGCGAGTGCCACGAACACCAGACTGAAGGCAATCACCACCACGGGCGTCTGCATCGCCGCCTGCAGGTTATGACCGAACAGACCCGCGACGGCGCCGAACAGGGCATAGGCGAAAGCCATCGCCAGCACGTAGGCCAGCGACAGGCCAAAGCCGCGCCAGGCGCCCGCCGCATGTTCACCCGCGATCACGCCGGAGAGAATCGGCAGCATGGGCAGGACACAGGGCGTAAAGGCGAGCAACAGCCCCAGCAGGAAAAACTGCGGCAGGATGGTGAGCAACTGACCACCGCCGATGAGCTGCGCCAGCCGTTCATGCTCGGGGACATGCTCCGTTATGGGCACGGCACTGGCGCTGTCTGCGGCGGCCTTGCTCAGAAATACATCGAGCACGCGCGTTTGCGGTGGATAACACAGGCCGGCATCGGCGCAGCCCTGGTAACGCACTTCGAGCTTGAGCGCCTCCGGTAGCTGGCCTTTCGTCTGCAGCGGCAGCCGCGTCGTCAGTCGGTCGCGGTAGGTTTCGACCTCGCCGAAGTAATCGTCACGTTTTTTTTTGCCGGCCGGAAGCTCAGCCGTGCCGAGTTCCAGCCCGGCCGCATCCTGAAGACGAAAGCGCAGTGCGTGGCGGTAGAGATAGTAGTCCGGTGCTACGATCCAGGAAATTTCCAGAGCCGCACCGTCCTGCCGCGGGGTCTGCAGCACGAAGGCTTCGTCCACCGGCAGAAAATCGTCTTCCAGCAGCGGCCCGCCGAGCAGCGCTTCCGCTTGAGCAAAACCAGCCACCGCCGTCAGCAGCAGGCCGCGCGCGAGAAGTCTCAAGTGTTTTCCTGAATCCAGTCCAGATAGGCTGTGTGGCCTGCGCTCACTGGGACAGCGATGATTTCCGGGAGTTCATACGGATGCAGCTTAAGGATTGCCGCTTTGAGCGCGTCAAAATGTTCGCTACGCGTCTTGATCAGCAGCAACACTTCCTCGTCGCGGCATAGCTCGTTCTTCCAGCGATAAGTCGAGCGCAGACCGGGCACGAGATTCACGCAAGCCGCGAGCCGCTCGCCTACTAAATGATCGGCAATGCGCTGTCCAGCCTCAGCGTTGGGGCAGGTGCAGTACACCAGACAGTATCGGGCCGGCGGCATGACTCAAGCGAATAGCGGAAAACAAAAAGCCACGACGCGCAAAGCGGGCCGTGGCCTTTGGTAAATCAGCAGTTCAATAAGGCTGGTAAAACTCCCAGGCACGCTCGTCCTGCGTCCGGTCGCTCATCACCGGCTGAAAACTGCGGGCCGGCTCGCGGCGCGTAATCATATGCGAGCGCAGGCTCTTCTTGATTTCGTCGGCGATGTCGTCGGCGATATCCCGGCAATTCCCCGCGGGCGAGCCACTTTTCTCATACTTGCCGCCGTAAGCCAACTCTTCACCGGTGGCGGGATAAATCAGGCGGTACTCGTAAGTCTGTGCTTGCGGCTGGATATCTTCGAGAATATCGTTAATCTCCTCGGCCACGTCGTCGGCTTCGTCGTCGGTAGTCTCCGCCTGGTGATGCAAGGCGGAGTGATAGGCGCGGCGCAGGTAAACGGCGTGATGGTGATCTTCACTGCCATAAACATTGAGTATCACATCGGCGCGCGAGGGCGACACGACGCGGTAGCCGTGAGTGATCAGGTTATTCCGGATCTGCTGGTGGCAGAAGCCGGCGATACTGTCAGAGCTGTCATCCACTATGGCGATCGCACGCATCGGCTTATGCGTGTTTTCGGCATGGGCCGCGGAAATCGCGCCCAGTCCAACAAGCACCAAGGCTTGCGCTAGACGGCTGGCCGTATTCATCACTCCCTCCACTCCTGAGATGGTGGTAAAAAACTGTCAAAGCACCCCGATTGCCAGCGACTATACACCAGACTTGAGTTTCTGTGTATAGGCAAATTCTACGCATAAGTGCATGCCGCCGCAGCTAAAACAGCGCAGCGCATCCGCCGCAACCCGCCGCGGGCGGCGCCGATGCTGTAACGGGTTAAACGGCGGTTATGCGCAATCGGTCTAAAAATATTCTGCGCCTCATGCGGGGTTCTTGACTAAAATTGAACAGATCAAAACGCAGGAGACATTTATGGCCTTACAACTGGGCGACATCGCGCCGGACTTCGAAGCCGACACTACCGAAGGCAAGATCCGTTTTCACGACTGGCTCGGCAATTCCTGGGGCCTGCTGTTTTCACATCCCAAGGATTACACCCCGGTATGCACCACTGAACTCGGCTATACGGCCAAGCTCAAACCGGAGTTCGACCAGCGCGGCGTGAAGGCGATTGGCTTGTCGGTGGACTCGGTGCAGGATCATCTGGGCTGGAGCAAGGATATCGAGGAAACGCAACATCAGCGCGTCAATTTCCCGATGATTGCCGATCCGGATATGCGCGTCGCCAATCTCTACGGCATGATTCATCCGAAGGCCAGCGACCGCTTCACCGTGCGTTCGGTGTTCGTAATCGATCCGAACAAGAAAGTGCGGCTGAGCATCACTTACCCGGCCTCGACCGGGCGCAACTTCGACGAGATTCTGCGTGTGCTGGATTCGCTGCAGCTCACCGACCAGCAGAAACTGGCGACGCCGGTGAACTGGAAGCCGGGCGAGGACGCGATCATCGTTCCGGCGGTGACGGATGACGAAGCGAAGAAGCTGTTTCCGCAGGGCTGGAAGACGCTCAAGCCCTATCTGCGTTACGTAAAACCGGCGCGTTAGCCACTACACGGCGCAACACGAAAAGCCCCGCATTGCGGGGCTTTTTCTTTGTAGCAGCGCTTGGAGGATAATACGCGGCCGTAAAAATACCGCGTTCCCCGGAGTAGTCAGGAGCAGTCATGGCCGCAGAGTCCTTCAACCGCCGCAGCCGCAATATCACCGCCGGCGTGCAGCGCTCGCCCAACCGCGCGATGTTGCGCGCAGTTGGCTTTACCGACGCCGACTTCGAGAAGCCGATCGTCGGCATCGCCAACGGCCATTCCACGATGAACCCCTGCAACGCCGGGCTGGGGCCGTTGGCCGCGCGCGCTGAAAGTGCGCTGAAAGCGGCCGGCGTGATGCCGCAAAGTTTCGGCTTTCCGACGGTGACCGACGGTATCTCGATGGGCACCGAGGGCATGAAGTTTTCGCTGGTGTCGCGCGAAGTGATCGCGGACGCCATTGAGACCGCGGCGCAATCGCAGTTCATGGACGGCGTGCTCTGTATCGGCGGCTGCGACAAGAACATGCCCGGCGCCATGATCGCGCTGGTGCGGATGAATATTCCGGGGCTGTTCTGTTACGGCGGCACCATCCGGCCGGGCAACTGGAAAGGCACGGCGCTGACCATCGTCTCGTCCTTCGAGGCGGTGGGCGCCTTCAACGCCGGCAAGATGGCGCAGGAAGACTTCGAGGGCATTGAGCGCAACGCCTGCCCGAGTTACGGCGCCTGCGGTGGCATGTTTACCGCCAACACCATGTCGTCCTCGTTTGAGGCGCTGGGCATGTCCTTGCTCGGTTCCTCGCAAATGGCCAATCCGGACCCGGAAAAGGGTGACAGCGTGGCCGAGTCGGCGCGCGTGCTGGTGAATGCGATCCAGCAGCAGGTGTTGCCGCGGCAAATCGTCACGCGCAAGTC
>JBOICV010000017.1:0-2027 GCA_050740255.1 Nevskiales bacterium | reverse complement strand
CTGCTGCGCCTCGCGTGAATCGCGGACGGCGGATCGCGGATGGTGTTCTCCCGCGGCCGCGGGGAATCCGGCCTATCCGCGAGTCACGATCCGCGAGTCACTTCTTGCGGTCGAGCAGGCCGATGATGTGGTTCCATTCAGCCTGCGTGACGGGGGTGATGGAAAGCCGGTTGCCGCGCTGGAGGATTTGCATGTTCTTCAGCGCCTTCTGGCCGCGCAGCTCGGCGCTGCTCACGACGCACGTCTTCTTCACGAACTTCACATCCACGTTGAACCAGCGCGGGCTGTCCTTCGTCGCGCCCCGGTCGTAGTAGCGGCTTTTCCGGTGGAATTGCGTCGCGTCGGGATAGGCGGGCCTGGCAACCTCGACGATGCCGGCGATGCCGGGCTCGTCGCAACTCGAATGGTAGAAGAAGCCGCGATCGCCCTTTCCCATCGCGTCGCGCATGAAGTTGCGCGCCTGGTAGTTGCGCACGCCGGTCCACGCGGTGACCTGGTCCTGCGCGAGGTGGTCGATGCCGTAGGTGGAGGGCTCGGACTTGAAAAGCCAGTAATTCATTTCAAATGCGTGACGAGTGATGGGCCAGGGCTCAGCGTTAACGAAACAGTCGAGTCTCAGCGTTCGCGAAACAGCTCAGGATACCCTTGGTGTTTTTTGGAGCTGAGCATGAGTAAAAAAGCGTATCGAGCAACGACGGTTGCGCATGGTTGAATTGGTTCGACAAGGTCGTTCGATGCACGCGGTAGCGCGGCAGTTTCACGTGTCGAGCGCTACAGTTTGGCGGTGGGTTGAGCGCGCCAGCGGCAAGCGAATAGAACGCGCGGTATTGGCAAACCGCAAACCGGGCCGTGCATGGAATCGCACGGCGAGCGAGCTCGAGAGGCGTATTCTCCAAGTGCGACAGGAATTGCGCGAAACAAGCGTGTTGGGCGAATACGGAGCGCGCGCCATCGAAGTCGAGCTGCAGGCCAAACCGGGCGTGGCGCCTTCGCTGGCCACCATTAAACGGGTGCTGGTCCGCCACGGTGCTGTGGATCGCGCGCGCCGGTTGCGCCGCCCGCCTCCGCCCAAGGGCTGGTATCTGCCGGCGGTGGCCGCGGGGCGGGCCGAACTCGACAGCTTTGATTGGATCGAGGACCTGAAGATCGCCGGCGGACCGCTCGTTCAGGTGCTCACCGGCGTTGCACTGTGGGCCTCCCAAGCCGATGCCTGGCCGGAGCCGAGCCGGCGTACCGAAACCGTGCTCTCTCGGCTCACTGAGCGCTGGCAGCAGTTGGGACTGCCCCACTGTGCCCAGTTTGATAACGAAGCGGTCTTCCAAGGGGCGCATCATGTTGCCGACACCGTGGGGCAAGTGAGCCGCCTGTGCTTGGCGCTGGGGGTGACACCGGTGTTCGCGCCCCCGCGCGAGCATGGGTTTCAAAACGCCATCGAGGGCTTCAATGGGCTGTGGCAGGCCAAGGTCTGGCAGCGCCATCACTTCGAAGACTACGCCCAGTTGCTTACCGCCAGTGCTCGCTACATCACCGCCCACCGCGCACGCAGCGCGAGTCGCCGGGAGCAGGCGCCGGCGCGCCGCCCCTTTCCGCAGCAGTTCAAGTTCTATCCGAATGCACCCCTGAGCGGCACCGTGATCTTCCTGCGTCGCACGGATGAGACGGGACGGGCTCATCTGCTGGGCAGAGCTTTCCCGGTGGCCGACCACTGGGCGCATCGGCTGGTGCGCGCCGAGGTCAATCTCGACGCCCACCATATCCGCTTCTATGCGCTGCGGCGCAAAGATCCGGCTGACCAGCCCTTGCTTAACGAAGTGCCTTACCATCGAGAACACAAACCCTTTAGAGGCAAGCCATGGGTGTTTCGCGAACGCTGAGACTTTGTCACATCGATGTCAAAAGACTGTTTCGTTAACGCTGAGACTCGCCCGCTTACTCGTCACGCAGCATCGCGCCAAGCGCAAAACCGCAAGCCAAGAGTGTGTCGCCCACCCCAACCAGGGCCTAAGCCGCGCGTGCAGCCGATGCCC
>JBOICV010000016.1:0-1343 GCA_050740255.1 Nevskiales bacterium | reverse complement strand
TATCAAGTATCATGCCCGACCTGGGCCGCAATCCGCGTTTGCGAAGATTTATTATTGCCATTAACAATACAATATAAGCATTTAATTTTTATAATAAAACGATGAGGAATTCATGAGTCGCATTACTGAGCAGGCCGGCAAATAGTGCGTAGGTTCTCAGGCTGCATATCGAACATGCTTTTCCTGGAAGAAATTGCGGATAATTTGCGGCTGGCGCTGCCGACGGCGCAAGTGGCCGCGAACGCCGGCCATCATTTCTGCGCGGTTGGTGGGACGGCTTTTGCCGAGCCCGTTCGTTTTGACGTCCTGGTTCAGCAGCTCATCCGGATTGAGCTCCGGGCAGTACCCGGGCAACCGAATCAGGCGCAAGCGCGCAGTGTTGGCGCTGACGAAGTCCCGCGCCACGACCGAACGATGAACGGGGTGCCCATCGACAATCAGGTACAGCTTGCCGGGGACCTGCTTGAGCAGACGCTGCATGAAGCGGATGAACAATCGCGCATCGAACTGGCCGTGGAACACCATGAAGGCCAGCTGTCCGCGGTTGGTGATCGCCGAAATCATGTTGCAACCAAAGCGCTGCCCGGTGGCACGGATAAGCGGTGTCCGGCCCAGCGGCGCATAGCTGGTGCCCGCCACATGGTCAGAGCGCAATCCCATCTCATCACCCCAGTAAATAGCGGCTTTCTCGCGCTTGGCGTCCCGCGCGAGCGCCGGATATTCCGTGTGCAGCCAGCGCGCAATGGCCGCAGCGTTGCGCTCGTACGCACGGCGCACCGGCTTTTGCGGGCTCATGCCCCAGCCGTGCAGGTAACGACCGACCGTGGTCAGCGAGACCGACACGCCATACTCGCGCTCAATCAGCGACACCACCGCGGCGCGCGTCCACAGATAGAAGAGCAGCTTCAGCTGATCAGGCAACGAGTCTACGATCAACTGGCGAATCCGCGCCGACTGCGCGCGGTCGAGCCGGCCTTCACCGGCCCGCCGACCACGCCGCTTCGGCTTCAATGCCCGCAGGCCGCCAGCTCGATCCAGCGCCATCCACTTACTCACGGCGCGCAGGCTGGGGCCAAACACTTCCGCAGCTCGCGTCTGACTCATGCCGCCGCGCACCGCCTGCACCACCGAGCGGCGCAATTGGGTCTGCGTGGCGATATCCAACTTGCGCGCATCGGACTTGCTCCGCATGACCCCGATGATACCATATCACGCACTATTTGATGCACTGATCAGTAACTGCAGGGTATTCTGATTCAACCGTTCCGCAGAGGTTTGAACCGCAATCGGTGCGGCTGGGCCGCCGCATCGCCCACGCGGCGTTTGCGGTCGGCCTCATACTC
>JBOICV010000015.1:0-1147 GCA_050740255.1 Nevskiales bacterium | reverse complement strand
CGTCGATTTTCTGTTCCTGCTCGCTGCCCACCGGCCGGATGCTGCGCTCCTGCAGCGCGCGCAGCAGCTTTACCTGCATCGGCGGTGACAGTTCGGCTACCTCGTCCAGAAACAGGGTGCCGCCGTGCGCCACCTGGAACAAGCCGGGTTTGTCGCGCACTGCGCCGGTGAAGCTACCCTTGGCGTGGCCGAAGAATTCGCTTTCCATCAGCTCGCGCGGAATGGCGCCGCAGTTGACCGGCACAAACGGCTGGTCCGCGCGCGGTCCGCCGAGATGTATCAGCCGTGCCACCATTTCCTTGCCGCTGCCGGATTCGCCGCTGATGTAAATCGGCGCCTGGCTGCGCGCCAGCTTGGCGGCGAGTTCGCGCAATTTTTGAATGCCGGGCGCGCGGCCTATCAGCTGGCTGCTGTGGTAGTTTTTCAGGGCGGCGGACGGGGCGCGCTCCAATTTGAGCGCAGCCTCAACCAGGCGCTTGAGCCCCGGCAGATCCACCGGCTTGGAGACGAAATCAAAGGCGCCGGCTTTCAGGCTGTCCACCGCATCCTGTGCATTGCCGTAAGCGGTGATGACGGCAACCGGTAGCTCGGGTCGGTACTGCTGGATGTGGCGCAGAATGTCCAGGCCGCGGCCGTCGGGCAGGCGCATATCGGTAAAGCAAAGGTCGAGATCGTCCTGCTTGAGTTGCCGCAAGGCTTCCGCAACGTTGGCGGCAGCAAGCGTAGTTCCGCCCATGCGGTGCAAGGTTATTTCGAGCAACTCGCGGATATCGGCTTCGTCATCCACGACGAGCGCACGGAAGCGCGGCGCGGTTTTCAGACGACCCATTCGTTCATCGCGGCAAAGGTGAGGCGGAAACAGGCACCGCCGGCGGCGCGTGACTGCCAGTGGATGCGGGCGCGATTACATTCACACAGCTCGCGCACGATGTACAGCCCCAGCCCGACACCGCCCTGGCTGGCGGTGGTGAAGAAGGGCTCGAAAATCTTGTCGGCGATACCGGGCTGTACGCCGGTGCCGTTGTCACGCAATTCCAGAAAGGGAGCGCCAGAAGGATTGCGCCAGCCGCCGCGATGACGGATCTCGATTTTGGGCTGTCCGCTGTGCTGCACGGAATTGTCCCAGAGATTGTGCAGAATCTGCCGC
>JBOICV010000014.1:0-3477 GCA_050740255.1 Nevskiales bacterium | reverse complement strand
AGCGGGGAGAGGGGGATGAATCAGTTGGAACGCTCGGCCAGCCAGTCGGCGGAAATCTTCCAGGTGTTCGTCGGCGCGACGCTGCTACAGAACACACCGGCATGACCGCCGGGCACTTCCATGAACTGCTTGTCTTCGCTGGAGATGAGGTCCATGACCCTGCGCGCAGCCTTGATCGGCACGAGATTGTCGCTCAGACCGCCAAATGCGAGAAATGAACAGTTGATGCGTTCAAGCTTCGCCACTTTGCCGTCGGCTAAAGTGAACTTGCCGCGGTTCATGGTGTTGTAAACGCTCAGCTTGATGAAGATGTCCTGTACCAGGCCGCCGGGGTAGTCCCACATATTGTTGAACCATATGCGGTTGTAAGTGGTGTATTCCTCCACGTATTCGCGGTCCCACATATTGAGCAGCAGATCGAGCCAGCCCTTGAGCGGCGCCAGCGGCGAGGTCAGCTTGAAGGCCAGGGCGTTCAGTCCGCCGGGGATGTGGGTGAGCCTGGGGCTGAGGTCTTGGATGCGGAAATTGGTGTATTTACGCACCCACAGGGCGGGGCGGTTCATCAGCGCGAACAGGCGTCCTGCGACACCGGCCTGATGCGCGTCAATGGGACTGGCAACGGTGATCAGGTTCTTCAGCTTGTCGTCGTGCACGTAACCGGCGTAGGCGAGACAGAACAGCCCGCCCATGCAATAACCGAACAACGAAACCTCTTGTTGTCCGCTGTGCTGGCGCACCTGCTCCAGCGCAGCCGACATCATCTTGATGGCATAGTCCTCGAAGCGCAGGTGCGAATGCTGGCGCTCGGGCTCGCCCCAGTCGATCAGATAAGTATTGAAGCCGCGCGCGGTGAGGTAGCGCACGAGACTGCGCGTCGGAAACAAATCGAAAATCAAGGTGTTCGCCGCCAGCGGCGGCACCAGCACCACTGGTATACGCTGCGCTGGTCGCTGTACGGGAATGCCTGCACCTTCGACGTCGATGGTTTCATCATCCAGCGGCCGGTAAAAGCGCAGCGACAGGATGTCTTGCGTAAAGACGGTGTCGTAGGGTGTCTTGTCCGCGAGGACCAGGTTTTGCGGGTTGAAGCTGCGCTCTATCGCGTTGCTGAGAAACTTGAGCGCCTTGTCGCCGAATCTGGTGGCTTGCTGGGCCAGGTCGGCGGGGAGGGTCTCCGGCAATAGCTTGCGGCCGGCAGTTTGATTGGCGAATTGGATGGCGCGCTCGCCCAGACCCGTGGCACGGCGCGACAACTCGGCGAGCATCTGGAATCCCTACTGATGCAGTTCGCGTTCCGCCTGGGTCAAGCTCTTCTTGAAGGTTTCGCGCGCGAACACGCGCTTGCCGTACTTGTTGATGATGTTGCCCGCGGCCGGTGGCAGCTCAATGCCCCAGCTCGGCAGGCGCCACAGAATCGGCGCCAGGGCGCAATCCACCACCGAGAACTCATCGGACAGGAAATAAGGTTTGGCGGCGAATACTTCCGCGCCCCGAATCAGGTTCTCGCGCAGTTCTTTCTTGGCCTTCTTCTGCTCGGTCGCGGTGCCATCCTGGATATCCGGCAACAGGCTGTAAACGTCTTCCTCGACGCGGAACAGCGCCAGGCGAATCTTGGCGCGCGACACCGGGTCCACCGGCATCAGCGGCGGATGCGGGAAGCGCTCGTCCAGATACTCGCTGATGATTTGCGGGTCATACAGCACCAGGTCACGATCCACCAGCGTCGGCAAGGAGTTGTAGGGATTGAGCGAGGCGAGATCCTCGTTGGCGTCACCAATGGCGACGTCCACGATTTCGGTGCTGCCGATGCCCTTTTCCATCAACACGATGCGCACCCGGTGCGACTGCGGGCAGTCGGGTGACGAGAACAAAGTCATCAGCGACCGGCGGTTGGGGATGGCGACCATGGATGTTCTCGGAAGCGTGCTCAGTGCACGTCTTTCCAGTACTCGCGCTTTAGGAGATAGGCCAGCACCGTGAACACCGTGAGGAATAGCATCACCCAGATGCCAAGGGTATAGCGCTTCAGCCGCGCCGGTTCAGCCGCATACACCAGGAAATTGGTGAGGTCCGCAACCAGGCGGTCGTACTCAGCCGGCGTGAGCGTGCCGGGTTGCGGCAGTTCCAGCGGCGAGCGGCTGCCATGGCCACCGCCATGCTCGCCCGCCGGCTCTTCCTTCAGCACCTGCCAGCCCTGCAAATGACCCAGCACGTGCGGCATGGAAGCGCCGGGCAAGGTGAGGTTATTCACGCCGAGCGGTTTGCTGGAATCCAGATAAAACGTCTTGAGATAGCTGTAGACCCAGTCAGGGCCGCGCGCACGGGCTGCCAGCGACAGGTCCGGCGGCACCTGTCCGAACCAGTCCTTGGAATTGGCCGGCATGGCAACGCGGATGGTGTCGCCGACTTTGTCCGAGGTGAACATCAGATTCTTCTTCAGGATGTCCTCGGGAATGTTCAAGTCGGCCGCCAGGCGGTTGTAGCGCAGATACTTGAGTGAATGGCAGCCCGCGCAATAGTTCATAAACGCCGCGGCGCCGCGCTGCAGGGAGGCTTCATTGCCAAGATCGGGCTGGAACGGATACAGCGGCCCATGACCGCTCGAGGCCAGCGCCGCGAAGGGCGCTGTGCTAGCCAGGATGAGCAAAGCTTTGATTAGCTTCATTAGTGCTGGTCCCAGCTTACGCGCTCAGGCTCGGGCTTGGTCGAGTCGAGCTTCGTGTAAATCGGCATGAGCAGGAAGAACAGGTAGTACAGCGCGGTGCAGACCTGCGCCATGGCGGTCTTGGCGCCGGACGGCGCTTCGGTCCCAAGCCAGGACAGAATCAGGAAGCTCACCGTGAAGATCGCCAGCGCAATCTTGTACAGCGGACCCTTGTAGCGGATGGACTTGACCGGGCTGCGATCCAGCCAAGGCAAAAAGAACAGCACCAGCACCGCCCCGAACATGACGATCACGCCCGGCAAGGCCGAACCCAGCAGCGAGGGCGTGGCGCGCAGCATCGCGTAGAAGGCGGTGAAATACCAGGACGGCGCGATATGCTCCGGCGTGACCAGGGAGTTGGCCATCTGGAAGTTCGGTTTCTCCAGGAAATAGCCGCCCACATCCGGGATGATGAAGACCACGAAGCAAAACAGAATCAGGAACACGCCGGTGCCGAACAGGTCTTTGACGGTGTAATAAGGATGGAAAGGGATGCCGTCCAGCGGAATGCCGGTGGCGGGGTCTTTCTTCTGCTTGATCTCGATGCCGTCCGGGTTATTGGAGCCGACTTCGTGCAACGCCATCAGATGCGCAATGACGAGGCCCACCAGCACGAAGGGCAGTGCCACCACGTGCAAAGCGAAGAGGCGGTTCAGGGTCGCATCGGCCGGGATGTAGTCTCCCTGAATCCAGGTTTGCAGGTCCGGGCCGACCACCGGCACCGCGCCGAACAGCGAGATGATCACCTTGGCGCCCCAATAGGACATCTGACC
>JBOICV010000013.1:0-2160 GCA_050740255.1 Nevskiales bacterium | reverse complement strand
AGCTCGTGCGCGTACTGCTGGTACACAACTACTATCGCAGCAGCGTCCCCAGCGGCGAGAACATCAATTTTGACGCGCAACACGCGCTGCTGGCGGGCACGGGACATACGCTACGGACATTTACGCGCCATAGCGATGAAATGGCTCGGTTCAATCCGGGCGCGTGGGGCGAGGCAAGCCTATTCAATGCGTGGAATCCGTTTGCCGTGGCCAGATTGCGCGCCGAGCTTGCCAATTTCGGCCCCGATATCGTGCATGTCGAAAATACCTTCCCGCTGATTTCTCCGGCTGTGTTCTGGGCTATCTGCAAGCTGAATTTGCCGGTGGTCGCAGGCTGTCATAACTACCGGCTCTGGTGCGCGGCGGGTGTAGCCTATCGCGCCGGGGCGGTGTGCCGGCTGTGCCTCGACCGGGACAGCGCCTTGCCAGGGATCGCCTACGGCTGTTACAAGGGCAGCCGGCTGGCCACGATTCCCGTGGCGGCGAATATCGCACTGCATAAAACCTTGCGGACTTATTCGAAATGCGTTGACGTATTGATCGCGAATTCCCGTTTCTTGCGGGATTCTCTGATCGAGGCCGGCTGCGCGCCGGAGAAGATCCAGGTCAATCCGAATGTCATCGCCGATCCGGCAGCGCAACTGCCTTGGAGCGAGCGCGAGCATCGGGCGGTATTTGTTGGCCGGCTGGGTCCGGAAAAAGGCGTGGCGGATCTGGTGCGGGCCTGGCTGCAGCTCGGCCCGGATGCTCCGTTGCTGGACATCATCGGTGATGGGCCGGAGCGGCAAGGGCTCGAGGCGATGCTGGAAGGTCATGGCCTGCGCGACCGCATCCGGCTACTCGGCCGGCTGCCTTACCCCGAGGTCTCGGCGAAACTGGCGCGGGCCAAGCTGCTGATCTTCCCGTCGCGCTGGTACGAAAGCTTCGGTCGCGGTGCGATCGAGGCCTATGCCCACGGCGTACCTGTGCTGGCGGCTTCGATTGGCGCGCTGCCGGAGTTAATAGAGCCCGGCCGGACCGGCGATTTATTCCTGGCCGGCGATGCCGATGATTTACTGCGCAAGGCGCGCGCGCTGTTGTCGGATGAGGCGAAGCTCGCGGACATGGCCGTGCAGGCGCGAATCGCTTATCTGCAACGCTATACGCCGGCGGCGGGAGTAGCGAGACTGGAGGCGATTTACGCCACCGCCATCGAGCGCCGGCGGCAAGCTAACGTGGACTCGAAGCATGCAGGATAGGCCCATTTCCTTACCGCGCACGATAGAAGTGTTGGGCGCCCCCGTGCACGCCACCAGCTGCGAGCAGGCGGCGCAGCTGATTTTGTCGTGGGCGGCGCAGGCGCGCGGCGCCGCGGTTTATCTCATGAACGTGCATCTATGTATGGAAGCATTTGACGATAGCTTGCTCAAACAAGCCGTGCGCGAGGCGGCGCTGGTGTTGGCGGACGGGCGCCCGATCTACTGGGCGCAGCGCCTCGCCGGCGCAAGGGAAGCGCAACCCGTCGCAGGGCGCGATCTGATGCGGGTCACCTGCCGAGAGGCGGCCGCCGCAGGGATTGCCGTCGGCTTGCTGGGCAGTACGCCGGTGGTTCTGAATCGGCTACTCGACCGGCTCAAACAGGAATTTCCGGCGCTCAAGATCGCCTATATCGAGCCCAACGTGTATCCGCCCCTGGATCAGACCGAGCAAGCGCGGTTGCTGGAAGCCATCATCGCGAGTGGCGCACGCGTGCTGTTTGTGGGCCTCGGCTGCCCCAAGCAGGAGCGATTGATCGCGCAACTGGCCAGGCGCAGTCCTTGCGTCATGCTGGCAGTGGGCGCCGCCTTCGATTTTCTGGCGCGATCCAAGCCCACAGCGCCGCGCTGGATGACAGGTGCAGGGCTGGAATGGCTGTTCAGACTCGCCACTGAGCCGCGCCGCTTATGGCGGCGTTATTGGGTGCACAATACGCGCTTCCTATGGCAGCTTCTAAAGCAAGCCATACTCGGCACCAGGTCGAATACCGCTTAAGCATGGACGCAAGTGTTATTTAGGGATCGGACTACTTCAGCCTGAATTCGGACCCCAGCGATGAAACGCGCATTAATAACCGGTATTACAGGCCAAGACGGCGCCTATTTGGCGGAGTTCCTGCTAGCCAAGGGCTATGAAACCCATGGC
>JBOICV010000012.1:0-14713 GCA_050740255.1 Nevskiales bacterium | reverse complement strand
GGCGTACTCGACGCCTGGCTGGATTTCAATCGCGACGGCGACTGGAACGACGCCGATGAACGCATCTTCAGCGGCCAGGCCGTCGTCAACGGCGTCAACAATTTGATGGCTGCGGTGCCGTTGGCTGCCGCGGCCGGCACCAGCTTCGCGCGTTTCCGGCTGTCCAGCGCCGGCGTGCTGGCGCCCACCGGCGAGGCGCCGGACGGGGAAGTCGAAGACTATCAGGTCACCATTCTGCCGCCGAATATCCTGCCGACCATCAGCAACATCACCAACAAATCCACCAACGAAGACACACCCATCACCGTCAACTTCACCGTCGGCGATGCGGATGACGGCACCAGTGGGCTTATCGTTAGCGGTGTTTCCAACAACCAGACCCGGGTACCCAATGCCAATATCGTCCCCGGCGGCAGCGGGGCGAGCCGCAACGTCACCATCACCCCCGGCGCCAACCAGAGCGGCGCGGCAACCATCACCGTCACTGTGCGTGATGCGGATGGCGGTCAGGCGAGTCGCAGCTTCACCCTGACCATCAATCCGGTGAACGACCGGCCCAGCATCAGCAATATTACGGATCGGACCATCCCCGAAGACGGCACTACCGGCAACATCGCCTTCACCCTGGCCGACGCCGACAACGCCCTGAACACACTCCAGCTCACGGTCAACTCCAGCAACCAGACCCTGGTGCCGCTGGACCACATCGTGCTGGGCGGCAGCGGCGCCAATCGCAGCATCCGGGTGACCCCGGTCCCCGACGCCAAGGGCTTCTCCAACATCACCGTCACCGTCTCCGACGGCCTGCTCAGCGCGAACGATGTCTTTAGGGTCACCGTCACTTCGGTGAACGACCCGCCGGCCATCACCGAGATAGACGATCAGGTGGTTGACGAGGACAGCACCACCGGCCCCCTGCACTTCACGGTCACGGATGCTGATGGCTTCTCGGGGCTGGTCCTGAGCAAGAGCTCCAGTAACCCCGCCCTGATCCCCTTAAACCGCATCGTGTTTACCGGCAGCGCCGGCGATCGCGCGGTGACCGTCACGCCGGCCGCCAACCGCTTCGGCACTGCCGTGATCACGGTGACCGCGACCGACAACGGCGGCGCCAGCGCCAGCACCAGCTTCACCGTGACGGTGAATGACGCCGACGACGCTGCACCCACCATCAGCAGCATCACGGATAAGACCACCGCCAAGAACACCCCGATCGTGGTCAACTTCACCGCCTCCGACCATGCCTTCGATGATGCCAGCGCAATAGTCGTGGCGGCCTACTCGGGGGACTACAGCCTGGTGCTGGACGCCAAGCTGGTGATCAGCGGCAGCGGCCCGTCCTACACCCTCACCATCACCCCGGAAGCCAACCAGACCGGCGAGGTGTACATCACCGTCACCATCAACGATGGCGCCGGCAGTCAGGCGGTCTCCACCTTCTGGCTCACCATCACGGAGGGGCCCGGTCCCACGTAGCGAGCGGGCGATTACGCGGAGACCAAGCCGCGTATGCGCTCCGCGGCCTCAATGCACGCCGCCACGGGTGGCACCAGAGACAGGCGGATGCGGTTTGTCCCGGGATTGACCCCGTCTACCGGGCGTGACAGATAGCTTCCCGGCACGACACGCACATTCTCTTGGGCCAGCAGCTCACGCGTGAATTGCTCATCGTCCACAGCCAGTTTGGGCCAGAGATAAAAGCTGGCGGCGGGACGCTGTACGTCCAGCACCGGCGCGAGTATCGGCAGTACCGCGTCGAACTTGGCGCGATACAGCGCGCGATTTTCGCGCACATGCTGTTCATCGCTCCAGGCAGCGAGGCTCGCGGCCTGCACCGCCGGGCTCATCGCGCTGCCGTGATAGGTGCGGTAGAGCAGGAACTTTTTGAGCACCGCGGCGTCGCCGGCAACGAAACCCGAGCGCATGCCCGGCACGCTCGATCGCTTGGACAGGCTGTGAAATGCCACGCAGCGCTCGAAAGTGGTATTGCCCATTTGCTGTGCGGCCTGGAGCAAGCCGGGCGGTGGAGCGGCTTCGTCCAGATAAATCTCGCTATAGCATTCGTCGGAGGCGATCACGAAGTCGTGGCGTGCAGCGAGTTCGATCGCCTTTTGCAACTGCTCCAGCGGCATCACCGCGCCCGATGGATTGCCGGGGCTGCATAGATATAGCAACTGACAGTCGCGCCACCCGCTTTCCGGCACGGTGTCGAGATCGGGCAGAAAACCGTTTTGCTCGTCACAGTTCAAAAAGTAGGGCTGCGCCCCGGCCAATAATGCCGCGCCTTCGTAAATCTGATAGAAGGGATTGGGCATCACCACCGTCGCACGCGGCTTGCGCTCGATCACCGCTTGCGCGAAGGCGAACAAGGCCTCGCGGGTGCCGTTTACCGGCAGCACCTGGCTTGCCGGATCGACCGACTCGCCCAGCGCAAAGCGCCAGTTCAGCCAGCGCGCGATGCCCTCGCGCAAGGCCGGTGCGCCGGCGGTGCTGGGATACGACTCGATACCGCGCAAGGCCTTGCGGTAGACCTCGAGAATCAGTTCCGGCACAGCATGCTTGGGCTCGCCGATCGCCAGCGAAATTGGCGTCTTGCCGGCGGCGGGCGCGACGTCCTTGAGCAAGGCCGCCAGCCGTTCGAAGGGATAGGGCTGGACCTTATCCAGGTCGCTATTCACACGGTCCCTTCGTAGTCGAGCGCGGCGATCAACTCCTGACGCAGGTCGTTGAACAGGCCGCTATCGGTTAGCGGTCGGCGCTTATGGTCGGTAACGAAGAAGATGTCCTCGGCGCGCTCGCCGATGGTGTTGATCTTGGCGTCTTCAACCAGTATTTGATGTTTGCGCAGCGTCGCACCCACCGCGGATAGCAAACCGGGGCGGTCCGCCGCCACCAGCTCCATCACGGTCCGCTGGCGCTCGGCATCCTGGCTGAAATGCACCTGCGTCGGCACCGAGAAATGGCGCACCAGTCGCGAGGCGCGGCGGGTGACGCGCGCCGCGTCGTAGTCGAGACTGCGAATCGCCTGCCGCAGTGCCTGGCGGATCTCCTCGGGGCGTGTGGCCTCGGTAATCGGCGAGTTGTCCGCTTCGGTGACGATGTAGGTGTCGAGCGTGTAACGGTCGAGCGTGGAGGCGATGCGCGCGTCGTGAATGGACAAGCCCAGTTGCGCGAGTACCCCCGTCAGCAGGCCGAACAGGTAGTCCACATCGCGGGTGTAGACGAACACGGCGGTGCCCATCTCGCTGTGCGTGTCCACCAGCACCAGCGGCAAGTCCTCGTCGCGGCAGCCATGAATCGCTTCGGTGAACCAGACGATTTCCTGCGCGCTGTGGCGGCGGAAAATATCCGGCGCGAAACGGGCCCAGACGGCATCAATCGTCGCCGGCGCCAGATCGCGCACGCGTAACAACTCGCGTGCCTCGTCCCGCGTCTCCTGAATCAGCTCCTGCTCCACCAGCGGATTCTCCAGGCCGCGTTCGAGATTGCGCCGCGCGCTCTTGTACAGCGTCGTGAGCAAGCTCTCGCGCCAGGCGTTCCACAGCTTGGGATTGGTGGCGCGGATGTCGCTGACCGTCATCAGGAACAGATAGTCGAGCCGCGTCGGATTGCCGACCTTGACCGCGAATTCGTGAATCACCGCAGGATCGGAAATATCCTTGCGCTGCGCGGTCATGGACATGACGAGATGATGGCGCACCAGCCAGCTCACCAACTCGCTGTCGCGACCGGATAAACCGTGTCCAAGGCAGAATTGCCGCGCATCCTCGGCGCCCAGCTCGGAGTGGTCGCCGCCGCGGCCCTTGGCGATATCGTGAAACATGCCAGCCAGGTACAGCAGTTCCGGCTTCGGCAACTTCTTCATAACCTCGGTGCAATACGGCAGCTCGTGCGCGAAGCGCTGCATCGCCAGCCGGCGCATATTGCGGACCACGAACAGCGTGTGTTCATCCACCGTGAGCGTGTGGAACAAGTCGTACTGCATGCGGCCGATCACCTGGCCGAAGGCCGGGATATAGCGGCCGAGCAGGCCGTAGCGATTCATGCGCCGCAGCGCGCGGGTCAGACCGTTGCCGGTGCGCAGCATCTCCATGAAGAAACTACGCGCGCGGATATCGGCGCGGAAGCGCTCCTCGATCAGGTGTCGGTCGCGGCGCAGCAGGCGCAGGGTCTCGGCGCGGATGCCGCTGAGCTTGGAGTCCTGCTGCATCAGATAGAACAGCTCGAACAGCGCATACGGCGTCTGGTGAAAAACCTCGGGATGCGTGACCTCGATGTAGCCGTGGCGCGACTGAAAACGGCGGTTGATCGGTATGGCCGGCGTGCGCTCGTCCGGATGCAGAATCGCCTCATCGAACAGTTGCAGCAGCAAATCGTTCAGGCAGAACAAACCCTTGATGATCGAGTAATAGCGCTGCATGAACTGTTCGACCGCAAGGCTATGGCTCTGGTCGCTATAGCCGAACAGCTTGGCCAGCTTCACCTGGTAGTCGAATAACAGACGGTCTTCACGCCGCTCGGTGAGCGTGTGCAGCGCAAAACGCACGCGCCAGAGAAACTCCTGACCCTCTGCCAGATCCTGATATTCGTCCTCGCTCAGAAAACCGTGACGCACGAGGTCGTGCAGTTCGCGCGCGTTGAAATGCCGTTTGGCCACCCAGGCGATAATCTGAATATCGCGCAGACCACCGGGGCTTTCCTTGACGTTGGGCTCGAGCTTGTAACCGCTGTCGTCGTACTTGGTATGCCGTGCGCGCTGCTCGCGCAACTTGGCGTGGTAAAACTCACGCACCGGCCAGATCTGGCTTGGCGCCAGCGCCGCCTCCATTGCCGCGTACAAGGCGGGCGCGCCGGCCAGCCGACGCGCTTCAAGCAGATTGGTCATCACCGTCAGGTCGCCAGCGGCCTGAGTGGCGCAGTCCGCCGGTGACCGCACGCTGTGGCCGACTTCAAGGCCGATGTCCCAGAGAAAGCTGAGAAAATCGTGAATCGCGGTGTCGGCTCCGTCGAGCCCTGCTGCGGGATGCAGAATCAACAGATCAATATCGGAATGGGGCAGCAGCTCGCCGCGGCCATAGCCACCGACCGCGACCAGCGCGAGCCGGCTCTGGGCGACGCCGAGTTTCAGCGCCCACACCGCGGTGAGGATTTGATCGACGAAGACCGCGCGCGCGTGCACCAGATGTTCCGCCGGCGCGCCCGAGTCAAAACCCTGACTTAGCTCCGCCTGGCCCTCGGCCAGCGCGGCCTTGACGTTTTTGAGCGTCGGCGCCGTTAATGCTTGCGCAGCGATTTGCCGCAACTGGCGCAGCAAGTCCTGCGCGAACAGGTCGGGAGCGGATTCAGCCATACAAGTCCCGCTCGTGCTGAGGTATCGAAGCACGATCCGTTAACAGGAACTTGGCCGTTATCCAGTCCGCCCTTCGATACGCCCCTGGGCGTACCTGGCCATGAGCCTGACGAAGGGTCAGGCCGAACGGATAAATAGAAAAGCTATCCATGTGGTGCATGTTCGCCGGCGCGCAGAGTCAGCACTTCAAAGCCCTGGTCCGTTACCAGCACCGTGTGCTCCCATTGCGCAGACAGACTGTGATCCTTGGTTACCACCGTCCAGCCGTCGGGCAGCAGCTTCACTTCTTTCTTGCCGGCGTTAATCATCGGCTCGACCGTAAAACACATGCCGGCCTGGAGCGTCAGCCCGGTGCCGCGCCGGCCGTAGTGCAGCACCTGCGGCTCCTCATGGAACGCGCGGCCGATGCCATGTCCGCAGTATTCGCGCACCACGGAGAAGCCTTTGCCTTCGGCATATTCCTGAATCGCAGCGCCGATATCGCCGAGCTGCGCGCCGGGGCGTACTTGGCCTATGCCGCGCCACATGGCTTCCTGGGCGCAGTCCGCCAGGCGCCGCGCCAGCACCGAAGGCCCACCAACAAAGAACATCTGGCTGGTGTCGCCGTGGAAGCCATTCTTGATCACGGTGACGTCGAGATTGACCACGTCGCCCTGCTTGAGCTTCTTGTCGCCGGGTATGCCATGACAGACGACATGGTTGACCGAGGTGCAGATGGACTTGGGGAAACCGCGGTAGTTGAGCGGGGCGGGAGTCGCCTTCAGCGTATTGACGATGTAGTCGTGACACAGATCATTGAGGTATTGCGTCGTGACGCCGGCCTTGACCTCGGGCGCAATCCGCTCCAGCACCTGCGCCGCCAGCCTGCTGGCGACGCGCATATGCTCTTGTTCCGCTGGGGTTTTGATCACAGAACTCATGGCGGCTCTTGGCAACTCGGGGGGCGGGACCCGGAAATGGCGGGCTTTTGCGGGGGTTGCCGCGTTGTCTTGCGGGGGCCGCTATGGTATAAAGCGCGCGCCTAAAGTTCAACGAAATCAGTCAAATCAGCGAACTCAAGGCCGTTTGCCAAAATCCGGTCGCAAGACCTTAATCCGCACACGCTAGACACCTCAGCACCGGGTGCTCCCCTTTAACCGGGAGTGGCGCTGGGAGGCGTGGAGGCTATAACCCGATCAGGAGTACCCCATGTCGTCTGTGACTATGCGCCAGTTGCTGGAGGCCGGCGTGCATTTCGGCCACCGCACCCGCTACTGGAATCCCAAGATGGCCCAGTACATTTTCGGCCATCGCAACAACATCCATATCATCAACCTCGAAGACACGCTGCCGCTCTTGCGCGAGGCGCACGGCTATATCAGCCGGCTGGCGGCCAGCGGCGGACGCCTGCTCTTCGTCGGCACCAAGCGCGCCGCACGCGAAGCCATTGAGATCGAGGCCAAACGCTGCAACATGCCCTTTGTGAACCACCGCTGGCTGGGCGGCACGCTGACCAATTTCAAAACGGTCAAGCAGTCCATCAAGCGCATGCTTGACATCGAGCAGATGAACGATGACGGCAGCATCAACCGCCTCGCCAAGAAAGAACAGCTCACTCTGAATCGCGAGCTGGCCAAGTTGCAGAAGAGCCTCGGCGGTATCCGCGATATGCAAAGCCTGCCTGACGCATTGTTCGTGATCGACGTCAGTCACGAGAACATCGCCGTCAAGGAAGCCAACAAGCTTGGCATTCCGGTGGTGGCGGTGGTGGATACCAACTGCTCGCCGGACGGCATCGCCGTCATCATTCCCGGCAATGACGATGCCACGCGCGCGATTCGGGTCTACACCCAGACCGCCGCCGATGCGGTGATCGACGGCAAGGGTTCGGTCGCGGTGGCGCCGAAGAAGGACGAGTTTGTGGAAGTGGACGAAGCCAAGCCGAAGTCCAAGCCCAAGACCCGTACCCGTGTCACCACCAAGGCCCGGCCCAAGACCACGGTCAAAGTCGAAGAAGACGGGACCGAGGAGTAGGGGATGGCCGTCCCCCAGACAATAGTGACAGCGAAGCTCGTACAGGAGCTGCGCGAGCGCACCGGCGCCGGCATGATGGAATGCAAGCGCGCGCTCGAAGCGACCGGTGGCGAGATTGAAGCCGCGATCGAGAAAATGCGCAAGGAAGGCCAGGCCAAGGCGGACAAGAAAGCCGGCCGTGTCGCCGCGGAAGGCCGGATCGTCGGTGCGGTCAGCGCGGATGCGAAAGCTGGTGTGCTGGTGGAAATCAACTGCGAAACCGATTTCGTCGGCAAGGACGAGAGCTTCGTCGCCTTCGCCTCTGAAGTCGGCCAGCTTGCGCTGAACGGCAAGCCTGCCAGCGTGGATGCCCTGAACTCGCTCCGGCTAACGAGCGGCGAGACGGTGGATGAGCGGCGGCGCGCGCTCATCGCCAAGCTCGGCGAGAACATGAATGTGCGCCGCTTGCAGCGCATCGAAATCGCTGCGGGCCGAATCGTCAGCTATCTGCATGGCAGCCGCATCGGCGTGCTGGTCGCGGTGGAGGGCGGCGAGGAGTCTCTTGCCAAGGACATCGCGATGCACATCGCCGCCAGCAATCCTGGCTACGTGACTACGGGCCAAGTGCCGGCTGAGATACGCGCCAAAGAGCGCGAGATTCTCATCTCCCAGGCCGAAAGCAGCGGCAAGCCGCGTGAGATCATCGAGAAAATGGTCGAAGGCCGGTTGAACAAGTTTCTGGCCGAGAACACTTTGCTGGGCCAGCCCTTTGTGCGCGACCCCGAGCAGACCGTGGAAAAGCTCCTCAAGAGCAAGAACGCCAAAGTCACTAGCTTCGTGCGCTTCGAGGTCGGCGAGGGCATTCAGAAAGATCAAAAGGATTTCGCTGAGGAAGTAAAAGCCCAGGCGGCAGCGGCTTCCCGCTGAGATTTATGGCCGAAACAAGCAGGCCCCGTTCAGCGGGGCCTGCTTGTTTTCAAACTAGATCTTGTCCACGTGTTTCGGGCACTACGCTCGCCCCCACTCTCTTCTCTCTCCCCGCAAGCGGGGCGAGAGGACAAAGAAAAAGCCGCCCATGGCGGCTTTTGATTTACTCTTTTGGTGCCCAGGAAAGGACTCGAACCTTCACGGTGTTACCCGCTAGTACCTGAAACTAGTGCGTCTACCAATTCCGCCACCTGGGCAGGTCGCGAGGCCGCGTATCTTAAGTATGCGGGCGGTCTTTGTCTATTAAAGGTCTCATGAAATCAAACAAGAAAAACAACTCCCATAACGCGGCGCCGGACTGGCGGCGCCAGGATCCCGATTACGCGAAGGAATCGCGGAAATACGCCGACCCGATCCCCAGCCGCGCCTATATCCGCCAGTGCCTGGTGGAAACCAATGGACCGCGCACCGAGCAGGAGCTGTTGGCGGAATTCAAATTACGTGGCGCCAGTGCCGGCGATGCGTTTCAGCGCCGTATACAGGCCATGCTCAAGGGCGGCGAGCTGGTGCAGAACCGCCGTGGCGCCTTGGGGCCGGCCAGCCGCATGCATGCGGTTGCGGGTACGGTGCAGGGTCATCGTGACGGCTTCGGCTTCCTGATTCCGGACGACGGCAGCGACGACATCTTTCTGGCGCCGCGCCAGATGCGCGAGGTCATGCACGGCGATCGGATAACGGTACGCGTCACCGGTCGCGATCCGCGCGGCCGGCCGGAGGGTTCGCTGGTAGACGTGTTGGAGCATAAGACGGTGCGCGTGGTGGGCCGTTATGTCGCCGAGCGCGGCGTCGGCTACGTGATCCCGGACAACGCGCGCATCACGCACGAAATACTCGTTCCGCAGGAACACGTGGGTGCGGCCAGGCACGGTCAGATCGTTACCGCTGAAATCCTGTCGCCGCCAGGCAAGCACAGCGCGCCGATCGGACGCGTGGTGGAAGTGCTGGGCGATGCACTGGCGCCGGGCATGGAGATCGACATCGCGGTCCGCAGCCACAATCTGCCGCACGTCTGGCCACAGGCGGCTCTGGCCGAGGCGGCGCTGTTCGCCCAAACCGTGCCGGAATCCGCGGCGCGCGGCCGCACGGATTTGCGTGAGCTGCCGCTGGTGACGATAGACGGCGCCGACGCGCGCGATTTTGACGATGCGGTCTATGCCGAACCGGCCGGTGAAGGCTGGAAGTTGTGGGTAGCGATAGCCGATGTCGCGCACTACGTTGCGCCCGACAGCGCGCTGGACAAGGAAGCGCGGGAACGCGGCAACTCGGTGTACTTTCCCGAGCGCGTGATTCCGATGCTGCCCGAGGGCCTGTCCAACGGTCTCTGCTCGCTCAATCCCAAGGTCGACCGGCTGTGCCTGGCTTGCGAGATGCTGGTGGACCGCGACGGACACGTGGGCAAGGCGCGTTTCCACAATGCCGTCATGCGTTCTCAGTCGCGGCTGACCTACGATGCCGTTGCCGCCCTGCTGAACGATCCGCGGCTGGCGCGGGCGCAGGGTCTGGATGAGTTGTTGCCGCATCTGCTGACGCTGCAGAATGTGTTTCGCGCCTTGTTCCGCGCCCGCAGCCGGCGCGGCGCGATTGACTTCGAGACCACCGAAACCAAGATTGTGTTCGACGCCCAGCGCAAGATCGCGCGCATTCTGCCGCTGGAGCGCAACCAGGCACACCGGCTGATCGAGGAATGCATGATCGCGGCCAATGTGCAGGCCGCCAAGTTTCTGGCGCGTCATAAATTGCCGCAGCTATACCGCGTGCATGAGGGGCCGCCAGCGGACAAGCTGCTCGCGTTGCGCGAATTTCTGGGCTTGCACAGTCTGAGTTTGGGCGGCGGTGCGAAACCCAAACCCGCCGACTACGCACGGGTGCTGCAGCAACTGGAAGCGCGGCCCGACAGGAAACTCATTCAAACCGTATTACTGCGCTCCATGGCGCAGGCGGTGTATTCGCCGGTAAACATCGGGCATTTTGGTCTGGCGCTGGAACACTACGGCCACTTCACCTCGCCGATCCGGCGTTATCCCGATCTGATGACGCATCGCGCCATCAAGCACGCCTTGGCGAACGGCGCCGCTGAAGATTTCGCCTACAAGGATGCGGGATTGCAGGCACTCGGTGTGCATTGTTCGATGACCGAGCGGCGCGCGGATGAAGCCACGCGCGATGCGGTCACCTGGCTGAAATGCGAGTTCATGCAGGAACGGGTGGGAGAGGAGTTCGACGGTACGATTACGGGCGTGGTCCCGTTCGGGTTGTTTGTCGAACTGGAGGGCGTTTATGTCGAAGGGCTGGTGCACGTCAGCAGCCTGCGCAACGACTACTATCGGCACGAGCCGCGCGGCGAGTGTCTGCGGGGCGAGCGCAGCGGTGTGGTATACCGTCTCGCAGACCGCCTGCGCGTGCGCGTAGTGCGGGTAAATTTGGACGAGCGTAAGATTGACTTCGAACTGGCCGCGGTACCCGCTGTCCAAAAGCCCAATACTTCGAGGAGCAAAAAACGATGAAATATGCAGAATCTGCCGGCGTGCTGCTTGCCCTGAGTCTGTTGGTCGCCTGTGCCGCCGATGACCCCCATCGCCGCAGCAAGATGGGCGCTGGTATTGGCGCAGTAATCGGCGCCGTGATCGGCAACCAGTCCAGCAGCGACTCGGGCAAATACGTGGGCGCCGTGGTCGGCGCGATTGCCGGTGCGGCGGTCGGCAACTACATGGACAAGCAGCAGGCGGAGTTGCAGAAGCAACTTGCCCAGGAAGCCGCGCGCAACGAGCTGTCCATTACCGAACTGCCCGGTAACGCGCTGAAAGTTGGCCTGGCCAGCGACGTGAGCTTTGATTCCGGCAAAGCCGAGATCAAGCCGGGGGCGCATGCGACTTACTCCAAGATCGCCGGCATTCTCAAGGACTATGACAAGACCGTCATCCACGTGGTCGGCCACACTGACAGCGTAGGTTCCGACAGTTACAACCAGACCTTATCGGATCGCCGCTCATCTGCGGTGGGCAACCTGTTGATCGGCGATGCGGTTCCCAGTGGCCGGGTGCAGTTGCACGGCCGTGGCGAGCGTGAGCTGCTGGTGCGTACCGCCGACGGCGCGAATGAACCGCGTAACCGCCGCGTGGATATCGTGATCAAGCCGGTGGTCGAGGGTAACGAGCAGCAGGCCTATTCACCGCCGCCTTACTTGGGAGGTTGACCGCTTGTAGGAGGGGCCCCTCGACAGGCTCAGGACAGGCTTCAGCCCCGACATCGCGGCTGAAGCCGCTCCTACATGAGCTCGTCTCGGCAAGATTTGATCGTCGGCTGGCACGCCGTTACCGCCGCGTTGAACAATCCCCAAAGCGCGGTGACTGAAGTCTGGCTCAAGGCCGGCTTGGACAATCCCAAGAGCCAAAGAGTCGAAGATCTTGCCCAACGGCGCGATCTGCTGATACGCCGCGTTAACGCCGAGGAAATCGAGCAGCACGCGGAAGGGCTTGCGCATCAGGGCGTGCTCGTGCTCCTGGCAACGCGCAGCTCCGGCCCGCTCGCCGAGAATGACTTGGCCGACTTGCTCGATGGACTGCAGGAGCCGCCTTTTCTGCTGGTCCTGGACGGTGTGCAAGACCCGCACAATCTCGGTGCCTGCCTGCGCACGGCAGATGCGGCCGGAGTACATGCCGTCATCGTCCCCCGGGATCGCGCCGCCGGTCTCACGCCTGTGGTGCGTAAGGCCGCGGCCGGCGCCGCCGAAAGCGTGGCCCTGATCCAGGTCACCAATCTGGCGCGCTGCCTGCGCGAGCTGAAGGCGCGCGGCATCTGGCTGGTGGGATTGGCGGGAGAGGCGAAGCAGACACTGTACCAGTTGGACCTCAAGGGTCCGCTGGCACTGATATTGGGCGCCGAAGGCGAGGGCTTGCGCCGGCTCACGGCCGAGGAATGCGATCACTTAGCTTGCCTCCCAATGCAGGGCACGGTCGGCAGTTTGAATGTATCGGTCGCAAGCGGCGTGGCCTTGTACGAGGCCTTGCGTCAGCGCAGCGCCGGCAGCCGCATGAGTTCCTTGCCTAAGCCCAGGATTTCCGTATAATTCGCGCCCTCGTCCGGACCCTTGGTGCGGACGCTCCTTGCTCTACGGCTGCCACGGATGATTCCGGGCCGGGGGCTTAACCCATAAGGAGACGCAATGCGTCACTATGAAATCGTGTTCATGGTCCATCCGGACCAGAGTGAAAATGTGCCGGCGATGATTGAACGCTATCGCGGCATGATCGACGGCGGCGGCGGCAAGATTCACCGTCTTGAAGACTGGGGCCGGCGCCAGCTCACCTATACCCTCGCCAAGGTTCACAAAGCCCACTACGTGCTGATGAATATCGAGTGCGGCCAGGCCGTACTCAAGCAGCTTGAGGATGCGTTCCGCTACAACGACGCGGTGATCCGCAACCTCGTCATGAAACGCGACAAGCCTGAAACCGAGCCCACCGCCATGCTTAAAGCGGCCGAGGCCAAGGAAAAGGACGAGTCACGCGACCGCCGCCGCCGCGACGATGAGATCAGCGACATAGAACCGGCAGAACCCGCAGAGGTGGCAGCATGAGACGGCCCGACAAGCGCAAGGATAAAAAGCGCGGCGACAAGAAAGAGAATGGCGCCCGCTTTTACCGCCGCAAGAAATTCTGCAAGTTCACCGCCGAAGGCGTGGTCGAGATTGACTACAAGGATCTGGTCACGCTCAAGCAGTATGTCGGTGAGAATGGCAAGATCGTGCCCAGCCGCATCACCGGCACCAAGTCGAACTATCAGCGTCAACTTGCACTCGCCATCAAGCGGGCGCGCTTCCTGGCGCTATTGCCCTACACCGACCAGCACTAAGCGTAGGGAGAGCCATGGAAGTCATTCTGCTGACTAACGTCAAGAACCTTGGCAAGTTGGGCGCCAAGGTTAAAGTAAAGCCGGGTTATGGCCGCAATTTCCTGATTCCGCGGGGCATGGCCTTGCCGGCCACGCCCGCCAATCTGGAAATTTTTGAGCAGCGCCGCTCGGATCTGGAGAAGAACGCGTCCGACGCACTGACCCGCGCGCAAGCGCGCGCCGGCAGCTTCGAGAAACTCACCCTGACCATCAAGGCGCGTGTGGCCGAGGAAGGCAAGTTGTACGGCTCGGTCGGGCCGCTCGATATCGCCCGCGCGGCCAAGGCGCAGGACATCGCGCTGGAGAAAAGCGAGATCGATATGCCGGGAGGACCCATCCGCATGATCGGCGAACATCACGTCGAAGCCCATCTGCACCCCGAAGTGCAAGTGCGTTTCAACGTGGCAGTGGAGCCCGAAGAGGCAGCGGCTTAACCGCTGAAACTTATTCAAAAAAGCCCCGTTGTCAGCGGGGCTTTTTTTGTTTACGTCCTTGTAACAGAACGCGACATCGTGTCGTTGTCAACACTGGCCAGCGTTTGAATAATTGGTTTAGGCTCTACCACCATGGCCGTTACCGCTCTGAAGCTGCCGCCGCACTCGGTCGAGGCCGAGCAGTCGGTACTGGGCGGCCTGATGCTGGACAACGAAGCCTGGGAAACCGTCGTTGGCCTCGTCAACGACGAGGACTTTTACCGGGCCGACCATCGTCTGATTTATCACGCGCTGGAGGCTTTGGCCGACGCCAATCATCCACGCGATGTCGTCACCGTTTCAGAATGGCTCAAGGGCAAGGGGCAGCTCGAGGAAGCCGGTGGCCTGGCTTATCTGGGGCAGCTCGCCAAGGACACGCCCAGCGCCGCCAATATCAAGGCCTACGCCAATATCGTGCGCGAGAAGGCAGTGATGCGCGCCTTGATCCGCGTAGGCACCGAGATCACCAATCTTGGTTTCGAAACCGAAGGCCGCGGCAGTAGCGAGCTGGTGGAAACCGCCGAGCAGCGGGTGTTTGAAATCGCCGACCGGCGGCGCAAGTCGGCCAGCTTTTTTGAACCGATCAGTCACCTGCTGACCGGCGCGATCAACCATATCCAGAAGCTGTTCGAGTCGAAAACCGGCATCACCGGATTGGCGACCGGGCTGCTGGACTTCGACAAGCTGACCTGTGGACTGCAAAACGGCGATCTGGTCATTATTGCCGGCCGGCCCTCGATGGGTAAAACCAGTTTTGCGATGAACCTGGTTGAGCATATCTGCGTGCGCGACAAGCTGCCGACCGCGATTTTCAGCATGGAAATGTCCGGCGAACAGGTGGCGCTGCGGATGATTTCCTCGCTAGGCCGCATTGACCAGCAGCGTTTGCGCAGCGGCCAGTTGCAGGATCAGGACTGGCCACGCGTGACTTCGACCGTGGCGCTGATGGCGGAAGCCCCGCTCTACGTGGACGACACCGGCGCTTTGTCGCCGGCGGAAGTGCGCGCGCGCGCGCGCCGAC
>JBOICV010000011.1:0-19063 GCA_050740255.1 Nevskiales bacterium | reverse complement strand
GTTGCGCAGCGGGCCGGTTCGCGTGCTGGTGCTCGGCGGCAGTCTGGGAGCAAAGGCGCTGAACACGCTGGTACCGCAGGCCTTGGCCCGGCTGGCGCCGGAACAACGGCCGGAGGTCTGGCATCAGGCCGGGCGCACGCTGAAAGTCGCGCAACAGCATTACTTCGAACTCGCGAAGCAAATGGACGGCGCGCTGCGCGTAACGGCGTTCGTCGACGACATGGCGGCGGCCTATGCCTGGGCCGATCTGGTGATTTGCCGTGCGGGTGCGCTGACCATCGCCGAAATTGCAGCGGCGGGCCTGGCCGCGATTCTGGTGCCGTTCCCGCATGCGGTGGACGACCATCAGACCGTCAACGGTCAGTACCTGGTGCAGGTCGGCGCCGCCCTGATGATTCAGGAGCGCGACCTCACGCCCGAGCTGCTGGCGAACACATTGCAGACCCTGCTGGCCGATCGCGGCAAGTTGCTGGCCATGGCCGAGGCGGCGCGCGCGCGCGCCTGGCCGCAGGCCACGCGCGACATCGTCGAACACTGCCTTGCCGTTGCGGAAGTCTCATCATGATTTTCGCAGACGCGCGGCTGATGGACACGCTGATGCGGCGGGTGAAGCGCGTACACCTGATTGGTATCGGCGGCGTCGGCATGGCCGGCATTGCCGAGGTTTTGCTCAACCTCGGTTATCAAGTCTCCGGTTCCGATCTCAAGGCCGGCAGCAACACGCGGCACCTGCAGGCGCTCGGCGCCAGAATTTTTATAGGGCACGCGCGCGGCAATGTCAAAGATACCGGTGTGGTGGTCGTCTCCACCGCGGTGCAGCCCGACAATCCCGAGTGGCTCGAAGCACGCGAGCGCCGCATCCCGATTGTGCGCCGTGCCGAAATGCTCGCGGAGCTGATGCGCTTTCGCTTCGGTATCGCCATCGCGGGCACGCATGGCAAGACCACCACCACCAGCCTGGTGGCAGCGGTGCTGGCCGAAGGTGGGCTCGACCCCACGTTTGTGGTCGGTGGCAAAGTCACTTCCATCGGCTCCAACGCCAAGCTCGGCGCCGGCCCCTATCTGGTGGCCGAGGCGGACGAAAGCGATGCCTCCTTCCTGCTGCTCGCGCCGATGATTTCGGTGGTGACCAATGTCGATGCCGACCATATGGACACCTATGGCGGTGATTTCAGCAAGCTCAAGCAGACTTTCGTGGACTTCATCCACCATCTGCCGTTCTACGGCCTGGCGGTGGTGTGTGTCGACGATCCGGTGGTGCGCGAGCTGCTGCCGGAGCTGGGTCGTCCCGCGATGACCTATGGCATTGATTGCGATGCCGACTGCTGGGCGGAGAATCTCGAGCCGGAGGGGCGCGGCACGCGTTATCGGCTGCGCTTCAAGGATTTGCAGCAGGGCTGGAATGTGCGGCTCAATCTGCCGGGGCGGCACAACGTGCTCAACTCGCTGGCCGCAGCCTGCGTGGCGCGCGAACTCGGCGTGGAGATCGGTTCGATCCAGTCGGCGCTGTCGAATTTCAAAGGCGTGAGCCGGCGCTGCGAGCTGCTGGGTGATATCAGTATCGCCGGCCGCCAGGTAACGCTGGTGGATGACTACGGCCACCATCCCAAGGAAATAGCCGCCACCTTGCAGGCCGTTCGTGCCGCCTGGCCGGACAAACGTGTGGTGGTCGCGTTTCAACCGCATCGCTATACCCGCACCCGCGATTTGTTCGAAGACTTTGCGGCAGTGCTGTCGCAGCCGGACTCGCTGCTGCTCACGGAAGTTTACGCCGCTGGAGAAACGCCGATTGCCGGCGCCGATGGCCGCGCGCTGGCACGGGCGATTCGCGAGCGCGGCAAGCTGCAGCCGATTTTCGTGAACAGCGCACAGGAATTGCCGAAAGTTCTACCGGACGTGGCGCAGGACGGCGATTTGTTGTTGACGCTGGGGGCGGGCGATATCGGCGCGGTGGCGAACCAGATGGCCGAGAAATACCGCGCAGCGGCCACCGGAGGCAGGGCATGAATACCGCTCCTTTGCTCAGAGGCGAATTGCGGGTCAAGGAAGCCATGAGCCGGCATGTGAGCTGGCGTGCCGGTGGTCCAGCCGATCGTTTCTACCGGCCGGCCGACGTAGCCGACCTGGCGGAGTTTCTGCGGCGTTTGCCGCCGGACGAGCCCATCCTCTGGCTCGGCCTCGGCAGCAATCTGCTGGTGCGCGATGGCGGCATCCGCGGCACGGTGATCGCGCTGCACGGCGTGATGGATCACATCACCGATTTGGCCGATGGCCGTTTGCGCGTCGAAAGCGGCGTGCACTGCGCGCGGCTGGCCAAGTACTGCGCGCAACACAATCTGGCCGGCGCGGTATTTTTCGCCGGCATTCCCGGCACGGTCGGCGGCGCGCTGGCGATGAATGCCGGCGCCTTTCGCGGCGAAACCTGGCGCCAGGTGGAAGCAGTCGAAATCCTGCACCGCGACGGCCGCCTGGAAACCCTGCCTGCGAGCGCGTTTCAAACCGGTTACCGCAGCGTGATCGGTCCGGCGCCGAACATCTGCTTCATCGCGGCCGAAATGCGCTTCAGTCCGAACGACAAGGCCATGGGGCAGGCCGAGATCCGCGACATGCTGGCGGAGCGTAAGAGCAAACAGCCGGTCGGCCAGCCGAGTTGCGGTTCGGTATTCCGCAACCCGCCCGATGACTATGCCGCGCGCCTGATCGAGGTGGCGGGACTCAAGGGTTATCGCATAGGCGACGCCATTGTCTCCGACAAGCACGCCAATTTCATTCTAAACATCAACGAGGCGCGCGCCAACGACATCGAAGCGTTATTGCGTCATGTGCAGGCGACCGTGAAACAACGTTTCGACATCGAGCTGGAGCCGGAAGTGCGCATCGTCGGTGAGCTTGGGAGCAAGGGATGAAGGTGGTGAATGCGGCTGACTTCGGGCGCGTAGCCGTGCTCATGGGTGGCTGGTCGGCGGAGCGCGAAGTGTCGCTGATGAGCGGCAAAGCCGTGCATGAAGCCATGCAAGGCCGCAGCATTCAGGTTACCGCCGTTGACGCCAGCCGCGAGAATATTTTGCAGCTCAAAGCGCAGGGCTTTGATCGCGCTTTCAACATGCTGCACGGCATCGGCGGCGAGGACGGTGTGGTGCAGGCCGCGCTCGAATTACAGGGTATTCCGTATACCGGCAGCGGCGTGCTCGCTTCCGCGCTGGCCATGGACAAGCTGCGCACCAAGCAGATCTGGCAGAGCGCTGGCATTCCTTGCGCGCCCCATGTCCTGCTGGATGAGCGCAGCGACTTCGACGCGGTGGTGCGACAGCTCGGGCTGCCAATTTTCGTCAAGCCTGCCACGGAAGGCTCCAGCATCGGCATGACGAAAGTGAAAAAGGCCGAGGAACTTAAGCCGGCGTTCGAACTGGCGCGCAAGTACTGCCCGCTGGTGCTGGCGGAGCAATTTATCGCCGGCCGCGAATTCACCGCCGCGGTATTGGCAAGGCAGGTGCTGCCCTTCGTCTGGATCGAGCCGGCCGGTGAGTACTACGACTACCACGCCAAGTACGTGTCGAACGACACCCGCTACCACTGCCCCAGCGGGATTGATGCGGCACTTGAAAAAACCATCGGCCAGCTTGCGCTCAAGGCTTTCGATGCGCTCGGCGCCAGCGGCTGGAGCCGCGTGGATTTCATGCTGGACCCGCAAAACCGGCCCTGGTTTCTGGAGATCAACACGCTGCCCGGCATGACCTCGCACAGCCTGTTTCCGGTAGCGGCGAAAGCGCTGGGTATCAGCTTCGATCAACTCGTCTGGAAAATTCTGGAGACGAGCATGGAGGCGCCGGCATGAGTGCAGGAATCAGCCGTCTCAAATACCTGCCGGTGCCGCTGCTCACCGTGGTTGCCGTTGTCTGGCTGCTCACGGTATACGCACCGCAACGGCTCGGCCCGCTGTCGGGACCGGTACACCGACTGGTGATTGAAGGCGAGCTGCATCACCTAAACGATCCGGAGCTGATTCGCGCGGTGCGGCCTTATCTCGGCGCGCGCTTTTTCGAGCTCGACGTCAGCGCGATACAAGCCGCGGTCAGCAAGCTGCCCTGGGTGCAATCGGTGGCGGTGCGAAAACACTGGCCCAATGCGGTAGCCCTGCACCTGTACGAGCGCGTGCCAGCAGCGCGCTGGCACGAGGCCGCGCTGGTCACGGCGCAAGGCGAAGTGTTTACGCCGCTGGCATTGGACGGCAGCGTGCTCGGCCTGCCGCGCTTGCGCGGACCTGATCCGCTGGCGGCGCCGGTGCTGCTGCAGGCGCTGGCGCGCTGGCAAACCGCATTGACACCAGTCACCGCCCGCATTGACGAATTAAGCCTGGACGCGCGCGGCGCTTGGTCGGTGCAATTGGCCAGCGGACCCACGCTGCAACTCGGCCGCGACGACATGGACCCGCGCCTGCGGCGCTACGCGCAGGTCGTGGTGCCGGCCCTGGGCGCACGCCTGGCCGAGGTTACGCGGGTGGATTTGCGCTACTCAAACGGTTTCGCCGTTGCCTGGCGTCCCCAATTGCCGGCAACGAAACAGGAGGAGCAGCATGGCGAAAAAGCCTGAGAAAAATCTGATTGTCGCGCTCGACGTGGGCACCTCGAAGGTCGCCTGCATCGTGGCTGAGGTCAATCCCGACGGCGAGTTTGAAGTGGTTGGCCTGGGCACGCATCCGTCGAAAGGCATGAAGAAGGGCGTGGTGGTGAATATCGAAGTCACCACGCAGTCCATTCAGCGCGCAGTGCAGGAAGCGGAGCTGATGGCCGGCTGCCGCATCCAGTCGGTGCACGTCGGCATCTCCGGTTCGCACGTCAAAAGCCTCAACTCCAACGGCATCGTCGCGGTGCGCAGCAAGGAAGTGACGCAAGCCGACGTCGAGCGGGTCATTGACGCCGCTTGCGCGGTGGCGATTCCGGCCGACCAGAAAATTCTGCACGTGCTGCCGCAGTATTTCACGCTCGATGACCACGACGGCATTCAGGAGCCGGTCGGCATGTCCGGCGTGCGGCTCGAAGCCAAGGTGCACATCGTCACCGGCGCGGTCACCTCGGCGCAGAACATCAGCAAGTGCGTGCAGGGCTGCGGACTGCAGGTGACGCGGTTGACGCTGGAACAGCTCGCTTCCAGCTATGCGGTGCTGACCAGCGATGAGAAGCAGCTCGGCATCTGCCTGGTGGACATGGGCGGCGGCACCAGCGACATCGCGGTGTTCGCCGGCGGCGCGATCCGCCACACCGCGGTGCTGCCGATCGCCGGCGACCAGGTCACCAACGACATCGCGATCGCGCTGCGCACGCCCGCGCCGCATGCGGAGCAGATAAAACTCGCGCATGGCTGCGCACTGCCCCAACTGGTTGAGCCGGACGAGGTGATTGAGGTGCCGAGCGTCGGCGACCGCCCGCCGCGCAAGCTCGCGCGCCACACGCTGGCGGAGGTGATCAAGGCGCGTTACGAGGAATTGTTCCTGATGATTCAGAAGGAGCTGATCCGCAGCGGCTTCGACGATCTCATCGCCGGCGGCATCGTGCTCACCGGCGGCAGCAGCAAGATGCCCGGCGTCATCGAGCTGGCCGAGGAAGTGTTCCACATGCCGGTGCGCGTCGGTGTGCCGCAGAACGTGCACGGCATGGCGGACGCGGTGAAGAGCCCGGTCTATGCGACCGGCGTCGGCCTGCTGATGTTCAGCCAGCAAGCGCAGCCGAAGTACACGGGCGCGCCGGACGGCAGCGGCTTGGTTCAGGTCTGGAGCCGGATGAAGAGCTGGTTCCAGGGAAATTTTTAGGGTTAGCGACTTGGGTTTGACTTTCAACTCCAAAGGAGAGTGCGTCATGGCAACTGAAGTATTCGAGCTGGTGGATAATCAGAGTAAAGGTGCGGTGATCAAGGTGATCGGCATCGGCGGCGGTGGCTGCAACACCGTCAACCAGATGGTCGAGGCAGCGATTGCGGGTGTGGATTT
Source organism: Nevskiales bacterium (assembly GCA_050740255.1). GTDB lineage: Bacteria > Pseudomonadota > Gammaproteobacteria > Nevskiales > JBOICV01 > JBOICV01. Next base: position 13,080 of record JBOICV010000011.1, on the reverse strand, counting down.
CGTCAGCTCCAACACCGACGTGCAGCATCTCGAGCGCTGCAAGGCGGAGACGCTGCTGCAAATCGGCGGCAATCTCACGCGGGGTCTCGGCGCGGGCGCCAACCCGGATGTCGGACGCAAGGCGGCCGAGGAGGATCGCGATCGCATCCGCGACATCCTGAGCGGCACCGACATGCTGTTCATCACCGCTGGGATGGGTGGCGGTACCGGTACCGGCGCAGCGCCGATATTCGCGGCTATCGCCCGCGAGCTGGGCATACTCACGCTGGCGGTGGTAACCAAGCCCTTCCCGTTCGAGCAGAAGAAGCGGATGGCGGTAGCGATGAAGGGCATCGAGGAGCTGCAGCAACACGTGGACTCGCTCATCGTGATTCCCAACGAGAAGCTGCAGACCGTGCTCGGCAAGAACTCTTCGATGCGTGATGCCTTCCGGGCGGCCAACAACGTGCTGCAGAACGCAGTGCAGGGTATCTCGGAGATCATCACCGCGCCGGGTCTCATCAACGTGGACTTCGCCGACGTACGCAAAGTCATGAGCGTGCAGGGCAAGGCCATGCTGGGTCTGGGTTCGGCGAGCGGCGAAAACCGCGCGCGCGAAGCGGCCGAGCAGGCGCTGGCCAGTCCCTTGCTGGAAGATATGGACCTGCACGGCGCGCAGGGCATTCTGGTCAACGTGACTGCGGACGACAGCATCACCATGCAGGAATTCCAGACGATCAACGAAATCGTCACGGACATGGCGGCGGAAGATGCTGAGGTGATCGTGGGCAGTGCTTGCGACCCGAATATGGGCGGCAGCATCCGGGTGACGGTTGTGGCTACCGGCCTGGGCAAGCCCAAGCACGCGCTCAAGCCGGAGCAGCCCAAGGTGGTGATCGGTCTGCCGTTCGGTACGCCAAAAGCCCCGCAAGGCGGTTCGATCTACGACAAGCCTGCATACATCCGCAATGAGGAGCAAAAGCACAGGGCGCAGCAACACGCGGCGGTGTCGGGTCTACCCGAAGAGCAGGAGATATTCGATGTACCGGCCTTCCTGAGGAAACAGGCCAACTAGTTGTACTGAGAAAAGTGCAATCCCGCACTTTTTTCAGGGTGGCGAGCGAAATACCGGCCGCGTCTCCTGCCGAGAGGGAGCGAGCGCAAGTGCCACGCGGCTGCGAGGCTCGTTCGGCACTCAAGGGCGCAAGGCGCTCTCTGGCTCGCGAGCCTATTTCGTTGGCTACGCCGCACGTCCCTGTGTCGGGGCTCGCTGGGTGGACAGGGTCGGCAGGAGCGGCTAGAATGCTGCACTGCACAAATATGGTCGGACTTGAGTAGCGGGGTTGAAGTACTTGATTTAGGCAAAATTTACTAAGCCCCGCCGCTTGCCATGCGGCGGTCATCTACCGCAGAATGCGGTTTGCCTGCGCGTCGGCGGCATAAGCCGGCCAAGGGAGATTGTGCACGGAGAGCCGGTGCGCGAGCGCGTCTCGATTTGCGCTGGCGGCGGGATACATGATCCGAGGAGTACAGGCGTTAGATGCTTAAGCAACGCACGCTTAAAAATCAGATCCGTGCTACGGGTGTCGGTTTACACACCGGCAACAAGGTCTATATGACTTTGAAACCTGCGGCGGCCGACGCAGGTTTGGTATTCCGTCGGGTTGATCTCGATATGCCGACCGAAGTCGCGGCGCATGCCGAGAATGTGGGCGAGACCACGCTCTCAACCACGCTGGTGCAGCATGGCGTGCGCGTCGCCACGGTTGAGCACCTGCTATCGGCGATGGCCGGCCTTGGCATAGACAATGCGGTCGTCGAACTATCAGCCGACGAAGTGCCGATCATGGACGGTAGCGCCGGGCCTTTCGTGTTTCTCATCCAGAGCGCGGGCATCCAGGAACTGGACGCGCCCAAGCGCTTTATCCGGATCAAGAACACGGTTGAAGTGAGCGACGGCGACAAATGGGCGCGCTTTGAGCCTTACGACGGCTTCAAAGTCAGCTTCGGCATCGAGTTCGATCACCCGATGTTTCACGCCGGCACGCAGACCGCCACGGTTGACTTTTCCAGCACCTCGTTCGTGAAAGAAGTCAGCCGCGCCCGCACTTTCGGTTTCATGCGCGACATCGAATATCTGCGCGCCAACGATCTGGCGCTGGGCGGCAGCATGGATAACGCGGTGGTGCTGGACGACTACCGGGTGCTGAACGCGGATGGCCTTCGTTACGAAGATGAACTGGTGCGGCACAAGATTCTGGATGCGATTGGCGATTTGTACCTGTTGGGGCATGGCTTGATCGGCTCCTTCAGCGGCTACAAGTCCGGCCATGCGCTGAACAACAAGTTGTTGCGTACCCTGCTGGCGGATAAGAAAGCCTGGGAAATGGTGACCTTCGCGGACAAGACTTCCGCGCCGATCGCCTATAGCCAGGCCGCGCCGGCGGTGCATTAAAAACCCCTGACGGGTAACCGGGCAGGGGTGTGTTGTATGCGGCGCCGGTAACGGCCCGCAAGGCCCTAGCGGTCTTGACCGCGACGGGCAAGCTGCCGCAGGGCGGCGGCGAGTTCCTCATCACCGACATGGTCGGCGGTGTGGCGGATAAATTGCGCAGCAGCGGCCGTGAGTGGTGGCTGCGGTGCCGGACGAGGAGGAGAGGCAGACAGCGGACCTATTTTGATCTCGACCTTGTGACAGGCGGCTCCGCCTGCACGGGCCAGTGCTTCAAGCAACAGGTGGCTTTGATAGCGCAGTTGCGTGGCCCAGACCGCGGAGTCCGTTACCAGCACCAGTCGGGCCGGCGCGTCTACTCGCGCAACCCGGAAGTGCTGATTGAGAGGTTCGGGCAGGTGCTGGCGCAGCGCGTCTTCCAGGATGCGCAGCGCCGAAGCCTGCCGCAGCACGGCAGCCAGCGGTGCATCAGTAGTTGCATCGCCGGTGAGAATGCCGGCCATCGAACGCGGCGCACGTCGCATCTCGCTCTCAATTGTTCTTAAGGTCACAGCTCTGGCAGAGGGTCCGCCGTGAAGCTTCGCTACAGCAACATGAGCCTGGACATCATACTGGTCAATCACAAGCGCGGGCAGACGCGCCGTTTCAAGCTGAGCTGGCGCGAGGTGCATTTGTGGCTGCCGCTGCTGATGGTGAGCGCGGTGCTGCTCTCCACCAGCTTCTGGCTGGGGCAGCGTGCCGCCGATGGCCCGCGGATCGTGGTGCCCGCGGAACTCGGTAAATCCTGGCAGCGGGAGATGTCCAACCAGCGCGCGCAGATTGCGGACGTGCGCACCCAGCTGGACCACAACATGCTGGCGCTGTATCAGCGGCTCGGCCGCCTGCAGGCGCATGTTGCGCGCCTGAACGCGGTCGGCCAGCGTATTACCGAGATGGCGCGCATGACGCCCGGCGAATTCAATTTCGATCAGGAACCCGCCGTCGGTGGCCCGGAATTGCTGATGCTGGGCGACGAGGACCGTTCCATCGCCGAGTTCGAGCACCAGCTTGAGCAGTTCACCGCCAATCTCGACGCGCGTGAGCGCGAGATGCGCGTACTGCAGGATCTGGTGGTGGCGGGCCGCCTGCGCGAACAGATTTATCCGTCTGGCCGTCCGGTTATTGGCGGCTACATAACGTCCGGCTTTGGCCGGCGCTCGGATCCCTTCTCCGGCCGCCGCGCGTTCCACAAAGGCATGGATTTCGCTGGCACCCACGGCGCACCGGTGCTGGCAGTGGCCGCTGGTGTAGTGACCTGGACCGGCGACAAGGGCGGCTACGGCCACCTGATTGAGATCAACCACGGCAACGGCTATGTGACCCGCTATGGCCATAACAGCAAAATGGTCGCCAAGGTCGGTGATAAGGTCAGCAAGGGCCAGGTGATTGCCAAGATGGGTTCCACCGGTCGATCAACCGGGCCGCACGTGCACTTTGAAGTGCTGCACAACGACGTCGTCGTTAATCCCGCCGAGTACATCCGCGCTTCCGCGAGCTGACGAGATCAATCCCCTCTCCCTCCGGGAGAGGGCCAGGGTGAGGGCGCTGTCATCCTGAGCGCAGCGAAAGAATACCCGTGTCGTCAATCCCGCCCTTCGACTCCGCTCAGGACAAACTTCAGCGGAAATCTTCTGCCATTAAGGGTGCGAGCCGACAGCTGAGCCGTCGGCTCGCTTCACTTCCTGCCGAGATCGGAATACCAGGCGTTTTGCAGGTAAAATGCGCGGCCTTGCTGTCTAACCGCCGCCCGCCGCGGGCGCCAATCCAAGCGCGTTCATGTTGACCATCGTTACCCGCATTTTCGGCAGCCGCAATCAGCGCATCGTCAAACGCCTCGAGGGGCGGATCGGGCGTATCAATGCGTTGGAGCCGCAGTGGCAGGCGCTGTCCGATACGCAACTGCAGGCGAAAACCGCCGAGCTGCGCGAGCGCCTGCATAAAGGCGAGACGCTGGAGCAGCTACTACCGGAAGCTTTCGCCACGGTGCGCGAAGCGGGCCGGCGCACGCTCAATATGCGCCACTTCGACGTGCAGCTGGTCGGCGGCATGGTCTTGAATGAGCGCCGCATCGCCGAGATGAAAACCGGCGAAGGCAAGACGCTGGTGGCAACCTTGTCGGCTTACCTGAACGCGCTCACCGGCCGCGGTGTGCATATCGTCACCGTCAACGATTATCTCGCCCGGCGCGACGCCGATTGGATGGGCAAGATATACCGCTTCCTGGGTCTGTCGGTGGGGGTAGTCGTTGCCGGTCAGTCGCACGACGAAAAAAAGGCCGCCTATGCGGCCGATATCACCTACGGCACCAATAACGAGTTCGGCTTCGACTACTTGCGCGACAACATGGCCTTCACCGCGCAGGAGCGGGTGCAGCGCGGACTGTATTACGCCATCGTCGACGAGGTGGACTCGATCCTGATTGACGAGGCGCGCACGCCGCTCATCATCAGCGGTCCCACTGACGACGATCCGCGCCTCTATCAACGCATCAATGCCTTGGTGCCGCGACTCAAACGCGGCGAGGCCGGCGTCGACGAACAGCCGGATACCGGCGACTTCGTGGTTGACGAGAAGCAGCGCGCAGTACATCTAACCGAGCAGGGCCACGAGCAGGTTGAGGAGATCATGCAGCGCGAAGGGCTGCTGGAGAAGGACAGCAGCCTGTACGACGCCGGCAACATCGTGCTGATGCATCACCTCAACGCCGCCTTGCGCGCTCATGCCTTGTACAAAAAGGACGTCGAATACATTGTCCGCGACGGGCAAGTCATCATCGTGGACGAGTTTACCGGCCGCACCATGCCGGGCCGGCGCTGGTCGGATGGCTTGCATCAGGCGATCGAGGCGAAGGAAGGGGCGCCGGTGCAGCGCGAGAACCAGACGCTCGCTTCCATCACTTTCCAGAATTATTTTCGGCTCTATGAAAAGCTGGCCGGTATGACTGGCACGGCCGATACCGAAGCTTTCGAGTTCCAGCAGATTTACGGGCTCGAGGTGGTGGTGATCCCGACCAACCGCCCGATGGTGCGCAAGGACGGTGGCGATCAGGTCTTTATGACGTCGCGTGAGAAGTTCGACGCGGTGGTCAAGGACATCGAGGACTCTCGCGCCAGGCAGCAGCCGGTGCTGGTGGGAACCGCTTCAATCGAAACCTCCGAGCTTCTGTCGGGCTTGCTCAACAAGGCGGGTGTTACGCATCAGGTGCTCAACGCCAAGCAGCATGAGCGGGAAGCGGAGATCATCGCGCAGGCGGGCCGACCCGGCACGGTAACCATCGCCACCAATATGGCGGGCCGTGGTACCGATATCGTACTGGGCGGCAATCTCGAAGCTGAAGTGAATGCGCTGCCACCCGAGACCACCGAGCTGGAACGCGCGCGCGTTAAAGCCGAATGGCAAAAACGACATGATCAGGTGGTGGCGGCCGGCGGTCTCAAAGTCGTCGGCTCCGAGCGGCATGAATCGCGGCGCATCGACAACCAGTTGCGCGGCCGCTGCGGCCGCCAGGGCGATCCGGGCGCGACACGCTTCTACCTCTCGCTGGAAGACAGTCTGATGCGCATCTTCACGCCGCCGCGCCTGCGCGCGATGTTGCAGCGCCTCGGCATGCAAGAGGGCGAAGCGATCGAACACCGTTGGGTTACCCGAGCGATTGAAAACGCGCAACGCCGCGTTGAGGCGCACAACTTCTCAATCCGCAAGAATCTCCTGCAGTACGACAATGTCGCGAATGATCAGCGTAAAGTCATTTACGAGCAGCGCAGCGAGCTGATGAGCGCCGAAGACCTGTCCGGCACGATCGAGAATGTCTGGGGTGACGTAGTGGAAGGCGTGGTGAACGTGCACGTGCCACCCCAGTCCCTGGAAGAGCAGTGGGATATGGCGAGCTTGGCGAGCAGCCTTGAACGCGAGTTCAGCATGGCCTTGCCCGTCCAGGAGTGGCTGGAGCAGGACAAAACTCTGGACGAAGCGGGCTTAAGGGCGCGCATCCGCGAGAAACTCTGGACGCAATACCAGGATAAGCGGCAGCAAATCGGCATTGAGGCGATGAGCCGGATAGAGAAAGCCGTGATGCTGCAGGTATTGGATCAGCTGTGGCGCGAACATCTGGCGGCGATGGACTATCTGCGGCAAGGCATTCATCTGCGCGGTTATGCACAGAAGGATCCCAAGCAGGAATACAAGCGCGAGGCCTTCCAGATGTTTATGGACATGCTCGAGCGCCTCAAGCACCAGGTCGTCACGATTCTTGCCAAAGGGCAGCTTCAGCGCCAGCCGAGCCCGGAGGAGTTGGAGGCACAGTCGCGCCGCCGTCTGGAGCTGATGCGCTTCCAGCACGCGGACGCGCCAAGCGCCTTGGCCGGCGAGGCCGCTGCGGAACCCGAAGCCACCGCTGCGGCGGCAATTGCGCCACCGCGTGCGGCCCTCGCCAAAGTCGCAACCTTTGTACGTGAGGAGAAAAAGGTTGGGCGCAACGATCCCTGTCCTTGCGGCAGTGGCAAGAAGTACAAGCATTGTCATGGGCAGCTTGCGTGAGGCGGGTAGTGGGTCAGATGGTCTACTGCGCAGCGCACCGGCTCGTGGTGAAGCATACCCGTTCGTGGTGAGGTATCGAACCACGAACGGCGCACCGGCGTAAGTATAGTTTCACGCGTGGGTTTTGGCGGACTGTTCGTCCTTCGATACCTCAGGACGAACGGTAGTGTCTCGCGGGCAAACTCAGACAGGCGAGAAGTTTTGATTGTTGTGGGGTAACTATTCAGAATAACAAGAGCGCGTGACATCACGCGCTTTTCTTTTTTTCTCCCCTCCCCCTGTGGGAGGGGGTGAGGGGGAGGGGTAAGTGCCAGTAAATCTCAAGCCGCCGCAAAATCTATTGCCGATCCGCGGCATCATGCTCGGCGTCGCTCGCGCCGGCATCCGCAAGCCCGATCGTAAGGATTTGCTGGTTATCACGTTGCCTGAGGGTGCGCGTGTGGCGGGCGTATTCACCCAGAATCGCTATTGCGCGGCGCCGGTGCAATTGTGCCGGGAACGCCTGAGCACTCAGCAAGCGATGGCGCTGGTCGTGAACACAGGTTGCGCCAACGCCGGTACCGGCGCCGCGGGTCTGGCGCATGCACGTCAAACTTGTGCTGCCGTCGCGCAACTGCTCGGCTGCGAACCGCGGCGGGTGCTGCCGTTCTCAACGGGAGTCATATTGGATGCGCTGCCGGTGGAGCGGTTGATCGCCGGCTTACCACAGTGCATGGCCAATCTTGCCGAGACGAACTGGGAGAGCGCGGCAGAGGCAATCATGACCACGGATACGGTCGCCAAAGGCGCTTCGCGCTCTGTCAGCTCGGGCAGCCGGCATTTTTCAGTAACCGGTATCGCCAAGGGTTCCGGCATGATTCACCCCGATATGGCGACCATGTTGGGCTATGTCGCGACGGATGCTGCGATAACGCAAGCCTTGCTGGATCAACTGGTACGTGAGCTTGCGGACGTATCGTTCAACCGCGTGACAGTAGACGGCGATACTTCAACCAACGACTCCTTCATCCTCATCGCCGCAGGCACTGCGGATGGCAGCCAGATTGCAAGCAAGCAGGATCCCGCTTACCAAGCGCTACTCGCCGCCATGACGCAGGTTTGCGTCGAACTGGCGCAGGCACTGGCGCGCGATGGGGAGGGGGCGACCAAGTTCGTTACGATAAACATCGAAGGTGGTCGCGACCGTGCCGAGTGCCTGAAGATCGCCAAGGCGATTGCCCATTCGCCGCTGGTCAAAACCGCGCTGTTCGCCTCCGACCCGAACCTGGGCCGCATCCTGGCGGCCGCAGGCAATGCAGGTGTAACCGACTTGGACGTGAACCGCGTTCGGCTTTGGCTCGGGTCGGTGCTGGTGGCCGAAAACGGCGGCCGCAGCGCAAGCTACGTCGAGGCCGAAGCTACCGCCGTGATGGCGCAATCGGAAATTCTGATCAGGCTCGAGTTGGGACGCGGCACTGCCGCTGAAACCGTCTGGACCTGCGATTTCAGCTATGACTACGTCAGGATCAATGCCGAGTACAGAACCTAAGTGATGATCGGCGGGAAATCCCCCCTGGCCCCCCTTTATAAAAGGGGGGAAGAGAAATCACACACTTTTGAAAGGGAAGAAGAGAAATTTTCCGCTTTTGAAAGGGGAGAAGAGAAATTGCCCCCTTTTGCAAAGGGGGCCGCCGCTTAAGCGGCGGGGGGATTTTGCGCCCAACAACCCCGCTGCATATCGCGGTCGGCGTTGTCGAGGACAAGGCCGGCCGTGTGCTGATCAGTCAGCGCAAGCCAGACTGCAGCTACGCCGGCCAGTGGGAGTTTCCGGGCGGCAAGGTGGAGAGCGGCGAGGCGGTCGAGGACGCCTTGCGCCGTGAACTACGCGAGGAATTGGGCGTTGAGGTCACTGTCGCGCGGCCCCTTATCCGCGTCGCGCATCGCTATCCCGATCGCGAGGTCCTGCTGGACACCTGGCGGGTAAAGCAATGGTCCGGGGTAGCGCAAAGCAGGGAAGGCCAGTGCTTTGCATGGGTCAAGCCGGATGAAATCAGCAACTATCCATTGTTGGCCGCGAACCACCCGATCACCAACGCGGTGCGCCTGCCCGAATGTTATCTGATTACGCCCGACCCAGAGGCTGTCGGAGATTTCTTGGGAGAGTTGAAGGTTAGCCTCGACGCCGGCATGAAAATGTTCCGGCTGCGCGCAGCTACGCTTGGCGATACTGCTTATCTGGCGCTGGCGAAGCAATGTATTGAGCTGGCAAAGCGGGCCGGTGCACAAATTCTAGTGGATCGCTGCGCCGAACAAATTGAAACCTTGGGTGCGCAAGGCTTGCATCTGCGCGCCACTGATTTGTGGCGTTTTGCGAATCGCCCGCTGCCGGCGCGTCTGTGGTTGGCGGCGTCCTGCCATTCTGCGGACGAGCTGGGGCAGGCGCTGGCGATTGGTGCTGATTTTGCCGTCCTTGGCCCGGTTAGTGCCACGCCCAGTCACGCAAGCGTTACGCCCTTGGGCTGGCAGAACTTCGCAGCGATCAAAGATACCTGGCCGTTGCCGGTATACGCCTTGGGCGGACTGGGTATTGGAGATTTAGCGTCTGCCTGGCAGCATGGAGCACAAGGCATCGCCGCCGTTCGCGGTCTTTGGCGAAAGTCCAGCCCTACTTCTTGATCGGTTCTTCCGGCGGTAGCTCTGCGGTTTCGCCGGGTACACGGTAGCGCTCGTCCAACCAGGCGCCCAGATCAATCAGCTTGCAGCGCTCGCCGCAGAACGGCCGCCACGGATTGTCGGCAGAAGTGCGGCAGGATTTGCCGCAAGCAGGACAACGGGAAATACGAGCCGCAGTGGCCATCAAAGCATGCAGCAGACCAGTTGGAAGTTCACATCTTCCTGTATCTGCACACCGCGCTGACTGTCTTTGTCCTGCCGCAGAAAACGGATATTGCAACGATGCTTGCCGGCGCTGATTTCCGGGTAGATGTAGGAATCCACCGGCAGCAGTACGCGCAGCATTTGACTTGAGTGGTGCAGTTGGCGGGAGTAGCTGCCAGCCTGCGCCAGCTCCGCGGTGGGCGTTGCACTCTGGCGAATCAGCATGAGCGCGTAGGCGATACCTTGTTTGAATAAATCCAGGTGCTTGGACCAGTTGGCAAGATGCGCTTCCTGCAGGGCGGTGGGTAGATGCAGCCAGAGATGGTAGGTAGGGAGATCGAAACCCACGGTGCCGCCAGGGACTGCGCTGCGATTGACGATACCGGTCAGAAACTCGTTGTCTCGCAGCACATTGCCGGCGAATTGAGCCTGTAGCGGCAGCAAGGCTTCGCTCAGGCTTTTGAGCGCTTCGAGAAAAGTCGGCAGGCGTTGCATATCCACGCCGGGTTTGTCCCGCAGGCGTTCCAGCTTGGCACTATGCTCGCTCAGCACCTTGCACACCTCGGTACGCACGTCACTGCGGCTCAACAACTGCAGCACGTCCAGCAGCGCGGCGATATGCTGGCGCCGCCCCCAGGCGCTGACGTCAGTCTTATGATGCGCCGCCTGCGCAAACAGGAACTCCAGCCGCAGGAAAGTGCGGATATGGTCATTGAGCGGTAGCTCGAAGGCCAGCAGGGACGCGGGGTCAGCCACGGTGCAGGATTGGTGGGCGCATCATAAATTGTAACCTGTGTACTGCGGGTACCCTTGTCAGGGCAGTCGGTGCCGCGGCCAGCTCGCAATGTCCCCTCGCGCCAGACGTCGATAGCCATCGTGCAGCCGTTCCACCAAGGCCGGTAGTTCTGACACTTTGCCCTGATTCACTAGCACGTCATCCGCGGCGGCCAGACGACTTTCACGGCTTTCCTGCGCGGCCAGCATCTGCTCCGCCAACGCGGGTGAGATACGGTCGCGTTCTATCAACCGGCTGACCTGAAATTCAGGTTCGACGTCAACGACCAGCAGGCGATTAATCGCGCTGCGCAAATTCAGCTTGACCAACAACGGCACCATCAAAATCCCGTAAATACTCTGCACACCATCTCGCAGCTCGAGCAGGCGCGCACGAATCAGCGGATGCAGGATTTGCTCCAGCGCGACACGTTCGGCGGAATTGCCGAATACCCGCTCGCGCATACTGGCGCGATCGAGCTCACCATCGGCAGTGAGAATACTTGGCCCAAAACGCGTGACGAGTTGCGCAAGGCCGGCTGACCCCGGCACCACCACCTCGCGCGCGACTTGATCGGCATCAGTCACCTCGATCCCGAGATCGACGAAGCAACGGGCGACGGCGGATTTGCCGCTAGCAATACCACCAGTCAATCCAACCGTATAGGCCATTCAGCCGAAGTCAGCAATATGCAAATAAGCGCCCACGAGCTGGTCGCCCCAGAGCAGGGCGATCCAGCCGGCGGCGGCGAGATAAGGTCCAAAGGGCAGGGCGCGGTCGTTGGCCAGTCGCCCCGTCATCAACAGCGCGCCACCTACCAGTGCACCGGCTGCAGACGCTAACAAGATGATCAACGGTAGTTTCTGCCAGCCTAGCCATGCGCCCAATGCTGCAAACAACTTGAAATCACCATAGCCCATGCCTTCCTTACCGGTTAGCAGCAAAAACAACTGAAACACCGCCCAGAGACTTAAATAGCCACCGATAGCGCCGAGAATGCTGGAGTGCGCATCAGTAAAAATTCCCATGAGACTCAGTCCGAGCCCGATCCACAGCAGCGGCAAGGTCATCACATCCGGTAGCAGGCGATGCCGCGCGTCAATGGCTGCCAGCGCCAGCAAACTCCAGGTTAGCAGCAGGGCTGCTGCAGCTTCCCAGGAAAGCCCTAGGCGCCAGACCACCAGCGCGGTGCCGAATCCGCAAGCCAATTCGATAAGCGGATACTGGATGGAGATCGACGAACCGCAGGCAGCGCAACGGCCGCGCAGCCATAGCCAGCCGAAGACTGGGATGTTGTGCCAGGGCTTGATTGTCGTTTGGCACGATGCACAACGAGAGGGCGGAAACGCCAGCCCGGGCGGTTCGACTTCAGGACCGACATCGGATTGTCCCAGCAGCGCCTTGGCTTCCTTGCGCCAGTCATACTCCAGACGAACGGGTAAACGGAGTATGACGACATTCAAAAAACTGCCGACGACCAAACCAAAGACGGCCACAATCGCCAAAACAGGCCAAATGGCCTGCAGCGACTCAAGCAAGGGCATTACTGCTTAGATGACCGATCCGAGTTTGAAGATCGGCAGGTACATCGCAACGACCAAACCGCCGACGAGGACACCCAATATCGCCATGATCATGGGCTCAAGCAGGCTGGAAAGCGCGTCCACCAAGTTGTCTACCTCGGCTTCGTAGAAGTCCGCCACCTTGGCGCACATGGAGTCAAGCTGGCCCGATTCTTCGCCGATGCCAACCATTTGAACGGCCATGGGAGGGAATATCGCCGCTTGCGTCATTGCAAGCTGGAGTTGCAAGCCAGTGGAAATCTGATCGCGCATGACCACGATCTTTTCTTCAAAAACAATATTTCCGGAAGCTTTGGCGACAGAGTCCATCGCTTCGACCAAGGGCACGCCAGCAGCAAACATGGTAGAAAGCGTGCGAGCAAATCTCGCCACCGCGGCCTTGTAGAGGATATCCCCCACGACTGGAAGCTTCAGGCTAAGGCGGTCCAGCAGGCGTCGAAAAGCTCTGGAACGCAGCTTGGCCTGATAAAATGCGATGACGGTTCCGGCGATGATGGCCAAGGCAAGCCACCAATACGCTTGAATCCACTCCGATATCGAGATCACAAACAAGGTAAAAGCCGGCAAGTCAGCGCCAAATCCCTGGAATACTGCTTTGAACTGCGGCACGACGAAGTACAACAGGATACCGGTGACAATGACCGCGATTACGATCACCGCGGTAGGGTAGAACAGCGCTTTCTTGATTTTAGCTTTCAGCGCTTCTGTTTTTTCCTTGTATGTCGCGATCTTTTCCAGGATGGCTTCCAACGCACCTGATTTTTCGCCCGCCTCAACCAGGTTCGTGTAAAGGTCGTCGAAGTGCACCGGGTGCCGGCGCAGCGCCTGATTCAGGGGCAGGCCGGACTCAAGATCAGACT
>JBOICV010000010.1:0-5877 GCA_050740255.1 Nevskiales bacterium | reverse complement strand
TCGGCGAGAAGGCCTCCGACGTGAAGGATACCTCGCTGCGCGTGCCACCCGGCATGGACGGCACCGTCATCGACGTGCGCGTGTTCACGCGCGACGGTGTCGAGCGGGATTCGCGGGCGCTCGCGATCCAGAAGTCCGAGATCGAAAAGGTCCGCAAGGACCTGAATGACCAGCGCCGCATACTCGAGGACGACCTGTTCGTGCGGCTGCGCAGCGAGCTGGTCGGCGAGGCGGCCAGCGGCGGTCCGCGCAAGCTGAAGGCGGGATCCGCGGTCACCGTGGAGTACCTCGACGACCTGCCGCGCGATGAGTGGTTCGAAATCCGCCTGCGCGATGACACTGCGAGTGAGGCGCTCGAAGCTGCGCGCCGGCGCCTGGCCGATCAGCAGAAGGAATTCGAACGCCGCTTCGAGGGCAAGAAGGCCAAGATCACTGCCGGCGACGACCTCGCGCCGGGCGTACTGAAGATGGTCAAGGTCTATCTGGCCGTGAAGCGCCGCATCCAGCCCGGCGACAAGATGGCCGGCCGGCACGGCAACAAAGGTGTCGTGTCGACGATCGTGCCGGTGGAGGACATGCCGTACCTCGCGGACGGTTCACCGGTGGATATCGTGCTGAATCCGCTGGGCGTGCCTTCACGCATGAATATCGGGCAGATCCTTGAGACCCACCTGGGCTGGGCCGCGAAGGGCCTGGGCGACAAGATCGGCAGGATGATCGAGACTCAGAACGCGGTCGTCGAACTGCGCAGGTTCCTCGAGCGCGTGTACAACGCGACCGGCGGCCAGAAGGAGGACATCGCGTCGTTCACGGACAGCGAGGTCCTCGAGCTCGCGCGCAACCTGACCGACGGCGTACCGATGGCGACGCCGGTATTCGACGGCGCGAGCGAGGCGGAGATCAAGCATCTGCTCGAGATGGCGGACCTGCCGAGCTCCGGCCAGACCATGCTGACCGACGGCCGCACCGGCGAGGCCTTCGACCGGCAGGTGACGGTCGGTTACATGTACATGCTGAAGCTGAACCACCTCGTGGACGACAAGATGCATGCGCGCTCGACCGGGCCGTACAGCCTGGTGACGCAGCAGCCGCTGGGCGGCAAGGCGCAGTTCGGCGGTCAGCGCTTCGGCGAGATGGAAGTCTGGGCGCTCGAAGCCTATGGCGCGGCCTACACCTTGCAGGAAATGCTGACGGTGAAGTCCGACGACGTCTCCGGCCGCACGCGCATGTACAAGGCGATCGTGGACGGCAATCACCAGATGGAGGCCGGCATGCCGGAATCCTTCAACGTGCTGACCAAGGAAATCCGCGCGCTCTCGCTCAATATCGAGCTGGAGCTGGATGGCCAGGCTTGAAGCGCCGGTTCTGGAACGCAACTACTGAAATCGCTGTACCACGCTTAAGCGGGGAAAACGTATGAGAGACCTGTTAAATCTGTTGAAGAACCAGGAAGTGCTGGAAGACTTCGACGCCATCCGCGTCGCCCTGTCTTCGCCGGACACGATCCGTTCCTGGTCGTTCGGTGAGGTCAAGAAGCCGGAGACCATCAACTACCGCACCTTCAAGCCGGAGCGCGATGGCCTGTTCTGCGCCAAGATCTTCGGACCGGTGAAGGACTATGAGTGCCTGTGCGGCAAGTACAAGCGCCTGAAGCACCGCGGCGTGGTCTGCGAAAAGTGCGGCGTCGAAGTCACGCTGGCCAAGGTACGCCGCGAGCGCATGGGCCATATCGAGCTGGCCGCGCCGGTCGCGCATATCTGGTTCCTGAAGAGCCTGCCGAGCCGTATCGGCCTGATTCTGGATATTCCCCTGCGCGCCATCGAGCGCGTGCTGTATTACGAAGCCTATGTGGTGGTGGAACCGGGCATGACGCCGCTGGAGCGCGGCGGCCTGTTGACCGAAGAAGAGTATCTGGCTGCGGTTGAGCAGCATGGCGATGACTTCACCGCTCAGATGGGCGCCGAGGCCATTCTCGAGTTGCTCAAGACGCTCGACTTGCCGGCGGAAGCGATCAAGCTGCGGGAAGAGATTCAAGCCACCAGTTCCGACACCAAGATCAAGAAACTCGGCAAGCGCCTGAAGCTGATCGAGCATCTGGTTGCGTCCAGCAACAAGCCGGAATGGATGGTGCTGACCGTGCTGCCGGTGCTGCCGCCGGATCTGCGTCCGCTGGTGCCGCTGGATGGCGGCCGCTTTGCCACGAGCGATCTGAACGATTTATACCGCCGCGTCATCAACCGCAACAACCGCCTGAAGCGCCTGCTGGAACTGGTGGCGCCGGACATCATCGTGCGCAATGAAAAGCGCATGCTGCAGGAATCGGTGGACGCGCTGATTGACAACGGCCGCCGCGGCCGTGCCATCACTGGTAGCAACAAGCGCGCACTGAAGTCCCTGGCCGACATGATCAAGGGCAAGCAGGGCCGTTTCCGCCAGAACCTGCTCGGCAAGCGCGTGGACTACTCGGGCCGCTCCGTGATCGTGGTCGGTCCGACGCTGCGCCTGCATCAGTGCGGATTGCCGAAGAAGATGGCGCTGGAGTTGTTCAAGCCCTTCGTGTTCTCGCGTCTGCAGCGCCTGGAGATGGCCTCGACCATCAAGGCCGCCAAGAAGATGGTGGAGCGCGAGGAGCCGGCCGTTTGGGACATGCTGGATGAAGTCATCCGCGAACACCCCGTGCTGCTGAACCGTGCACCGACGCTGCATCGCCTGGGCATCCAGGCTTTCGAGCCGGTGCTGGTGGAAGGCAAGGCGATTCAATTGCATCCGCTGGTCTGTACCGCGTTCAACGCCGACTTCGACGGTGACCAGATGGCGGTGCATGTGCCGCTGTCGCTGGAAGCCCAGCTTGAAGCGCGCGTGCTGATGATGTCGTCCAACAACATCCTGTCGCCCGCCAACGGCGACCCGATCATCGTGCCGACCCAGGACGTGATCCTGGGCTTGTACTGGATGACGCGCGAACGCATCAACGCCAAGGGCGAGGGCATGACCTTCGCCGACTTGAGTGAAGTGCGCCGCGCCTACGACAACCATCAGGTGGACTTGCAGGCCAAGGTCAAGGTACGTCTGACCGACTACGAAGAGGACGAGGAAGGCAAAACGCAGCCGGTGGTCAAGCGCGCGGACACCACCGTCGGCCGCGCGCTGTTGCGCGAGATTCTGCCGGCCGGTCTGCCGTTCAGCCTGATCAATCTGCCGATCACCAAGAAGACGGTGTCGCGCGTGATCAACGCTTCGTACCGCCGCGCCGGCGTGAAAGAGACCGTGGTCTTCGCCGACCAGCTCATGTACACCGGTTTTCGCATGTCCACGCTGGCGGGCCTGTCGATCTGCCTGGACGACATGGTGATACCGGACGAGAAAGTGGACATCCTGTCGAAGGCCGAGTCCGAGGTGAAGGATATCCAGAAGCAGTACACCGAAGGTCTGGTGACCGACGGCGAGCGCTACAACAAGGTCGTGGACATCTGGTCACGGGCGAACGAAAAAGTCGCCAAGGCCATGATGGACAAACTCGGCGGCGAAGAAGTGAAGGCGCGCGACGGCAAGATGGTCAAGCAGCAGTCCTTCAACTCGATCTTCATGATGGCCGACTCCGGCGCGCGTGGTAGCGCGGCGCAGATTCGCCAGCTCGCGGGCATGCGCGGCCTGATGGCCAAGCCCGATGGCTCCATCATCGAGACGCCGATCACGGCAAACTTCCGTGAAGGTCTGGACGTATTGCAGTACTTCATCTCGACCCACGGCGCGCGCAAGGGCCTGGCCGACACCGCGCTCAAGACCGCCAACTCGGGTTATCTGACCCGGCGTCTGGTGGACGTGGCGCAGGACATGGTGGTGGTCGAGCAGGACTGCGGCACCGAAGACGGTCTGATCATGAATCCGATCGTCGAGGGTGGCGATGTGGTTGAGCCCTTGCGCGAGCGCGTGCTGGGCCGTGTGCTGGCCAAGGATGTGGGTCTGCCGGGCAGCAAGAAGACCTTGCTGCCGGCCGGCACCTTCCTGGATGAGCGCGCGGTGGACAAGCTCGAAGCCGCTTCGGTGGACGAAGTGGTGGTGCGTTCCCCGATCACCTGCGATGCGGCGCACGGCGTTTGCGCCATGTGTTACGGGCGTGATCTGGCGCGCGGCCATCTCACCAATATCGGTGAAGCGGTCGGCGTGATTGCAGCGCAGTCGATTGGTGAGCCAGGTACCCAGCTCACCATGCGTACCTTCCACGTCGGCGGCGCGGCTTCGCGTGCGGCGGCGGTGGACGGCGTGGCGACCAAGTCGGCCGGTACCGTCAAGTTCCACAACCTCAAGACCGTGCGGCACAGCGACGGCCATCTGGTGGCGGTGTCCCGCTCCGGCGAACTGGGCGTGGTCGACGAGCATGGCCGCGAGCGCGAACGCTACAAGATTCCGTATGGCGCGAACATCGCCGTCAAGGAAGGCGCGGAACTGAAACCCGGCCAGCCGATGGCCAAGTGGGATCCGCACACCCATCCGATCGTGGTGGAAGTAACCGGCCGCGTGAAGTTCGTGGACTTCCACGACGGCGTCACCGTTACGCGCGAGACCGACGAGGTCACGGGCATGACCAATATCGTGGTGCTCGATCCGAAGCAGCGCGGCGGCAAGGACGTGCGCCCCGTGATCCGCCTGGTGGATGGCCGCGGCAAGGAATTGCACTTCCCCGGTACCAGCATCCCCGCCAGCTACACCCTGCCGGCGAAAGCGGTGGTGGTGGTGCAGGACGGCCAGGAGTTGAAAGTCGGCGACGTCGCGGCCCGTATTCCGCAGGAGTCGTCCAAGACGCGTGACATCACCGGCGGTCTGCCGCGAGTGGCCGACTTGTTCGAAGCGCGCAAGCCGAAGGATCCGGCCGTGCTGGCCGATGCTTCCGGCACCGTGCGCTTCGGCGAAGCGACCAAGGGCAAGCAGCGTATCCGCATCGTCGACAGCGACGGCAAGGAAACCGAACTGCTGATTCCGAAGTGGCGCACCATCAACGTGTTCGAGGGCGAGCACGTGGAGAAGGGCGAGGTCATCTCGGATGGCGAATCGTCCGCGCACGACATACTGCGTTTGAAGGGCGTTTCAGCGCTGGCGAATTACCTCGTCAAGGAAATCCAGGACGTGTACCGCCTGCAGGGTGTGCGCATCAACGACAAGCACATCGAGGTCATCATCCGCCAGATGCTGCGCAAGGTCGAGATCACCGATCCGGGCGAAACCAAACTGCTGCAGGGCGAGCAACTCGAGCTGCAACGGGTCGAGAACGAGAACAAGAAAGCCAAGGCCGATGGCCGCAAGCAGGCGAAGTACGAGTTCCTGCTGCTGGGCATCACCAAGGCCAGCCTCTCGACCGAGTCCTTCATCTCGGCGGCTTCGTTCCAGGAAACCACCCGCGTGCTCACCGAGGCTTCGGTGCGCGGCGCCAAGGATTACCTGCGTGGCTTGAAGGAAAACGTGATCGTCGGCCGTCTGATTCCGGCCGGTACCGGTCTCGCCTACCACGAGCAGCGCCGCAAGAAGCGCCAGCAGCAGAATCTGGAGCTCGATTTGACGGCGGTCGAGACGGAAGCGAAAGCCGAAGCGGGTTAGGTTCGGGTGGATGAAGAAAAGGGCGGCCTTAGGCCGCCTTTTTTTTGGAGGTGCCGGACACAAGGCTCTTTCCCGCGTTTTTCCATTTGCCAGGTGGGTGCTATCCTCACCAAAAACACACTGGGCGGATCCCTATGAGCGCCCTTTACCCCATCATCCGGCAGCTTTACCACATTGTGTGTCCGCGTGCACTCAAAACTGACCCACTCTTTGCATTGAAAAGTGACCCACCAAAAAGGTTAGTGTTTGGGGGTTTTTGAAGCAGGGTTCCTGTGTTTGAATCGG
>JBOICV010000009.1:0-37106 GCA_050740255.1 Nevskiales bacterium | reverse complement strand
CCTTACACCTCCACAACCATCAACCTCACGCCGTGTATTTGACGTAACCGGCGGCTTTCTACACCCAAGCCCCGATACCCTACAGAAATGGAGCGATATTGACAGCGATTTTTTTGTCTGACAACGCCAATATCTAGCTGATGCCCTCGCCCCGGATCCAGCTGCCGGTACGCAGCCCTCGACCGATTGTTGGACGCTGTTAGCGTTCACCGCCTAGCCCGACACGGTCTGGTCGGCCGATTTCATGAGCGACGCGCCGGCCTGCGGGAGGCGTTTCCGCACTACCCGCCGTCGATCTAGTTATAGGAAACGGAAAACATCGGATAAGACGTACTAACTTAAGGTAATTTCCGTATAAACCCGCCTCAACGGGCAACACCAAGTTCGTTCAGGACCCTGCCGACCTACTCTCGCGTGAAGGTCGACAGGCTGCGTGAGGCGTACGTGGCTTTCAGCGTCGGCGGCTTGCAGAAATGGAGCGATACTGACAGCGATTTTTTTTGAAGCCTCGCTGCCCCTAGATTGCCGTGGTTTACCGGGTGCCTCGGATTCTGTCTCGACCACCTAAGGCCCGCTCGACCTCCTTTAGCACGGTGCTGGGCGCAACGCCGAGCTCATGACAGAGCGTAAACACAAGCTCCAGGTTCGGGTGACGTTTGCCGCGTTCCAGGAGCGACGCGTAGGTGCGATCCACTTCGCAGCGATCCGCGTATTCTTCCTGCGTCAGGTTCGCACGCTTGCGGTGTTTGCGGAGCACCTGCCCAAAGGCCACCGCGATCTTGTAGTCCGTGACTCTGCGCATGCCAGCAGAGTGGGAGGCTTGTGACTATCAGTCCACGGACATATATACACATACTGTGTTAGCCTTTTTACTGCACACTTGCGTGCAAAGGGGGCGCTCCAATGAGAACTGCGGCAAACCTGCGAAAGTCAGTAAAGGTGGCAATGGTTTCCATGGCACTGTCTCAAGCCGCATACGCCGAGATAGTGCCAACGGAGCAAGCGCAAAAAAACGGCGTCAGAACATGCCTAGGAGTTGTCGACAAGCTGGCCAACTTCATCATCGGCAACCACAAGCACGCGTCGATCGCCAGCTGGAATAACAAATCGGCGGACACGCGACTATTCAGCTCACAGATCTCGCTCAGATACTCGGACGGCAACGCGGTCGCCCTCATGACCGTGGCGCCGACCAAGGCCGGCCAGTGCGATGCCGCATACACGTCGATATGGTCGGTAGATCAGTCGTGTCCCGTGGTGCGCGAGACCACGTTGAAAGACTCCAAGTACGCGGGGGAACTGGCGGGGTTGGTGGCGCTTGAGGCGGGCAACGTCACCCAGCTTTTGTTGCCGACACCTAACGGCACTGGCTGCACTATCGTCAAAACGGAGGTGGTGTACGAGGAAGCCGAGGTCCACAGCCAGTGAGTCGCCGGGCCGGGGTTGCGGTGCTGCCGCCAGTATTGGCGGCGCTCAAGGCAGGCAAGGTCTTAACTTATGCGCTGGACATTGCCGATAAGGACGTAGCCCACGTTACGTGGTCGATCTACGGCCTCGTAGACACGAATGAAATCGCAGTGGTCGTCAGCCTCAGCAAGGTTCCTTACGCGGCGGCCCGCGCTCCTTCGGCCGTCCTGGTCCCAACTATGGCAGATCGCCGATTCGGAATTGACATGGATGATCAGGCGGTGGCGGATCGGTTATCGAACGAGCTCTGGGCTATGTGTTCGTCGGAGCTTCAGCGTGCGGCGAACAACAAGTCATCAGAATGAGTTCGCTGGGCAACAGGCGGAATAGGCGCAGATACGGCGAAGACGACGGCTACCCCACAGAAGCTGCCCTGCGCGCGATCCGCAGGATGGTGAAGCAGGAAGACCATGT
The DNA here is from genome assembly GCA_050740255.1 of Nevskiales bacterium. Classification (GTDB taxonomy): domain Bacteria; phylum Pseudomonadota; class Gammaproteobacteria; order Nevskiales; family JBOICV01; genus JBOICV01. The sequence continues at coordinate 35,225 of JBOICV010000009.1, read as the reverse complement.
ACCAACGAACAGCCTGCTTAGAGACGTCAGCGCGAGGCCCCGCATACAGAGAGGTGCTTTGCGGCACGGGGCACAAGCGAAGCCAATTGTCCTCGCTGCGGGCGCCAGCAAGCGCGGCAAGCGGCGGTATTAAGAGGACGCCTATCAGATCGTCCGCCATGAGGGCGCTACCCTGGCTCTCGTAGCCGACGGGATGGGCGGCCGGCCCAAGGTTGCCGAAGCAAGCCGACGCGCGGTGCAGACCTTTGCGTTCGCTGCGTTGCTTGATTGGGCACCACCGGATACTCCACTGTGGCTCTTCAGGAACACCGTCGCAGCGCATCGGGCTGTTCGCAAAATTGTACCGAGGCCGAAACCCGAAAGCGCGGCCAGCAACAACCCTGGTCGCGGCGTACGTCTCCAATTGGCGTCTCCACTATGTATCAGCAGGCGACTCACTCCTCTACCTTCTGCGCGGAACTCGTTTTCGATTGCTGAACAGTCCTGGCATTTCGCGTCACAGCATGATTGGGTTTGGCGTCGATGGGGTCTGCAAAGGATCAGTTCCTCTGCAGAGCGGAGACAAGATCATTCTTGCATCGGATGGGCTGTATCCTGATCCCAAGCACGATAAGCGTTTTCGTAGTGATCTCGGCAAGCGACTTGCCAAACTATCCCGTCCCACGGAGGTTGTCGCCTAGATCATGACGTGGACGAAGGCACTAGGTTATCCGGAGCAGGACAACGTGACGGTGGCAGCAATAGTAGTCAAGGCCTGATTGAGGTCTGCGCGCACGATCTATTTTGCGCAGCGCCTTGAAATGAAGTTCGTCAAAGTCAGCATGTATCGATCCAAGGTCGACTCGGCGCGAGGCATGCTCGTTTTGACTGATGAAGTAGGGTTTCACTACATCAAGCAGCTAGCGGGGAGCCGGGATTTCGGTCCCTACCTGATCGAGGAAATCATATTGACCTATGACCTGGAAGAGCCGGCAGCCTGGGTACTCAACTTGAATAAGGCTTCAGAACCTTAGGTTCATCGCGGCCATAGTTGAACGGCGGCCTTACCCATTCAGTATCCATCTGCTTCCGCTGGTCGGATTGGGCGGCTTGCGAATGATCGGAGGCGCTATTGGCACGCAATGAACTCTGGGATTGGGGGCGCACCTATCGAGCACTGGATCACGAGGGGCACCGGTGGTAAATTGCGCAGCGCGGTCGTGACCTTGCTGCACACCATTGGCAATTGCCGACGGGCGTCACTCGTGGCGTAAGCAGATGACAAAGCCACCCAATAAGGCGCTGCAGCGGAGCTTGGACGTTAAGAATGTCCGCTTCTTGCGGAGTGGAGGATTTCAACATGGCCGTGCCTGGAGGAAGTTGAGGTGGCCAACGGGGACGGAACTTACGCCGCCATACGTAGAATCGCCTGGAAGGCCCTCTGCGATGGCTGACGCCTGACCATTTACCACAAATTTCCAGCGGAAGGGCGAGCACCAGCTTGCTGCACCGCAACAGAAAACCGCTTGCAAATGAATTGTTTATCCACTATATCCAGGGTTAATTGACAGGTATGCGCCTACCTGTAGTGTATTTGATTGCATACGGGGGCAACATGTTGACAAAGTTTAGGGGCCAGAATCTTTGTAATGCTTTGAAAATCCTATGGCCGGGTTGTCGGCATTCAGGTTAGCCAACAGATGTACACGGCAAACAAAGGCGGGCATCGAGCCCGCCTTTTGTTTTTCGGCAGGCTTTTCTTTGGGCAGGAGGAGGACCGACGATGTTTACCCCGTCTATTCGCACTCTCGCTGTTGATCTGATTCTGTTGCTGCTGTTTCTAGTCGCCTGGTTGTATCCGCAACGCGCCGGCGCGCCGGAAGACACCGGCTATCAAGGCCTGCTGGTTACGGTCACGGCTTATAACTCCGTCGTCGAGCAAACCGATGCTGATCCGCATATCGCCGCCTGGGGCGATCACATCGCACCCGGCATGCCGATCCTGGCCGTATCCCGCGATCTGATTCCCAAGGGTTTGAGCCGCAACACGCGCGTGCGCATCCACGGCCTGCCCGGCGAGTTCATCGTGCTCGACAAGATGAACAAGCGCTATGCAAACCGGGTGGACATTTACATGGGCGAGGACATCGACGCCGCGCGCGAGTTCGGGCGGCGCGAAGCCAGGATTTACTGGGTAGGTGAGCTGTAAAGCTTCGCATGAAGTTATCCGCCTTCCAGTTGCTGTTGCTATTTGCAATGGGTGCAGTCGTCTCGCCCTTTGGCGATCACGGTCACGTCGTCACCGGCACGACCGAATATCTTTCCACTGCAGTCCCCTTCTTCTGGGACAGCGCGCTGTGGTTTCCGCTACTGGTCGGCCTTGCTACCGCCGGCACCGCGGAGCTGCGGCTGCAACTGGGATCGCCGCGAGCGACGCTGAAGCTGGCGGACGGCTGCGCCGGCATAGCGGCCGTCATGGGACTGTACGCACTGACTGCTTTGCTGCGCCATCAGCCGCTGGTTCCCGCAAGCCTGCTGATATTCGCGCTCGCGATAGTCATCTGGCGCCTGCTTGGCGATCGGCCCGCCCTGATATGCGGCAGCGCGACCGCTATCGGCGGCTTTGTTGTTGAGGCAATGCTGGTCCAGGCCAGCATCTTCCGTTACGCCGACGATATTGACGTACTGTTCGGCGTCGCGCCCTGGCAACCCGCTCTGTTCTTTGTATTTGGTGTCGTAGCGGCGCAATTGGGCGAGCTCGCGGCGACAACGCGAGCAAGTCCGGCGCCAGCCGGAATGGCGTGACCGGCTCGACGACGGTGACCCGCACCCAGTAACGCGGGCTGATCGGAAAAACAATGGGACCGTAAGGTCCCATTGTTTTTTCTGCCGTACAAAGAAAAACCCCGGCCGGAGCCGGGGTTTTTTTGCAGCTTGTTGCCGCTTGGTTAGAGCGGTTTGATCTGGGTGGCCTGCATGCCCTTCTGCCCGCGCTGTGGCACGAACTCCACGCGCTGGCCTTCCTTAAGGGTCTTGAAGCCGTTGCCCTGAATTTCCTTGAAATGGGCGAACAGATCTTCGCCGCCGCCTTCCGGGGTGATGAAACCGTAGCCCTTGGCGTCGTTAAACCACTTCACGGTACCCATAACAGCATTTGACATTGTCACGTTCCTTTGAACGATGGATGGATGCGGGCAATAGTGCCCGCGTTGTGCAAGCGTTCAAGAAACGGAGCCGGGGGACTGACAGCATCCCACGCGAGTGACCAACGGGGAACAACCTACCACGGTGAACTTGAAACGACTGCGCCGATAACTTTACACACAAACGGCAGCAGTGTCGATAGTGATTGCAGGTCGCGCGCGCTCTTTCATCTCGCGCGAATTGGTGACATGATCAGCGTGGGTCGGTGATCTTTTCGGGTAAATTCCTGCCGGCCTCTCGACACACAGCAGAGGAGAAAAGTAATGGCCGCGAAGAAGAAAGCCAAGAAAAAGAAAAAGAAATAGTACGCCCCTAGCAGGGCAGCGGGCGCGGCGAGCAAGCGCCGCGCCCGTTTTGCTTTCAGCGTCCAGCAGCCTTTGCGGCTCTCGTCGCCAGACGCATGAAGGATTAACATCCTTATCCAACTGAGCGACACACCATGAACTCCGCCGCCATTTCCCGCTACGACCTCACTACCTGGAGCCTGTTCGCGGGCGCCTTGTTACTGCTGTTATATCTGAAGCTGCTGCCGGCATTGCTCGCCGGCTTGCTGGTGTATGGGCTGGTGAACCTGCTGGTGCCGATGCTGCACACGCCCGGACTCGGCCGCGAAGTGCCGCGGCTGCTGGCCGTCACCTTGATTGCGAGCGCGGTCATCGCTTTGATCGGGATAGCCGGCGTGAGCCTGGCGTCCTTCCTGCGTCATAGCGGCGAGAGCATTCCAGCCCTGATCCAGCGCATGGCGGAAATTATCGAAAACTCGCGCGACCGTCTGCCGGGCTGGGTGCTGGGCTATCTGCCTGACGATGCGGAGGAGTTGCGCAAAGCGCTGGTGGAATGGTTGCGTGCGCATGCGGACGCCTTCCAGGTGGCGGGCACTGAGCTCGGCCGTGCGCTGGCGCATATCCTGATCGGCATGGTGGTCGGCGCGTTGCTCTCGCTGGAACGGGCCGTGCCCAAGCACGGCCGCGGACCCTTGTCGGCGGCGGTGGCCGAGCGCGCGCTGCGTCTGACTACGGCTTTTCGCCGCGTGGTGTTCGCGCAGATTCGGATCTCGGCCATCAACACCGTCCTCACCGCGATTTATCTTGGGCTGGTATTGCCGCTGGCAGGTGTGGAGTTACCGTTCACCAAGACTTTGATACTCGTTACCTTCGTTGCGGGCCTGCTGCCAATTATCGGCAACATCATCTCCAACACCGTGATTTTTGTCGTGAGCCTGAGTCAGTCCCTGTTCGTGGCGCTAGGCTCGCTGGCCTATTTGATCGCTATCCACAAGCTGGAATACTTCCTCAACGCCCGCATCGTCGGCGATCAAATCCGCGCACGCGCCTGGGAATTATTGCTGGCGATGCTGGTGATGGAGGCCGCCTTCGGCATTCCGGGACTGATTGCCGCGCCGATTTACTACGCCTATCTGAAAGACGAATTACGCGAAAAAGGCCTCGTCTAGGTGGTGTCTCAGCTCGCCGTCACACCGGCCCTTCGACTTCGCTCAGAGCCTGCCCCGTACTCGATACGGGGATAAACTCCAGCCGGTGTCCATAGGTTTGAAAAGACTGGATTCCGGCCTCCGCCGGAATGACGAACTCGGAAATCCGGCGGCAAACTGAGACACTACCCTCGTCTGGCGCCGCGCTCAGGCTTTCTTCAAACCCTCTGCGACCAGCGCCTGCTGCACCGCGGGACGTGCAGAAACCCGCGCCAGATATTGCTGCAGCAACGGCCAGGCGGAGATATCCACTTTCAGAAAATTGGTCCAGTTCAGAATCGTGAACAGATAAGCATCCGCCACGCAGAACACGTGGCCGAACAGATATTCCTTGTGTTCCAGCGCCCTGCTCACAATATCGAAACGGCCCTTGAGCTTGTCGAGAACCTCCTGCCGCTGCTCCGGGGTGGTCGGCTTGAATAGCGCGCCCAACGCCTTGTGCACTTCGGAGGAGATGAAGTTAAGCCATTCAATCTGGCGGTAGCGCCCCATGGTGCCGGCCGGCGCGGCGAGATGCGTGTCGGGCTTGCGGTCGGCCAGGTATTGCACGATGGCCGCGACCTCCGTGAGCACCGAGCCGTCCTCCAGCCTCACGGCAGGCACATAACCTTTTGGATTGACGCCGTAGTAGTCGGCGCCATCCGCGGTTTTGTGCGTGCGCAAGTCCACTTTCTCCAACTCGAAATCCAGACCCGCCTCGCGCAACACGATGTGCGGTGCGAGCGAGCAGGCTGCAGGGGCGAAGTAGAGCTTCATGGCGATCTCCTGAAAATTGATTTTTTTGATACTAGCACGCGACAACGACGACGACTGCGCAAAGCGCGCGCCGGTCTCGCTGGCATATGATCACTGCAGAGTCAGCCAGTTCCAAGTTTCTTATGATCGAAAAGCCGACCATCCCGCCGCCGTCCAAACGTCTGCTACTGATGGAAGCGCGCAGCCTATGGGCTTTCGCCACCTGGCGCCGTCATCTGCAGCGCCTGGAACAATTACCGCGCGGCGACGGCCACCCCGTGCTGGTCATTCCCGGCTTTGGCGCCGGCGACTGGGAAACCACGCCCTTGCGCCATGTCCTGCACAGCCTCGGCTATAAGGTCCACGGCTGGGGCCGCGGCCGCAACCTGGGTACCAATCAATTGGTGCGGGAACGCTTGCGCACCCAGGTCCAAAACCTGCACGAGCGCCACGGCAAGGTGAGTCTGATCGGCTGGAGCCTCGGCGGGGTGTTCGCGCGCGAGCTGGCGCGCCATCAGCCCGAACGTGTGCGGCGGGTGTTCACCTTGGGCAGCCCCTTCAATGTCTGTCCCGACGCCAACAACCTGCTGCCGCTGATGCGGCTCATGAATTTCGGCCGGACGGTCAAACTGGATCGAGAGGGCTTCCAGCGCCGGCGCGCGCCGCCACCAGTACCCTGCACCGCCATCTACACCAAGACCGACGGCATCATTGCCTGGCCTTGCACCATTGAAGACCCTGCACCTAATACCGAGAACATCGAGGTGCAAGGCAGCCACATGGCGCTTGGCGCGAATCCGCAGGTCTGGCGTCTCATCGCGGAGCGTCTGCCCCGCCCCGGATAGTCGTTGTCATACGCCGGTCATCCATTGGCATAAAAACTGCAAGGCTTGTTTGTCATCTTTCACAGCTTGGCTGGAGATGACAAGAAATGAGCAATTTAAGACGCCTGCGCGTCGCGTTATGGAGTGTTCAGCTGCTATCGGCCTCGTCCGGGGTCCTGGCAGAACCGGTTTCGCCCAAGGTGGATACTCTGCACAGCGCATTGACGCGCATGCTGCCCTCAGACTGGCGGGTGGAATACGCCCCCAGCATTGATCCCAACGCTTATGTGACGTGGGAAAACACGGCTGATTTTCACGAGGGTTTGTACACCATTCAGGGCGACGCCGCCTACCGCTTTTTTATCTTGAGTCACCAGAACACGCTCTGGGTATTTCCGCATCTGGCGGAGGGCGCCGTCTATAGCCGAGCGGAATGGTGAGCGGGAAGCTTACGCGCCGTAGGTCTGGTTGAGATAGTTCACGATATCGGCCGACTCGTACATGCCGACGTCGGTGTTGGGATCAATCAGATAAGGGACTTGCAGCCGCGCGCTGCGCTGGTACATGCGCTGCCGATTGCGGCCTTTAATCGCTAGCTTGGGGAAAAACCGGGTACGCACCCAGGGCGGACCAAGATCCGGTCCAACCGCCTTGCCGAAGCTGCGCAGCAGATACGGAAGCTCGAGTTCGCACAAGGTTTCCCGCACCAGACGCGAGTACGGGCTTGATTCGAAGCTATAGAGTTCCAATGGTTTAGCTGGCGCTTTGGAAGGGCGCGCCTTGCGGCCACGGAATCCGCGCGCGACGCTTGCCAAACCGGAGGTCGCCACGCGCAAGGGCCGCGGCAGGCGGCGCGGCGCTTTGCCGCGATAGGTCTGGTACAGATGGTTGATGATGTCTTCCGACTCGTACATCGCGGTGGCAGTGTTGGGGTCCACCATGTACGGGAATAATTTTTTGCCGCCCATTTCCTTCACCTTGGGCCGGAAGCGCGTGCCACCGCTGGGACAGGGATAAATCATCGCGTCAAGATCAAGCTCCGTCAGCGCCTCGCGCACCAGCCGGCAGTAAGGGCAGGCCTCAAACTCGTACAGTTCGATCGGTTTGGGCGGCTGGCTGCTACGTTGCGAGGCCATGGTGCCGCGCCAGCCGCGCAGCGTGCTGGCCAGCAGCGAAGTGGCAACTTCGAGATTACGTGACATGTCTTTCCCCGAGCGCGGCGCTCATCATACCTTGCACGCGGGTTATCATCGACGGCCTGCTTTCGATGGATTAGCCATGAGCCAAGCACCCAAACAACACGCCTCCGGCTTTATGACGCTGGTGCGCGACGCCAAGACCCGCATCAAAGAAGTGCAAGCTGCCGAGATGCCGCGACTGTTGAAGGAGAATTCCGCGATCCGCGTGATTGATGTGCGCGAAGAAAGCGAATTTGCGGCGGGTCACGTAAAAGGCGCGGAACACATCGGCAAGGGGGTGATCGAGCGTGACGTCGAAAAAAAACATCCAGACAAGAATGAACCACTTTATCTGTATTGCGGCGGTGGTTTCCGCTCCGCGCTAGCGGCTGATGCGCTGACTAAAATGGGTTACACGAACGCGGTTTCGATTGATGGTGGCTGGGGCACCTTGCAGTCTCTACTTCCGGTCGAGTGAACGTATTCTTTGGATTCGTCATACCGGCGCAGGCCGGTATCCAGGACTCTTGCACAACAACGGGTTATAAACGCTGGATTCCGGCCTGCGCCGGAATGACGGATGAAAGGAAGGCCCTCAGCTTTCACAGCTAACCTGTCATCGCGAGTCACGAAGTGACGTGGCGATCTCGGCGAACTGCCGCGCAAAAATCGAGATTGCGTCGCGGAGTTTATCCCCGGATCGAGTCCGGGGCAGGCTCTGAGCCTGTCGAAGGGCTCGCAATGACAGCAGCCGTCGTCAGCCCTCCCGGCTGAGCACTTCAAACTTGATACCGGCCTCTTGCAGGCGCTTGAGCAAGGCATCGCCCATTGCGACTGCGGGCGTGAGTTGTCCGGCGACGCCGGATGGCAGCCGATCCCGCGCCAGACACATCGCGCTTTCCGCGAGCATCTTTGAGGTCTCGCCGTAGCCAGGATCGCCGCCTGTGACCTGCGTGCGGATTTTCACGCCGCCCGCTTCGCCCAGGAAAGTCACCTTGAACCAGCCCTTGCGCCGCTGCTCCTCGGTCGGACCCTGCCCCGGGTCTTTCGCCGACAGCAGCCAGTTGCGCGTGAGCTTGAGCTGGGCGCCCAGGAACAGGCCCGTCACGCCGCCGAGCAGACCCGCCACCGAAGCGAGTCGTTTGACCTGGATGTAGTGGCCGTAGCGGAAGTTCGGCCCGTAACGATCCAGCGCCGCTGCGCTACGTCGTACCACCTGCGGGTCCACGCTCGGGAACGGCACGACCCAGGTACCGACTCGTTTGTCAAAGCGGATGCGCTGAAGTGTGGAGCCGATTCTGCGATCCTTTGGCCAGTCCTCTTTCGCCATGCGTTCCCGGCGCGTCATGGCGTATTTACGCATGCGCGCAAAAGCGTTGACCGCCGAATGGTAAGTGCCGCCGGAGAAGGTGCCGCCGGCGCGCACGAAGCCCTCGAGCTTGATCGGCTGCCCCGCCGGGAGCTGCTGCACGGTGAAATACGCACCCAGGTCGTGCGGAATGCTGTCGAAGCCGCAGCTATGCACGATGCGCGCCCCGTTCTTGCGCGCGGTTTCGTGATAGCCCAGCCACATGAGGTCCACAAACTCAGGCTCGCCGGTGAGATCTACATAGTGCGTGCCAGCCTCGGCGCAGGCTTTCACCAGTGGTTCGCCGTACAGAATGTAGGGACCGACGGTGGTGATCACGACTTTTGTGCTTTGCGCGAGCCGCGCCATGCTAGCTGCATCGCCAACGTCTGCTGCAATCAACTCGAGTGCGCTACAGCGCGAGTTACAGCCCGCCAGATGCGCGCGCGCCTCAGCCAGCTTGTCCGGATTGCGCCCCGCCAGTGCCCATTTCAAATCGGGCGGCGCCTGGCGCGCCAGGTATTCGGCCGTGAGCAGACCGGTATAACCGGTCGCGCCGAACACCACGACATCATATTTGCGCTCTGTATTCATGGCCGATCCCTTGTTAAGTGTTTGATCCCAAAGCCGGTCTCGAAGACCGGCTGAACTGCGGCACTATAGGGGCATGCGTAAACCCGCTCAAGACATAGCTGCGCCATGGCACCTGGCGCGCAAGGGCCGTGGCGCCGTGAGCAATCCGGCGCATCGGTTCTCGGTGCAGACCCGCGAGACCGCGGACGACGGCTGGTGGCGTGATCCGGATGAGCCGTTGCCCCCGCTGCACACCGAGGTCAAGGCTGACGCCACTCGCACAATCATCAATTACAACGAATCGCCGGACATCGGCGCCAACCTCACCATCAACCCATATCGCGGTTGCGAGCACGGCTGCATCTACTGCTTCGCGCGGCCGACACACAGTTATTTCGGCCTTTCGCCCGGCCTGGATTTCGAGACCAAGTTGTTCTACAAGCCGCGCGCCGCAGAATTGCTGGAGCAGGAGCTGCGCAAACCCGGTTATAAAGTGCAGCCGATCATGCTGGGGCCGAACACCGATGCCTATCAGCCGATTGAACGCGAGCATCGCATCACGCGCAGCGTGCTGGAGGTGCTCGACCGCTACAACCATCCGGTGACTTTGCTGACCAAGAGCGCCTTGATCGAACGCGACGTGGACATTCTGGGCCGGATGGCGGAACGCAAACTTGTCAGCGCCTGTATCAGCGTCACCAGTCTGGACCCGGCGATCAAGCGCACGCTGGAGCCGAGAACGGCTTCGCCGCAGGCGCGGCTGCGCGCCATCAAGACGCTAAGCGAGGCGGGCGTGCCGGTGGGCGTGCTGGTCGCGCCGGTGATTCCGGTTATCACCGAGCCAGAGCTTGAAACCATTCTGGAGGCCGCTGCGGCTGCCGGTGCCACCACCGCCCGCTATGTATTGATCCGCCTGCCCTGGGAGTTGAAGGAAGTATTCAGTGACTGGCTGCGGGCGCAGCGCCCGGGCGAGGCGGAACATGTGCTGTCGCGGCTGCGGCAAATGCACGGCGGCAAGGAATACAACTCCCAATGGGGTTTGCGCCAGAGCGGTACCGGACCCTTCGCCAAGCTCCTCGAACAACGCTTCGAGCTTGCCTGCAAGCGACTGGGATTGAATCAGGACCTACGCTTTGAGCTGGATTGCACCCAGTTCCGGCTGCCGCCCCAGCCGGGCGATCAATTGGGTTTCTTTTGATCCGTGGGTGGCTTGCTGAAAGCCCCGTTGCGCAGGAAGGTCTTAACCTGTTCGATGACCCGTTTCGAGTTCATCATGAAGGTGTGGCCGCTTTCCACCAGCAACAAGTCTTTCATTTCCGGAAGCGCCGCGCTCTCGACCGACACTTTGCCGTCGTACTCGCCGGAGAACTGACCCGAGAACCAGGGATCGCTACTGCCGGTGCCGGCGATTACACCGATCTCCAGCGGTATCGGCGCCAATCTGCGGGGCAGGCTTTCCGCGTCGGTTCCGAGCTGCTGTCCCGCGGGGCCGGTCGCGCGGCGAAACCACCATTGGTCTTTATAAGCGTCGACAATCTCGCTGCCGTGGTTGGGCGGCGCCAGCATCACCATCCTTTTCGCTTCCGGGACTTGATGAGTCTGGAAGTAAACGCGCACCAGGATACCGCCCATCGAGTGCGTCACGAAATGGATTTGTTCGGCGTCCAGATATCTACAGTCGGCGATAGCCTCACCCACTACGGTCGAGAGCGACTCGATGCCGCGCTCAGTGGAGGGATAGCTGCGATTGGAGACGTCGTAGCCGCTGCTTTCCAAGGCAAGCTGCAGGGGCAACATCGAGAGCGATGACCGCCCAAGCCCATGCAGCAGAACCACGCACTCCGACGCCAATGCGCTCTCCACTTGCAGGGATAGGAGCACCGCCAGCAGAAATCGTCTCATCGACGGAGCTTCAAGCGAAGCTCGAGCGCAGCTCGCGTACTTTCTGTTCCAATACCTCGGCGCTCGCATGCTCCGGCGACATCGGTGCATCAATCAGTAGTTCAATCCGCGCGCGGAAGCGGCGCGGCAAGCGCGAACGCTCCAGCCGGCCCCAGCGACGCGACCACATGCTGCGCCAGAGATTGCGCAATGCGATGGGCACCACCGGCACCGGCGTACGCTCGATGACGCGCTCGATGCCCGGCCGGAAAGTCTGAATCTTGCCATCCGGGGTAAGTCCGCCTTCCGGGAAAATGCCGACCACCTCGCCTGCCCTAAGCGCCTTTTCGATCTCATCGAAGGCCTTATTCATCAGCGTTTCGTCCTCTTTGGCGCCCGCTATCGGAATCGCGCGGGCGGTGCGGAAAATCCAGCTCAGCACCGGAATCCGGAAGATTTTGTAATACATCACGAAGCGCACCGGCCGGCGGATCGTGCCGCCGAGAATCAGCGCGTCCACGAAGCTGACGTGATTGCAGACGACGACGCAGGGACCCTCTTCCGGAATCTTGTCCAAACCCTGCACCCGGATGCGGTAAAGCGTGTTGACCAGAATCCACACTACGAAACGCATCAGGAACTCGGGTACCAGCGAGTAGATAAACACCGCCACTGCCGCATTCATCAGCGCTACGGTTACCAGCAGTTCCGGGATGCTCAGGCCCGCCTTGAGCAACAGAATTGAAATGCCAGCGGAGGCCACCATGAACAAGGCGTTCAGGATGTTGTTGCCGGCGATGATGCGGGAACGGTGCGAAGGCGCAGAGCGGCTCTGAATCAGCGCATACAACGGCACGATGTAGAACCCGCCGAACAGGCCAGTAAGCAGCAAATCCGCGACGATACGGCTGCTTCCAGGCTGCTGCAGAAATTCCATCCAGCCCAAGCCCGTGACCAGCGCCACGTCCGGCTTGGCGAAGTACAGGTCCAGGCCGAATAAGGTGAGTCCAAGAGAACCGAACGGTACCAGGCCAATCTCCACCTTGCGGCCCGACATGCGTTCGCATAGCAGCGAGCCGACGCCGACACCGAGCGAGAAGATGGTCAGCATCAGCGTGACCACGCTCTCATCGCCGCCGAGGTAGTTCTTGGTGTAAGTCGGCAGTTGTGCCAGAAAAGTCGCGCCATAAAACCAGAACCAGGAGATGCCGAGCACGGACAGGAATACCGTGTGATTGGTTTTCATGAACTGGAAGTTGCGCCAGGTCTCGGTGACCGGGTTCCAGTTGATCTTCAGTTCCGGCGCCGCGGCCGGCGCCAGCGGAATGAAGCGACTGGCCGCATAGCCGAGAGCAGCGATCAGGACTACGGCGCCGGATACCCAGTGTTTGCCGCCATCCAGCGCAATCAGCCAGCCGCCGAGCATGGTGCCGAGCAGAATGGCGAGAAAGGTCCCCATCTCCACCAGCCCATTGCCACCGACGAGTTCGTGGTCTCGCAAATGCTGCGGCAGGATGCCGTACTTGACCGGCCCGAACAGGGTGGCCTGCGTACCCAGCAGAAACAGCACCGCCAGCAAAAAGGTCGGATTGCTCAGCCAGAACCCCAAGGCTGCCAGCAGCATGATGCCGATCTCGAGCAGCTTGATGTAACGGATCAGCCGCGATTTTTCATATTTTTCCGCGATCTGGCCGGCCGTGGCGGAGAACAGGAAGAACGGCAGGATGAACAGCCCCGCGGCAAGATTCACGTACAAATTGACCTGCGTGTCCGTCATCTGCACCGCTCCGAAGGCGATCATGATGACCAGCGCGTTCTTGAACACGTTGTCGTTGAACGCACCGAAGGCCTGGGTCAGGAAGAACGGGCCGAAGCGGCGCTCCGCCAGCAGGCCGAACTGATTATTGGCGCTCATAGATGCGATCCGGTTGCGAAAGCGTGCTTGGATATCAGTCTAACGGACGAGGTTTCGTTCCGACGTGAACATCACGGTACATCAGCATGTCGAACAGTCTCTGCTCAAGTGCATCGTCGAACCCGCAGCGATCATCCCAGGTTCGCGGGTTCTCGTAGGTTCCGAACAGCATGTCCCACCAGCTTATGTCGCCGTAGTTGTTACGGTGACGCCGGTACTCGTGGTGAATCCGGTGCATTTCGGGACGCTGAAAGAAATACCCCACCCAGTGCGGGGTCCGCACATTGGTGTGATAGAAAAACTCGCCCACCGCCGTGCAAAAAGTGTAGAACGCGCCGGCTTCCGAAGACAGGCCGAGCACGGTATAGACCAACAAACTCCCGATGACGGAATTTACTAACATTTCGCCGGGATGCTTGTAAAAGGAAGTAATGACTTCCAGGCGCTGGGGGCTATGGTGAATCTGATGGAATATCCGCCACAGCAAATCGTTTTCATGGCGCCACCGATGCCACCAATAGAACACAAAAGTGGCAATGAAATATGCGAACAGGCCGCCGGCGATGGGCCCGACGAATGCCCCGACATGAAACAGAGATCGGCTTCCCAGCCAGCGTTCCCATGTGACGCCGGCCAGAGCCACGACCCCGAGCTGGACGGCGTTGATGAGCAGTACCCGGGTTGGCCAGGTGCCGACCCGTGGCAGTTTCCAGCCGGGCCTAATCCGCTCGACAGCGAAGCAGATGGCAAAGAGCACGAATAGCGTGAGCAGCATGCGGTATTCGCTGATGGCGGCCATCAATTCCGGCAGGTGCAAATGGACGATGTTCAATAATTGAGTAAAATGCTGTTCATGCATGACTCTTTCTCCTAACTAAGATGGGCCGCCGCAACGAACACAGCCAGGAGCAGCAGCGCGAAATGGCGCTGACGGCGGCCGAGCTGCTGGTGGTGCGGGAAGGCATCGCCGGTTTTTCGATGCGCAAGGTCGCCAAGGCGATTGGCTACACGGTCGGCAATCTGTATCTGCTGTTTAGCAGCCAGGACGATTTGCTCGCCTCGATCAACGAGCGTACCGCGGACGCCATTTACGCTTTTCTTCAGGCCGCGTCCGAGCCGCTCAAGGAACCGCGCGCGCGACTGCGCGCGATGGGCGCGGGCTATATCGAATTCGCACAGCGGCATCCGCATCGCTGGCGCCTGATGTTCGAACATCAGTTGCCGCCGAAAATGAAGCCGCGACCGTCTGTGGATCTGCGGCTTAAGCGGCTGTTCGAGCTGGTGGAGGAAAACCTGCGGCCGCTGATGCCGGCTGCCAGACCAGATCGCCTGCGCAGCACGGCGGCGGCGCTGTGGAGCAGCGTGCATGGCGTGTGCAGCCTGGCCGTCACGGACAAGCTCAAGTGGAGCGGCCTGAGCGATTACCGGCCGCTTAGCAAGCTGGTGGTGGAGACCTTTCTGGACGGCCTGCGGGAAAGCGGTCATCCCGCCCCCCGCAGGCGCGCCGGCTGACTCTGCGTCGCTCACGTTTCCTGCCCGTATTCCTTCAGCAGCTTCTCGGTCCGGGCCTCGGCCAGCTTGTTGATGAGCTTGGAGGCTTCGAACTGGTCGCGCAGCGTTTTGGACAGCGTGAAGGTGGAACCGACCAGAAATAGCGTGCCGAGCACCATATAGCCCCGCATCCAGATTTCCACCGGCATCACGATCAGGCCGAAAACCATGCCGACCAGGGCGCAGATGAATGAGGCCTTGACGAAGAACAGCCACGAGGGGCTGTCGAGGCGAATGCTTTCATTGGATTCCATGACGATATCTCCTGTGCTTGGGGTGATTTAGTTGTCGGACTGGACTGTGTTGCTTGGTTCGGGGTTGCTCTGTTGGGCGGTGGTCTGCCGGGCGGCAATCCGATTGCGCAGCTCCGCCATCGCCGCTTCGACCGCAGCAGCCTGGTCGTGCGCCTCTACCGCCTGCTCCAGGCTCTCCTGCTCGTTGAGCAGCTCGGCGGCGGCGTCAGCCTCACATTCAAGCCGGGACGCCTTGCGCGAAAGCTCGTCGAGCTGGTGCACGCGGTCCATCGCGCGGCTATAGCCGTCGGAAGCCTGATTCGCTGTACCGAGCGCTTCGGCGGCAGCCTGGTTGGCGCTGATCACCGCGACCCGGTTACGCGTGTTATCCCACTCGCTCTTCAAGCGTTGCATCTGCTCGCGCAGGCGCTGCACGCTGCGTTGTGCGGTCGCTATGGGCGCTTCCTGCGCCGCGGCTGCTGACTTGAGCGAAACGGCACGTTCCAGCGCGCTGCGTGCGAGTTTGTCATCACCGCTCTCCAGCAGGCGCTCGGCCTTTTGTTCCCATTCGCCGGCCTCGCGGGACATGGCGTCGCGCTGCTTCAACAGGTGACGCTCGGCCGCGAGCGCCGCGACCAGTGAGCGGCGGGTCGCCTGCACATCGCCGCCCAGATCGCGCAGTAACTGATTGGCCATGATTTGCGGATTTTCCAGCTGGTCCACCGCATCGTGGGCCTGGGCGACGACCACGCTGCGCAGTCTTGAGAAAAGTGAAGCCATCGGTTTGTTCCTCGTATACGACGCTTAATGAACGTCGTTCATTAATAAGTTATATGAACAATGTTCATTAGTCAAGCAGATTGAATGCCTCACTTGGCCGCGGCCGGAATCCCGTTTATTTTCAATACGCTGGATGCCGGCCCTTCGACAAACTCAGGACATGCTTCCGCCGGCATGGCGGACGAACTGTGGCTTGCTGGCGGCCCCAGACCTAAGCTGTTTTCAGCGCGGCGGCCAGGCGCTTGATCTGTTGATCCACTTTTAGCTGCTGAATATACGCAGTCGCTTCTTTAATCAGACGCTCAAGATTGTCGGGAGTGGCGTTGTCGATGCTTTCGAGTTCGGGACTCAGCGCGCATTGAAAACGATAGTAATTGCTCGGCCCGACCAACTGCGGCGCCATCATGTCCATCAAGTCCATCGGGCCGTCCATCAGCACATCCACGATTTTCTGCAACCAACCAATAGCGCCCCAGCCCTGTGCATCCTTGGCCGCAATCGGCATGGAAGCCTGGCCGGAACCGAAGGAGGCGACCAGCAGGCTGGCTTTCGGCTGGGTGGATAAAGCCTCCGTGATACCGCACAGCGCCGGATTGCTGGCGACGACGCCACCGTCAATCAGCGCGTGTTCCTGGCCCTCGATCGTGGTGACATGCGCCGGAAAATAAATTGGCGCCGAACAGGAGCTTTTGACGATCTCATAAACCGGCAGGCCCGCATGCGCGGCGTTGTGGTTATTGAAGATGATCGGTCGGCGGGAAATCGTGTCGTAGCTCAGCACCATCAACTTGACGGAGGGGTGAAGCTGGCCGAACAGCAGGTCCCCGCCCTGTCCGTCCTTGAACTGGGCGCGCAGCACGCTGGTGAGCCCACGACCGTCATAGCCCGGCACCAGCAGCCAGCGCTGCGTGCCCTTCGGCGGATTGCGCGGCGGCCCGCCCTTGGGTTTGGGCGAGCGCGGGAAGATCAGCCTGGCTTTTTCCTGATACAGCCGGATCAGCGCGGCCGGCGGCCGGCCCACAGCCAGCGCGCAAGCGAGAATCGAACCGGTGGAGGTGCCGGCGATGAGATCGAAATGTTTGCGGATGGGCGCGCCCAGTTCTTGTTCAAGCCGGCGCAGCCACACGGCGGTGATGACGCCGCGGACGCCGCCGCCGTCTAGTGCGAGGATGCGGTAGCGGGCCATTGGGGGAGGGGTTTGTCGTGAGCGCGCCAGGACTCGTAGCTCGCCGTCAGGCGCCGCGCAAAAGCGCCGCGGCCCTCCGCGAACGCACGCGCGCCCAGCAGCCGCGCCCGCTCCCGCCGCACATCCTGGAATTGCGCGCAAATGGTTTGCCAGCACAGCCGCGACCCCGGCCGCAACGTCTCTCCGAGCTCGCCCGTCAGCTTCTGGTGCAGCAGTCCCGCGTCGTGTTCTTCGCCCAGGGCCTCGGCCAGCTCATCCATGAGTTTCTCCTGCGCGCCAATAAACTTCGGCCACAGCGGCTGCAAAACGCGCAATTGGTAACCGTGATGCTTAACCTGCTTGCGCCACTCGTGGAATGAGTCGGGTGAAGGTTCGGTAAAAGCGTCACGCATGCGCCGACGTGCACTACGGTACGTACGCGCTGCGCCAGCGACCAGCGTCTCCGCATCGTCCGGCAGTGTCGGCCAAGCGGCGATACGCTCCGCCGCCGCCTGCAGCGCCGTGCTCGTCTGTTCGACCTGCTCCTGCATTTTTTCTGGCGGCAATACGCTGGAATGCAAAGCTTCGCGCAGGCGCGCCAGACCCGCACGGGTCAGTACCTTGGGCGCACTTTTGCGCAAAACAGGCAGCAACTCGAGCAAGGATTCAAGATCGCGCAAGCCGGCAAGGCCATGCGCGAGATCGCGCAAGGCGACGTTCTTCTGCGCGTAACTCTCACCCAGCGGCTCGCGCGCCAGGCGCAGCAGTGCGCGCAAACGCTTCAGGCATTTGCGTGCCTCGTGCACACCCTCGGGGTCCTGGGGATAGGCTCTGAGCGCGGCGTGCGCGAGCGTGATTTGTTCGCCGGCGATACGGCGCAGGTTTTCGCTGAGCGTTTGGCCGGCCTGGAGCGCGTAGTTCATACGCCGCTAGCTTAACGCGGCAAGACGAGGATAATCAGCGCCCTCACCCCAACCCCCTCCCAGAGGGAGAGGGGGTTTATTCCTCAGTGCAGGATGCGCGGTTCGTCCGGCGGCAGATACGGCTGCTCGCCCATCAAGTCCAGGCGCGCGTCACCGAACATGTCCAGACCCGGCGACAACAGCTCGATGTAACGGTCGAAATACAACAACTGCTTGAGCAGCAGCGCAAACTCGCGCGGGAAGCGGATGCCATGCTTTTTACCCAGCTCGACGATAGACAGCATCATCCGATCCGCCTCGTTGGGATCGAGACCGAGCGGATTCACCCACAACTGGTCATCCAGCGTCTGCATGCGGGTGATGAGATCTTCAAGATCGCGCGCCAGATGGGAAGCATCCACCTTGCGTGAGGCGATGCCGATTTGAATCAGGGACTCGGCCATGGACTGATAGCTTTGCGTCGCCCGGCCCGTCATGAAGGACACCAGCGCCTCCCAGGTGCCCGGCTTGAGCTGGCCGACGATGCCGAAATCAATGAAGCCGACGCGCCCGTCGGTGAGCACCATCAGATTGCCGGCGTGCAAATCGGCGTGAAAGAACTGGCAGTGCATCAGGCTCGCCATCCAGGTGTTCAGCGCCGCCAGCAGGGTTTGTTCGGGATCGGGGGCATATTTGCGCAGCGCTTCCAGGTCGGTGACCGGCACGCCGTAGAAGCGCTCCATGGTCAGCACCCGCAGCGTGGTCGCCTGGTGATACACCTTGGGCGCTGCCGCGGCGGTATTGCCGGTTTCGACCAGAAAGCGCTGGAAGGTTTCGATGTTCTGCGCTTCCTTCAGAAAATCGCACTCGGCCAGCATGCCGGCCTGGATTTCCTGCACGATGCCGGACAGCGAAGCGTGCACCAGGCGCGGCGCGATCCATTCCAGCACTTTCGCCGTAACGTATAAAAAGTTGAGATCCGTGAGCAGCACATTACGCACACCCGGTTTCTGCACCTTGATCACGACGTCTTCACCCGTGACCAGTTTGGCGGCATGCACCTGCGCGATGGAGGCCGACGCCAGTGGCTGCTCGTCGATCCACGAGTAGATTTCCTGCAGCGGCTGTTCAAACTCGGCACGCAGCGTGCGTTCAATCGTCTTGAACGGCAGCGGCTGCACCGCATCCAGGCAATTCTGAAATTCCTTGACGTAATCGGCGGGAAACACCGAAGGCGCGCTGGCGATGAACTGGCCGAGCTTGATATAAGTCGTGCCGAGCTTTTCAAAGGTTTCGCGCAGCAGGCGCGGCGCGGGCGGACGCTTGCCCATCAGCCAGTTGAGTCCGGCGCGTGCCAGCACGCCCCAGGTCTGGCCGATTCTCAGGCCGCCTTTGACGCTATTGCCAAGGGTGGCCGCCACGCGGCGGCCCGTTTTAGGAGGTGTATTTTGCTGCACAGCAGCATTCTAACCGGAAGCAAACGGCTCTGGCGAGCCTGGAGTCCATGCGACGCGCTAATGGCCGTAGCGGCCGGTTTGCACGTCGGCGATGACACCGTTCTCCAGAATCACCATGCGTAGCAGCCGGCGTGAACCGAAGTCATAAGTCCATTCTTCGCGCAGCACGGGGAGATGCCCAACCAGCGCGCCATTGATGAACTGCGGGCGCAGGGTGGCATAGCCCTGTTTATGCGCCGGTTCTCCGCAGAATTCCAGCAGCTGATACTTGCTGCGGCCGCGCAGCAGAATTTCCGGCTTGCAGCTGCCACCGCCCTGCGGATAAAAACCATAGCCTTCGGTGCGTTCCTGCTGCAGACGCCCACTGCTGAATTCGAGCACATATAAGAGCCGCGACGGGCCGAAGTTGTAATACCAGGTTTCGCGACGGCTGGGCAGGCCGCTCCCCAATAAATATGGATAGAAAATCTGCCAGTTGTCACGATAGGCCGGCTCACCACAGGCGTTGAGCACACGCACGATAGAGTCGCCCTCGCTGATCGCGTGGCTACCACAACGCAGTGCCGCCGCCGGGGACGCAGCGAGCGCCAGCGCTAGGGTCACGAGGATCGCGGTGCAACCATGCCTGAACGACATCACCCGATCATACCCTCGAAGAATGTTCGACTTGCGGCCCGATTCACGCTTTAATAGACGGCCAAATGCCTAATAAATTCCCGGATAGAGGATCCCGATGACCCTGCCCTGCGCCCCGCGCGCGCCGTTGCGCGCGCTAATCTGCGCTATTGCCCTGACGGCAGCTTGGCCGGCGGGTGCCGAGGAAACCGCCATCGCCTGGAAGCAAGCCCCCGGCAGCCGTCAGACCGAAATGCCCGACCCGATCTTCCAGGGCAAGGCTATGGTTTACGAGCTGGGTCGCGGCAATAAGAAAAGCGTGGTGCTGGTGCACGGACTCAGCCAGGACGGCGCCAAGTCCTGGTATGGCCTGGCCAACGCGCTGAAGAACCAGTATCACGTGGTGGCCTTCGACCTGCCCGGCTTCGGCTATTCGGAAAAAGGCAACAAGCTCTACACGCCCGACAATTACGCCGCCTTCATCAAACAAGTGGTGCGCAAGTTCACCAAGGGGCCGGTGGCCATGATCGGCCACTCGCTCGGCGCGACGCTGGCGCTGCGCTACGCCTCGCAGTATCCGGAGGACGTGGACCGGCTGGTGCTGGTGGATGCCATCGGCATTCTGCATCGCTCGGTTTATATGGGCTTCCTCGCGAAAGTCGGCTTGTCCTGGGTGAATACCTACTACCCCAATCGCGACGGCCGTTACGACAATCTCGAGCAGTGGGTGCGGGACTCGATGGGCTGGCTGGAAGCCGAGCCGGTGGAAACCGAAACCCTGCTCGCCAATGAGCAGGTGCGGGCCAAACTGCTGCAGGCGGATCCGGCCAAGATCGCCGCGCTGGCGCTGGTGCTGGAAAATTTCGGCGAGACCATTCGCGATGTGCGTACCCCGACGCTGGTGGTCTGGGGCCAGAACGACAGGACATCGCCGCTACGGGTGGGCAAGCTGCTGGCCAGCCGCTTGGCCAATGCCCGGCTTGAAGTACTCCCTGCCTCCGGCCACAGCCCCATGCTGGACAATGCGGAGGTCTTCAACCACCTGATGCAGAAAGAGCTGAAGCGCAGCTCGGCGCAATTCCGGCGCGTCACCGTGGAGGAACGCTACGCGCTGCCGCTGCAGGTCATGGCGAGCAAGGACAGCCAGCAGCGTGAAGCCGAGTGCAGCAAGCAGAATGGCGTCGAGTTCACCGGCGACTATAAGGTCATAGACATCAGCGGCTGCACCAATGTGCTGATCAAGAACGCCCGCATCGGCGAGCTGACGATCGAGGAAGGCTCCACCGTCACCATCGAGAACAGCAATCTGCGTGGACTGGGCCTGCGCATTGAAGATTCCAGCCTGACGTTTACCGGCGGTTCGATTTACGGCGTGGAAGCCATTCATACCGAAGACAGTGAAATGGATTTCGCCGGCGTGGATTTGAGCGGCCAGGACTACGCCGTGGAAGCGGATGACGAGAGCGTGATTTTCTTCTCGGTGAGCCGGGTCGAAAGTCCGGTTGGCAAGGTCTGGGTGCACGGCGTCAAGTCTTTCAAAGACGGCGAGCACTATTAAGGAACCTCTGATTTATTCCGTCATACCGGCGAAAGCCGGAATCCAGTGCCTTTCAAGCCGTTGTTCCGCAAAGACTCTGGATACCGGCTTTCGCCGGTATGACGAACAAACACGAATTGATCAGAGCTGCCTTAATTAGTCGCGCGCAGGCGCGCTCCTACAGGGGCGACTCGTAGGAGGCCTGCCCGTGACTAATGCTCGGAGTCGCGCACCAGCGTGGTCTTGCGCATAAGACTTTCCTGAAGCACCGAAGCGACCAGCTTGCCGGCGCGGTTGTAGATCATTCCGCGCGACAAGCCACGTGCGCCGGAGCTGGACGGGCTGTCCATGCTGTACAGCAGCCAGTCGTCCACTTGAACGTCGCGGTGAAACCACAGTGCATGATCGAGGCTGGCGACGACCATCTCCGGCTGCAGATAGGTGACGCCATGCGCCAGCATGGCGGTAGACAGCAGATTGAAGTCCGACGCATAAGCCAGCACGCAGCGGTGCAGGGTTTGGTCCGAGGGCAGGCTACCGGCAGCGCGGAACCAGATGTGCTGCTGGGGGGGCCGTGGTTCGGGCTGGAACGGATTGCTTGGCCACACCGGCTTGAACTCGATCGCCAGCTCGCGCATAAAGCCGCGCCGCAATTTTTCCGGACATAAATGCAACCATTGCTGGCGCAGCTCGTGCTGCGAAGCCAGCGCTTCCGGCAGTGGCACCACCGGCATCGGCGACTGGTGGTCCAATCCCGGCTCGAGCTTCTGGAACGAGGCCATCATCGAAAAGATCGGCTGACCATGCTGGATGGCGTGCACCTGCCGCGCCAGAAAATGCCGGCCATCGCGCAGCCGTTCCACTTCATACACGATTGGCGCTTCCATATCGCCCGGACGCAGAAAATAGGCATGCAGTGAATGCGCCGCCTGCCAATCCACCGTGCCGTAAGCCGCCATCAGTGCCTGGCCGAGCACCTGGCCGCCGAACACGCTGCGGCCGCCGAGATCGCGGCTTTCGCCGCGGTATAGATTGACCTCAAGCTGCTCCAGGGCGAGCAGGCGCACCAGATCGGTCAGTATTGCGTTCATGGAACCGGCAGGCCTTAGTCAAATCCAAGTTAATTCATACGTTAACCTAAACTACTGCAAAGCAAACTCGTCCATCTATGCGATTGCTCATACTTGCAACACTATTGCTGCTGGCCCGCCCGCTACTGGCCGCCGAGATCGTCAAACCCGCCGAACCGCTCGCGAACCGCTACCTCGTCGCGCTGGAGCTCAAACCACTGGGCGGATTGCAGTTGCCGCTGATTGAACCACTGGCGCAGGAATTGGTGCGGCTCGCAGGCGGCAAGTTGCTGCACGTCTATGGCGGCGTGCTGGGCGGCTTCGCGCTGCAGGCAACGCCCGCGCAGATTCAGCGTCTGGCGCAGGACGCGCGGGTGCAATTCATCGAGCAGGACAGCCGGATGCGCACGAGTGCCGATACGGTGCAGCGCGATCCGGCCTGGGGCTTGGACCGGATCGACCAGACCCACTTGCCGCTGGATAGAAGCTTCCGTTACGGCGGCGCCGGCCAGGGCGTGCATATCTATGTGCTCGACACGGGTCTGCGCAGCAGCCACCGCGAGTTTGCCGGCCGCGTCGGCGCCGGCTTCAGCGCGGTGCGCGACGGCCGCAATAACGCCGATTGCAATGGCCACGGCACCCATGTGGCCGGCACGGCTGCGGGCCGCGAGTACGGCGTGGCCAAGCAGGCGACCATACATGCGGTGCGGGTACTGGCTTGCGACGGCAACGGCTCGAACGCCGACGTGATCGCCGGTGTGGATTGGGTGGCGCGCAACGCGCAAAAGCCCGCGGTCGCCAATATGAGCCTGGGCGGCGGCGCCAGCCGCGCGCTCGACCGCGCGGTGCGGGATGCGATCCGCGCCGGCGTCGTAGTCGTCGCGGCAGCCGGCAATAGCAATCAGGATGCCTGTCAGGCCTCGCCCGCACGCGTACCGGAGGCGCTTACCGTGGCCGCCAGCACCCGCGGCGATACGCGCGCCGGTTTCTCGAACAAAGGTAGCTGCGTGGATGTGTTCGCGCCCGGCGAGGCGATTGCTTCGAGCTGGCATAGCGGCGACAACGCCACGCAGACGCTTAACGGCACCTCGATGGCGGCGCCGCACGTCACCGGCGCTGCCGCGCTGTATCTGGGCGCCTATCCGCAAGCCAGTCCGGAGAGCGTCGCCAGAGCCTTACTGGATCAGGCCGCTGGCAACCGGCTGCGTGATACCGGCGCTAGCCCCAATCGTCTGTTGCATACCGCCAAGCTGACCGGACCCACGCCGTCGCCGAGCCAGCCGCCAGGCGAAGACGGCGGCAATCTATGCGACGGCCTACCGGTACTGGGCGCGCTCTGCGGCAGCAAACGCTAGTCGCCCGCTCACCCGGCAGCTTGCTCTTTTGTTAAGGTGCGCTGTACCAACATTGCCTTGACGATCTGATCGCTATCGATATGCCCCGCAACGACAATCTGCCGGACGCCGTGCCCGTACTCCCGGCCCTGGCCTTGCTCGGACTGGTTTTCTTACTTGGCGGCTGCGCTTTTCTGTTGCCCAAGTCCGACACAACGACCGAGTCGCCGTTCAACGAATTCCCCGGCGTGCAACTGGGTTTCGAAAAAGTCGTGGCGGGCAAAACCAAGTTGTCGGAACTGAGTGCGCTGGGCTTCGATCCGGTAAAGACGCCGAATATCCGCCGCCTCACTTATCCCGAGTTGATGGTGGTATTCCTGCCCAATCCTTCGCTGCGCCTGCAGGACGTGGACCCGGCGGTGCGCCGCTGTTTCGCCAAGCGCGATGACTGCTACGGTCTGCAATTGCGGCCGGAGGAAGTGCATAACAAGCGCGTCGGCAACGCCTTCCTCGACATCTTCGGCTTTCGCCGCGAAACCCACACCACCGGCTGGTATTTTCAGGCTTTGTTCGTCGTGCAGGGCGAGACCGTGGTGTACAAGCTCTGGAGCGGCGAAACCAATGTGTTCAAGACCCAGCTAGAGCGCAATCCGCTGGGTCCCTTGCAGAACGTGACGCCCTCCATCGACATCAGCAATTAGTCCGGACCGCGGGTGTGCGACAACCCGCGGGAAAATGTTGTCTAATGTTGGCATGACTCGCTCCTGGCATAGCTGTCTGCTGGCACTGTTCGCCTGCTTTCCCACCGCGGCGGCCGCCAAGGTTTCGGCCGAAGAAGCGGCGCGGCTCGGCAAGGATTTAACGCCGCTGGGCGCAGAACAGGCCGGCAACAAAGCGCAAACCATCCCGGCCTGGACCGGCGGCTTGCTCACGCCGAAAAGCTACGAGGCCGGCAAGACCCTGCCCGATCCTTTCGCCGTGGATCAAGCGCTGGTCACCGTGACCGGCCAGAACTACAGCGAACACAGCGCGCATCTCACTCCCGGACAGATAGCACTGTTCAAGCAGTATCCGCAAACCTATTCGATCAAGATTTATCCGACGCAGCGCTCGGCGATATTCCCGCAATGGCTGTACGACGAAACGGTCAAGAACGCCACGCGCGTGGAACTCGCGAACAATGGCAGCAGCTTCAGCGGCACCGTGCGCGGCTTTCCCTTCCCGCTGCCGCAGAATGGGCGCGAGGCGCTGTGGAACCACATGGCGCGCTACGTCACCAAAGGACTGAAGGGTTGCAGCAGCAAGGCCATTACCACCGAAGGCGGCGATCATGTGGTGGAGCGCGGCTGCTTTGAGCTGAGCTTTCGCTACAACCATCCCGATACGACGCTGGACAACTTCAAGAACCAGTACGCCTATATTCTCAGCAAAACCATCTCCCCACCCATCAAGGCCGGCGACGCCGTGTTGTTGCGAGTGCCCTTCGATCGCGCCAAGGAAGAGACGCTGCTGTACAGCTACAACGCGGGCCAGCGCAAGATGCGGCGCATCGGCGAGGTGGGCTATGACCACCCGCTCAACGACGGTCTGACGACTCATGACCAGGTGGACATGTTCAACGGGCCGATGGACCGCTACCAGTTCGAGCTGAAGGGCAAGCAGGAAATCTACGTGCCCTACAACACCTACCGGCTGCATGCGTCCAGCACCAAGTACACCGACATGATCCGCCGGGGCCATATCAATCCCGAGTTGGCGCGTTGGGAACTGCACCGCGTGTGGGTGATCGAAGCGACGCTTGTGCCCGGTGCCAAACATATTTACGCCAAACGTGTGTTCTACGTGGACGAAGACTCCTGGCTGATTCTGCTGCAGGATATTTACGATGCGCGCGGCGAGTTCTGGCGCACCTCAGTGACGCATGCGATCACCTACTACAACGTGCCGGTAGTGGCCAATCCGCTGCAGGTGCACTACGACTTGCAAAGCCGGCGCTACGTCATCATCGGGCTGACCAACGAAGAGAAGGAGCGCGTGATCTACGACTGGTATCAGCCGCCTGAGTATTTCACCACCAGCCAGTTGAAACGCTTTGTAGACCAATAGAATCCGGCTAGGGCGTACCGGGGCGCAGAATGGAGATCTCGTAAATCGTCGGCAGCAGTTGCGCGCGGATGGCCTCGACCCGGGCGCGGTTGACGCCGCGGTCGCTGAAACCAATGCGCGAGGCCGAACGCAGCTGAATCACGCCGATATCCGCCGCAATCAGGAATTCCACATCGTCAACGAATTTCAGGCGCGCGCTGGTGAACTCCGCCCGCACATAGTCGGCGGGAGCCTGAATGACCTTGCCGCCCGGCATGCTTTCAATCACCTTGATCAAGGCTTCACGCGCGTGCTGCGCCGCGCCCGCGTATTGCAGCGGCTCGATATGGTGAGTGGCGTCAGCCGCCAGCGAAAACACGCAGTTGGGGCGATGCGGGCAAGCCGCGAGCGGGCCATCCGCCTCGCGCAGATGCGCCGGCGGCTCGGCGCCGCAAGCTGTCAGCAGCAATAGCGCGAAGGCGCATGCTCCGCGTTGAATAGCCATGGCTGGAGTGTAAGCCAGGCGGTCGCGCGCGACGAGCGCGCTGTATGTAAAAACCTAGGCCGCGAGCCGGAAATCGGCGCAGCAGCGCTCAATAAGCTCCAATTGAACGGCGGCGCTCTCGGCCTGCATCAGCTGGCGATAATGGCCCGCACCGAGGCCCTGCGCCTGCAAATACCAGGCCATGTGCTTGCGCGCCACGCGCAGGCCCTGCTCCTCCCCATAAAACAAGTGCAGCGCGCGGATATGTTCGCTGAACACTGCGCGCACTTCCTCGATACCCGGTGGCGCAAGCCGGCTGCCGCGGGCGAGATAGTGAGCCACTTCGCGGAATATCCAGGGGTTGCCCTGCGCTGCGCGGCCCAGCATCAAACCGTCGGCGCCGGTGGCGCGCAACACCGCCGCCGCCTGCTCAGGGGTGGCGATGTCGCCGTTGGCAATGACGGGAATCCGCACGGCTTGCTTGATCGCCGCGATGGTTTCGTACTCCGCCGCGCCGGCAAATTTGTCCGCCCGCGTGCGGCCGTGCACGGATAGCGCGACGATGCCGCAATCTTGCGCAATCCGCGCCAGGCGCAGGCCATTGCGGCTTTCGCGCGTCGGCCCGGTGCGGATCTTCAGCGTAACCGGAATCGTAACCGCCTTGACCGTCGCTTCGAGTATGCGTGCGACCAGTGTTTCGTCGGATAGCAAGGCGGAGCCGGCGGCCTGATGGCAGACCTTCTTGGCGGGGCAGCCCATGTTGATGTCGATGATTTGTGCGCCGCGCGCGACGTTGTAGCGCGCCGCCGCCGCCATCATCGCCGGATCGCCGCCGGCGATTTGCACCACCCGCGGCTCCGGCTCACCGGCATGATCGCTGCGGCGCAGGCTCTTGTCGGTGCCCCATAAGGCCGGATTGGCCGACACCATCTCGCTCACGGCCAGGCCCGCACCCAAGCCGCGGCACAGCAAGCGGAACGGCCGGTCGGTCACACCCGCCATGGGCGCGAGCACCAGATTGTTAGCTAGGGTATAGGGACCGAGGCGCATGCGTTTTCCAATGACAAGCCAGCGTCAGCGGACGCTGCAAATGAGTAGGGGCGAGCGACTATTCTGCGCCCCCGGTCGGCGCAGACGCAACTGCCCGAAAATGCTAGATTAATCCGCATGACCCATCACGCCGGCTGGGAAGCTCGCGCAGCCGCTACTCGCGGGCGCCGCCGAGCGGGGCTGCAAGCCGCTTGAGCAGCTTGCCCGCGACGGCCGACGCTCTGCCACAAGAGCTGCATCGGCTGCTGTCGCTGGCACAGGCGCATTTCCAACAAGTCTTTCCCGTCCCCAGGATTGATTGCGCCCTGCGCGGCCTGCAAGCGGGTCAAGCCTATGTGGAAGACAATCTGATCCGTCTGAACGGCGGCTTGCTGCGTGCGCATGGCGATAGCTTCCTGCGCGAAACCCTGCCGCACGAACTCGCGCATCTGATCGTATGGCGGCTGCACGGCCGGCGCGTGCGCCCGCACGGCGCCGAGTGGCAGGCGGTGATGCGCTTGTTCGGCGCTGAACCGGAGCGCTGTCATAGCTTCGAGGTACAACCCAGCCGCCGCCAGCGCGAGTATGTCTATCGCTGCGCCTGTAAAACCCATCAGTTGTCGGCCGTACGCCACGGCCGCATTCAGCGCGGCGGCCGTTATGTTTGCCTGCATTGCCAGACACCGCTGCGCCACCGGCCGCCACTGAAAGCCGTACAACTGGAACTGCCCCTGCGTCTGTAGCGGGAAGAAACCCGGATGAGCTGGCTGCCCAACCAGAATCAGGTGCTGCGCTACGTCATACCGCTGGTGTATGCGCGGCGCAAGCTGACCTTCGGCATCCTGATGGGCATCACCGTGTTCATGGGCTGGCACGCCCTGCAGGTCGGCGTGGACGCGGGATTTGAGAAACAAATCCCGGTCGATCACCCGTATATGCAGGTGTTCAAAAAATACGAGAAGTCCTTCGGCGGCGCCAATCTGGTTTCAATCGCGCTGGTGCAACAGGACGGCGAAATCTACAACGAGCGTTTTCTGCAACGCCTCAAGGATGTCACCGATGCGGTGTTTTTCCTCCCCGGGGTAGACCGCTCGCGGGTCACCTCCCTGTTCACGCCGGGGGTGCGCTACATCGAGATCGTCGAGGACGGCTTTTCCGGCGGTGACGTGGTGCCGCGCGACTATCAACCCACGCCGGCGATGCTGGCGAAGATCAAGAACAACGTGGCCAAGGCCGGCATCATCGGCCGACTGGTCGCCAACGATCAGCACGGCGCGATGATCGTGGCTGAGCTCTTGGAGCGTCATCCGGTGACCGGCGAGCGGCTTGACTACCGCCAGGTCGCGATGGAGTTGGAGAAAATCCGCCAGCAGTATCAGGACGAAACCCTCTCCATTCACATCATCGGCTTTGCCAAGATCATCGGCGATGTCACCGACGCCTCGCTGGAAGTGGTCGAGTTCTTTGCGCTGGCGCTGGCACTGACGCTGCTGCTGCTGTGGATTTTCTGCGGTTCGTTCCGCTTGAGCCTGCTGCCGCTCGGCGCGTCCTTGGCGGCGGTGGTCTGGGAATTCGGTTTGCTGGATCTGGCGGGCTACGGCCTTGATCCGTTCGCGATTCTGGTGCCCTTTCTGATTCTGTCCATCGGCGTCTCGCACGGCGTGCAATACATCAACGGCTGGGGTAACGAAGTGGCCGAACACGGCCGCAGCAGTTTCGACGCTTCGCTCGAAACCTTCCGCCGGCTCGCCATACCCGGCACCACTGCCATCATTACCAATGTGATCGGCTTCGCCACGCTGGCTTTCATCCAGATTCCGATCGTGCAGGAAATGGCGATTAACGCCGCGCTCGGCATGGCGGCAGTGATCGTGTCCAACAAGATGATGCTGCCCATCGTGCTGTCCTGGGTGCGCATCCCGAACGTGGAGAAATTCCGCCGCCGGCAGGCGCAACGGGTCGCAATCAGCGACCGCTTCTGGTGCGTGTTCGTGCATCTGACCGAGCCCAAGGGGGCGGTGCCGGCGCTGCTGATTGCGACGGGGCTGCTGGCTTGGGCGGTTTACCAGTATCCCAAGCTGAAAATCGGCGATATGCAGGCCGGCGTGCCGGAACTGCGGCCGGACGGGCGTTACAACCGCGACTCGGCGGCCATCGTGCAGAACTTCGCGATCGGTGTGGACATGATGAAAGTGATTGCGGAAACCACGCCCGAAGCCTGCATCCGGCACGCGGTCATGGAAGAAATCGACCGCTACACCTGGCATATGCAGAACACGCCGGGCGTGCTGATGGCGGTGTCGCTGCCGGCCATCGCCCGGCGCGTGCGCGGCGAATGGAACGAAGGCAGTCTTAAATGGCGCGTGCTACCGCGCAACCGTTACGAAATCGTCCAGTCAATCAGCCCCGTTCCCGGCTCGCTCGGTTTTCAGAACCCGGACTGTTCGGCCATGCCGGTGCTGATTTTCACCGCCGATCACAAGGCGGAAACGCTGGCCGGCGTAGTGGACGCCACCAAGGCTTTCAACGACGCACTCAAACGCGAGCAGCCCGAGCTGCCGTTAAACCTCGCGCTAGCCTCCGGCAACACCGGCGTGATGGCGGCCACTAACGAGGAAATCCGCGCGCGCGAAATTGTGGTCATCGTGTGGGTGCACGCGGTATTGCTGCTGGTGATCTGGGCTTCATTTGGCACACTCGCCAGCGTGATCAGTATTGTCGGGCCGCTGGTCTTGTGCTCGCTGCTCACTTACGCCTTCATGGCGGTGCAGGGCATCGGCATGAAGGCGGCGACCCTGCCGGTCGCGGCCTTCGGCGTTGGCATCGGCGTGGATGACGGTATTTACCTGTGGGGTGTGCTGGTGCGCTATCTCAAGCAGGGTTGTTCGCTGCGCGAGGCTTATCTGAATGCCTTGCGGCACACCGGCAAGGCCGTGGTATTCACGTCCTTAGCCCTGATTGTCAGCGTCAGCACCTGGCTCTTGTCGGGCCTGCAGTTTCAGGCCGACATGGGCCTATTGCTGCTGTTCATGTTCACCACCAATTTGTTCGGCGCGATTCTGCTGCTTCCGGCGCTGGCTTGGCTGACGGTGAAACCCGAGAAGTACTGGCCCAAACCGCTGGCCGCGCAAGACAGCAATCAGTAATCTTCGCGCCGCGGCCGTTCGTAGCCGCCGGCCGCAAACGGTACCTCGCGGCCGACCAGCGCCTCGATCGTCATCAACTCCTGATCAGTGTGGTTGATGAAGGGCGCCGGGACGATGCGCCGTCCCTTGTCGGGCGTCGCCAGAATATAGCGCGCGGCTTCATGATGCTGGGTCGTGACCTGCTCGCTGGCCTTCGGGTCCGCGCGTGCGCTTATCTCAGTAGTACCGTAGCAGGTACAGAAATAGGTTTTCTCCGGATCGGAATCAACGTAAAAGCCGGTGCCGCGGATACCGATGGTTGCGGTGACGGTGTGAACCTTGACGCGTTCCTGCGGCGGGCGCGGCGCAATAACGCCAAGCAGGGCGCCGGTCGCCCTGAATGCGCGAATGACCAGCGCGACGCCGCTCAGCTCCACCTTAGAATTTTCGCGCACGATGAAGGCACTATCGCCGACCGCGGCTATCAAGTGACCATCTTTCCCGACTTCGATCTTGTCGCTCGCGCGAATCACGGTCTGGTGATTCGCCGGCTGGCCGTTGATTCGCACCTCGCCACGCAGATCGAACACCGACTTGCCTTCCGGTAGCTTCTCCGCCCGCTGGCCTAGCAATTCGGCCAGCGCCGCTCGGTTCCAGCCGCCGCCGCCGGCCAGCAAGCCTAGCGACAGGGCGCGCACTAGAAAGTGGCGGCGCGCCTCGTCCTGTGGCGTTTCGCCTGAGTTTGTAGGCCTGCTCATGATCACTCCTTAATCGAATGGCGAGCCGGGCGCCGGCTTTACAGGCTAGGGCTCGCGGATGACTATAGTAACGGGGTGGCGCCTTAGCCAAGGCCTGCGGAGAACGACAATGCGGCCAGCGTCAGCGGGCGCGAGTGCCGACGGCTGCGTCCGTCGTGTGAGCTGCTGGCTCGCGCCAGTCCTGTTTTTCCTTACCGCCTGCAGCCCGGCGCCGTCGCTGCGCTGGGACGGTGAAGCCGGCGTCGGTTATGACAGCAACGTTAACAACGCTGCGCAGGAGCGGCGTACGCTCAGCAGCGGCGTGATCGTAGTCGGGGGAACGGCGGAATACGCACGCCCGCTGAACCCGCAGACGACGCTGTTCACACGCGGCGGACTGAAGGCAGAGTCCTATAGCCGTGTTGACGGCCTTTCCAACCTGAAACTCAGCCTCTTGTCGCGGCTGTTGTTTCGCCCTGCGGATGCGTTCCACGCGCCAAGTTTTTCCCTGTGGGGCTCCGTCGCCTACGCTGAATTTGATAGCCGACTACGCGACGGCGGCGAGTATCGCTTCGGCGCGTTTCTAGACAAGCCGCTCAGCACCGCGCTGAGCACGCGTCTGAGCCTGTCCGCAGCGCGGCGCTCGGCGGATAGCAGGGTTTTTGACGGGTCCAGCGCTTCTGCCGGATTGCAACTGGACTGGCGGCTCAACTCCGCGTTGCTGCTCTACGGTGGCTACCAGTTTCGCGCTGGCGATGTGGTGAGCAGCAGTCTGCCGGATATGACCCTGCTAGGCATTGCCGCGGCCCGTGCCCCCGATGATGTCTTCGCCGCCGGCGATATCGCCTATCGGCTTGATGCGGATACCCACGTCGGCACGCTGGGTTTCAACCGCGCGCTGGCGGCAAACCTTGCGCTCGACGCCCAGTTGCAATACATCCGCAGCGAAGCGGGCGAGGGCATTGATTACAGTCGCTGGATTGGCCTGATCAGCCTGCTGAAACGCTTCTAACTGGCAGTTCCAGTGGAAAGTACCTGACGCATCACGTCCGGCACATCGGTGAACAAACCGTCCGAACCCATAGCCAGCAGTTGGCGCATGCGGTTAGTGTCGTTCACGGTATAGGGATAGCACTTCAAGCCGGCGGCGTGTAGTTGTTCAATCAAATCGCGGCTCGCCTCAAGCTGTTGCGGATTGCAGGCCTCGGCATTCACCTGCCGGCAGGCCCAAACGGGGTCCAGCTCGGTCATCACGCGGGTATAGAGAAAGGCCAGCCGCAGCCGCTGATCTTCGGCGCGCAGCCAGCGCAACACGAAGAAATTGAAACTGGAGAGCAGCACCTGCTCCAGCAAGTGGCGCCGATGCAGTTCTTCAATCAAACGGCCCAGCGCCAACTGAAAGTCCTCGGCCTGATCCAGGGCGAAGAACGGTTTGATCTCGATGTTCAGCGCGATCTGCGGCGCGATCTGCTCCAATAACCGCGTCAACGTAGGAATGCCGGTATCGCCGCTCACGCCCCCGAAGCCTTTGCCCGCATCCAGCGCCTGCAATTGCGCCAGCGGCTGTTCGCAAACCAGACCGCTGGCGTCGGTGGTGCGGTCAAGCGTGTCGTCGTGGATCACCACGAACTCACCGTCGGCACTTAGCGTGAGATCGAGTTCGATCATGTCCGCCCCGGCGGCAATTGCCGCTTCGAAGGCGGCGAGCGTGTTCTCGGGATATTTCTTGCTGAACCCCCGGTGGGCGATGACGAGGGTTTGTTGCTCGTTCACTGTCATTCCCGTGTTAGCGGGAATCAGGCGCGGCTCACGCCGCGGCCTGCTCCATCAACTGCTGCGGCTCGCGCGCTGCCAACACCATGCGCGCGCACTTTTCGCCGATCATGATCGAAGTGGCATTGGTGTTGCCGCTGATCAGCGTCGGCATGATGGAGGCATCGGCGATGCGCAGCCCTTCGAGTCCGTGCACCTTCAGCTCGGCATCCACTACCGCAAGATCGTCCCGCCCCATTTTGCAACTGCCTACGGGGTGATACACCGACTCTGACTTGGCGCGAATGAAGGCCTCAATCTCCGCCTCGCTTTGCGCTGCCGCGCCCGGTTGCTCCTCCGCGCCGAGCACGGATTTGAAGGCGCGTTGCGCGAACAGGCGGCGGGCTTCGTGCACGCAGCGCTTCAGCAGTTCAAGGTCTTCCGGGGCCGACAGGTAGTTGGGTTGGATTATCGGCGCGGCCAGCGGATCGGCGCTCTGCAAACGGATGCTGCCGCGGCTCCGCGGCCGCAGTACGCAGACATGCAGCGACACACCCGGCCTATACGGGAGCTGCCGCCCGTGATCCAGAATAAGGCCACTCACGAAGTGAAACTGCGCATCAGGCCGCGTAGCGCCGGGCGTGAGCGCTGCAAAGGCGCCGACCTCCAGGGCGCTGACCAACGGGCCACGCCGCGTCCGCCAGAATGACCACCACGCCCGGACGTGCGCGGGCAGCGCACTGGGGCCGAAATGCAGGGCTTGCCGGCTGCGGTCGTGATGGCTGACGATCAGGTCAATATGATCCTGCAGATTCTCGCCCACACCGGGCAGATGCTGGCGACAGGCGATACCATGCCGCTCAAGTTCGGCGCGCGGCCCGATGCCGGACAGCAGCAGGAGCTGCGGCGACTGCACCACGCCCCCGCAGAGAATCACTTCACGCGCGGCATGCGCCTGGCGCATCACACCGCGCATCTGATAGGCCACACCGGTCACCCGCCGGCCGTCAAACGTCAGGCGGGTCGCGTGGGCGCCGAGCTGAATAAACAGGTTTGGCCGATCCAATACGGGATGCAGAAAGCCGGCCGCAGCGCTGCACCGTTCGCCATTGCGGATGGTCTGCTGATAACGTCCCGCACCGCTTTGCTGCGCACCGTTGAAATCCGGGTTATCCGCGTAGCCAGCCTGCTGACAGGCATCGAGAAAGTACTGCGGCAGACTGCTGTAACCGCGCGTCTCGCCCACCGCCAGTCCGCCGCCGGCTCCGTGATGCGCGCCGGCACCACGCTCGTTGTCCTCGTTCGCCTTGAACAAGGGCAGCACGTCCTCGTAAGCCCAGCCTGGATTGCCGAGATCACGCCAGCCGTCGTAATCCTCGTGCTGGCCGCGGATATACACCATGCCGTTCATCGAACTGGTGCCACCGAGCATGCGCCCGCGTGGCCAGAACAGTCGGCGGTTGTTTAGATGGGCCTGCGGCTCGGTGTTGAACTGCCAGTTGCGCTGCTGATCCTTGACCAGCAGCAGATAGCCGACCGGGATGCGCACCGACCAATGTTGGTCATCCCCGCCCGCTTCAATCAGCAGCACTCGCGTATTCGGATCGGCCGACAGACGATTCGCCAGCACGCAGCCGGCCGAGCCCGCGCCGACAATCACATAGTCGAAATCGCATTCATGGGTGAAGAATCGGCCAAACATGACTTCCCTCCTGCGCGGCCGCGCCTACGGGATCAGATCGAATTCCGCGGTAACCGTAGCGCTGTATTTTATCTCACCGGTTTCATAAGTCTGCGCCGGAGCCATATCTGCGGCTTCGGTCTTCATCATGGCCATCGCACGTGGATAGGGCGGCGGTATGAAGGTCTGCTGCGCGTTGAGGGTGCGAGCGCCACCCAGCTTTACCCCGGCACCCTGCGCCAGCGCCACGGCGCGCAGCTTTGCGTCAGCGGCAGCCTTGGTCAGCGCCTCGCGCTCCAGTGCCTTGGCGTTGCTGGCGCGCAGATGCGGCGGTGAAACATTGGTCACTCCGCTTGAGATTGCGCGCGTGGTAAGCGTGCCTAACTTGCTCAAATCCTTGAGTTCGACCTGAAGCTGCCGCGATACAAAGAATCCTATCAGCCTGGGCTTGCCGCCGCCCTCGGGCCACTGGTATTCAGGGTTGATGTTGAGGCTGGTCGTCGTGACCTGCTTGCGGGCGATGCCGAGCTCGTCGCAAAGCTGCAGAAACTTGCCGACC
>JBOICV010000008.1:0-2453 GCA_050740255.1 Nevskiales bacterium | reverse complement strand
TCATATACCGCATCAGTATATGAGACTAATGAATTTCTAGCAACAACGGTTTGCCGTTAGCCCGACTTCCGCTACTGGAGGGTGCGCGTCATGCAAGTGGTTGATTTTGCGTGTGGCGAACGCAAAGGTCGCCACTACAACGGCTCGGATCTCACGCCAGCCCGGGCGCTCGCAGGCGGGGCGGTGGTTGCGCGGGCAGCGTCCGGCCCAGCCGCGCCAGCAGCAACGCCACGTCCCGCTCGGGCTCGGTGCGCCGCACCAACAACAGTTCCCGGCCATCGGTCGTGGGCACGCTCACGTCGAGCAGTTGCAGGCTCGCCAGTTTCTCCAACACCACCCGCGGCATCAGCCCGCCGGCCAGCGCGCGCAATTGTTGGCGCAACGTGATGCTCAGGCAATATGCCAGGAACGCCACAAACAGGTGGGCTTCGATCCGCGCCGGCTTGTGGTGAAAGATGGGCCGCAGTCCCAGATCGCCTTTGAGGGTGCGGAAGGCTTCTTCGACGAACACCAGTTGCATGTAACAGCGCCATACCAATTCCGGATCGTCGGCGCTGAGGTTGGTGCGCAATAGATACCGGCCTTCGCGCCGCCGCACGGTCCGCAGCTTGGTGCGGTCGAGTTGATAGCTCAGCGCGCCGGCGGCGCTGACGGTGACCGTCACCAGGCCGGCGACGACCCGGCCAGCCCGGTCGCGGGCCGCGCCGAGTTTGCCCAGCAGCGCATCCCGCGTGAGGTCTTGTGCTTTGAGTTCCTTGAGGCGCTGCCAGTAGGCCTTGAGTTGGCGCTGGCGCATGGCGCGTTCTTTGTGCGTGCGTGGCGCGCTGTCGGCCAACACGTAGAGTTCGCCGGCCTGCGGCAGCAACTTCACCCGCAAGGACGGGCGGACTGATTGCCACGGACGTTCGGCCAGCGCCGCTTCCAGTTGCGTGAGCCGGCCTTTGGGTGTGCCGACCAGGTATTGCACGCGCGGATCGCTGTGCCGTAACTCGGCCAATACGGCTTCGGTGGGGATGCCGCGATCCATCACCCAGATGCGTTCGGCTTTCCCATACCGGCGTTGGATGGTCGCGAGCATCGCGCGCAGGGTGGTCTTGTCCGCCGTGTTGCCGGGCAACATTTCGTAGGCCAGCGGCAACCCTTCGGGCGTGACCACCAACGCGACGATCACTTGCACGCAATCGCTGCGCCGATCCCGGCTGTAACCGAAACGACGCGGGTCGTTCGCGTCGTCGGGCGCGTCGCACTCGAAGTAGGTGCTGGTCAGATCGTAAAGCAACACCTCGTAGCGCGCGCCAAACAGATCACTCCAGCGTTGGCGCAGATGCCCGAACAACGCCTCTTTGTGGGCCAGCAGCAGATCGAGGCAGCGATATAGCGTGTCGTCCTGCGCCGCGCGCGCGTCCACGCCGAGCAGATCGGCCAGGGCCGTGGTGTCGAACCAGTGCCGATGCAACCGCCATTCACTGCCCGGCGACAACAGCCGATAGAGCGTGAGGATGCGCAGGATCTTTTCCCACTCCGTGCCCTCGCGACTGCGGCCCAAGCGCGCGGCAAAGAACTCATCGAGTTGCAATTCCCGCCAGAGTGCGTCGCCCAGCCAACACGCGCCCCACATTCGCGGGCGCGACAGCCGCAACTCGTCCAAGCGCACCTGCACGGCGGGCGCGCCCCCGGCCGGCGGCGTGCGATCTTGCGGAAACAGCGCGCACTGGCGGGCCTGACCGTGCTGTTCATCGAAGACCGCGATCGACTTCTCCCACGCCACGCGCTGCGAGTCATTGATCTCGCCCAGGTACAGCACGTGACGCTGCACCACGCCGCCGCCGCCGGCGACACGGCGGCTTTCGACGATGGACCAAGAGCGATGCTCCTTGCCATCCTTGCGACGCTTGCTGCATTTCAGAAACATGGCGACAGAATAACGGCCGCCCACCGGGG
The DNA here is from genome assembly GCA_050740255.1 of Nevskiales bacterium. Lineage (GTDB taxonomy): Bacteria > Pseudomonadota > Gammaproteobacteria > Nevskiales > JBOICV01 > JBOICV01. Next base: position 512 of record JBOICV010000008.1, on the reverse strand, counting down.
AGGGAAGAGGGTAGGTCGCCACTACACGCCGTTTGCCGACGTGGAATACCAAAAACCCCAGAGATTACGCCGCACCCCACCCCGAAAAAATCTGAAACCTACCTGAGTAGCGGAAGTCGGGCTAAGGTCGCGCCGCCGCCGCTGCGCAGTTTTCGGGGAGTTTGCCGGCAGTTGACGGTATGGACGGTGTGCGCTGCCGTTCAGTTAGCTAAATCGCTTATTGAACTCCTCGTGGGTGCCGATCCACTCCCAGACAAAGACTGAACCGCTGAATTTACCGACGGCCCGGTTGTGGTCACCAATTCTTGCCGACCAGTTTGACCCACCAATGCGTTTGAATCTCACAGAGGGATGGAACGCGTTTTGCCGCCACAGTTGATAATTCTTGCGCGCAAGTGTGCGCACGGGCTGTGGGAGTTGTCGGTAGAGTTGCCAGAATTCCGGGGTGGCAACGGAAGGAATCCGCATCAGGATTCACCGCAGGAATCCAACTCAACGCACCTGCCTTCGCG
>JBOICV010000007.1:0-9960 GCA_050740255.1 Nevskiales bacterium | reverse complement strand
CCGCCTCGCTCTGGGTAGAAGCCTCCTGCAGCGACTGCACGCCACGCTCAGCCGCGGCGAGGCCCTCGGCGATTTTCGTATTGCGCTCTTCAACGAGTTCCATTAGCCAACGCCAAGGCCAGCGTGCAGCGACCCAGATGAGTATCGCGAATACCGCAGCCTGCGCGAACAGGGTCAGATTGATATCCATGACCTTAACTTGCTCGGTTTAACGGTTGTTGGCTGACTACTTGACGGCGTCCAGGATTACGCTCAACAGCGGGTTGGCGTACGCGAACATCATGGCCAGACCCACGCCGATGATGAAGGACGCGTCGATCAGGCCCAGCAGCAGGAACACTTTCCCCTGCAACATGGGCGCCAGTTCCGGCTGGCGGGCAGCGCCTTCCAGAAAGCGCGAACACATGATGCCCACGCCGACGCAGGCGCCGAGCGCACCAAGACCGATAATGAGGCCGATGCCCACGCCGGTAGAGGCCTGAATCATCGCCAGATATTGCATATTTTCCATTTTGAATTTCCTCTGGTGAAAGTGTAGGAGCGAGCCCTGCTCGCGATTGGTTAGTGATGCTCGTGTGCCATCGAGATGTAGACGATGGTCAACATCATGAAGATGAAGGCTTGCAGCGCGACAATCAGGATGTGGAATATCGCCCAGCCCACACCGAGCACGACGCTGAAAAACGTACCCACCAGGCCGGTCGCCGCCCACACCCACAGCAGCAGGAAGATGATCTCGCCGGCGTACATATTGCCGAACAGACGCAGGCTGTGCGACAGCGGTTTGGAGATGTACTCAATCATCTGGAACAGGAAGTTGGCGGCGCCAAGCAGCAGCGCGCCGACCCAGGTCAAGGGATTGAATGTCAGCTTGACCATGCCAAACGGTGAGCAGAACAACTCGTGAATAAAGCCGCCGAGGCCCTTCACTTTCACCGCAAAGAAAATCATCAAGGCCCACACCGACAAGGCCAGCGCGAAGGTGGCGTTGACGTCCGCGGTGGGCACCAGGCGGAATTCATGTACGCCGATCATCTTGAGTCCGGCTGCCATCCAATCCACCGGCAGGAAATCCATCGCGTTCATGAACAGCACCCAGATGAACACGGTCAGCGCCAGCGGCGCGACGAAGCTGATGTTCTTGTGAAACATGCTCCTGACCTGGTCGTTGACGAACTCCACGCACAGCTCAACGAAAGCCTGGCGCTTGCCGGGTACGCCGGCGGTGGCGCCACGCACCACCAGGAACAGAAAACCGAAAACCACGGTGCCTAGAATGAAGGAGGTGATCAGCGTGTCGAGGTGCAGGACCCAGAAGCTACCCTCACCGACCGGTTGGCGCAGGAAGGTCAGGTGATGGCCGATATAGCTGGCGGGCGTCATTGCGTGCTCGCCGGCCTCCGCCGCGTGTTCCACCCCTGGCTCAGCATTCCCAGTTGACATAAATTCTCGTTCGCGATCCAAAACTTACCTGCGAAAGGCTAATACCGCCGCGTTACCCACAGTGCCAACCAATGTGCCTTCAAGGCCGCAATAACGCCTACCATCAGCGCCAGCCATGACAATTCCGGCTTCAAGTGGACGATGACCGCCAACAGCAGTCCAATCGTCATCCCGAGCTTGAAAATTTCCCCTACTAACACCGCGGCTGCGCCAGCCCCGGCCTGCCGCATCCTGAGGGTCAACCACAAGGCGAAAAGTGCGTTCGGCAGCGCTACGGCGGCGCCCCCGCCAAGCAGGGACAGGCCGCTGGTCTGACCGCGCCAGAGCCAAGCTACGGCGCCCAACGAAAGGATTACCCCCCATTGCAGTGCGACCGTAGTAGCCGCGGTCGCCCCCCAAGTCTTGCGCTGCGCCCCTTCGGACGGGGCCGGGACCTTCATCGAACCCTGTGTCAAAGCCGCGGAATTGTAATGACCTCAGCGCATGGGCGTCAATGATCTCCGGCGTAAACTGAAGGAGAAAAACCGCGGGGGCTTAGCCCAAGCGCGAGAGTAGCTCGTCGAGCTCGTTCAGGCTGCGATAACGCAGGGACAGCTGGCCTTTACCCTGGGTGGAGTGCTGGATACTGACCGGCAAGCCCAAAACCTTGCCGAAAGCGGCCTCCAGCCCGTGCACTCGCGGATTGGGTGGGACCTTGGTCTTTCGTTTGCTGGAAGCAGGTTGGCCGTGTTTAACCAATAGCTCGGTCTGGCGGACCGACAAGCCCAGCGCCGCCACTTTCTGTGCGAGTTTCGACTGCGCCGCACCGGTCAAGGCCAGCAGCGCGCGCGCATGGCCCATTTCAAGTTTTTTCTCACGCAGCAGTTTTCGTACGTCCTCGTTCAGTTCGAGCAGGCGCAGCAGATTGCTGACCGCCGCACGCGAGCGGCCAACCGCTTCCGCGCAGGCCTGGTGGGTGAGCCTGAATTCCTTGATCAGCCGCTGCAATGCATTGGCTTCTTCCAGCGGCGCCAGGTCTTCACGCTGGATGTTCTCGATCAGCGCCATCGCCATCGCGCCGGTGTCGTCCACCTTGCGCACCACCGCCGGTACGCGCTTCAGACCGGCCAGGCGCGCCGCGCGCCAGCGGCGTTCGCCGGCGATGATTTCGTAACTGCCGTCTTTCAGCTCGCGCGTGACGATCGGTTGCACCACCCCTTGCGCGCGAATGGACTGCGCCAACTCTTCGAGCGCTTCCGTTGCGATCTCCTGCCGGGGCTGGAAACGGCTGGGCTTGAGTGCGTCGAGCGGTATTTCGCGCAAAGCCTCGCCCGGCGCGGCTTGCGGCGCTGCGCGGCCGCTGAGCAATGCATCGAGACCCCTCCCCAAACCCTTCTTGACGGCCATCACCGCTCCTCGCGCGAGACTCGGGATACAGGTCTCTTCCCCCCTTGAGGGGGAAGGACAGGATGGGGGGAAAGAACAGCAAAGCCAAGCTGTAACCCCCCCACCCTCACCCTCACCCTCACCCACAAGGGGGGAGGGAAGTCTTTGTTGAAGTCCATTACGCAAACCTAAGCAGCGGCGCGATGCCGACGCAACATCTCACTGGCCAGCAACTGATAGGCCAGCGCACCGCTACAGCTTGGATCGTACTGATTCACCGGTAGGCCATGGCTTGGCGCCTCGGCCAGGCGCACGTTGCGCGGGATAATGACTTCATAGACCTGCCTCTTGAAATGTCCGGTCAGTTGGTCCGAAACCTGGCCGGAAAGATTGTTGCGCGGGTCATACATGGTGCGCAGGATGCCATCCAGCGTCAGCTCAGCATTGAGCACGCCACGCACTTTCTCGACCGTGTCCAAGAGCGCGGTCAGGCCTTCCAGCGCGTAGTACTCGCACTGCATGGGGACCAAGACGCCCGTTGCCGCCGCCAGCGCGTTGACCGTGAGCATCGACAGTGCGGGCGGGCAGTCGACGATCACATACTCGAACTGTCCATTGACCCGCTTCAGTGCGTTGCACAGCGCCAGCTCGCCATTTTTCTGATTGCGCAAGCCGACTTCGGCGGCCGTCATATCGCTATTGCCCGGCAGCAGGCTGAGCTTTAGCTCAGGGCGCTCGACGATTACCTCGGTGATATCGGCCTCGCCAAGCAATACATCGCAACCGGTGCGCGTGAGGCTGTCTTTGGCTACGCCTACGCCCATGGTCGCATTGCCCTGCGCGTCCATATCCACCAGCAGCACGCTCTTGCGCGCTGCGCCCAGCGCAGCCGCGAGATTGATGCTGGTGGTGGTTTTGCCCACCCCACCCTTTTGATTGGCGACTGCGATAATTTTCATTCTGCGCTCTTTATAGCAGTCCGCGGGCAATTACCGCCAAATGCCGTTCGGCATGCAGGCCCGGCACCTCGAGCGGCGTCAGACTTCGCAGCGTGAAGCCACTCGGCAGCAGGATTTCGCGGGCTCGCGGCGCGCGACCGAGCATGGCCAGCAGGCAGCCGGTCGAACCGACCAGGCGCGCGGCCTGCGCACTGAACTCCGGTATAGGGGCGAAGGCCCGCGCAATAACGTTGTCGAAGCCCTCCTTGGACTCGAACTCCTCCAGCCGTGTCTGCACGACTTTCACATTGGGCAGCTTCAGCGCGCGCACGGCATGGCGCAGAAAAGCGCACTTCTTGCCATTGCTCTCAAGCAAGGTCATCTCAAGCCTGGGATTGGCAATCGCCAGCGGTATTCCGGGCAAACCGCCGCCGGAGCCGATATCCAGGACACTGCTACCCTGCAAATGTGGCAGTACGCTCAGCGAATCAAGCAAATGCTTGACCACCATCTCGTCCAGCGCCCGCACCGCGGTCAGATTGTGAGTGCGGTTCCAGCGCTGCATCTCTTGCAGGTATTGCAGCAACAGGCCGCGCTGGGCCGCGGTGAGCTTCAGGCCCAGATCGGCCAGCCCATCACCCAGCAGCTTGTCGCAGCTTGTCCAATCTTTGTCGGCCACGGCAGGATCGCAGACGGGAAGGCGCGCATTCTGCCACCGCCACACGGCATCCCCAAATAGGGTTACGGCGGGTAGATCGCATACACCGCTAGAATAGGCATAACTCTTGCTCCCATTGTCAGGGGGCGCGGAATAGACCATGACTTATTGTCTTGCGATCAAGGTAAACCAGGGACTGGTATTTGCGTCCGACTCGCGCACCAGCGCGAGCATGGACGACATCCGTACCTACAGCAAAATGCACACGTTCACGCCGCCGAGTGGTGCGGTGTTCGTGCTGCTAAGCGCTGGCAATCTGGCCACGACCCAGGCGGTGCGCGCCGCGGTGCAGCGCGATCTGGATGATGGCGCGCCGCAGAACCTGAACGGCTTCAAGCACATGTATGACGCGGCCGAGTACGTTGCCCGATTGAACGTGCGCGCGCAAAAGCTGGTAGTTGAGGAACGCCGCGCGGATATTGTGGGGCTGGATGCCACCTTCATTGTGGGCGGCCAAATTCCCGGCGAAGAGCCGACGCTATACCTGATATACGGGCTCGGCAATTACATCGCCGTGTCACCGGACATGCCCTTCCTGCAGATCGGAGAGAGCAAGTACGGCAAGCCCATCCTCGATCGCACCGCACGCCTGGAACTAGCTTTGGAAGATGCGGCGCGCTGTGCGCTGGTGTCGCTCGACTCCACCATGCGCAGCAACATCTCGGTGGCCCCGCCGATTGATCTGCTGCTGTACCGCAACGCCGAATTCGCGATCAAAACCAAGTTGCGCTTCGACTACGACACGCCCTATTACCGCAGTCTGCGCAGCACCTGGGGGCGCGAGCTGGAAGCCATCTTTGAAAAATTGCCGCGCTTCGAGTGGGAGCCGCAGACCGCAGCGGTTGCCGGACCAAGACCCGTGAGCGAGCCCGACGCGCGGCCGACGCCGCGCCAACTCGCGGCGTCCAGCAAGATTCAAGGCCAGCAATAGCAGGGGCCTGTTCAGCCGAAATAAGCGGCAGCGATTTCGTCGTTGATGCGGATCAGCTCGACCTGAACTTCATCCAGAAAGGCGCTCAGACCAGTCTGGGTCAGGTGCTCAACGTCCGCGTCATAAATCAGCGCGGCGGTACGCTGACACAGCCGCAGTACCGTCTCGCTGCGCGGCTGAGCCGACAGATGTGCCTGCATGCGCAGCAGACAGTGTCGCAGCGCGCGCGGTGACTGATCGGAACGGAACAGATAACGCAGCACCTCCGGACCGGTGACGCGCTGTCGGGTCTGGCGGCGATAGACATCTTCAGCCGACAAGGACTTCAGCACGCTGCCCCATAACACCTCGACATAGCTGGTCTCCTCCGCTTCGCTCAGCGATTTGGCGCGCGCGTCAATGATGCGCGTGGTCATATCAGCACGCTCGATGTTGAAACCAAGATCAATCCAGCGGAAAGCTTCGTCGCCGTCGGTCAGCGTGCCGGTGAGCAGCCCCTGCACCAGCCGCGTGCCGTAGATCACGTCCTCGATGAACTGGTTGAGCCGGACACCCGGTGCCAGCGTCTCGGCATGCTCGCGCACGAACCAATGCACGCGGTTGACGTATTCCAGCGCCTCGCGCGGCACGATGTCCTGGGCGCAGCGCAGATTCTCGCGCGCGCGTGCCAGCGCCGACGCGACCGAACCGGGGTTGCGCTCGTCGGTCAGCAGAAACCGTGCCACCTCGGCATCACTACCGCCCGAGCCGAACAGGGTGTCGTAAGTTTCCTGGGCGTCCAGAATCAGGATCAGGTCTGGCCAGCCGAAGGGCAGATGCACCGGCATATCGAGACGCAAGTGGGCGATCACGCTGACCAGCCGCGCGGTGCTCTCGGCGCGTTCGATGTGCCGCCCGAACCAGTACAGGTGATTCGCCACGCGCGCGAGCATTCAGGGCGCTCCCGCGATATCGACCACCCAGGTATCTTTGCTGCCACCACCCTGGGAACTGTTCACGACCAGCGAGCCTTTGCGCAGCGCGACCCGGGTCAGGCCACCGGTGGTTACGTATTGTCCGGCGGAGGACAGGATGAAGGGGCGCAAGTCCACATGTCGCGGCTCCAGCATGCCGTCGATCAGGGTCGGGACGGTCGAGAGCTTGAGCGTCGGCTGGGCGATGTAATTGCGCGGCTGGGCGCGAATCAGATCGCGGAATACGTCGCGCTCGGCCTGGCTCGCCATCGGTCCAATCAGCATGCCGTGCCCGCCCGATTCGTTGGCCGGCTTCACCACCAGCTGGTGCAGATTGGCGAGTACGAACTCGCGATCTTTTTCATAGAAGCAGACATGGGTCGGCACATTGGGCAGCAGCGGCTCTTCGTCAAGGTAGTAACGGATCATCTTCGGCACGAAGGCGTAAATCACCTTGTCGTCCGCCACGCCGGCGCCCGGCGCATTGGCCAGCGCGACCTTGCCTTGCAGCCAGGCGCGCAGCAGACCGGGCACACCCAGCGCCGAGTCGGCGCGAAAAACTTCAGGATCCACGTACAAATCGTCCACGCGCCGGTACAACACGTCCACGCGTTTCCAGCCCGCCACGGTTTTCATATAAAGACAGGCGTCTTCCGCCACTATCAGGTCGGCGGCTTCCACCAGATCAATACCCATCTGGCGCGCAAGCCAGGCGTGCTCGTAGTACGCCGAGTTGTAGATGCCCGGTGTCAGCAGCACGATCACCGGCGGCTCGCCCGGACGGGGCGACAGCGCCGCCAGGCAGTCGTATAGCCGGCTCGGGTAGTCGTCCACCGGGCGGATGCTTTCCAGCGCAAACAGTTCGGGGAAAACGCGCTTGGCGAGCTGACGATTCTCGACCATGTAGGACACGCCGGAGGGAATGCGCAGATTGTCCTCCAGCACATACAGTGTTCCGTCGGCGTCGCGCACCAGATCCGAGCCGCAGATGTGGGCCCAGACGCCGAAAGCCGGCCGCATACCCACACATTGCGGGCGGAAATTGGCGGAGTCGCTCAGCAGCTCACGCGGCAGCACTTTGTCCCGGATGATGCGCTGCTCGCTGTAGATATCCTGGATAAAAGCGTTGAGCGCGCGTATGCGCTGCTTGAGACCGGCTTCCGTACGCGCCCATTCGGCCTGTGCGATCACCCGCGGGATGATGTCGAAGGGCCAGGAGCGGTCCAGCCGCTCGCCGTCGCTGTACATGGTGAAGGTGATGCCCATCACCTTGATGGCGATTTCCGCGGCATGGGCGCGGCGCGCCAGTTCTTCCAGACCCAATTCGGCGAGATAGCGCGCGAGCTGCGCCGCCGCGGGCCGCGGCACGCCGGATTCCGCGATCAGCTCGTCGAATACCTGGTGATGACCGTACAACTCCCAGCGCATGGCTGGCCCCTGCTTGGCTATGGAGGAAAAGCTAGCAATAGCCGCGCCAGCGCGGCTGACTAGCGTTTCAGCGAGCCGAAAATGCCGCGCAGCAACTGCTTGCCGAGCTCGCGGCCGACGGTATTGGCGACGCTGCGCGCGGCGCTCTTGGTCGCCGCTTCCATCACGGTCTGCCGCCCGCGACCGGTCGAGCCGGTGCGGGCGGGTGCGCGGCCCCGAGGCGTTCCCCAGGTATCGCGCGCCTGCTTTTGCCAGTCGGCCTCGCGCTGCTGTGCCGCCTGCGCCTGCTCCGCTTGGGCCTCGGCCTGGGTAGCCTGTTGCGCGCGCTGGCCGAGCTTCTCGTAAGCCGATTCGCGGTCTGCGGTCTGGTCGTAGCGCGTGCCGACCGGACTGCGGCCGATCACGGCTTGGCGCTCGTCCGGCGTGAGCGGGCCTATGCGCGAGCGCGGCGGGCGGATAAGCGTACGCTCGACGATGCCGGGTATACCTTGATCCTGCAAGGTGGAGACCAGCGCCTCACCCACGCCGAGCTGGGTGATGGCTTCTTCGACCTTCAGCTTGGGATTCGCGCGGAAGGTCTCGGCCGCGGCGCGCACCGCTTTCTGATCGCGCGGCGTAAAGGCGCGCAGCGCATGCTGCACGCGGTTGCCGAGCTGACCCAGCACACTGTCCGGCAGGTCGAGCGGATTCTGCGTCACGAAATACACGCCCACACCCTTGGAACGGATCAGGCGCACTACCTGCTCGATTTTCTCGACCAGTGCCTTGGGCGCATCGGTGAACAGCAGATGCGCCTCGTCAAAAAAGAACACCAGCTTGGGTTTGTCAACGTCGCCGACTTCGGGTAACTCTTCAAATAATTCCGCCAGCAACCAGAGCAGGAAAGTCGCGTACAGGCGCGGATGCTGAAACAGCTCGTTCGCCGCCAGCACATTGATAATGCCGCGGCCGGTCATCTCCGTACGCAGCAAGTCCTTGAGTTCCAGCGCCGGCTCACCGAAAAACTGCGCGCCGCCTTCGGCTTCCAGCGTGAGCAAGGAACGCTGAATCGCGCCAACCGAGCTGCCGCTGACGAGGCCATAGTCCGCGCCCAGCGATTTGGCGTTCTCGCTCACGTGCTGCAACAGCGCGCGCAAGTCCTTCAAATCCAGCAGCAGCAAACCCTGGTCGTCGGCGTATTTGAAGGCAAGCTGCAGTACCGCCTCTTGCACGTCGGAGAGATTCAGCAGACGCGCTAGCAGCAGCGGACCCATGTCGGACACCGTGGCGCGTACCGGATGGCCTTGCTTGCCGTACACATCCCAGAACACCGTGGGATAAGCCTGCGGCGCGTAGTTCTCCAGCCCCACGGTTTGCGCGCGCTCGACGAGCTTGGGTTTGGCCTCGCCCGCCGCCGCGATGCCGGACAAATCGCCCTTCACGTCCGCCGCGAACACGGGCACGCCCAGATCGGCGAAACCCTCAGCCAGAACTTGCAGGGTGATGGTTTTGCCGGTGCCGGTGGCGCCGGCTATCAGCCCGTGACGGTTGGCGTAGCGCGTCAACAGCAATTGCGCCGTCTCGCCTTTGCCGATCAGCAAAGCATCGGACATATTCCGCTCCCTTGAATTGAGCGCACTATAGTCTCAGCGCGTGGGTTGCGACTCAAGGATTTCCTCGGCCGGGGCGTGCGCCCGGTCCTTCCGTTTTAATTTCGGCCAGAATGCTATATAGATTTTAGACGGGACTATAATTGGCAGCGGTAGCTGGGGTCGAGAACGCGGTTAGGTGCCGTGACCGACTGAACCGTGTGAAGGGGATCGGTAGCGCCGAAGCCGCTACGCCTTCCAAGAACGCCCCGGCTATTTATTTTTGTCGCGGGAGGAGTTTTCCGAGGCCGGCCAGAATCAGAATGACAAACAACGGCAGCAGCAGGTAACCGAGCATTGTAGCTATTGGGTCTGGTTCATCCGCGCCCACGAATACGCAAGTCAGAACATACGCGAGTAAAAGCCAGTGAACGGCCGATTCAAGGCGCTTACTGCGCTTAACCACGTTGTCCATGACGCTTACCATGCGGCCTCCCTCCCTCGATGTAAAGTCCCAGCGGTCGATTATTTCATTTGCGGCGACGGCGCTTACGCAATCCGCCAAAGTGAAAGACGCCGTCACGCACCACCAGGTTCTTGAAGTACACCTTATGCG
>JBOICV010000006.1:0-5683 GCA_050740255.1 Nevskiales bacterium | reverse complement strand
CCCCTGGGCAGGGAGCCATCAGCGGTGATTTTCGAAGGAGGACGTCATGTTGCAACAGAAAACCTTGAGCCGGAGGCTGTCGGCTAGCGTTTCCCGATTCGTCAGAAATGAGCAGGGCGCCAGCGCGATTGAATACGCGCTGATTGTCGGCTTTATCGCGGTGGCGCTGATCGCGGTGCTGATCACGCTGGGCGGCGACGACGGATTGCGCGGGATGTTTCAGTCCGTCGTGGACGCCATCCCCGGCGCGGGCGAAGGCAGTTGATGGCAGTTGATGGATAGGCCGCAAGCCTGCTGATCATGCGCGCTGCCCTCACCCCACCGCCTGCTCCGCAGGTGGTCCCCCCCTCTCCCGCTGCGCGGGAGAGGGACGTCAGTCGGCGGCCTGCGGCCGCCGGTTCCTGTGTAGGGCGTGTGAACAAACACCACGCCCGGATCGGCGCGATGCGCGTTGAGAATCTGCGGGCTGACCGCCTCGCTGAGCAACTTGCCCTGCGCGTCATACAGGCGTCCCTGCGCGATATAGTCTTGGTAAAAACTGATCGGGTCTTCCTGGCCGGGGCCCACCCACAGCCGCGGCCGCCAGCGCTCCAGCAGAGTCTGTTCTTCGGGTGTCGCCGCTACGGTCCTGCGCGGATGCTCGGCAAAATATTTCGCAAAGCCCGGGTACAGCGAAAAATTACCTTCGGCGGCCGCCAGCGCTTGCGGCGGCATGACGGAAAGCAGCGCGACCAGCGACGACCTTGCTGCCTTTTGCATGCGGGATGGAGAGCTGGATGTGAACGCTCAGCCTGCGCTGCGTAGAAAAGTAACGACATCCACGACATCGAACGCCAGTGAGATCGCCATCACGCCGGCGGCCAGCGCCAGCCAGCGATGGTACCAATCGCCGATGCCATCGCGCAGCACACCGGCAAAGCCGACAATCATCGGGCCAGTCCAGAACATGATGTGGGTCAGGCCCCAGACCTTGGAGGGACCCGCCGTGGCGATCAGAAACGGCGTGAACACGACTGTTTGCAACAGCCCGAGGACGATCCAGCGGGCTTCAGTCTTGCGAAAGCCGAAGATGAAAGCCGGCACCAGCACCAGCGTCATGATCAAGATCCAGACCTGTACCCACTGCGGCGAAGCCGCGATGTAGGCATTGGTGGCCGCACTGGCATCCTGCAAACGCGCGAAGAGTTCGGTCTTGGTGAGTACTTGCATGAAGCAGTCTCCTTAGTGAGTGGTGGCTTCGATGTCGTGGATGTCGTTACTTTTCTACGCAGCGCAGGCTGAGTGTTCACTGGGAAAAGGCGCTCAATCCTCGAACCAAAGCCCCGGATTGAGGATGCCTTGCGGATCGAGTTCGCGCTTGGCGGCACGGATGGTGGCACGGAAGACCTCTTCCCAGTTGAATCAGTAGGGTCAGTTTAGACACGATTGATTTGATAGACGAGCAGAATCGGGTGTTTGGTTATCGCAACCTCTAGATCTGCGACGGTTCCATGCTTGGCGCCAATCTGGGTGTCAACCCCAGCCTCACGATTGCCGCGCCGACCGAGCGGGCGATGTCTTTCATCCCGCCGTCGCCCCGGGCCGGTTGAGCGCCGGGTCCCGTTCGACATGCCGGATCGCTGCTCTCAGCATCGGCCCCGAATCGCAGACCCAGAAAAGGTGTGCGTCCCGTTATTCCCTCGTTATTCCCTCCCGTTATTCCACGTTGGCCTGCCTGACGACGCTATGGGCCGGCAGGCAGGTTATCCGGTAAGCGGACTCAGGGGCTCATGGCGCGCAGCGCCTCGAGATACTCCGCGGCGCGGCGCTCGGCGAACAAATCGAACATCAGCAAAAACGCGGCTTGTGCGATGCAGCCGATGCCGGCGGCGAAGATGAAATCGCTGCGGCGGAACAGATAGGTCGCAGCGACGCCGCCCGCGAACACCAGCAGTTCCACGATTTTGAGCAGGCTGAAGCTGCGCATCACCTGCTCCATGCGCGCCAGCTCCGCCTGCACCAACTCTACCGGCGCGCGCGCCAGTAGATCCAGCAGGCCGGCCACCCGGGCGTCAACGCGCGCCAGCAGCAGGACGCCGAGGGCCAGTTCCAGCAACCCGAGCAGCGCCAGCGGCGGCGCCATGCCGCGATAGCTGCTCCTGGCCGTAAGCAGGGCGATCGCCGCCGCCAAGGCCAGGATTCCCGCGACGATCAGGATCACGCCGCCCTGCTTCTCACCGGTGAAATAGGCGATCAGTTGCTCTTTCATGTCTGATTCCCATGTTAGTGGGGTTCCCATACCGGCTTCGACCCGGCCTGTGTGTCAGTGTATCCAATGGCGCAAGCAGTGCTGAGAGTTGGAGGAACCAATCACAGATATTCTGTTCAACATTCCGACCACCGCGCACTGCATGGGCGGCTGCGGCATGGGGGATTCACCGGAGCGTGGAGTCATTGACGCGCAGAACCGCATATTCGGTTATCGCAATCTCTACGTCTGCGACGGTTCCATGCTCGGCGCGAATCTGGGCGTCAATCCGAGCTTTACGATTGCTGCGCTGACGGAACGCGCGATGTCGTTTATTCCGCCAGCGTCCTTGAGCCCCCATCCGTCATGAGTAACGCGCAAGCGGTGCGGATCGGTTGAGTGGGCGGCGTGTGGTTATGAGATTGCAAACGTCCCGAAAAGGTGTGCGTCCCGTTATTCCCCCCCGTTAATCCCCGTTATTCCCGCCAGCGCTTCTCTCGCCCGGACTCCTAGGGCAGACCGAGCACCGAACCGCGGCCACTGAGCGCCGCGGAATGCGGACTGTCGGCCGCGTTGTCGTTGATAAGCAGACTGGCATTGCGTGTTCCGAGCAGGTCGGGCTGTAACAAGCCGAGCAGCAACAAGCCGGGCCGCAACAAGGCGGGCCTGAAACGCAGGCCGATGACACAGCTCGCTCCGGGCGCGAGCTGCGTGCCGCTGCAGGCGTCGCTGGCGATGCTGAAGTCGCCAGCGTTTCTGCCGGTCAACGACAGGGCGCTGATGGCGAGCGTGGCCGTGCCGGTGCTGCTCACGGTGATGGTCTTGACCGCGCTCTGCTGGCCGAAGTCAATCTTGCCGAAATTCACGCTGGCCGGCGTGAGGCCGATGTCGGGCGCGGGCGGCGCGGTATCGGCCGCAACAGAAAACGCGATGACGAAATCATTCGTCGTTGCGTTCCCCGACGCATCCTGGCAGCGAACGTAGCGGGTGAAAGTCTGGCCGTTACTGAGGCCGGCAAGCGGGGTGCTGTGGCTGGTGCCGCCGGTGGTCGTAAAGAACATCGGCAGGCTGGCAAAGCTGGTATTGGCGAGCGTTCCATGTTTGCAGGTCGCGTTCTCATCGGTCGTGACGCGCAGGGTGGTCGAGGTCGTCCCCGCCGGGAGCGTGCCGGTGGGCGCGCCGCCGGAAAGGAGCGGCGGGGTACTGTCGAGGGTTGTCGCGCTCGCACTTGCTGACTGTGCGCTGGTGTTGCCCGCTGCATCAAAGGCGTCAACGGTATAGACGTAAGGGGTATTGGCGCTGAGTCCGGTGTTTGAAAAACCGGTACCGGAAGTGACCGTGGCAATCGGCGTTGCGGCGCCATCGCGGTAGATGTTGTAGCCGGCTACGCCGATGTTGTCGGTGCTCGCGGTCCAGGTGAGATTGATCTGGCTGGAACTGATCGCAGTTGCGGAAAGGCCGGTGGGGGTAGAGGGCGGCGCAGTGTCAGTAACGTCGTCGCAAGCCAGGCGGATGTTGTCGAAGTGCGTCGAGCGTTGCGCTTCTGTGGAAGAGATCGCGAGGCGAACCGCCAGCGGCTGGCCAATGAGCGCCGGACTGATCTGCCCGGCGGCGACAGCCACGGTGGCGTCGCTGAACGCGCCCTCGGCCGGTTGCGCGGTGTCGCTGTCGGAAGCGATCACGGTGCTGCCGGCCAGCAGCTCGATGCGGTAACCGCCGTAGAGCGAGAATGCGAAGGGCTGATTCGGCAGGAAACGGCCAATCCCGACGGTCAACGCGTAGTCGGTGTTGGCGGTCAGCGTCGTCGTCAGTGTCTGTGTTGCCGAGACCGACTCGGTCGGCCCGCCGTTGTTGAACAGGAAGGCGGCGTTGGCGCCCGCGGCGCCCGTGGGCGTGCCGTTCCCGCCTGCGGTCGGGTAGCTGCCCGCGGGCGGGTTGAAGATGCCGACGAAGGTGTTGGCGGTGCCGCTGAAGTTCCAGCCGCCGATGAGGCCGGGACCTTCGGCCAGCACTCCGTCGGCGAGCGCAGGTGTTTCGAAGCTGGGGTTCGTGATCGGGATCACGCCGTTGCCGCAGGTACCCGCGGGCCCGAGGAAAGCGGTGGCGAAGCGCTGGCCGAGGCTGAGCTGGCCGTCCGCCTGGAAATGCACCAGATCACTGTTGAGCGGCAGATCGTCCGTGTTGACGATTGCCGTATTGGCGACGGTTGAGGCGACACCCTCCTGCGCTAAGCGGACCGTGTCGAGGAACGGGAAGCTGAAGCAGCAGCTCTGGTCAATGCGGTCGTTCAGCCGGCCGAAGACGAAAGGCAGGCTTGGACTCGGAAAGTCGGATCGCAGCCGCTGGATGAAATTGGTGAGATTGGCCTGGTAGGCAGAGGCGTCGGCGCTGTTCTGGGCGTCCCACTCGCCTTGCATCCAGAACAAACCGGAGACTACGCCGGTGTCGCCCGCCGCAGTCAGCGCGGCGAGCGCGGCGTTGACGATGTCGACGAGCTGATCGTAGAGCGAGCCTGGTGTGCTCGGGTTCCAGTCGGTGGCAAGGCTGGTCGCATTGATCGCGAGCTTGACGATCGCCACCTCCGGTTCGAGCGAGTCGGCTAGAGTCCGCCCGAGCATGATCTCGGGACCGAAGCCTGACGTGAGGCCACCGAAGGTGGCGCCGCTCGGATCGGTTTGAAACTGGAGTGGGACGAATGCGCCGCCCGAGTTAATGCGCAGCGACGGATTGTTCACCGAATCGAAAGGCCCCTCCTCGAACCAGAAGCGGACGTCGTTCTGCGGTGCGGACAGCTCGGGGGGCAGGTCGCTCGCGTTCGAGCCAAAGCCGACGGCGTTCGACTGGCCGGCGAGAACGAACACTCTGACCTCAGCGGCAAAGGCCGGCGCGTGCCAGGTCAGGACACTAAAAAGCGTGAGAGTTCCCAGAATGCCAAAGAGCGAAACGCACGGGCGCAAGAGTTTTTTGATGATCCCGACCCGTGCCGGCGTTGTGATAACCGTCTTCAGCTTGCTTTTCATTGACGTCCTCCGTGACGGTGCGGCGGGTCCGCCGGGTCCGAGTAGCTCATGCCGACTGCATAGGCTCATCTGCGCTCTGCCGCGGCTATTTGCCGGAAAGGCCGCAGAACAGACCCTTGCACTTGACGGTCAGGGTCGCACTGTTGCTGGTCACGCTGCCGGCGACGTTGCTGACGATGACGCGGTAGCTGGAGCCGTTGTCGGCCTTGACCGTTTTCGGCGTGGTGTAGGAAGCGCTTTTGGCCCCTGTGATGTTGGCTCCGTTTTTCTGCCATTGGTAGGACAGCGGCGCGCTGCCCTTCGCGGTGATGTCCGCGTGCACTCAAAACTGACCCACTCTTTGCATTGAAAAGTGACCCACCAAAAAGGTTAGTGTTTGGGGGTTTTTGAAGCAGGGTTCCTGTGTTTGAATCGGTAGGAGTCATTGCCGGTTTCC
>JBOICV010000005.1:0-14717 GCA_050740255.1 Nevskiales bacterium | reverse complement strand
GTATACCCTCGCCGGCAGCACCGACGATGCCCTGCAAGCCTGGCGCGCACAGCCGGATGACGACCGCGACTGGTCTGCACAAAGCTGGCGCCTGCTGGCGCGCGTGGGTTGCGGCGCGATGCAGATGGAAGACGGCGCCGACAACCAGCCGGTGACACTGGATCCCGAGGACGCCTTGATCGAGGCACTGGCGCTGGTGCGCCGGGCGCTGCTGCTGGGCTTGGGCGTGCTGGCCGCGTTCACCATTGGCGGCTGGCTCACCTGAAGGCTTGATTCGAACTGAACTGCCATGAGTCAAAGCCTGTTCCTGCGCACCGCGCTGGCCGCCGCCCGCGCCGCGGATGTGGTGATCCGCAAATACTACAAATCGGGCTTGGCGGTGCATACCAAGCCCGATGCCAGCCCGGTGACGCAGGCCGATGTGGAGAGCGAGGCGGCGATCAAGGCGGTGCTCGCGGCCGAGTTTCCCGATCACGGCTTCTATGGCGAGGAACTCGGCCAGCAGGCGCTGGATGCGGAATATGTCTGGCTGATTGACCCGATAGACGGTACCAAGGCGTTCGTGCGCGGTTATCCCGTATTCTCGGCGCAGATCGCGCTCATGCACCGGGGCGAATGGGTACTCGGCGTTTCCAGCGCGCCCTGCTGGAACATGGAAACCGGCGAGCTTGCCTATGCCGAGCAGGGCCAGGGCGCTTATCTCAACGGCCAGCGCATTCAGGTGAGCACCGTGGAGATGCTGGAACAGGCGACGCTATCCACCGGCAATATTGCGAGCCTGGCGCAATCGCCACGCTGGAATAAAATGGGCGGGCTGATTCCGCGCCTGCATCGCATCCGCGGCTATGGCGATTTTCTGCACTACCACTGGCTGGCCAGCGGCAAGCTCGATGCGGTGATCGAATCCGATATCAGCATTCTGGACATCGCCGCACTGTCGGTGATCGTGCGCGAGGCTGGCGGCGATTTCACCGATCTCGAAGGCGCGCCGCTGACACTCAAGACCACGAGCGTGCTGGCGACCAATGGCAGGCTGCGGCCGCTGCTGACACAAGCCCTGAACTGAGTTGAACCCGATGGAATGGCTGACGGAACCCGAAGCATTGATCGCGCTGTTGACCTTGACGGCGCTGGAGATCGTGCTCGGCATCGACAACATCATCTTCATCACCATTCTGGTCGCCAAGTTGCCGCCGGCGCAGCAGCAGAAAGCCCGCGTCTTCGGTCTGGCGCTGGCGATGCTGACCCGCATCGCGCTGCTGCTGACGCTGTCCTGGATGGCGCGGCTGACCGGAACGCTGTTCACGGTGCTCGGGGAGGATGTTTCCGGCCGCGACCTGATTCTGTTTTTCGGCGGTTTGTTTCTGATCGGCAAGAGCGCGCTGGAAATTCACGAGTCGCTGGAAGGCGCCGACCACGATCCCGGCGCCAACAAGGTCTATGCCGCGCTGTGGGCGGTCGTGATTCAGATTTCCATCATTGATATCGTGTTTTCGCTCGACTCCGTGATTACCGCCATCGGACTCGTGAATGAAATCCCGATAATGGTGACTGCCATCGTCATCGCCATTGGCGTGATGATGTTCGCGGCCAAACCGATCGGCGACTTTGTGGACGCGCACCCGACCATCAAGATGCTGGCGCTGTCCTTCCTGATCATGATCGGCGGCGCGCTGGTGGCGGAGAGCGTGGATGTCCATGTGCCCAAGGGTTATTTGTACTTCGCGATGGCCTTCTCGGTCGGTGTGGAGATGCTCAATATCCGCCTGCGCAGAAAGCGGGTGCCGCCGGTCAAGCTGCGCAATCCCTTCGACCAGCTTGGCGACGGCCGCAAGGGAAGCGACAACCACAAGGGAGGCGACAACCACAAGGAAAGCGACGACCGCAAGGAAAGCCAGGAATAGGCGCGTCGGCGCTAGGGCTCGCTCAGCCAGTTCTCGGGAAAACGTTCGCTGCGCAAGTCGAGTATCGGCCAGGCGCGGGCGCGTGCCAACTCGTTCAATTGCGGATCGGGATTAACCGCGACCGGCACGTCCGCCACTTCCAGCAGCGGCACGTCGTTGTGCGAATCGCTGTAAAACCAGTGCTCGCTGAAGCGCTGCCCCTTGGCCGCCAGCCACTCCTCCAGTCTCAGCACCTTGCCGCGCTGGAAGCAGGGCGTACCGGCGATCTCGCCGGTATAGCGCCCGTCGCGCATTTCCGCATCGGTGGCGAGCAGCTGCGGCACCCCCAGCAGGCTTGCGATCGGCTCGGTCACGAAGCGATTGGTGGCGGTGATTATCAGGGTTTCGTCGCCGCGCGTGCGGTGCCGCCGCAGGAGTTCCAGCGCGTGGCGCGCGATGATGGGCTCGATGCGGGTTTGCACGAAGCGCCGCCGCAGTTCGTGCATTTGTTCCAGCGGATTCTGTACCAGGGGCTGCAGGCTGAAACGCTGAAACTCCTGGATGTCCAGCGTGCCGGCCTTGTACTGTTCGTAGAAGCGGCGGTTTTCCCGTTCATACGCGGGGCCATCCACGATGCCTTGCTCAACCAGGAACTGGCCCCAGAGATAGTCGCTGTCTCCGGCCAACAGGGTGTTGTCGAGATCGAAGATGGCGAGCCGGCGCTTCGCTTCAATAGCCATGGCGCGCGCAGCATACGCGGCTTGCGCGGCGCAATTCAATCGCCGACACTGGTACTTGACTGATTATTTCTCCCGCACCGTGATTGATACCGACGGTTTCCGGCCCAATGTGGGCATCATCCTGAGCAACCCTGCGGGCAAGCTGTTATGGGCCAAACGCATTGGTCAGAATGCCTGGCAATTCCCGCAGGGCGGCATCCAACGGGAAGAAACGCCAGAGCAGGCCTTGTACCGGGAGTTGAATGAGGAGATTGGGCTGGAGTCCGGCCATGTGGACATGCTCGGCCAGACCCGCGACTGGCTGCGTTACCGTTTACCCGAGCGCTTCCAGCGCCGCGCGGATCCGGTGTGCATCGGCCAGAAGCAGATCTGGTTCCTGCTGCGATTGAAAGCCGAAGAGACGCTGGTGCGGCTCGATCTGGGCGACAAACCGGAATTCGATGGCTGGCGTTGGGTGGACTACTGGTACCCGCTGCGCGAAGTCGTGTTCTTCAAGCGCGATGTTTACCGCCGCGCGCTGCAGGAATTTTCCGCGCTGGTGCCCAATGTGCCGCGCCGGCGGCGCTGGCCGGCGCTATACGGCGCGCGCTGGCGGCAACACTAACTTCAAGCCTGGCGATGGCGCCGCCGCCGCTGACGCCAGGTAAAACGCAGCCACAAGGTAATTCCGCTCAGCGCCAATACCACGAATAGCAGCGCCGCCGCGTCCATCAGCAGCTCGCCGTAGGCGCCGAACATGCGGCCGCTGTGCAAATCGAGCAGCACCCGTTCCCAGTTCAACGCCCGTCCTTGCGCGTCGTGTTGGAGCGTCTGCGCCAGATCGGCTGGAAGAGCCTGCTGCTGGGCACGGTCGGGCATCTGCCCGGTTTCGCGCGACCATTGCGGCGCATCGCCGCGCAGCGGAGTGGAAAACAGGCCTGCCGTGGTTTCAAGGTAATACTTATCCGGGCTTTCGGCAAAAGCGAGCGGCCTGCCGGAAACACCCTCATAAGGGAGCACGTCAATCAGCTGCCCCGGCTCGGCGGAGGGATGATCGTCGCCGCCTACCCCCACCATGCCCCGGTCGGTAGCAACGACGTAGGCGTCGAACACACGACTGACGCCGAGCGCCGCGCCGGCCTGCGTTACCGCGCTCGCATCGTAGTACAGCCAACCCTCGTAAGCAGTGAACCAGTGCCCATCCAGCGTCAGCCCCTGTTCCGGCGGCGGCACCGCCATACCGTAGTAAGAATGCAGCCAGCGCGGCGCAGCGCGCTGGTTCAGCTTCCAGCCGTCGGTATGGTTCAGCGCCAGACCGGTACTCGCCAGCAGCAGTACAAATACCGCGCTCACAATCCCCAGCCAGCGATGCCAGCTGTACAACGAGCGCAGATAGTGCGCGAGCCGTCGCTTACGGGTGGTCATTTTCTTGCACGTGTGCATCGAGCAGTAACGCCAGCCGCGCCATCGCCCGCATCGCGTTGACCGACAAGGTGGCGCCGGTGATGCCGTCAACCGGATGATCGAGCTGCTGTTCAGCGTCAAGACTCGTGCCATCAAACTGCCGGGTGAAGGCGGGATATTTGATCTCCCAACCGCGGCTCTCGCGAAATGCCAGCACGACCGAATCAGCCAGCCGGCCGTCGTCCACTACGAAGCCGGCAGTGATGGGCTTGTCCTTGCCGATTTCCTCCAGTATCCACACGCTGCGCGCGCCCGTGCGCCAGTAACGCAGCCGCAACACCTCGGGCGGATGACCCAGTACCCGTTCGATGTCCGCTTTCAGCTCACCGGTCAACCACAGGCTGCTCGCGGGCGGCGGATTATCGTCAAAGCTGCGCGCCACGAAGGTTTCCGGCGTGAGGTAAACCTCCTCCGCCAGCACCGCCGGCGCGATCAGCAATGACAACAGGATGGCAACGGTGAGCCGCATGGGTTTTGGTAAGGGCGATAAAAAAGGGGGCGCAGCGCGCCCCCTGCAAGCATGCTCTATCTGCCTCAGAACTGGTAGCCGATACCCAGATTAAAACCCTCGAGATCCTGCTCGTTTTCGTTGTCCTGCATCTGATAATCCGCCTTGACCACGACATTCTGCAGTGGCCACCAGTTGATCCCGAGATCGGTCTGTTGTTTCTCAGTATCGCCAGGATCCGCTGGTGCCACGCCGCTGCCGGCCTGGTTATCCCATACGTTGTAGCGTGCGAACACGCCCCAGTTCGGGCTGAAGCGCCACGAGGGTTCGAGGTAGTAACCTTCCTGCTGGTCCGCGCCGAGCAGCTCGGGTCCGTTGCCGTCCAGATCCCAGGCAGCGTACAGCGCCCGTACGCCGAAGGCGCCGCGGTTCCAGATCAGATGCGTTTCCATCAGGCTGGCGGAGCCGGCGTTCAGATCCCGGCTTTGCGTGATGTCCGCTTGATGATGATAGGTTGCAGCCCATTCGAAGCCGGGGATGCCGGTCCACTTCAGGCGGGCGGTGGCCGCCAGATCTTCGGCGCGCGCGCTTGAGGTTTTCTGCCGCCCGGAGCGCACCGCGTAGCGGGCGCCGACATTGGTGTTCAGCCCCTCGTGCACGGCCACATCCGCCGACCAGCCCTGACCCCATTGCGCCGTCAGACCGGCACCACCCGCCCACCAGGTGCTCGGGATGATGGCATTCTCAACCGGATTGCGCTCCACGCCGAAGAAGCTCGGCGGTTCGTGCGTTTCGTTCAGGATGCCCACCGGAATCAGAAACAGACCGCCTTTCGCCTTCCAGGTGTTGTTCAGGTCGAACTCGAGATAGGCCTGTTCCAGCTCCACTTCGCCGGTGCCCGCACGCGGATTGGTGCTCGGCGTACCGCAAGTGACTTCACCAGGTTCGAGCACGCCGTCGGCATCGGCATCGTTCACCACGCAGCTCCGGTCGGTGTCGGTGTCGGTATCGCGTACCAGCGCATGCTCGACTTCCAGCTCCGAGAAAAAGCGCACACGGTCGCTGAAGTCGTGGCCGAAGAACAGCACGAAACGGTGGAAATCAACTTCCTCGCGGTCGCGCGCGCTCGGGTTCACGCCACCCTTGGCTTCCAGATTGTTGTAATGCAATTCGCCATAACCGCTGAGCTTGGTTTTGGACGCGGTCTGTTGCTGTCTGGCCTGCGCGGCTTCATCCGCCAGGGCCTCGATCTGTTTCTGCTGTTCCTGCACCTGTTGCTCCAGCGCGCGCTGCTTGGGCGCGGCGGGCGGCTGCTGGCCCGCGACTTGACGTTTCAGCGCTTCAATCTGCGCCTGCAACTGGCGAATAATCTGGTAGAGCTCCTCGTTGCTCGGCGCAGGATTGCCCATGACGGGCAGGGCGATAAACAAACCCAAAGCGAAAGCGGCGGCGCGAGAGCCGTAGCGGTACTGCATTAGTGATCCCCCTTGAATAAAGACTTAGCGGGTAATGTTAAATGAAAACAACTCTCGTATGCAAACAAGTCTCGTTTGATATATAAATAGTATCCGACTTGTAAATGATAATTATTTATATTAACATAGGTTCTGTGGATTCTGGCTTTCCCAGATGAAGCGTTTCTCTCCGAGACCTCCCGGGCGGCTAAATCCGCCCGGGCTTTTTAATTGACAATCATTCTCAGTCGCGGTTAGGCTAGTAGCCATGTACATCTGCCTGTGCAAAGCCGTCACCGAAAACAAGATCCGCCGCGCGGTCGCCGACGGCGCCTGCACGCTGCGCGAGCTGCAATACGCGCATGGCGTCGGCACCGGTTGCGGTAAATGCGTTCCTGCCGCGAAAACCTGCCTGGATGAAGCGCTAAGAGCACAGGCCAGACAGAGCACGCTGCGATCCGTATCCGCCGTACCTGCAGCTTAAGAAATCTCCGACTAACCCACCTGCGCACAATCGCGGGCAAGGCCCGCTCCTACACAATCAGGACCTTGTAGGAGCGCGCCTTGCGCGCGATGAACTTAATCAGAGGGTCCTTAAATCTCCGCAGTCACTTCCCGCGCCGGCACGGGCGCGGAATGCGTTTGAGAAAGTCTCGCAGACTCGTTTAACTTTATTGAAATAAAACAATAAGTTAGCCTTGTGCTACCGCTTTGCGCGAACTACACTGCGGGTATCAAATCCACCTGAGCGCGTGCCATGAAAGGCGATCCCAAAGTCATCGAGTTTCTGAACAAGGGCCTCAAGAACGAGCTCACCACCATTAACCAGTACTTCCTCCACGCCAAGATGTTCAAGCAGTGGGGGTTCAAGGAGCTGGCGAAGAAAGAACAGGCCGAGTCCATCGACGAGATGAAGCATGCGGACGAATTAATCGAACGCATCCTGTTTCTTGAAGGTCTACCCAATCTGCAAGACCTCGGCAAACTTTACATCGGCGAAGACGTCGCCGAATGTTTGAAGTGCGACCTACAAGCCGAACGCGAGGCTCACCCGCTGTACAAAGAAGCGATCGCCTACTGCGAAAAAGCGAGCGATTTCGTAACCCGCGAGCTGCTGGTCAAAATCCAGAAGAGCGAGGAAGAGCATATCGACTGGATCGAAACCCAACTCGAATTGATCGGGAAGCTGGGTGCGCAGAATTATCTGCAGTCCTCAATGGGCGAAGTAAGTTGAGCTGAGCGCGCACTCTTGTAGGAGCGGCTTCAGCCGCGACCCGCGTCGGTTCGCGACTAAAGTCCGTCCTGAGCCTGTCGAAGGGTCGCTCCTACACTCAGAACGGCTTCACCACCACCAGAATAACAATCGCGACCAGAAACAGCGCCGGCACCTCATTGATCGCGCGATAAAACTTCGCGCTGCGGCGATTGCGCCGCTCGCGGAACTGCTTCATCGGCAGGATCAGCCAGTGGTGATAAATCAGCAGCCCCAGCACCAGCGCCAGCTTGGCGTGCAGCCAGCCCATTTTCAGAAAATCCGGCACCAGCAATAACAGCCAGACGCCGAACACCAGCGTACCGAGCATGCCGATGCTGGTGATGGCGAACAACTTACGTTCCATCGTGCACAAACGCGTGTATCCCGCTTCGTCCGTCACCTCGCAGTGATAAACGAATAGTCGAGGCAGGTAGAACAGACCCGCGAACCAGGTGACCATGAAGATGATGTGGAAGGCTTTGATCCAAAGCATCAGCGCGAATTCTTGTGATGACTGTCTATACGGCCTATTATCGCGCCCTTAATTTGGGATTGGCAGGCATATGATCAAGGTCGGCGTCGTCGGCGGCACCGGTTACACCGGGGTCGAGCTGCTGCGCCTGCTGGCCAAGCATCCGCAAGTCGAGCTTGCTGCCATCACCTCGCGCCAGGAAGCCGGCAAAGCCGTTGCCGAACTATTCCCCAATCTGCGCGGCGCCGTAGAACTGGTATTCCAGAAACCGGAAGAGGCCAGTTTGGAAGCTTGCGACGCGGTGTTCTTCGCCACGCCGCACGGCGCCGCGATGGAACATGTTCCCGCGCTGCTCAAAGCCGGCGTGCGCGTGATTGATTTGTCGGCCGACTTTCGGTTGCAGGATGCGCAAAGCTGGGCGCAGTGGTATGGCCATGCGCACACCGCGCCGGAACTGCTGCAACAGGCCGTGTACGGACTGCCGGAAGTGAATCGCAGCGCAATTCAGTCGGCCAAACTGCTGGCCTGTCCGGGCTGCTATCCGACCGCGGTGCAGCTCGGCTTTCTGCCCTTGCTGGAAGCGGGCGTGGTGGATACGCAAACGCTGATCGCCGACGCCAAGTCCGGCGTCTCGGGTGCAGGTCGCGGGGCGAATGTAGCGACGTTGCTAGGCGAGGCGGGTGACAATTTCAAAGCCTATGCCGTGGCAGGCCATAGACATCTGCCGGAAATTCGGCAGGGCTTGGACGCCGCTGCCGGTGCTCCGGTCGGCCTGGTGTTCGTGCCGCATCTCGTACCGATGATCCGCGGTATCCACGCCACGCTTTACGCCAGGCTGACGCGCGAGCTTGATGTGCAAGCCTTGTTTGAGCAGCGCTACGCGGATGAAGCCTTTGTGGATGTGCTGCCCGCCGGCAGCCATCCGGAAACGCGCAGCGTGCGCGGCTCCAATGTCTGCCGCCTGGCCGTGCATCGTCCGCCTGATGGACAGCGCGGCGGCGATACCGTGGTGGTGCTGTCGGTGATCGATAACCTCACCAAGGGCGCCGCCGGTCAGGCGGTGCAGGGCTTTAATCTGATGTTCGGTCTGCCGGAAACCAGCGGCCTCGAGCAGATCGCTCTGCTCCCCTGATTATCTAATGTCTGCACCACGCACCCGGCCCCATACCCGCCTCGTCGTCAAAGAGCACGCGCCCTGGCGGCAGTGGCTGCTGGTTGGTGGCAGCACCGCATTAATCGCCTTGATCGCCTTCGGTCTGTATCGCTACACCGTCGCGCGCATGCCTTATGAGTGGGAGCGCTCCGAAACGGAAAAAAGCCAGCTCGAGATCGAGCGCGACCGCTTGCAAGAACGCGTGCGCGATCTGCGCGCGGAAAACACGCGCCAGGCCGAGCGCATCGTGCTGCTGGAGCGCACCCTGGATATAGACCGCGAAGCCACCAAGGAACAAAGGGACTCCCTGGCCCAGCAGCAGCAAGAGCTCGCCGGACTCAAGGAACAACTGGCGTTTTACCGCGGCATCGTCTCGCCGGAGCAGTCGCGTGCCGGCGTGCGCGTCTACCAGCTGGCGGTGCGGGTCGACACCGCCGATCCGGCGCTATATCTCTACGACCTGGTATTGATTCAGTCCTTGCGCCACGATCGCACCGTCAGCGGCCGCATCAGCCTCGAGCTGCGAGGCCTGCTGAATGGCCAGCAGGTGATGTACGACATGGGCCAGTTGCCCCTGGGCGGCCAGAACGCGCTAACATTCAGTTTCAAGTACTTCCAGCAGCTTTCCGGCACCTTCCGCTTGCCGGACAGCGTGCAGCCGACCACCTTGCGCGTGGTGCTGGAGGGCGATGGCTCGCCTAAAGTTGAGCAGAGCTATAAGTGGAACGAAGTGTTTCGCAAATCAGGAGATTAGACATGTGGGGTAATGTGGAAAAGCAAAAGACGGCGACCAATAGCGTGGACACACTGATCGGGCGCCAGACCGAGGTTCACGGCGATATCCGCTTCACCGGCGGGCTGCATGTGGATGGCACGATCAAGGGCAAGATCCTGGCCGACGGCAAGGACGCGGTGCTGAGCGTCAGTGAAAACGGCAAGGTGGAAGGCGATGTGCGCGTACCCAATTTGATTCTGAATGGTGTAATTCAGGGCGATGTCTATGCCACGCAGCGCCTGAATCTGTCCTCGAAAGGCCGCGTCAACGGCAATGTTTACTACAAGGTGATCGAGATGAATTCGGGCGCCACCATCAACGGTCAGTTGGTGCATGAGACCGCGGAGCCGCAGGCGCTCACGCACGACAAGCAGGACAAGTCGCGCAAAGTCGTGCCCATGACCAATACCGAAGAAGTCTCCGGTTGAGTCGAACCGCCGCGATTGTGGTCTAAGCGCCCATGAACACCGAAACGCAAGCCAACTACGCCGAGCCGCTGTTGTTTACCGAAGCGGCTGCGCGTAAGGTCAAGGAGTTGCTGCAGGGCGAGCCGGATCCCGCGCAGAAGCTGCGCGTATTCGTAAGCGGCGGCGGCTGTTCCGGTTTCCAGTACGGCTTCACCTTCGTGCCCGCAGTCGAAGAGGGCGATACGATCGTGGAGAAGAGCGGCGTGCAGCTGCTGGTGGATCCGATGAGCATCCACTACCTGAGCGGCGCCGAGATTGACTACACCGAGAGTCCGGAAGGCGCGCAGTTCGTGATCCGCAACCCGAACGCCACCACCACCTGCGGCTGCGGTAACTCTTTTTCAGTCTGAACTAAATCTGGATCAGCATAGCTAATCCATAGCCGCAGCTCAGCTATTCGCGGCCGCCGTCCACGTCGTTGCTGGCCACGCGGATTTGCGACAGGGCGTCGAGCTGCGCGACATAGGGTTGAATCGCCAGGGTGAATTCGCCCCTGTGCTTATTCAACAACGGAGTTGCCGCCGCGAGTTTCACTTTCATCGGATCTTTATGTACGCCGTTGAGGCGGAACTCGTAGTGCAGATGCGGGCCGGTCGCCCAGCCGGTGGCGCCGACATAACCTATCGTCTGACCCTGTTTCACGCGTGTGCCGCGGATCAGCCCGTTGGCGAAGCGTGACATGTGGCCATAGAGAGTCTCAACGCCCGCCCCGTGCTGGACGACAACCACGTTGCCATAGCCACCCTTGCGGCCACGGAACTCGACCCGCCCGTCACCCGAAGACTTGATCGGTGTGCCGTGCGGCGCGGCGTAGTCCACCCCGCGGTGTACGCGGAAGCTGCGGTGGATTGGATGCCGGCGCCAGCCGAAGCCGGAGCTGATGCGGGTGAAATCAACCGGTGTGCGCAGAAAGGCCTTGCGCAAGGAACGTCCATCGGCGCCATAGAAGTTCACCTGGTCGCCGGTTTTGTGGCGGAAGGCCTGGTGACGGATACCCTGGTTGATGAACTCGGCGGCGATGATGTCGCCGTTGCCGACTTTGCGATTGTGCCGATACAGCTCTTCGTAAATGACCGAAAACCGGTCGCCGCTGCGAATGTCGAGCGCGAAGTCGATGTCCCAGCCGAAAATCACCGCCAGTTCCATCGCCATCTCGTTCGACAGGCCGGCGTGCTGCGCGGCGGTGAACAGCGAGGAATCAATCAGTCCCACGGCATAGCCATGGCGCACAGCAACCGGCGCTTCCAGCGTGCTCGCGGTATAGGCGGCGGCTTGGCGTTGCACCTGCAGGGTGCGCGCATTGTCCAAATCGTAGCGCAACTCCGAAACATGACCTCCGGCGTCACGGCGTACCTGCAGCTTCTCGCCTGGGCGGATTCGGGTCAGGGGCTTTACCTGTTTGCCGAGCGCCAGAATGGCGCGCCAGTCTTCGGCTGGCAGCCCGTAGTGATCGAACAAACCGGACAGCGAATCGCCGGGCCGTATGCGCAACTGCAACCAATCCTTGCCCTGGGGCGCGGCAAGCTGCTGTGCGGCCAGTTCTTTGGAGGCGCCGGGTTTGAGTGCGAGTCCCTGCGACAATTCCTTACTGGTGCTGGCGTAAGCCGCGGCCAGCGAAGTCGGCGCGCGGTCTGCGGCCGCGAGTTGCAGACGCTCCAGCGAGGGGTTGGTGTCGCCGCGTTGCGCATCGGCCGCGCTGCTGGCGGTCACCACCAGCGCTACCGCGCCGATCAGCCCGAGCGCGAAACCAAAGCGGTGGCGGAGCCAGGGGCGCGACTGAAGCCGCCGCCAGCCCGCGCTATAGTAATCCTTCATTTGTGCCGCAACTCCACGCCTTTGAGCTCCTCGTCGCAGGTTCGAGACCCTGCTCCATTCCCACACTGCAGCGCCGGTATAATTCTTACCCCACGCCATACGGCACCGTTTGCCGCATAAAGAAGCATAAAATCGAGCATTTAGCAAGCCTTTCAAGACTTTTTCTAAAGATCGGCTTGCCCATCCGCTCGAAAGTGAAAGCAATAAGGATGCCGATGTGCGCAAGCTAGACGAAACACGACTAGGCGAAACACTCAGCGAGCTGCGCCGCGGCGCGCAGGAAATCATACCTGAGGCCGAGTTGCAAGCGCGCCTGCAGGAAGCGGGCAAAAACGGACGCGCTTTGCGGATCAAGGCCGGCTTCGATCCGACCGCGCCCGATCTGCATCTGGGCCACACCGTGCTGCTGAACAAACTCAGAAGCTTTCAGCAACTTGGGCACGAGGTGATATTTCTGATTGGCGACTTCACCGGCCTGATTGGCGATCCCACCGGCAAAAACGTCACGCGCAAGCCGCTGACGCGCGAGGAAGTGCAAGCCAACGCCCGCACTTATGAAGCGCAGATATTCAAGGTGCTGGACTCGCAGCGTACCCGCATCGAATTCAACTCGCGCTGGCTCGGAGCGCTCAAACCCGAAGAGCTGGTCGCGCTGGCCGCCAAACACACCGTCGCGCGCATGCTGGAGCGTGACGATTTCGCCAAACGTTACCGCGAGGGTCAGGCCATCGCCATTCATGAATTTCTCTATCCGCTGCTGCAGGGCTATGACTCGGTAGTGCTGAAAGCCGATGTGGAGCTGGGCGGCACCGATCAGAAATTCAATCTGCTGGTCGGCCGGCAGTTGCAACAGGCCTACGGTCAGGCGCCGCAAATCGTGCTGACCATGCCGATACTGGAAGGCCTCGACGGCGTGCAGAAGATGAGCAAATCGCTCGACAACACCATCGGCATCCAGGAGCCGCCGGAGGAGATGTTCGGCAAGCTCATGTCCATCTCGGACGACTTGATGTGGCGCTACTACGACTTGCTCAGCGCCAGGACCGCGGGCGAGATTAGCAAGCTGAAAAAATCCGCAGCCGATGGCGCGAATCCGCGCGATATCAAGTTTCTGCTCGGCGAGGAACTCGTCACGCGCTTTCATGACGTGGCTTCCGCGCAGCGCGCCAAAGCGGCGTTTGTCGCACGTTTTCAGAAAGGCGATCTGCCTGAGAATTTGCCGGAAGTGAGTGTGGCCGCACCGGCCGCCGGACTGCCCATTGCCAACCTGCTCAAGCAGGCGGGCCTCGTCGCCAGCACCTCCGAAGCCCTGCGGCTGATCGGTCAAGGCGCGGTGCGGCTCGATCAGCAGCCCGTGGCGGACCAGAGGCTTATGCTTAAACCCGGTGTCAGCGTCATTGTGCAGGTCGGCAAGCGGCGCGCAGCGCGCGTAAGTCTCAAAAAAACCTGAAAAAGTGTTGACACCCCACAAGCGGCCGCTATAATGCGCGGCTCTCGCGAATCGGCGAGTCGTTCTTTAACAATCAAGCAAGTGATTTGTGTGGGAGCTCCTGGGATACGTGGCGAGCCATGTGTTTCAAGAGTGACCTAAGCCTGAGTTTTATTTTTGTATTGGGTTAGTGATCACTCAAACTGCGACGCTTTTAGCGTCGCAATCCAGTATCACCTTTGAACTGGAGAGTTTGATCCTGGCTCAGATTGAACGCTGGCGGAATGCCTAACACATGCAAGTCGAACGGGTTGTGTAGCAATACACAACTAGTGGCGGACGGGTGAGGAACACATAGGAATCTACCCTTGTAGTGGGGAATAGCCCGGGGAAACCCGGATTAATGCCGCATACGCACTAAGGTGGAAAGCGGGGGATCGTAAGACCTCGCGCTATAGGATGAGCCTATGTCGGATTAGCTAGTTGGTAGGGTAATGGCCTACCAAGGCGACGATCCGTAGCTGGTCTGAGAGGACGATCAGCCACACTGGAACTGAGACACGGTCCAGACTCCTACGGGAGGCAGCAGTGGGGAATATTGGACAATGGGCGAAAGCCTGATCCAGCCATGCCGCGTGAGTGATGAAGGCCTTAGGGTTGTAAAGCTCTTTTACCCGGGAAGATAATGACGGTACCGGGAGAATAAGCCCCGGCTAACTTCGTGCCAGCAGCCGCGGTAATACGAAGGGGGCTAGCGTTGTTCGGAATTACTGGGCGTAAAGCGCACGTAGGCGGATCCTTAAGTCAGGGGTGAAATCCCGAGGCTCAACCTCGGAACTGCCTTTGATACTGGGGATATCGAGTCCGGGAGAGGTGAGTGGAACTGCGAGTGTAGAGGTGAAATTCGTAGATATTCGCAAGAACACCAGTGGCGAAGGCGGCTCACTGGCCCGGTACTGACGCTGAGGTGCGAAAGCGTGGGGAGCAAACAGGATTAGATACCCTGGTAGTCCACGCCGTAAACGATGGATGCTAGCCGTTAGGCAGCTTGCTGTTTAGTGGCGCAGTTAACGCGTTAAGCATCCCGCCTGGGGAGTACGGTCGCAAGATTAAAACTCAAAGGAATTGACGGGGGCCCGCACAAGCGGTGGAGCATGTGGTTTAATTCGAAGCAACGCGAAGAACCTTACCAGCTCTTGACATGTCTCGTATGGGGACCGGAGACGGTTTCCTTCAGTTCGGCTGGCGAGAACACAGGTGCTGCATGGCTGTCGTCAGCTCGTGTCGTGAGATGTTGGGTTAAGTCCCGCAACGAGCGCAACCCTCGCCCTTAGTTGCCATCATTCAGTTGGGCACTCTAGGGGGACTGCCGGTGATAAGCCG
>JBOICV010000004.1:0-60615 GCA_050740255.1 Nevskiales bacterium | reverse complement strand
GGGCCCATGTCGGACACCGTGGCGCGCACCGGATGGCCTTGCTTGCCGTAAACATCCCAGAACACGGTCGGGTAAGCCTGCGGCGCGTAATTCTCCAGTCCCACGGTTTGCGCGCGTTCGATCAGCTTGGGTTTGCCCTCGCCCGCCGCCGCGATGCCGGACAAATCGCCCTTCACGTCCGCCGCGAACACCGGCACACCCAGATCGGCGAAACCCTCAGCCAGAACTTGCAGCGTGATGGTTTTGCCGGTGCCGGTGGCGCCGGCGATCAGGCCGTGGCGGTTAGCGTAGCGCGTCAATAGCAGTTGCGCCGACTCGCCTTTGCCGATTAGAAGTGCATCGGACATTTGCCTCTCCCTGATTGCACCGCTGGTGAAGACGAAGCGGGAGGCCTGCCGTCCCTCCGTACCGCTTCTGCAACCTTTCAGCCGCAGCGCGCCGTCTTTTCCTGCTGTCACTCCGCGACGCCAGTATCCTATTTGAGCGACACGATATCCAGCAACTCGCCGTCCTCAGCGAATAACCAGTAGTCGCGTCCGTGGAGGATCACTGCGCACGCTGGTTTATCAAACAGAGCGCCGTGCTCGCGCACTTCCTCCGGTACACGCGGATCGTCAATGACCCAGACGTCATCGTCATTTTCGTTCTCCGCGCTGGTCATTTGCGGCGGGGTTTCTTCCTCATCGGTTTCTCCACGGGCAGCAAGCTGGTGAGTTTCTGGTACAGCTCGAATAGAAAGGCGACGCGCTCGGCATCGGATGAGTAGTTTTTCCTGCCGCCACTCGGAACATAAGCAGTATCCACCGTGCGGTCCAACGCCTGATGAGCCTTAAGCAGCGCGGGCGGCATGGTAAGTGGGTCGTACAAGTCGGCGAGTGAGGAATCTGGAAACGTCGCGCGACAATCGAGCACATCTTGAGCTGCTTCTTCGATTACCTGCTTCTGCTTGTCCTTGGCGTCCACCGGCCAGGGGAAGTTGTTGTAGACAATTTCATTGGTGTAGCGATAGCGGCTTTCAAGTCTGCCGCAGACGGTACGAACCCAAGCCATGTGCATCACCGACGACAAAACACCGAAGCAATAAGGCGGCGCGTCGGCAATACACTGACATGAATTCCCGACAATTATTTCTGGCGACACGTAGCCGATAGGAATATACACGCGTCGCTCAGACGAATGTGCTGGTACCAGCACATAGTTCGTGCTTGGCTGCCTTATCTCCCCAAACAGAGTGGGGAATGCGGCCAGTTTGCGCGTCGCCCCGCGCCTGCTTTTAAGACGATAGGCGCGTGTTGCGGCTACTAGCTCCCTCACGGCAGGCAGTCGTACTAGCTCTTGAGGCGGAATATGCTCAAGCCATAGACACCAGCGCGAGGCAGCATTGAGAAACTCCTCCGCACCCATGAAGCGGCGAATCCATTTTTTTGCTGCTGGTTCGCGTTCCAGCAATTCGGCTTTCTCGATGTCGTCGAGTAGCAAATGACCACCATCGTTGGGCATTGAGCCAAAAACGATGGGCGGTACATTGCAGATTGGCGTACGCCGGCTCTCCAGTGTTACGTCGGTAGCATCCACCAGATACGGGTTAATGTTGCGCGCCTTGATAGCGTGCGGCTCGGCGGCAATGTCGTCGTAGTCGTAAATGATCTTGCTGCCGCCAGCAGCGAGGACGGATTCGAAGCCAAAGCCGACAATGACGCAATGCACGGCTGCGACGCCGCGTGCTTCGTTACTCCAGCGGAAGGTGCGGTGGGCAAAGTGGATCTTTATGCCCAGCGGTTTGAGATGAGACCATAGCAGCCCGACTTGCTCTCCTTGAGTGATGGAGTTGGTCGAAACGAAGGCACAGCATGGTGTCTGTCTGTCTGTCTGTCTGTCTGTCTGTCTGTCTGTCTGTCTGTCTGTCTGTCTGTCTGTCTGTCTGTCGCAAGTATTGTGCCGCCTTCACATACCAAGCTGCCACGATGTCGAGTTCTTTCGCTCCTTTGGCATCTCCATAAACTAAGGCGAGATCAGCTTTCTGCAGCTCAGTCTGATGTTGTTTGCCGACAAATGGCGGATTGCCCATCACATAGCTACACCGCTCAGGTACCAGTACGCTAGCCCAATCTAGTCGCAACGCGTTGCCGTGGACGATGTGCGGTGAGGTAACCAGCGGAATACGGTGGTAGTACTGACCGAACTCCTCGCCCAGCAGCAGGTTCATCTGGTGGTCGGTAAGCCACAACGCCACCTGCGCGATTTGCGCGGGGAACTCCTCGATTTCGATGCCGTAAAACTGATCTACGTTGATCTGCGTAAGTTCGTGTACGTCCAACACCCGCTGGCCGCCCCTTCGCGCTGCACGCAGCACATCCAGTTCCAGCAGCCGCAGCTCGCGATACGCCACCACCAGGAAGTTGCCGCAGCCGCAGGCGGGGTCCAGGAAGGTGAGTGTGCGCAGCTTTTTGTGAAATTCGAACAGGCGGTTCTTGTTGCCTTTCACCCGCTCGAACTCGGCGCGCAACTCGTCGAGGAACAGCGGCTTTATGAGCTTGAGAATGTTCCGCTCGCTGGTGTAATGCGCGCCCAGGTTGCGCCTGGCCTTCTCGTCCATGATGGACTGGAACAGGGCACCGAAAATCGCCGGGCTGATGCGGCTCCAGTCCAGTGCACAGGCGTCGAGCAGGGCTTCGCGCATCTCGGCGTTGAAGTCGGCGATGGGCAGCGTTTCTTCAAACAGCTTGCCGTTGACGTAGGGGAACTGGGCGAGTTGCTCGTCCAACACGGCAGCGCGCCGCTCAGTATTGAGTACCTGAAAGAAGCGCGCGAGCAGCGGGCCGAGATCACTGCCGTCCTCCGCGGTACGGGCTTCAATCCATTCCCGGAAGGTCTGTGCCGTGAATATGCCGGTGTCGTCCGCGAACAGACAGAACAGCAGCCGCACCAGCAGCAGTTCGAGAGGATGGCCCGTGTAGCCACTTGCCTTGAGCGCGTCGTGCAGCTTGCCCATCTGCTCGGCGGCTTTGCGGTTGACGGGGTCTTCGGCTTTCAGTTCCTGCGCCTTGTAGCCGGCGATGAAGCCAAACAACTTGGCCTGCTTGTGCAGATCTTTTAGGGCGACTTCATGCTGCTCGCCGCTGTCGAGGTCATAAAGCCGGAAGCGGGCAAAGTCGGAGACGAGCACATATTGGGGCTCGTCGCGCTTGTGGATGCCGGGAAAGTAGTCGAGCGCCTGGGTGAAGGCTTTGTCCAGGTCTTTGCCGCGTGATTTGTGCTCGACCAGCAACACGCCCTTCCAGAACAGGTCCACGTATCCCTGCCGGTCGCCGAGCTTTTTGACCGGCTCTTCAAAGGTGGCAACGCGGCGGCGCGAGACACCGAAAATGTTGAAGAAGCCATCCCAGAAGCTCTTGGCCTCGGCGTCTTCGCTGGAAACCTCGGCCCATTCGTGGGAGAAGGCGCGGGCGCGGTCCTTGATCTCGTTCCAGGAAAGCGGCATGGCGGAATCTTACACAAGCCGTGTATTGGGCGGTCGGCCCGTGAATGGTTATCTACGACGGGCTTGCTTGGATAAACGAGGAAGTAAGGATACAATGAATCATTACTTGTCATGGAGTCCCCCATGTCACTCGCCAAACTCACCAGCAAGAACCAACTCACCCTGCCGACCAAGATCATCCGGGAACTGGGGGCTACGGAATATTTCGACGTGACCGAGGAACGCGGCCGCATTGTGCTGACGCCGGTACGCATCCAGCGAGCCGATGCCGTGCGCGCCAAACTGGAAGCACTCGGAGTCACCGATAAAGACGTGGCAGATGCCGTGACTTGGGCGCGCAAGCGCGCATGAAGGCGCTGCGGGTGGTGCTGGACAGCAATATTGTGCTGTCCGCTTTACTGTTTCAGTCCGGCACTTTGACCTGGGTACGTCGGGCGTGGCAAACGCGGGCAATCACTCCGCTGGTCAGCCCGACTACCGCGCAAGAACTGCTGCGCGTTTTTGCTTACCCGAAATTCAAGCTCACCGAATTGGAGCAACATGAATTGCTCGCGGATTATCTGCCCTACTGCGCAACCGTAAAGCTGCCAGCACGTCTACCCGCTGTACTCCAATGCAGAGACGCCGACGATATGAAATTTCTGTATCTGGCAAAGGCGGGAAAAGCTGAGGTACTGATGACGGGCGATGCCGATCTGCTTGCACTCAGTGCTGATTTCAACATCCCAATTCTCACGGCAGCCCAAGTTCTGGCTCGTTGGCCATCTTTGGGCAACGCTGGCTGATAGTGCTAATGAAGCTGCAGCCAGACGCCGCCGTGAACCCCGCTGTAGCACTCAAAAAATACTTCGGGTTCGATACTTTCCGTCCCGGCCAGGAAGCCGTCGTGCGCGATGCGCTGGCGGGGCGCGATCTGCTCGCGGTCATGCCCACAGGGGGCGGCAAGTCCTTGTGCTTTCAGCTACCGGCGGTGCTCCAGCCAGGCGTCATGATCGTGGTTTCACCGCTGATCGCGCTGATGCAGGATCAGGTGCGATTGCTGGCAGATATGGGTATCGCGGCGAGCTTCCTGAATTCCAGCTTGAGTGCGCGCGAGGTGGCGGAGCGGACCGAAAGCCTGCTGAGCGGCGAGGTGAAGTTGCTCTACGTCGCGCCGGAACGCCTGTTGATGCCGGGCTTTCTGGATGGCCTGTTGCCGAAGCTCAAGGCAGCGGTGGGCTTGTCAGGCTTTACGGTAGACGAGGCGCACTGCGTATCGGAATGGGGGCATGACTTCCGGCCTGAGTACGGTCAGCTCAGCCGTCTGCGTGAGGCCTTCGGGGACATCCCCTGGCTCGCCTTTACCGCCACCGCGACCGAGCGCGTGCGGCAGGACATCATTCGCCAACTGGGTCTGATCGACGCGGCCGTGCATGTCGCCAGCTTCAACCGGCCCAATTTGCATTACGCCGTAAAACCCCGCGGCAAGCATAGCTATGCGGAACTGCTCGCTGTCGCCCGCCAGGATCGTGGCGCGGGGATCGTCTATTGCCTGTCACGCAAGCGTGTAGACGAGCTGACCCAGCGCCTGCAAGGCGACGGCATCGGCGCACTGCCCTATCACGCCGGCCTGGAGGCGCAGACGCGCCGCGAGAATCAGGAACGCTTCATCCGCGATGACGCTCAGGTGATGGTGGCGACCGTTGCCTTCGGTATGGGCATCAACAAACCGGATGTGCGCTGGGTCATCCACCACGACCTGCCGCGTACGATGGAAGGCTATTACCAGGAGGCAGGCCGCGCCGGCCGGGATGGCGAGCCGGCCCGCTGCATCCTGTTTTTCGGCCCCGGCGATATTCGCACCGCCGAGTTTCTCAACAGCCAGAAAGTACATCCCGACACTCGCGAACCCCTGGAAGAGGAACAACGCATCGCACGCCAGCAACTGCGCCAGTTGCTGGATTACGCTGAGAGCAGCGAGTGTCGGCGCCGCGTGCAATTGCGCTACTTCGGCGAGGAATTCGCCGGGAATTGCGGCGCTTGCGATAACTGCCTCAGTCCGCGCGAGTCCGCGGACGGGACGCTGGAGGCGCGGCAGTTTCTATCCTGCATCGCGCGGCTGGGGCAGCGTGGGCAGCGTTTTGGCGTGGCCTACATTATTGACCTGTTGCGCGGCTCGCAGAACGAGAAGGTCTCGCGTAATGGCCATGAGACTTTGAGCGTGTATGGCATCGGCAAGAACCGTAGCGTGGACGAATGGCGTGCGCTGGCCCGCGCCCTGCTGCATCAGGGGCTCGTGGACGAAACCCAGGACGGTTACCCAGTGCTCACCTTGAATGAGCAAAGCTGGGCCGTGTTGCGCGGTGAACTCCCGGTGCATTTCGCGCAACCGGCACCGAAACCAGAGTCGCGCTCACGGCGCAAAGCGAAACGGAATGATCAAGCCGCAGACCTGGCAACAGCGCC
The DNA here is from genome assembly GCA_050740255.1 of Nevskiales bacterium. GTDB lineage: Bacteria > Pseudomonadota > Gammaproteobacteria > Nevskiales > JBOICV01 > JBOICV01. Next base: position 54,689 of record JBOICV010000004.1, on the reverse strand, counting down.
GCTTGAAGTGGCTTTGTTTGAACATCTGCGCACCTTGCGCAAACGGCTTGCAGTGGAACAATCGGTCCCGCCCTATGTCGTCTTCACCGACGCCAGCCTGCAGGCGATGGCGCAACGACAGCCCCTGAACCGCGACGATTTTGCGGAAATTCCCGGCGTCGGCGCACGCAAGCTGGAGCGGTACGGCGAAACGTTTACTACCGCGATCCGCGCATTTCTTGACGCCGCGAAGTGAGCGCGGCTTAGACCTTCACCAGCGTACGGCCCTGAATCTGGCCAGCGATCACTTTCTGGCAGGCCTCGGGCACAGCTTGTAGTCCTACGGTTTGGCTTACGATCTTGTCGAGCGCCTTTGGTTTCCACTCGCCGGCCAGCTTGTCCCAGATCGCGCGCCGCCAGGGCATCGGGCATTCCACCGAATGGATACCGAGCAGGGACACGCCACGCAGAATGAAGGGGATTACCGTGGTTTTGAGCTCGGCACTGGCGGCCAGACCAATCGAAGCGATATTGCCCCAGGGTTTGACAGTGCGCGTGAGATAAGTCAGCAAATCACCGCCGACATTGTCCACTGCCCCGCCCCAGCGCGCTTTCTCCATGGGTTTGCTGCCCAGATCAAGCCCGGTCGTGACTATCACTTCGCTCACGCCGAGCGCTTTTAAATAGTCTGTGGATTCGGCCTTGCGCGTCAGCGCCACGACTTCATAACCGAGCTGGGAGAAAATCTGGATGGCGACGGAGCCGACGCCGCCGCTTGGCCCGGTCACCGCAATCGGTCCCATATCCGGCCGCTGATGATTTTCCAGCATGCGCCGCACTGCCAGACCCGCGGTGAAGCCGGCCGTGCCCAAGGCCATCGCCTCTGCCAGCGTAAGACCGGCCGGCAGCGGCACCACGGATGCGGCGCTGACACGCACATATTCCGAGTAGCCGCCGTCGAATTCCTCGCCGATATTGCAACCGGTGACGAGTACTTCATCGCCTGACTTGAAACGCGAATCGGATGAGCTTGCCACCGTGCCGGAGACATCAATGCCGGCGACGCAGGGGAATTTGCGCATGATGCGGCCCTTGCCGGTCACCGCCAGCGCATCCTTGTAATTGACGCTGGAATACGCGGCCTTGATGACGACCTCGCCCGGCGTAAGCGCGTCGAGCGCGATCTGCTCCAGGCGCGCCTCGGATTTCTTCTCGATCTGATGTACGCGCAGCGCGTTGAAAGTGGACATGAACTGACCTCCGTTTAGGCTGCGGAGTTTAGCTCAGCTTTCCAGGTAGTTCAGATCCTTGCCGTAGGTTTCTCTGAGCGTGTAAAGCGCCAGTAACGCCACGCCAAACACCACGCCGCCAACGACTACCGTTGCGCCAATCCACCCCAGCGCAACCGAAAGGCCCTTGACCGACAGCGTGATCGGCACCGTCATGGCGCGCACGAAATTGGGTACCGAGGTGCTGACGGTGGCACGGATATTGGTGCCGAACTGTTCTGCCGACATGGTGATGAAAGCGGTCCAGTAACCTTGCGCCAGGCCGATGAAGAACATCAGGTAAAGATAAGGTTGCACACTTTCTGTCTGCATGAGCCCGGCAAGTCCCAGCAGCAGCGCGGCGAAACAGACATAGATGATGCGTTTGCGCGAGTGCATCCATTCCGAAATCAGCCCCGAGAATCCGCTGCCCAGGGCGAGTCCGATGGCCTGCCAGCGCAACACATCCGCCACCTTTAGCGGTTCACCAAAGTTCAGCGCTTTACCGTATTCGGGTGCGAAGGTTACGAACAAAGCCGACACATACCAGATCGGTACGCCGACCGCGACGACCGCGAGAAACTTCAGCAGCGTGGGCGGTTTCAGCAGCAGGCGCAGGTCGCCTTGCGTCGCCCCGCCCTTGTGTTCCGCAAACATCTGCGATTCGCGCAACCCCCACCAGCGGCCGGCCAGCACGGCGAAACCCATCAGGCCGCCGATGATGTAGGCCGTGCGCCAGTGAAACTCGGCGCCGACATAGGACGCGAACAGCGCGCCGACCAGGCCGAGGAAGGAGATCACGGTGGTGCCGTAGCCGCGGCGGTTCTTGGGCAAGAGTTCCGCCACCAGCGTGACGCCGGCGCCGAGCTCGCCGGCGAGTCCGAAACCGGCAATTAAGCGTGTCCAGGCGTACTGTTCCACCGTGACGACGAAACCGCTGGCAAGATTGGCGAGCGAGTACAGCGTGATGCAGGACAGCAGCGCGAAACGCCGCCCCAGCTTGTCGCCGATCACGCCCCAGGCCAGTCCGCCGATGAGCATGCCGATCATCTGCAGGTTGAGCAGCGCGATGCCCCAGTCGGTGTTCTCCTGCCCGGTGATGCCGAGCTCGTTCAGCGATGCGACCCGCACCACGCCGAAAATCACTATGTCATAGAGGTCTACGAAATAGCCGAGCGCGGCCACGGCGACCGAAAAGGCTACGCCCTGCTTCCGACTTACGTTCATAAGGCTACCCGCCTGTCGCGCGCAGGCGCGCTCCTACTGGATCAAGTCGGCCTGCGTGTCGTCGGTGTAATACAGCAAGCCGTAGTGCCCGGCCGCGAACAGGTAATCCGCGTCGGCGCCCGCGATGCGGCTGGAATGCACGCCGCCTACGGTGCAGACACCGGTGGCGCAGACGATCTCGTCCTGCCAGCTATAGAACGAGTACACGTCGGTGCCCAAAGTGACGCCGTAAATCGAGTTCAGGAACGGGCTATTGACCGACAAGCCCCAATAGCCGCAGGTCGTGGTGGCGTACTGGAACGGATAGGCCGCGCCGCAGGACCACAGGCCGCGGTATCCGGCGGCGATACCAATGAAGGTATGCACTTTACTGGCCTTGTTCAGATCAATGATTTGCTTCGCCGCCAGCGTCACACCCATTGAATGGCCAATCACGTCTATCTTGCCGGTGCAGGATGCTGCGATCGCGCTGTTGATCGCGTTTCGCACCGGCGTTTCCTCGGAGCCGTTGTGATCGTTGCAGGCCGGACAGCTCTTGCTGCCCCAGCTCGGCCGGTAGATTTGCGCGGCGGTATAGCCGCGCGAGATCAGCTCGTTATAGGTGTTGTTGAAATCGCTGGTATAGCGCGCGTTGCCGTGCACCAGCACCACGTTATCCACACAAGCCGCGCCGGCCAGCGGCGCCGCAAACAGGGCGATCAAGCCACACAGACCCGATAAGATTTTCATCTCTTTCTCCTTTCGCGCTTACGCGCTCATGAACAAACCGCCGTTGACGGGAATATTGGCGCCGGTGATATAGCCCGACGCCTCCGCACACAGGAAAGCGACCACGCGTGCGATCTCTTGGGGCCGGCCCATGCGGCCGACCGGAATCTGTGCTTGGACTTTCGCCAGCGCCTCGGGTTTGATCGCCGCCGTCATCGGCGTGGCGACATAACCCGGCGAAACGGTGTTCACCGTCACCCCGTGCGCCGCGCCTTCCTGCGCGCAAGCCATGGTGAAGCCGTGCATGCCGGCCTTGGCCGCCGAATAATTCGCCTGGCCGAACTGCCCTTTCTGGCCGTTGACCGATGAGATGTTGACGATGCGGCCGTAGCGCCGTTCGACCATGCCGGCGAACACCGGATGGCTGACGTTGAATACGCTGTCGAGATTCGCGCTCAGCACTTCGCGCCACTGTCCCGGCGTCATCTTCACCAGCCGCGCATCGCGCGTGATACCGGCGGCGTTGACCAGAATATCAATCGGCGCCAGCGTGCCGGCCACTTCCTGCACGGCGCGCGCGCTGGCGTCGTAGTCGCTTAAATCGGCGACGGTTACGAAAATTTCCGCGCCTGCCGTGCAAGCCTCCGTCTGCCAGTCGGCGATGCGGGTGCGCTCGGCTGGATGCGCGACCGCCGCGACCCGCGCGTCGGCCGCCGCCAGTGCGCGGCAAATCTCGGTGCCGATGGCGCCGAGCCCGCCGGTGACCAGGGCTACGCGTTGCTGCATCGCTAATGTCCTTTCTTGCGCTGACCGCGGTACTGCTCGGGCACACTGGCATCGAACTGGCGCTGCAGGCTGTGCGCCGCTTCGATTTTCTCCAGGCTGATGTCGTAATCGAGCACCAGCGGCGGGGACTGCCGGCCATCCGGCGCGATGGCGACTGCGCTAAGCCGCAGCGGGCCGGGCACATACACCGCTTGCGTATACAGCGCCGCGCCGCTGCCGGGCAGACTGCCGCTGGTGCTGTAAACCACATAAGCCGCGGGATCGCTTGCGCTCAGCGTGACCGAGATCGGATTTTCATAAGCGCCGGCTGCATGCGAAGCGGTTACCGTCAGCACGTCGGCACTGGCGGGCTGCTGGCTCCATTTGAAACGCTGCAGGGGACTGGCCAGTTGCGCGGCCGGATCGAAGGCGTAGCAGCTATAAACTGTTTCGGCTGCCAGCACGACTTCCGCCGCAGCCGGCGTGGCACGGCTAGGATAATCCCCACCCTTGGCGCAGACCACTTGCGCAGCGGCCGGCTCGGCGCGCAATACGTGATCGCCCCCTTGATCCGTGTCAAGCCGCAGTACCGGCGCGCGCACTTCGGCGGAAACCGCGCCGCTGTCTTTCAGAAAAGACAGCATCGCATCCATCGTGGCCGGCGTGCGCGCCAACTCCAGATGATCGAAATGTGTGCCGCGTTCGCGGTTGAAAGCAAGATTGGTGGCGCCGGCGAGCGCGGCGCTGTCCTGGTCGGCGCGCGTGAACAACGCGTCGCCCCAGCCGGTGCCGTCGTACAGCATCAGATAACGCGTGGCGCCGGGTGTCTCTCCGCCGCGATTGAGCTGCGCCAGCCATGGACTGCCGCGCGCCAGCTCGTACGACACCACGCGATTCATCGTGCGCGAATCCAGCCGCGCGGTCCAGACACCATGATTGCCGCCGGCGACACCGACGAAATTGCGCACGCGGTGCCAGGCGTTCTCCTGCTTCAGCCACTGCCTCACGAGCGTGACGCCGAGCGAATGACCGACGATGTCCACCTGCGGTATCGGCTTGCCCGTCTTGCGCTGCAGATAGTTTTGCACCGTGCTGACGAAACGCTCCAGCGTCGGCACCGACAAGTCGTTGCTGTCGAAGTAACGCACATTGTCCCAGCCGTAACCCGGTGCCCAGAGTTCATCGTCGGTATAGCCGGCGGCCTTGAAGTGCGCGCGCACCGGTAACCAGAAGCGCGCGGACACTGTATTGCCGTGCACGAAGATGACGGGTGCGCGCGTCACCCCGCCGCCACCACCGCCGAAACCGACGATGGGTTGCTCCGTCTCGTTGGAATCCGGGAGGGGGAAATCGGCGGGAAATTCACGCAGCGCCGGCACGTCCACGCCGAGTCTGGGCAGCAGTGCTTCACGCGGCGCGCAGGCGACGGCGAGCAGCAGCACCGCCGTCGTCCCGGCGAAAGCCGGGACCCAGCGCTTTCTCTTCTGGACCCCGGCTTCCGCCGGGATGACGAGCCCACAAAGATTTCGTTTCATGGCGCCCAGAACAGATAGACGAAGCGCAGCTCGAGATAAGGCGAGGCGGATACCGCCGCCGCCTCCTGCACGCCGTTCACGCGCACCACGGTGCTTGAAACGGGAATACCGGACGGCTCGAAACTGCCACCGGGTCCGGTGGGCAGGCCGAGCGTTACGTCGTAGGGCAGATCGAACTGGCTGCCCTTGCCCGACACCGGATAGGCAATGCGGAAATTCAGCACCGCGGAGCTGCGATAGACGTAGTAAAAGCCCGCAGTGGCCAGGGTTGCGCGGATGCCGCCGTCCTCGTATACGCCGGGCCGCGGCCGGATAAAGAACAGCCGGCCCGGACAATTGGGGAGCAGACCGCCGGTCAAATCGCCCAGACCCAGCGCGCCGAGATTGAGCTGGTCGCAGAGCTGCGTCGGCTCCACCGGCTGGTCGACGATGTTGAGCGAGGGGTTGGCGAACTCATTGCCTTCGCCGCGCGTGGAGCGATGGGAAACGCCCAGGTCCGCGAACCACTTCTCGCTGAACTTCCAGGCGAAGTTTATTTCGGCGTTGTACAAATCCGCGGCATGCGAAGGCACCAGGCCGCCGAAACCCGGATCGTCATTGCGCCCGTTCTTCTGATAGGCCAGCGTGCCGTCAACAAACAGCCGTCCGTACCAGTTCTGATGGAAAGCGAACTGGGGGATGACGGCGTCGTAGTTCGTGCCCGGGTTCAGCAAACGATCATTCTCGTAATCGCCAACCGGCAGCTTGTAGGTGAGTGCGAACAGGGTGTTCAGGTGCATCGCCCCCAGGCGCCAGCTCGGGCCGTAAATACCGCCGAGCAGAAACAAATCGCCAAAGCCCGAGCCGCCGGAACGCAAGCCGAAGCGCCGGCTTAGGTCGTTGAGCTCGCCGGTCGCCTGTTGATCACCCACCGTGCCTATGGCGCGGAACAGCAGATCGTGATTTTTCAGATACGGTAATTCAGTATCGCGGAACGGATTGCCAATCCACAGATACTTGAGCAGGAATAGCGAGGCCTCGATAGATTCGCCCGGCGGCACCGCGCCAAAACCTAGCGGCTGCTTGTCGCCACTGCGATTAAAGGTTTCGTCAATGGCGGTATTGATGTAGGTGAACTCCGTGTACTGGCCACGCGGCAGCGCGGAGTATTCGGAAAGATGCGGCGTGAACACGATGCCGGCGCCGGCGGCCCCGCTTGCGCCAGCCACCGTCAGCGCACAGACGATTCGCCTCACAACCATGGATCGCTCCGGCCGAAGCTGTGGGTCACGGTGAGCATCAGCGTCTGGCTGGCATAGCTGCGCGCACCGCCGAGTCCATCCACACGCCGGCTCTGTCCCGAGGGCTGCGGATTGCAGTTGTTCAACAGCGTGCAACTGCTCGGCTGTTGCGAGAACGGCAGCTCAAACTCTCCGCTCTCGCCATCCCTGGGCTGAAACACATGCAGCCCCAACAACCAGTTCTGGCGCGCAAACCATGACAGCGAGAGGCCGATCGCGCTGAGCTGAGTGCCGCCGTCACGGTATACGCCGGGTGTGGGAAAGGTTTGCATGCCGGAAGCCGGCGCCGGCGGATTGGCAATGAAGCGGGGGTTCTCGTACTGGTTGGCGTCGCCGTTGCGGTCGTAGTAAAAAGCCGTCACATAGAAATTCTGGCCGAAGCGGCGCGCGATGCTGAGGTCCCACAGGGTTTCATCCCCACGCTCGGCGGGTTCCGCGCCGCCGAAAGCCGGCTCCTCGTTTTGCTCGAAGCGTCGGAACGTGATGCCGCCATCCAACAGCCAGGCTGCCGCCGGCTGCCAATGGGCCCCGAGCTGGAAATGTAAAGAATGCTCATTGCTGCCGACGTTATAGGGTGACTCGACGTCGTGCCGGCCGGTCGCCGCATTGAGTCCGATCAGTGCGAGCAGACTGAACGCAGCGGGCTTGCCCTCGCGCCAGTTGTCCGAACCCGCCAGAAAGCTGCCGAACTCCAGGCTCAGATCGCCGAGGCCCGAACTCTCCGTCTGCAGGCCGTTGCGCTCGGCGAAGCCGGCGATCACGCCTTCGGCGTCGGCCTGCGCCAGGCGCGCGGTCAGTCGCGCCGTGTGCAGACGCCCGGAGAAGAACGGCAGTTGTTCCTCCTCGAACATCGGGAAATACCAGCGAAAGCGCGCGCTCAGCGCGTCCTGTGGGAAAGAACTTTCGCCACCTAGACTGGGCAGCGCGCTGTCCTGCTCCTCGCCGCGCGCATCGAAGCTCTTGTCCTGCTCGTCGCGGCTGAAGCTGAAGTCGCCATAGAGGCCCGGATACAGCGGGCGATAACGGCCGAACTCCAGCAGCGGTGTTGCCGCCGCCTGTGCGCTGGCGCCCAGCAGCAGTGCGCAACAAATGATTAGCCGCCGCATGTCTTTTCCTCTCGACTCAAGTTCCCGTGGCGCGGTGCTGCTGCTCATACAACTGGCGAATCTCCGGCTTCAGAATCTTGCCGGCGCCGCTCTTGGGCAGCGTTTCCAGAAACAGAATGTGGCGTGGCCGTTTGTAGCCGGCCAGCCGCGACCGCAGCCAGGCCTGTAGTTCGCTGCCGCTGAGCCGCTCGCCGGACTTGAGCGCGAGCGCGGCCAACCCGGTTTCGCCCCAGCGTGCGTCCGGCACGCCCAGCACGGCGCATTCGGCCACGGCCGGATGCGTATGCAGCAAGCCTTCGATTTCCGCCGGATACACGTTCTCGCCGCCGCTGATGTACATCTCCTTGCGCCGGCCGCAGATGTAGAACAGCCCGTCGCCGTCCTGCCGCGCAAGATCGCCGGTCCACAACCAACCGTCGCGAAAACTCGCCGCAGTGTCCGGCTCGCGCCGGAAATAGCCGAGCGCGAGATGTGGACCGGCCAGCGTCAGCTCGCCGATCTCATCGGCCTGCACCGGCGTACCGTCGGCGTGGCGTATCACCGCCTCGCCGTACAGCATCGGCCGGCCGACCGAATCGGGATGACGCGCAGCTTCCGTTTCAGAAATGGAGAAACAATTCACGCCCGCCTCGGTCAGGCCATAGCCGAGACGGAAACGAATACCGCGCGCGGCATAGCGCTCGCGTATCGGCGGCGGACAGGGGGCGCCACCGGCAATCGCCCAGCGTACCGATGAAAAGTCCGCGGCAGCGAAGCCGGGATGTTCGGCCAGCGTCTGATACATGCTCGGCACCATGAACAGTAGTGTCGCGCCGCACTCACCCAGCAGGCGCAGATACGCGCCAGCTTCGAAGCTCTCCATCAGCACGATGCGGCCACCCGTATGCAGCAGCGGTGTAGCCAAAACATTGATAGCCGCGTGAAATGCCGGCGTGGCCTGAATCACACAGTCGTCGCCGCCGACATTCCAGGACCAGGTGGTGTTGACCGCGTTGCTGAAAATCTGCCGGTAAGGCAATACCGCGCCCTTGGGCAGGCCGGTGCTGCCGCCGGTGAACAACATCATCATCGGATCTTCGGCGGAAAGGGCAGGCGCCGCAGGCGCGTCTGGCGCGGCCGCGAGCCAGTTTTCATAGTCGGCCAGCGGCTGCAACACAGCGGCGGTGGCCGTGGCGATGGGTGCGTGCTGGGCGTCGTGCAGCAATAAGCTTGGCTCGACATAGCGCGCGAGCTCGCCCTGCTCCGCCGCTGACAGCCGGTAGTTGAATGGGGCATAGATAAAACCGAGCTTCGGTGCGGCCAGAATCAAATCAATATGCGCAATGTGATTGAGCGCGAGAATGGATACGCGATCGCCCTTCGTCACGCCGCGTTCCGCCAGACGGCCGGCGAGCCGGCGGGCACGTATGTCCAACTCGCCATAGCTGAACCAGCGCCCGCGCCAGTACAGCACGGGCCGCTCCGGGGTGAGGCGGGCACGGCGCGCAGCGAGATCGAAGTCGAACATCATCCGCGCCACCGCAGGCATAGCGCGTTCCAGACATAACCCACGCCCGCCGCGACCAACACCACCAGGTCGCCGGATTTGAGCCGACCTTGATCACGCGCAAGCTGCAAACTCAGGAATTGATCTACCTGGCCAAGATGGCCGTAGTCGCTCAGATAAATCGAACGCGCTGCGGGCAAACCCAGCCGCCTAAGCACCTCTTGGTGCGCACTGGGTTTCATATGCAGCATGGCGAGATAGGCGATATCGGAAAGTGCGGCGCCCGCGTCCCTTACCGCCTCGCGCACGACGGCCGTGAAATTGTCCAGCGATTTATGCGCAAGCCGCGCGCGCATCCCTTCGGGATCAGCGACCTGCAGCCGGTAGTCGTGCAGGTTCTCAGTGGTAAGTGGCGCACGCGTGCCGCCAACCGGCACCAGTACATCAAGCGAAAAACTGCCGTCGGTGATAAAGCGGGAAGACAGGATTTCGTGGCCGCCGCGAACCCCGGCGCCACGCTGCACCACTGCCGCGCCGCCGCCGGCGCCGAGGTTGTACATGAAGCGCACTGCCGGATCACGGTAATCAATCAAGTCCACATTGCGGTAACCGCCCGCTACGAGCACCGTATTCACTGCGGAGTCGGCGACAATCAGATCGCGCGCCAGCTTCAGCCCGAGTACACCGGTGCCGCATTTCTGGCCGATATCGAAAGCCCATGCCCGCATCGCGCCGAGGTCGTGCGCCAGCTTGATGCCGCTGGTCCAGACCGGATAGTCCTTGTGCTCCTCGTTGATCGAAATCACCACGTCGATGGCGTCGGCCGCGAGCTTTGCGTCCGCCAGCGCCGCTTGAGCGGCGCGCACACCCATGGCGTTGGTGTGATCTTCCGGCCCTGGCACCGCTTTGCGCTGGATGCCAAGCTTATCGCGCACCACGCCCTCGGGCAGCCCGCTGGCCACGGCGATTTGCGCCGCACTCATGCGCCCAGCGGGAACATAGGTGCCCAGCCCGGTCATATAGGCGCTCAACTGGTCGTTCCCGCCGCGAGGCCGCGTTGCACGAAGTCCATCAGCGCGTTGATTTCTGCGGCGGCCGGCGCCCGCTGCTCCCATACCGCATAGCGCAGACCGGCGAAGTGGCCGATGCCCATCAAAGCCCAGGCGATAACCGCGGCATCGGCTGTGCGAATCTCGTTCGCCCGCGCCGCCTGCTGCAGGGATTGCGTATAACCGCGCGCGAATTCGGAGTAGTAACGGCGGTAGGCCGGCGGGTCCACGATTTGCGCCTCCAGCACGATGCGATAAAGATCGCGGTGCTCGCGGACGAAAGCGATGAAGGCTTCGAGCCCACGGCGCTCCGCTTCAAGCCGGTCGCGGCTGCCACCGATCGCGCGCGACAGATGCCGGCGCACGGTGCGGCCGAGATAGTCCACCAGTTCGCGGAACAAGGCTTCCTTGCCGGGGAAGTACAGATAGAAGGTGCCCTGCGCCACGCGCGCGCGGCGCGTGATATCGCTGATCGAAGTGGCGTGATAGCCATTTGCGCCGAAGGCCTTTTCCGCCGCCCGCAACAGCCGCTGACGCGTCGCCTCGCCGCGCGCCGTGACCGGCAGCAAAGCGGTCACTTTAGCCCTCGTCCGCACCATGGTATCGATCTGGTTATGAACATGACGACTGAGTCATGTTTCATATTTGATAACGCATTACGCCGCGCCCGTCAAGTGTCGCCCTGCCGGCGCCGAAAGCGCGGTGCTAGGCTAGACGCCCTCAACTTAAGAGGAATCAGCCGTGACCCAGGCCCCGCAGCATCCGGGCGCCCTCAGTGAAGCCGATGCGCCGGCGGATGATCCGTTTCCCTTGTTCACCCGCTGGATGGCGGCGGCCGAGCAGGCTGGCCTCATTGAGCCGACGGCGATGGCTTTGGCCAGCGTGGGTTCTGATGGGAAACCGTCGCTGCGTCTGGTGTTGTTGAAGCAATTCGATGCGCGCGGTTTTGTGTTCTACACCAACTACAGCAGCCGCAAGGCGCGCGAGCTGGACGCTCATCCACAAGCTGCGGCGACTGTGTGGTGGGACAAACTCGAACGGCAAATACGCATCGAAGGTGCCGTGCAGCGCGCTGAGCCGCACGAGGGCGACGATTACTTCGCCGGCCGGCCGCGCGGCAGTCAGCTCGGCGCCTGGGCCTCGCACCAGAGTGAGTTTATCGGCAGCCGCGCCGAACTCGAACGGCAGCTGGCCGAAGTTAGTCATCGCTTTGCCATTGGCGCAGTCCCGCGGCCGCCGTTCTGGGGCGGTTATCGGCTCGTCCCCGAGCGTATCGAGTTCTGGCAAGGCCAGCCCAATCGCCTGCACGACCGTTTGCTGTATACCCACACGGCTGGCGCCTGGAGGCGGGAGCGGCTGCAGCCGTAACGCCATCGTCGCAACGAGGTTCTAGACTGCCGTATGGCACATATTCTTTTTTTATGCACCGGCAATAGCTGCCGCAGCCAGATGGCGGAAGGCTGGGCGCGGCATATGCACGGCACCCGGCATCAGTTCTACTCGGCCGGCGTCGAAAAGCACGGACTCAACCCCACTGCGGTGCAGGTCATGCGCGAGGCTGACGTGGATATCTCGGCTCACACTTCCAAAACCCTTGCTGAGTTGGGTGATACGCAACTCGACACGGTCTTTACCGTGTGCGGACACGCCGATGAAACCTGTCCGGTGTTCCCTGCCGCGGTCAGGAAAATCCATGTCGGTTTCGACGATCCACCCAAGCTGGCGCGAAGCGCGAAGAACGAAGCGGAAGCCCTGGGTCACTATCGCCGCGTGCGTGACGAAATACGCGATTTCGTCGCGCATCTGGACGACTATCTATGAACTCAATGAATCCGCGCGCGCTCAAGCGGCTTCCAGCGCCAGCAGCAGGTAACGTTTGCGCAGCGCGAAGGCGCGCGGATCAATCGAGACCATAGACGCTTCAAGCCGCTCGTCGGCCGCGGCGAGCGCCTCGGCGCAAGCGTAGTGCAGGCCCGGATGTTTGGCGCGCAGCTTGCGCACCGCGAAATTCTTCAAGGGCAGTGCCAGGCGCGAGGCCATCAACCGCGCAAAGGCCAGTGTCGGCAGCACGTGCGGCGTGATGTCTTCCTGATGCACGATGCGCAAGCCATGCTGCTCCAGCGCGGCTGCGAAATCGCGCCACAAATGCCCGGAACTGGCGGTGCTTTCTTCCAGACGGAAATAATCGCAGACGATCCAGCGGCCGCCGGGGCGCAGCAGCTTGCGGATCAGCGGCAGCGCCTCTTGCATCTTTAAATATTGAAACGACTCCGAGGTGATGACGGTGCCGTAGCGCACAAGCTGTCCTTCGACCGGGATGTTCTCGAACTTGCTTTCGATCAGTTCAATGTTCGGAAATTGCGCTTTCATATTGGCGGCCTGGCTGCGGTCTGGCGTCAGCGCCACCGGTGTATAGCCTTGCTGCGACAACAGCCGCACCAGCCCACCCATGCCGCAACCGACATCCAGCACCGGCGCCTGCCGGTCGCGGATCAGCTCCAGCAACTTGTCCGCGTAGCGGCGCTGGGCCTGTTCCAATGCGCCCAGACTGATTTGCTCCGGCGGCAGATTCGGCTCGTCGAAATAACCATAGTGCAGAAAGCCGCTGGGCAGGAATTCAGCGTAGAACAGCAACTGGCTATCGTCGAAAACTGTGTTGCGTTGTTTGCGGCTGCGCTCCAGGCGCCAGACCTGCAGCGCATGCCGCGGCAGGAACAGGCGTTTGAGGATGCTCCAAACCCAGGAGGAACGGGGCGCGGGGCGCAGTCTATTAGCCAGGCTGTTGAACGGCAAATCTGACGCGGGGGTGGCCATAAGCTGGTTCTGTAATAATTCGCAGAAGCCATCTTGGGGGTCCTGTGCTTAACAGAGAGTTAACGCCGGTCGGGGCGCACTCGCAGCAGGAAAGTGAGGAGCGTCAGGCATGCGTATTCTGATCATTGAAGATGATCCCGACCTGGCCGCGATAGTCGGCGCCTATCTGGAAAGCCGCGGACACCTGATGGATTACGCGCAGGACGGTGCACTGGGCTTACAACTGGCGCAAACCAAGACGCCAGATACAGTGATTCTCGATTTGATGCTGCCCGGCCTCGACGGGCTCGAATTGTGCCGGCGCCTGCGTGAGGGCTCCGGCGCGCAGTTGCCGGTATTGATGCTGACCGCGCGCGACACGCTGGATGACAAGCTCAAGGGGTTCAAGGCCGGCGCTGACGACTATCTGGTCAAGCCCTTCTCGATGCAGGAACTGGAGGCGCGGCTGCTGGCGCTATACCAGCGCCACAAGCTGTCCAAGCGCGGCCAAGTCCTGCGCGTAGCCGATCTTAATTACAACCTCGATACCGAGGAAGTGCGCCGCGGCAAGCGGCTGATCCGGCTCAAGCCGGCGGCCCGCAAACTGCTGGCCTACCTGATGCGCGCCTCGCACCGCGTGGTGTCGCGGCAAGAGTTGGAGCAGGTCTTATGGGCTGACGAGCCGCCCGACCGCGATGCGCTGCGGGTTCACATCCACGCCATCCGCAGCACAATTGACGGCCAGGGCGAAGTCCCGCTGGTGCACACTATCCGCGGCGCGGGTTACCGGATCAGCGACGATGCGACTGCAGCCTAATCTCAATCTCTCCGTCGCGCTGGCGATGATTCTGCTGGTCGCGCTCGCGAGCAGCTTGCTGGCGCTGGTCATTGGTTATGCCAGCGAGCAATTGCAACGCGAGTTGCTGGACAAAATGGCGCTCGATGAGGCCGAGGAACTGCTTGGCGTCGTCACGCGCGATCCGGCTGCGCCGCTGCCCCGTTCGCCGCACGACGATGTCTGGCTGGAGGCACATCCCGACAGCGATCCACTACCCGCCGTGTTCCAGCAGCTCTCGATGGGGACGCATCACGATATCGTCCATAGCGACCGGATCTATCATGTACTGCGCGGAGAGATCGGCGGCAAAGCCGCGGTGGTGGCGATCAATCTCAGCAAGCACAACGTACGCGAATTCCGCATGCGCCTGATGCTGGGTCTCAGCGCCCTGCTGGCACCGGCTGCTGTACTCGGCGCCGCGCTCTTTCTTTCGCGCCGGATCACCGGCCCGGTAGTGGAGCTGTCGGCACGCCTTAACAAGCTGCAGGCGACCGAGCGGCGGGTACGACTCAGCAGCGACTTTCGGGGGCGCGAGGTTGAGCAGATTGCACAGGCTTTCGACCGCTACCAGGAACGCCTCGATCAGTTTGTCGAGCGTGAACAGGCCTTTAGCGCCGCGGCCAGCCACGAACTGCGCACCCCGTTGGCAACGGTCACAGCGGCAACCGAGTTGCTGGAGCATGAGCGCGATCTGCCGGAGCGCTTGCACGGTGTCGTACGCCGTATGTTGCGCGCCACGCGCCAGATGGGCGATCTGTTGACCGGCTTGATGTGGCTGGCGCGCGAGCACGAGACGCATCCGGTGGCGGAACTGTCGCTCAAAGAGGAGCTGCATGGGATCATCCAGGAATATCAATCCTTCGCAGAGCTGAAAGGCGTGCGGCTGGAGTCCGCCGTGAATACCGAGCGCCGTCTCATGTTGCCGCTCGGCCATGTCGCCATTGTCGTCGGCAATCTACTGCGCAATGCGGTTCAGAACACCCCCGCTGGCGGCCTGGTGCGCCTGGAAGTCCAGGATGATCTGGTGACGGTGGAGGATACCGGGCGCGGCATCGAGCCGCGGCATTTGCACCGGATTTTCGATCGCGACTTTCGCGGAGCCGACAGCCCGGGCGCCGGACTTGGTCTGTTTATCAGCCAGCGCATCTGCCTGCATCACGGCTGGCCGCTGACTCTCGACAGCACGCTGGGACAGGGTACGGTCGTCAGCCTGCGGCTGCTGCCCGCTGCGGCACAGTAATAGCTACGACGAGCAGCTCACCGAAATGCCGCCGGCCCATTCGGGCGGGTGTTGCGCGTAGCGCTCAAGCTCCGGCTGCTCGTCGTAAGGACACGCCAGCAGCTTGCGCAGGGTCTCGATTTCCGCATAGTTCTTGTGCTGCGCCTGTTCGATCGCAGCCTGCACCAGATAATTTCGCAGCACGTATTTGGGGTTGACCCGCCGCATTTCTGTGGCACGTATAGCGTCATCTCCGCCCTGCTGGCGCAGCCGCGCGCGATAATCGCTGGCCCACGCATCCAGCGCTGCGCGGTCGGTGAATTCGTCGCGCAGGACTGCGCAGGGCGCATCGGCGGCTACGTCTAGCGCCGCCAGCGCGCGGAAGCTGCGAGTGAAATCGGCATGGTTTGCGTGCAACAGACTTAAGAAACCTTCCATCAGCGCCGGGTCTTCATCCTGCGCTCCAAGCAGGCCAAACTTGGCGCGCAGCAAAGTCAGAAATTCGGCCTCGAACTGCGCCGGGAAGTCCTTGAGCAGCGCCGTGCCTATTTCCACCGCCGCCTCCGGCGGCTCAGCCAGTAACGGCAGGCAGGCCTGCACCAGGCAGCTCAGATTCCAGTGCGCAATCGCCGGCTGCTGGTTATAGGCATAGCGGCCGCCTTCGTCCGAGTGATTGCAGATATGGCCGAAATCGAACGCGTCCATAAAGCCATAAGGCCCATAGTCCAGGGTCACGCCGACGATGGACATATTGTCGCTGTTCATCACGCCGTGACAAAAACCCACCGCCTGCCAGCGCGCGATCAACTGCGCCGTGCGCGCAATAACTTCCGCCAGCCAGTTGCGATAGCGGGTCGCCGCCGGCTGTTGTGCAAGCTGTGGAAAATGTTCCCCGATGACGTAGTCCGCGAGCGGTGCCAGCCGGTCGAACTGCTGACGGTAGTAGAAGTACTCGAAGTGCCCGAAGCGGATATGCGTCGGCGCCAGCCGCGTCAGCACCGCGGCAGTTTCGACCGTTTCGCGCTCGACCGGATCATCCGAACCGACAATGCACAGGGCGCGGGTGGACGGAATGCCGAGTGCGTGCATGGCTTCGCCGCACAGGTATTCGCGGATGCTGGAACGCAGTACCGCGCGGCCGTCGGCAAAGCGTGAATACGGCGTCTTGCCCGCGCCTTTAAGCTGCACGTCCCAGCTCGCACCCTGCGCATTGCGCACCTCGCCCAGCAGCATCGCGCGCCCGTCGCCCAGTTGCGGCACGTACACGCCGAACTGGTGGCCGGCGTATACCGTGGCGACGGGTTCTGCCCCGGGTAGCAGGCGATTGCCGGAGAAGTACTCCAGGAACTCGCGCCGCTGCGCGGCAGCAGGATCGAGATCGAGCAAGGCCGCCGCATCCGGATTGAAACTGACCAGATAGGGCTGGCCTAGCGGACTGGGAGTGACGCGCGAGTGGTAGTTGTCGGCGAGTCGCGCGAAGCGGTTGTCGAAGCTTAGATTTTCTAGATTACGCAACGCATTACAGGCGCAGTACGCGCTGTGCCATCTGCACCACTTTTTCGCCGGCCTTGCTCGGCGTGCGGCCATAGCTGCGCGCCTTGAGTTGCAACAGGCAGGTGTCGAGCGTGCGCGAGATCAGGCTGGAATTGCGGATGCGCTCCAGCTTGGGCCAGGTGGCGCGTTGGCCGGCGATGATGAAGGCGTCGATGTCCTGCGGCGTGGGATTGGAAATCATCTTGAGCAGCCGCGACGGTGGCTGGGTCGGAAAGATGGTGACGTCACCCTGGTATTTCTGGCTGGCCACCGAATGCACCTTGCCCAATAGATTGCTGACCACGTTCGGTCCCATATGCTCGCGCGCCAGCCGGATGGTGTTGCGGCTGTTGCTGGTCACCACATCGCGTGCAAACGCGATCAAGCCGGTCTTTTTCTTCTTGTCCGACAGGAACGGCACTACGTGCGGATTGGTCTGGCTGACGATGTAGTGGTTGGCGTTGTGCATGCGCGACAGGCGCAGCATCGGCAGATCGGCCTCGATCGAACCGTCCACCCAGCGCCGTCCCGGCATATAAGCGACGCTATTGCCGTAGAAGTCCTTCGCCTCCAGCTCGACCGGCGGGAACAGGCCCGGCACCGCGCAGCTCGCCAGCGAGGCGCGCCGCACCAGCACGTTGGGCGAGGTCAGATAATTCAGCATGCGCGACTGTTCGTGCGGATCGGCCGGCGACACGGTGATGTTCACGATGCGGCCGGTGTACTCGAAGGCCTCCTCGAAGGAGAAGTCGCCGACGTTGTCGCGAATACAGTCGGCGAGCTGCTGGCCGTCCATTACCGAGCGATGCTTGAGCGTGCCGCGGATACCCAGAGCGCGCCAGGCCTGCAAGCTGAGATATTGGGGATCGAAGATCTTGGCCAGTTCGTGATCCGCGTGAGTGCCGACCACCCCGGCGATGATGGAGCCGGCGCTGGAACCCGAGATCACGCGCGGCAGCAGGGCTTCCTCGAAAATCGCCTTGACCACGCCGATATGGAACATGCCGAGCGTGGCGCCGCCCGACAACAGCAGCGCGGAACGGCCGAAGCTGCGGCCGAGGCGATTGAAGAAGCGGATTTTGTCGCCGGGCGGGAATGCCGGAAAATCGGTGACGCACAGATAATTCAGCGTCAGTGCCACCTCTTCGATGTAGTCGGTGAGCAGCTTCTTGGTGCCGAACTTGGCGTGCTGGTATAGCGCGGGGCTGGCGATATTGGCAAGATTGCCGTGCAAACCCTCGTGCAACGCGAACGCCAGTTTCAGCACTTCGCTATCGCGACGCAGGCGCCGCAGCTCATCCAGCTTGGCCTTGATCAACTGCCAGTTGTAGTCGGGGGAAAACTCGTCGCTGCGCCAGGCGTCCATGCCGCTGCAACGGTCGTGCTCGATCGCCGCCTCGCGCCATTCGGCGTAGGACAACGCATTGGCGAGCGCGGCTTTGAGCAGCTTGAGCTTGGGTTTCATTCAGAAAGGTGGATTAAACACTCGTTCAAGAATAGCAGAGCGGCGCCCGGACATCCCGGGTACCGGCGCGCTCAGGCCAGCAAATGCGCCAGGCTCAGAGCGATGTCGCGCACTACCAAGTCGGCTTCTTCGAATTGCCGATCCTGAAAGTGGCCGGTCTCACGCAGCCAGATTTTCTCGTAGCCCGGATAGTTCTGGTCCGGATGCTGGCGCGAGATGCGGATGAAGTGGGGCGGCGAGCGCTCGTCGCGCTTGACGGTAATCATCACGTCATTGAGCCGGCGCGAGATGCTGAAAGCCTTGACTCGCGGATCCTTGCCGACGCGCAGCTTGAGCGCCTCGGCTGCCTGTACTGCCCGCTCCCACTCGCCATCAATAATCGCACGTTTGTCCACGGTCGCATTTCGCAGGCGCGCACGTTCATCACGGACGGAAGAAACCGCCTTGTCGAAAATCTCCAAACCGTCGCCCGGCATGCTAGATTTGTTGCTCATCTCCATGAATCCCCTCCCCTAGCTTACACCCCAGCCGGGGGGCCCTGGCACGGGTAAAATTACACTAATGTGCGACACCCAAGTCCTCCGGCATCAGGGCGTTACCTGGTTCGCTAAGAACTCGGATCGTGAGCCGGACGAGCCGCAACTGGTACTGCGGCTGCCCCCGGTCGCCAACGACCACAACACCAGCGTCCGCACCACTTACCTGGAGATTCCCCAGGCGCGCAGCCGCCTGGGCGTCATCCTGTCGAAACCGGCCTGGATGTGGGGCGCCGAGATGGGGGTCAACGACCACGGCGTGGCAATCGGCAACGAGGCGATCTTTTCGCGGGTGCGCAGCCGCAAACCGCAAGGTCTGCTCGGCATGGACTTGCTGCGGCTGGGGCTGGAACGCGGCGCCACGGCGCCGGCGGCGATCGCGGTCATCATCGAGCACCTGGAACGCTACGGCCAGGGCGGCGCGGCGGGCTACCGCGACCAGCGCTTCTGCTACGACTCGAGTTTTCTGGTGTGTGATGCGGATGGGGCCTGGTTACTGGAAACCGCCGGCCGGCAATGGGCGCTGAAGCCGGCGAGTGAGATGGCGGCGATCTCCAACCGCCTGACCATCGGCACCGACTACACCCGCCACTCGGCAGGCTTACACGAGTTCGCGCGCAAGCAGAATCTATGGCATGGCCACGAAACGCTGCACTTTGCGCGTACTTTCGACAGTTGGCTGCTGCCGCGTTTCGCACGCGCCGAGCAGCGTGAGGCACATAGCCTGGCCTGTCTGCGCGACACCGCCAAGGCCGGCCCGACGCTGGAGCGCCTGGTCCAGCAACTGCGCAACCACGCGTTCGAGGCCGACGATTTCGCTCATGCCAGCAACGCGGATTTGTGCATGCACGCCGCCAACCGCGTACGCCGCAGTCAGACCACCGGTTCGATGGTGGCGCGCATGGCGCACAGTGGCGGCGGGCTTGATCTGAAAATTCTCGCCACGGGCGCCTCCGCTCCCTGCCTGGGTCTGTTCCGGCCGTTGAGTTTCGACTACGAGACGGATTTTTCGGTGCTCGCGGAGGATCATGCGGATGGACGGGTGAGTCCCTGGTGGCATTTCGAGCCGCTGCACCGCCGCGCGCTGTTCGATCCCAAGCTGCGCGCGGAACTGCGCGCCGAGCGCGACGCCATCGAGGCACAGTTGTTCAGCCAGGCGCCGACGCCGGCGCACCTGCGCACGGTGGACCAGCAGTGCCGCGAATGGGACAAGCGCAACCAGCGCCGTCTGGGCCTCGCGCGCCAGCGGCCGGCGCGGCTCACGCGTTATTGGATGGACGTCAGCGCACGTGATGGAATTGTAATTTAGCCAGACACTCTCAGCTTGTCCGATAAGGCCGCCAGGTTTTACCCTGCAAGTCCGCCAGCGGTTTGGACAGGCGTGCCGGATAGCGTGGACAACCGTCGCGGAACTGCTCGAGAATTTTTGGCCAATCCTGCTCGAAATTGCCGCTGGGATAAAACGCCGGCTTGAACTCCAGTACTTTCCGGTCGTAGCGAAGCACTGACGGGACTAAGGGAATCTGGGCGTTGCAGGCTATATGGTAGAAACCGGTCTTCCATTTTTCCGGCGCCTTGCGCGTGCCTTCGCCCATGATGACCAGGATCATCTGTTGGGAATTGTTGAAGGCTTCGGTGGTGGCTTCCACCACTCCGCGCGACTGGCTTCGATCGATGGGCCGCGCGCCCAGCCATTTGAACAGACCGGCCCAGGGGCCCTTGAAGGCATTGTCCTTGACCATCACGCTGAGATTAATGCCCAGATCCAGCATGCCGCCGGCGGCAATCACCACATCGAAATTCGAGGTATGCGGCGCACCCAGCAGAATGCACTTCGGCACATTGGGGAAATCGCCGACCATGCGCCAGCCGATGATATTCAGCAGCCGCCGTCCCAGCCAGCGCGACACGGCATTGCCGCGCCGCGGCACGGCAGGCCCAAGATCGGGATACAGAATTTCACGCACCGACGCTGACCCCCAGCAGGGTTCTGTAGAGCAACCAGATCAGCATCACTATACCTAAGCCGGCCAGCAGCAAGAGCCAGACTGAAACCCGTCGCGGCTTGGGTGCGGAGCGGCCGGCCGGCGCGTCGAGATGAGCGATCAACAGCCGCAGATTGCGCCGGTTGGCCTTCCAGTAGGCATCAAATACGTCGCCCACCAGGGGCACCACTCCGACCAGCGTTTCCACACCGACGTTGCCGAGCATGCGCCAGATCAGCCGGCGCGGCGCGGCGACACGCTGCGCTTCGCCGACCAGCCAGAGCGACAGCAAGGCGCCTAGCACATCGCCCCCTACTGGAATCAGGCCGATGAGAAAATCCAGGCCTACGCGCCAGCGCGTTCCGGGGATGGTCACGACGTCATCTAAGAGATGAGTCAAGCGCTCCAGCCGCCGGCGTAGCGCGAGTTCTTGTTCCGCACTCATTTCAATGTGAGTGGAGTAATGCCATTGGGCGATGCGCAACAACGCGATGCGCGCCCCAGGGCATTGCTAATGCAGTGCGCCGGGGGTGGCCAGCCGGAATGGTTCAATCCACGCGTCGAATTGTTGACCGCCGTCGGTCACCATTTGAAAACTGCCCTGCATGGTGCCCACCGGCGTGGACAAGGGACAGGCGCTGGTGTACTGAAACTGCTCGCCCGGCGCGAGCCGCGGCTGCTCGCCGACTACGCCCGCGCCTTTGACCTCCGCCTTGTCGCCGTCGCCGTCGGTGATGACCCAATGGCGCGAAACCAGCTGCACCGCCTCACGGCCGCGATTTTCGATGGTGATGTGATAGGCAAACAGGTATTTACCGGCGCGCGGATCGGATTGTTCCGCGATATAGCGCGGCTCGACCTGGATGCGGATGCCGCGAGTCGTCGTGTCAGACATAGGTTATTTTACCGCTTACCGCTGACTACACCTCGGTGGCCTCCGTTTTCGGCATGCGCCCCGCCTCCAGCAACCAGTCGGTGGTTTCCTGCCATACGCGCCTGGGCATGCCCGGCCGGAAAAAACCGAAATGGCCGATCCGCGGTACATCCCAGTCGGATGGCTTGACATGAACCATCTCCAGTCCCGCGCGCGGGTAGTAGGCGGCGAGCGCTTCGACCGCAGGGCGTGGCGCAAAAAAGCGGTCGTCGCTGAAACAATAGAGACGGATGCGGCCACGGTAGCTTTGGA
The DNA here is from genome assembly GCA_050740255.1 of Nevskiales bacterium. Taxonomy (GTDB): domain Bacteria; phylum Pseudomonadota; class Gammaproteobacteria; order Nevskiales; family JBOICV01; genus JBOICV01. The sequence goes on along the minus strand of JBOICV010000004.1, from coordinate 32,731 downwards.
AATACTGGCGCAGGGGCCGGCCGTCAGCATCGGTGAAGTAGTTCGGGTCGCGGCACCAGCGCACCCAGCCTTGCAACACGGAAGGCGGCATGCCGGTCCGGGCCAGGCGCTGCAGCGTCCGGTAGCGCAAGGCCAGCGGAAACAGCACCCGGTACCGCGCCCATTGCAGCAGCCGCGGCCAGGGCCAGTGGCCGTAGTAACTGGATTGCGCACCGATGCCCAATAGCGCGCGCACGGCATGGTTATTCCAGGCCAGGCCCAGGGCCGCGCCACCGAAGGAATGGCCGACGCAGACCAGCGAATACTGCGGCCGTTCGCCCCGCAACCAGTCGATCGCCGCCGGCAGATCACGCTCGGCCCAATCCTGCACGGTGGGCGCGGCGCCCCGCCAATCCGGATCGCGGCTGTCGCCGATGCCGCGGTAATCGTAGGTCAGCACGGTAAATCCCTGCTCCGCAAGAAAGCGTGCATAGGCGCCGTATAACTCGCGGGTAAGGCCCGCGCCGGCATTGACCAGCACGCCGATTTCGTTTTGTCCTCCGCGCGTCTCGTACAGCGTGCCGGCCAGACGATAGCCGTCGTCGGCGCTGAACTTTATGCGCAGCTCGTTCACGTCTGCACCCGGCAGAAAAACGCCTTCAGATAACCGGTTTCGGGAATCGCGGGATGCAGCGGATGATCCGGCGCCGCCCCGCCCTGCTCCAGGATTTGCAGCTTGCGGCCGAGTTTGCGGGTTTCACGCAGCAACAGGCGTTGCAAATCGGCGGCTGGTAAATGGTGCGAGCAGGAACAGGACACCAGAATGCCGTCCGCGGCCAGCACTGCGAGCGCCAGGTGGTTGAGGCGCGCATAGTGTTCGAAGCCCGCGTCGTAGTCCTTGCGGCGCTTGATCAGGGCCGGCGGATCCAGCACCACCAGATCGAATTGCGCCTGCTCGGCCTTCAATGCCTTGAGCACTTCCAGTGCATCGCCCTGGCGTGTTTCGAGCTGCAGCTTGTTTAATTTTGCATTGTGCCGCGCCTGTTCCAGCGCAGCAGCCGACGCATCCACGCACAGCACGCGGTCGGCACCGGCGCTGGCGGCCCGCAGGCCCCAGCTACCGATATACGAAAACAAGTCCAGCACGCGCAAGCCGCGGGCATAGCGCTGTAGGCGCAGACGGTTGTCGCGCTGATCGTAAAACCAGCCGGTTTTCTGGCCGGCGAGCAACGGCAGTTGAAAGCGCAGACCCGCTTCTTCGATTTCGGTCTGCTCCGGCACCACGCCGATGCTCTCGCTGTACTTCGGCAGTGCTTCCAGCTCGCGGCTGCTGCCGTCGTTACGCAGCAGAATTCCCTGTGGTTTCACCACGCTTTGCAAGGCCGCGATGATTTCCGCCTTGCGCAGCTCCGTGCCGGCGGTGTTCAGCTGCACCACCAGCGTATTGCCGTAACGATCGACCACCAGGCCCGGCAGGCCATCGCTTTCCGCATGCGCCAGACGGTAATACGGCTGGTCGAATAGGCGCGTGCGTAAAGCGAGCGCCGCGCTGAGGCGGGTGGCGAACCAGTCCGTATTGATGACGGTACGCGGATTGCGGCTCAAAAGCCGCGCGCAAATCAAGGCATTCGGGTTCACGTAGGCCAGCCCCAGTGGCGCGCCGCGGCTGTCTTCCACCACCGCCAGATCGCCCGGCTGGAAATTCTTGAGCGGACTGCGCCCGATATCCACTTCGTTGCTGAAGACCCAGGCATGGCCCGCGCGCAGGCGGCGCTCTTCTCGCGGTTTGAGCGTCAGTGTGGGATAAGCGGCCATATTCGGGTGATGTCTCAGTTTGCCGTCACCCCGGCGCAGGCCGGTGTCCATGGGATTGAAAAGACTGGATTCCGGCCTGCGCCGGAATGACCAGCACAAGAGTCATGCGACAAACTGAGACTTTACCCATATGCGACGCGAAACTATTTTTCTGTTGTGGTTCCGCCCGGCTGCGCCTGAAGGCGTTCGACCTGCTGGCGCCACTCGACCAAGGCCTGCTCATACGCATCGTACACGCAGGGGTGGCAGGCGCCGCCGCCACAGCATTCGCCCGGATCGGGTGGCTGTGGCTTGGGCGGCAAGGCGAGCGTGTTCGTGCTCATCCGCGCTCATGAGTGGGCGGCAAGGCATAGGTGCCGGTGGCGTGAGCCACCAGCGCGCCATCCGCAGCGGAGCGCATGCACACACTGCAGACCGCCAGCTTGCTGCCGAGTTTGAGCAGCTCGGCTTCGGCAATCACATCCGCCGGCGCCGGCCGCCGCAGAAAGTGAAAATTCAAATCAGTCGTTACCGCCATCTCGGCGGAATTCAACTCTGCGAACATCACCGCGTACATTGCCGTATCCGCCAGCGTCATCAGGGCGGGGCCGGAGATCGTGCCGCCGGGACGCAGCAGCTTGTCGTGATACTTCAGATGCAACACGGCGCGGCCGCCGCCGGCTGATTCGACTCTGTATTGAAACCAGTCGGCTTGCGGCACGGCCGCGCGCATGCGCGCTTCAATCTCATTCGGCGTCAGTGGCGTTGCCAGCATCGTTCCACCTCGTGGATTTACCGGCAGCGTACCGTCGGCAAACTGCCAGATGAAGAGCCAGTGGCAGAACAGGCCGAACAGCACCGCTAGATGGAATATCTCATGCGGCCCCAGCACGCCGCTGATCAGTACCGGCGTCTGCAGATATTCCGCAACCGCGCCGGCGCTATAGGCGAGCGCACCCCAAATCAACCAGCGCGCGAAATAAAGCCCGTAGCGGCGGATCAGCGCGGTGCCTGATACCGCGCCGAGCCAACCGAGCCCGAGATACATCCCCAGACCGATACCCGGGCTCAGGTCATCGAAGAAGACACTCTTGAGCGTGATGGACAGAATGCTCAAGCCCCAGATCAGCAGCAGGAAGCCCCAGCGCCAGATGCCGCGGAACAGAATGCCGTGAGCGGCGGTAAACGTGCCTGCGATCAGGAAAAAAATCGCGGCATGGTCGAGACGTTGCAGCACCACGCGCGCAGTGCCGCCGATATTCAGCAGGTGATACACACCGCTGAGCGACAGCATGGTCAAGGTCGCCAGCACGAAGATCAGCAGCCAGAACCAGCGGCGGGCGCCACCGCCGGCCCGCACCAGCAGCGCGATGCCCCAGACCGTAAACGGCGCGGTCGCAAACAGATGCGACATGGCGCTGAACGGCTCGCTGAATCCGGGAATGGAGATGATGTTCATACGCCGCTCCCGCCATTCAACCAGTTCAGTCCACTGGCGCCGTCCCAGGCGAGTTTCAGCGCCAGCAACACCAGAATCGCTTTAAAGGCGCGATCGAAAAGCTGCTCGCTGACCTTTTCATGCAGCTTGCGGCCGAGCCAGGTGCCCAGAATCACCGCCGCGCACATCGGCAGCAGCCAATGCCAGTACTGCAAAACGCCAAAACCGAAACTCGCGAAGGCCACAATCTTCATCAAATGCGCCGCCGCCTGGCACACGGCGAGCGTGGCGATGGTGGTCTGCTTGCTCCACTCCGGCCGCAGAAAGAATGGGCCGATCACCGTGCCGCTGGCGGCGAAGATCGAACCGAGGCCGCCGGCCAGCACGCCTGCCGTCACCATGCCCGCGCGGCCGTTCATATGTATGAAAGACAGCGCTTGCGGAATCAGCGAGAACAGAATGAAGCCGGCCATCGCCAGCAGAATCACATTGGGATTGGCCTGCGCCACCAGCGGCGCCACCAGAAAAGGTGACGGCACCGCGCCCCACAGGAATTGCCGGAACGCGGCCCAATCCACATGCTGGAAATAGGCGACGGTGCGCGAACCGTTCGACACCAATTGCACCGCTGCGTGCAGCGGCACCGCCACCGCCGGCAGCAGGCCGAGCGCGTAAATCACCGCGATGAGAATAGTACCGCCACCGACACCGGTCACGCCCGACAGCGTCGCGCCGGCCAGCGCGGCAAGAGTGAGCCAGAGCGCGAGCATCGCGCGATTTTACGCGACGTGCATTTCAACCACGCAGTTTTAGCATTTGCAGCATGCCGAGATAACACATCGCGGTTACTGCACAGGCCAGCGGCAACGCCAGCCAGAAGTTCGTACCCCGTTGCAGCAACCAAGGCAAAACCAGAAAGAGCGCGAGCGAAGGAAACACCAGCCAGAAAATGTCGAGCGAGAGGGTAGCGATACGCGCCGCGTCGCGCGTCTCCCAGTAAACCCAAATGAAAGCCAGCAGCGAGGTCAGCGGCAATGAGGCCAGCAGCGCACCGGCCAGCGTATTGCGTTTGGCCAACTCGGAAATAAGCACGATTACCACTGCCGACAACAGCAGTTTCACTGCGTAATAAGTCATGACTGCCTCCTTGGCGGAGAGCTTACGCCGCGCATTTGCATCCGGGCGTTCAGTTGCTGGAGCTAATCATAAAGTCGCGCTTGACAACACGACCGATCGTGCTATTATAAGGTCATGCGTAAAGGTGAAACAACCCGTCAAACCATTCTTGAGCAGGCGACCCGTGTCGCCAGCAAGCTGGGGCTGGCCGGCCTGACTATCGGCAATCTGGCCGAGCAGACGCAGCTCAGCAAGAGCGGCCTATACGCGCATTTCCGCTCCAAGGAGTCGCTGCAACTGCAGGTGATGGAGCATGCGACCGCTTTATTCATAGAGCATGTCGTGCGGCCCGCGCTGATGACGCGGCGCGGAGAAGCCCGGGTGCGCGCCTTGTTCGACCATTGGCTGCAATGGTGCGCCGGCAGCGCCCTGCCCGGTGGCTGCCTGTTTTTTGCGGCCGCGGCTGAGCTGGACGACCAGCCAGGCCCGGTGCGCGACCGGCTGGTGCGCGATCAACAGGACTTGCTCGAATCCATCGCGCAAATTTTCCGCACCGGTATCAGCGAGGGGGCGTTTCGCGCCGATGCGGAACCGATGCAGTTTGCACACGAGTTGCACGGCGTGATGCTGAGCTATAGCTACAACTATCGTCTGCTGAAAGACCCGGACGCCGAAGCGCGCACGCGGCGCAGCTTCGAAGCGCTGCTTAACGCTGCACGCGTCAAGCACTAAACCCAAACTAAAGGAGTTGGTCATGAGTACTTCTGCCTCTCTGTCCTTAGAAAATAGCACGATCGTTCGTTTTAATAAATCAGCCACTTTCCGCTGGCTGCAAAAGAGCTTTGCCGCGATGGAACGGCATGCACCGAGCCTTGGCGCGCGCTGGGCGGAGTATTTATGGTTTCGCATTCCGCGCGGCGGGCGGGTGAAGGAACCGGACTGGCTGACGGCCGGCAAGCGGCTGGAAATTCCGGTGAACGGCCGGTGTATCTCAGCTCGAATCTGGGGCAGCGGCCCGCGCGTCTATCTGGTCCACGGTTGGGGCGGCAGCGGCACACAACTCTCGATGTTTGTACCGTTGCTGCTGGAGTCAGGCTATAGCGTGGTGAGTTTCGACGTGCTCGGACACGGTGCTTCCGCGCCAGGTCCTATGGGTCGTGGGCAGGGCTCGATTCTCGATTTCAGTGAAAGTCTGAAAGCGGTGATCGCGGAGCTGGGACCAGCACACGCCATCATCGCGCACTGGCTCGGCAGTACCGCGGTGGCGCGAGCCTTGCGCGATGGCGTAGCGGCCGATCGTCTCGTATTTCTGGCGCCGATGGCCAATCCGGCGCGCTACCTCAAGGGTTTCGTACAACTGCTCGGCGGCGGCGAACGCATTTTCAGCCGCCTGCGGCAATGCATCGAAGCGCGTGTCGGTGTTGGCATGGAAACCTTGAAAGTGGCCCAGATCGAGGCTGAGTTTCAGCGCCCGCTGCTGATATTCCACGACCGCGACGACCGCGAAACCAGCTGGTCGGATGGCGCTGCCATCGCGCACGCCTGGTCCGGCGCGAGATTGGTGACGACTGTCAAACTCGGTCACCGGCGCATTCTCAGCTCCCCGTCGGTTGTGCGTGAAACGGTGCGCTTTATTCAGGCCGGCCGCAGATCGGTTACTGCACAAGCGCAACCCGCTAGAAAGATTCGCCATCCGCTTCCAACGCCGCGCATCAAGACACGGGCGCGACCCGACGCTTGGCTGAGCCGCCTCGCTGCGCTGGTGCTTGCAGTTAGCTTGCTCGGCTTTGCCGACTCGTCGCGCGCGACGGATAGCAGCGCCGCCACGCCGGCGAATGCCGCGAGCTTGGGTGCTTCCTCGGCGGCGCCGCTGACCATCGACGCGGCGGCCTTGCAGGTCGAACCTGCACTGGATCCGGCAGCGAAGGCCAATCTGCGGGAGGAACGGCGGCAACTGCGCGAGCAATTACGCGGTTTGTCGCAAATGCAGCTTGCGCCTCCAGGCATGTAGCGCTGATCACGATTCAAGGCGCCAACATGGGGGCATTGACAATTGCCGATTTAGATACATACTGGTTGGTATGTAGAACGAGGCCGTCCATGTCCCCACCGCCATCGGTGAAACGCCAGCCCGACCAGACCCGCCAGCAGTTGGTCGAAGCAGCATTTAACGAGATTCACCGCAACGGTTTTCGCGCCGCCAGCCTGGACGCCATTCTCAGCGAGACCGGTGTCACCAAGGGCGCGCTCTACCATCATTTCCACAGCAAATCCGATCTGGGCTATGCGGTGGTGGATGAAGTGATCCGGCCCTTTGTCGAGGAAAACTGGCGGCCGGCAACGGAAGCCGAAGACGTGATCGGCGCCGCAATTGTTTTATGCAAGCGCCTGACCCAGGAACGCGCGGAGATGGGTTTGTCCTACGGTTGCCCGTTCAATAATCTGATCAACGAGATGTCGTCCGTGGACGAAGGTTTCCGCGAGCGGCTCAATACCATTCTGGAAAATTGGCGGGCCGGCATCGTGGCCGCGCTGCAGCGCGGGCAAAGCAAGGGCACCGTGCGCAAGGATGTCCCGCCGGCCGACGCCGCCGCTTTCGTCATCAGCGCCATCGAAGGCTGCATCGGCATGGGCAAGGCCACCCAGTCGCGCGAATTCCTCGAGTCCGGTTTCCGCGGCCTGATTGATTATCTCGAACATCTGCGGCCCTGCGCAGCGGTTGATCGCAAAATCTGATGTGGTTCTTCGGAAATTCGGAGCCTCTATGAAAAGTCCTTCGCACTATGAGCGGGCGGTAGTTCGTTACGCCCAATGGCTGGTGCGCAACCGCTGGCTGGTGTTGCTGCTCGGCCTGCTGCTGGTCGGCGGCTTTTCGGCCGGCGCCAGGCACCTGAAGTTTTCCACCGACTTTCGCGTGTACTTCGGCAAGGACAATCCGCAACTGCTGGCCTTCGATGAGGTGCAGAACGTCTACAGCAAGAACGACAACATTCTGCTGATGTTTGAACCGAAGGCCGGCGACGTGTTTCAGCCGCGCGTACTGGAGGCCATTCAGAAATTCACGCAGGAAGCCTGGACGCTGCCCTACGCGTCACGCGTGGATTCCATCGCCAATTACCAGCATACCGAGGCCGATGGCGACGATCTGCGCGTGCGCGCACTGATCGAAGACCCAAGCCAGCTGACGCCGGACTATCTTGCCGAAGTGAGGCAGATCAGCCTGCAAGAGCCGCTGCTGGTGCGGCGCCTGATCTCGCCGAGCGGCGACGTTAGCGCAGTCAACATCACTTTCAATTTCCCGCCGGTTGAGCAGCAGACGCAGACGGAACTGCCGACCGCGGTCAGGGCCACGCGCGCGCTGCGCGACCGCTATCTGAAGGACTACCCGGAGCTGGGCGGCATTTACATGACCGGCGGCAACATGATGTCCAACGCCTTCACCGAGGCCTCCTTAGCCGACATGAAGTTGCTGGTGCCGCTGATGTATGGCGTGATCGTATTGGTCATGTGGTTCATGCTGCGCTCCGGCTGGGCGACGACCGCGACCATGCTCGTGGTGGTACTGGCCGCCATGGCCGCGATGGGTGCCGCCGGCTGGATCGGCATCCAGCTGACGCCGCCCTCGGCCGCCGCGCCGCAAATCATCACCACCCTGGCGGTGGCAGACTGCATACACGTTTATGTGACTATTTTTGCGCTCATGCGCGCCGGGCACGCCAAGTTCGAGGCGATTGTGGAGTCCCTGCGTGTCAACTTCACCGCCTTGCTCCTGACCTCGGTCACCACCGCGGTCGGCTTTATGGCGGTCAATTTCACCGACTCGCCGCCGCTTAAGGATCTGGCCAACATCGCCGCGATCGGCGTGATGCTGGCCTGGTTCCTCGCCATCTTCCTGCTACCGGCGCTCATCGCCATTCTGCCGGCGCGCGTGCCACAGGCGCGCGCCATCGAGATGTCGCGGCTCACACAGCTGATGGATAGCACAGCCGGTTTCGTGCTCAAACACCGCAATCCGGTGTTCTGGGGCATGCTGGCGGCTTCAGTCGCGCTGACCGTACTGGCCTTCAAGAATGAAGGCAACGATCTTTTCGCCCACTATTTCGGCAAGAGCATTGCGTTTCGCACCGACACAGATCACGTGGTGGACCGGCTCACCGGAATGTACTCGATGGAGTTCTCGCTGCGCTGCGGCGAGAGCGAGTGCATTTCCGATCCCGCCTACCAGCAGAAGCTCGAGGAGTTTGCGCAGTGGTGGCGCGGTCAGGACAAGGTGATGTACGTGTTCACCATCACCGATATCTTCAAACGCCTGAACAAGAACATGCACGGCGACGATCCGGCGTTCTATCGTCTGCCCGGGCAACGCGACCTGGCCGCGCAATACCTGCTGCTGTACGAGATGTCGCTGCCCTTTGGCCTGGACCTCACCAATACCATCAACCAAGACAAATCCTCGACGCGGTTTCTGGTGATCTTCGAGCATCTCAAGTCCAAGGAAACGCGTGCGATGGAGGCCATCGCCCAGCAGTGGCTGCGCGATCACGCGCCCGGCATGGAGACGCATGGTGTTTCGCCGGCGGTGATGTTCGCGCACATTTCGAAGCGCAATCTGGAATCGAACTTCATCTCGCTGCCGATTTCGTTGGCGATCATCTCGCTGCTGCTGATACCCATGCTGCGCACCTGGCGGCTGGGCTTGGCTTTCCTGTTGCCGAATCTGCTGCCGCTGGGCGTCGGTTTCGGCATCTGGGGGCTGTACAGCGGCGAGGTGAATTTCACGATGGCCATTGTGCTCAACATGACCGTTGGCATCATCGTGGACGACACTGTCCATTTCATTACGAAGTATCTGCGGGCGCGGCGCGAACAGGGGCTCGAACCGGAAGCGGCGGTACGCTACGCCTTCCACAACGTCGGCGCCGCGCTGGTGGTGACTACCCTGATTCTGGTGGCGGGCTTCTCGATCCTCGCGCAGTCGGCCTTCCTGCCCAATAGCGGCATGGCCAAACTGGCCGCGATTACCATCAGCGTGGCGTTAATCATTGATCTGCTGCTGCTGCCTGCGCTGTTGCTCAAAATAGACCGGCGCAAACAACCCGTGATCGCTGACGAATCTGCATCCAAGGAGATTGGCAATGAAGTATTCGCCGCTAAGTAAAAGCTTGCTGCTGGCCGCGCTGCTGGCCGCGGCCCTGCCAGCGCCGGCCGAGACGCCCGAAGAGAAAGGCATGGCCATCACCATCGAGGCCGACAAGCGCAACACCGGCTGGGGCGACTCAAAAGTGGAGATGGAGATGATTCTGCGCAACAAGCAGGGCGAGGAGTCCAAGCGCCAGATCCGTTCGCGCGCGATGGAAGTCTCCGCCGACGGCGACAAGAGCATGATTGTGTTCGACCAGCCCAAGGACGTGAAGGGCACCGCCCTGCTCACCTTCAGCCACAAGACGGCTGACGATGACCGCTGGTTGTTTCTGCCGGCGGTCAAGCGCGTCAAGCGCATCGCCTCCAACAACAAGTCCGGCCCCTTCATGGGCAGCGAATTCGCCTTCGAAGACCTTGGTTCCCAGGAGATCGAGAAATACAAGGACTACAAATGGTTGAAGGATGAGACGGTCAATGGGCTGGACTGCTTCGTGACCGAGCGCGTGCCGGTGGACAAGAACTCCGGCTACACCAAGCAGGTCGCCTGGGTGGACAAAGCCGAGTACCGGGTGCAGAAGGTCGAGTTCTACGATCGCAAGAACTCGCTGCTGAAGACGCTTAGCCTGAAAGATTACGCTTCATACCTGAATAACAAATACTGGCGGCCGGCGCAGATGGACATGATCAATCACCAGACCGGCAAGAGCACCACTCTGCGGTTTTCGAATTACCAGTTCGGCAACGGTTTCAGCGACCGCGACTTCGACCAGAACAGTCTTCAGGCCGCGCGCTAAACCCCTATGCGCCGGCTGTCCAGGGGCGCGCTTTGCGCGCCCCTTTTTCTTTTGACACTGAGCACCGGAGCGAGTGGAGCCGCCGGCCATCCGGTCGACACGCTGCTACACGGCCAGCCCGTGCGCACGATAGTGGACAGCGAACTGGCGCAGTATGCGCTCGCGCACTATTTTTCCGGCGAGCGCCTCAATCCCGCGCACGACGCCACGCTCGACGCGCTGCTGCAGGGCTTACCGGCCGGCCCGCCTGAGCGCGAGTCGCTAGCGCGAATCACCCAGGCCCATTCAGCCGATCTGGCAACGGCCTTGGTCGCCGAGCGCTTGCTGCGCGAACCGCGCAATCGTCTGCTGCAGGAGCTGTTCGCGCGCAGCGTGGAGGATCTGGACAGCGGTAAGAAGCCCGCCATGCAGCCGATCTACCGCGTACTGTTTGCACCGGGCTGGCTTTATCAACGCAATCCGAAGTCCGGTGCGGATTTCGCCAAACCCCGTAAAGTCCTGACGACGATGGGCATCGACAATGCGCTGCTGCCGACGCTCGAAAGCGGCACGATCGAAGAGAATGCGCATATCCTCGCAGAGCAGATTCGCCGCTATAGCGAGTCCGGACGGCCGCTGATTCTGGTCAGTGCCAGCAAGGCCGGGCCGGAGGTGGGTGAAGCGCTGGCTCTGCTAACGCGGCGGAAAGCTCCGCATCGAGTGCGCGCCTGGGTCAATATCGGCGGCATTCTGCAAGGCAGTCCGCTGGCCGATCGCGCGGCGCACGCACCGCTGCGCTGGATCGCCGCCCTGCTGGCGCCCGTCAAAGGCTGGAACCTGGCCAGCATCGACAACATGCGCACCGCGATATCGCGCGAGCGCTTCCGGAACTGGCGGCTGCCGCGGGAATTGTTGGCGATCAATTTCTTGGGCGTGCCTTTTTCCGGCAATATCACTGCCGCCGCCGACTACGGTTATCAAAAAATGAAAACGCTAGGCCCCAACGACGGTTTGACTCTGTTACCCGACGCCATTGCGCCCAACAGCGTCACCATCGTGCAGTTGGGACTCGACCATTACTATCTCGATCCCAGGATTGATATCAAAACCGCGGCCCTGGCCCAGACCGTCATGCGCCGGCTGGATGCGGAGCGGCCATGAACCGCCGGCGTCGGCTCTTATGCTTGCTCGTGCTGTCCGCTGCCGCTCTACCGGCGCTGGCCGAGGACGGCTTTTCCCTCAGTGCGACACTCGAAGGCCGCTACTTCTTCGAGGAACCACAGCACACCGGCCAGCCGGACGATTCGCTCAATCTGTCCTTCGCGCTGCAGCCGGAGTATTACCAGGAATGGGCGGACGGCGCGCAAAGCTTTACCTTCACCGGCTTTGCGCGCGCCGACGAGCACGACGACGAGCGTACGCACGCCGATGTACGCGAGTTGTACTGGCGCAGCGCGTCGGAGTCTTTCGAATGGCGCGTGGGCCTGCGCAAAGTATTCTGGGGCGTGACCGAGTCCGCGCATCTGGTGGACATCGTCAACCAGAGCGATCTGGTCGAGAACTTCGATAACGAAGACAAACTCGGCCAGCCGATGCTCAATCTGGCCTGGGTCACAGACTTCGGCACCTTCGATTTCTTCGTGCTGCCCTATTTTCGTGAACGCACTTTCCCCGGTGTCGAAGGACGGCCGCGGCCATTTCTGGTGATTGACACCGATCAGCCGGTATACGAGAGCGGTCGCGAGCAAAAACATGTGGATGGCGCCATCCGTTACGCCAATAGCCTCGGCGGCTGGGACTTAGGTCTGTCCTATTTTGATGGCACTTCGCGTGAGCCGCGCCTGTTATTTGCGATTGACGCGGTGAATGTCATTCCCAACAACCCGCCTTTGCAATGCCAGCTCGCAACCGACCCGACGTTCGGCCCGATCCTGATCGGCTTGCTCGGGCCGCTATTGCAACCGCTGGCCGCCGACTGTTTGCAGTTCTTCACCGTCGAGCCGGTGAATCCGCACCTACTCCCCGCTTATGATCAAATCCGGCAAGTTGGCCTGGAGGTGCAACGCCTGATGGAGGGTTGGTTTCTGAAGCTCGAAGCCATACACCGCGATAGCCGGGTACAGAAGTACACCGCGGTAGCCACCGGCTTTGAATACACCTGGGGTGCGGTGTTCCAGTCGCCGGTGGATGTAAGCTTGGTACTGGAGTACTTATACGACAGCCGCGGTCCGCTAAAGGAAGACTCGCTGCAAGGGCTGGCGGTACGCAAGTTCTTCGCGGGCGAGGCTTTCACGGTAGCGGAAGCGACCGCCTTGCAGAATCTCGAACCCGAAAGCTTCTCGCCGTTTCAGGACGATATCTTCATCGGCAGCCGCATCGCACTGAACGACGTGCAAAGCAGCGAGATGCTGATCGGCGCAATCGTCGACCGCGAGACGCATGCGGTGCTGGCCAGCATCGAGGGCAGCCGCCGCTTAGGCGAAAACTGGAAAATCTCGCTCGAAGCGCGCGCCTTCCATAACATTCCGGTGGTTGACCCGCTGTTCAGCTTTGATCAGGACAGCGTGTTGCAGCTCGAGCTGACGCGATTTTTCTGATGCCTTGACGTGAAGACTGATCGTGGCCGTGCACGTACAGCGCTCGGTTGGTGGCTGTTGTTCGTCCTGCTCGGTCCCCTGTTTTGGCTGCAGGGCCGCTGGGTACGTTCACGTACCGTCCGTCTGCTGGAAGCCGGTGGTGAGTGTTCGGGTGTCATTGCCGCCGGGGGAATAACGAAGACCCTGGTCGTCTTGGGCGAGTCGCCCGTCGCGGGCGTGGGCGTCGAGTGCTACGAAGAATCGCTGGCCGCGCAGCTGGCGCGCGTGCTCTCGGCGTGCAGCGGGTATGGCGTCAAATGGCATGCGCTTGGCGAAAACGGCATTAATCTCCGTGATACTCGTACGCGGCTGGTGCCGCGGCTCGCCGGCCTGCAACCGGATCTGATTATCGCGGTGCTGGGGGTGAACGACAGCACGGGCCTTACTTCACGCCGGCGCTGGCGCGTGGAACTCCTGGCACTACGGTCAGACATTCAGCGCAAAACCAAGGCGCCGGTATTATTCGCGGCGGTGCCGCCGCTGGACTCGTTCACCGCTCTGCCACAGCCCTTGCGTTTTTGGCTCGGCTTGCGGGCACGTCTGCTCGATGCTGATTTGCGCCGTGTGTTCCGTGCGCAGCCGAATGTTTTCCTGAGCCCGCCGCTGCCGCCCCTGACCGGCGGTCAGCTCGCCGCCGATGGCTATCATCCGTCGGTCGCTGGCTGTACGGCTTGGGCTGCGCTACTGCGTGATGCACTGCCCAAGCAATGGCGCTCTGCCCTCCAGCAGGAGGGCTAACCACTTTGGTGGAATCCCCCGCCACTAGTGATAACTTAGGGCGTATGGAAACGGCTGCCGCTAAAACTCCGCGTGATCGCCGCCTGAACCTGCGCGAGCTGCTGCACGACCTTACGCGCGACGGCTGGATCACGGTTGAGCAGACCCAGACCCTGCTGGCCCGCCACAAGCCTGAAGAGACGACGCATCCGCTGGTGACGATTGCCCAGTGTGAGTGGCTGCATCCCGATAAGGCGGGTCGCAAGCTGACGCTGGAAGTGCTGGTGCAATGGCTCGCGAAGCGGCTGGACCTGGCGTATCACCGGATCGATCCGCTCTCCATCAATGTATCCAGCATCACGGCGGTAACGTCCTACGCCTATGCCGCACGGCAGGGCATTCTGGCGGTGCAAGTCGGCTTGAAGGAAATCGTCGTCGCCACCTGCCAGCCGCATTTGCACGAATGGGAGCAGGAGCTCAAGCGGGCGACCAAGCGCGAGATTCGGGTGGTGCTGGCGAACCCGCTGGATATCGAAAGATACGGGCTCGAGTTTTATTCGCTGGCGCGCTCGGTCAGGGCCGGTGACGAAGACCCCGGCCGTGAGCTGCCCAGCGGTCTGCGCAATCTCGAACAATTGGTGGAACTGGGCCGCGCGGGTAAGCTCGATTCCAAGGATCACCACATCGTCAGCATTGTGGACTGGCTGATGCAGTTCGCCTTCGACCAGCGCGCCAGTGATATTCACGTCGAACCGCGCCGCAGCCAGGGCAATATCCGCTTCCGCATCGACGGCGTGCTGCACGATGTCTACCAAATGCCGGTGTCGGTGACGGCCGCCGTCGTCAGCCGGATCAAGATTCTGGGACGCATGAATGTCGCGGAACGGCGCCGGCCACTGGATGGGCGCATCAAGTCGCGTACGCCCAACGGCAAAGAAGTGGAAATGCGCGTGTCTTCACTGCCGACCGCGTTTGGCGAGAAACTGGTCATGCGCATCTTCGATCCTGGGGTGTTGGTCCGCAACCTCGCCCAGCTTGGATTTTCCCCCACCGAAGCGGCGCGCTGGGACAGCATGATCAGCGAGCCGCACGGCATTATTCTGGTCACCGGCCCGACCGGCTCGGGCAAGACGACCACGCTGTATTCCACCTTGCGCCAGCTCGCGACTTCCGACGTCAATGTCTGCACCATCGAGGACCCGATCGAGCTGGTCGAACCGGCGTTCAACCAGATGCAGGTGCAGCCGAATATCGACCTCACCTTCGCCGGCGGGTTGCGCGCGCTGATGCGCCAGGACCCTGACATCATCATGGTCGGCGAGATTCGCGATCTGGAAACCGCCGAGATCGCGGTGCAGGCCGCGCTGACCGGTCACCTGGTGTTCTCGACCTTGCATACCAACGATGCCCCCACCGCGATTACGCGCCTGATCGATCTGGGTCTGCCGTCTTATCTCATCCGCTCCACGCTGCTCGGTGTGGTGGCGCAGCGGCTGGTGCGCCAGCTCTGTCCTCACTGCCGCCAATCGGTCGAGCCCAGCGATGATATCTGGCAGGAGCTGACTAGCGGTTGGACGATCGCGAAGCCGGCGCTGATTTTTGAGGCGGTGGGCTGTCTTGAATGCCGCGCGACCGGTTACTACGGCCGCGGCGGTATCTACGAGATCATGACCCTCAGTCCTGTACTACAAGCTGCGATCCAGGATGAAACCGACCTCAACAAGCTGCGCGAAGCCGCCTTCCGCGAGGGCATGATGCCGCTGCGCATCGCGGGTGCGCATAAAGTCGCGGCGGGTTCGACTTCAGTAGACGAGGTGCTGACGGTAGCCCCCTCGCTGGCGCCTTGAGCGGCGTTCATCACCGATAGCGATCGTTTGAATTCCTTGCAGTTTTTTGCCAGCGCCGCGCGCGGCGTAGAGCCTTTGCTGGCCGACGAACTGCGCAGCTTCGGCGCGGATAGCGTCAAGGAAAAAATCGGCGGCGTCGAATTTTCCGGCACGCTGGAAACGGCTTACCGCGCCTGTCTGTGGTCGCGTCTCGCCAGCCGGGTGCTGTTGCCGTTGTCGCGCTTCCCCCTGGCCGGTGCTGAGGATCTCTATGCCGCCGCGCACGCCTTGCCCTGGGAAGAACATTTCAGCGCGCAAGACAGTTTCGCCGTCCAAGTCGCCGGGCGCAGCTCGGCGCTGACCCATACCCACTACGCCGCGCTCAAGGCCAAGGATGGCGTAGCCGATCGTTTCCGTGAGCGCGGCGGCACGCGGCCGGACGTGGACACGGAACAACCCGACTGGCGCCTACATCTGCATCTCGACGGCGATCACGCCAGCCTGAGTCTCGATCTTTCCGGCGAAAGCCTGCACCGGCGCGGCTATCGGCGCGCCGGAGTGGAAGCACCGCTACGCGAGACGCTCGCCGCCGCGCTGTTAGTGCGCGCCGGCTGGCCTGCATTCGCGGCCCAAGGTGCGTCCCTGCTCGATCCGATGTGCGGTTCGGGCACCTTGCTGCTGGAAGCGGCTTTGATGGCTAGCGATACGGCGCCGGGACTGCAACGTGAGCGCTTCGGCTTCGAACGATGGCAACAGCATCTACCCAAACTTTGGCAAGACCTGAAAGAAGAAGCTGAGCTGCGAAAGCAGGAGGGGCTGAAACGTGCCCTGCCCGAACTACTGGGGCGGGATGCGGATCAGGCCGCGATCGAGGCTGCGCAGGCGAACGCTCGGCGCGCTGGTTTCGCCGAAAAACTGCGCTTCGAACGTGGCGACCTGACCGAGGCGCGGCCGATCGGCGCGCAACCCGGCTTGCTTATCACCAATCCGCCGTATGGCGAACGGCTCGGCGATGAGATGCAAATCATCAAGCTCTACAGCCTGCTGGGCACGACGCTCAGACAGCATTTCGCCGGCTGGCGCGTGGCGGTGTTCACCGCCCGTCCCGATCTCGGCCCGCGCCTCGGCCTGAGTGCCGACAAGATGTATGCGCTGTATAACGGTCCACTGCCTTGCAAGCTGCTGCTATTCGACATTCGGGCAGAGGCGCGGATCAGCACTGAGGCTGCCGCGGATTTCGCCAACCGCGTGCGCAAAAACCACAAGCACCTCAGCAAATGGGCGCGGCGGCGCGAAATCGGTTGCTACCGCGTGTACGACGCCGAGCTGCACGACTATGCGGTGGCGGTGGACGTTTATCAGTCAGACGAACTGCACCTGCACGTCCAGGAATATGCGCCTCCGAAACACGTCGATGTCGTGCGCGCCGAGCGCCGCTTGCGCGAAGCTCTGGCGGCCTTGCAGGAAATCTTTGACGTGCCGGCGGCACGCATTCATTACAAACTGCGCAAACCGCAGCGGGGCCGGGATCAGTATGAACGCCAGGATGAGCGTAAGCATTTTCTGGAAATCGAGGAGCACGCCTGCCGGCTCTGGGTAAATCTGGACGATTATCTCGACACCGGCTTGTTTCTCGACCACCGGCCGCTGCGGCACCGGCTCCAGACCGAGGCAAAGGACAAACGCTTTCTCAATCTTTTCTGCTACACCGCTACCGCGACCGTGCACGCCGCCATGGGCGGCGCCAACAGCACGCTGTCAGTGGATATGTCGGCAACCTATCTGGACTGGGCCGCGAACAATCTTGAGTTGAATGGTTTCAGGGCAACGCTGTTGGAGCGCCGGACGACATCGCCGGCACGAAAGGCTGCGCATGTTTTGCAACAGGCAGATTGTCTGCTGTGGTTGCAGGAGCAGGCGGATTCACGCAAACCGCAGTTATTCGACCTGATTCTGCTGGACCCGCCCACGTTCTCCAACTCGAAGCGCATGGAGGAGACGCTCGATGTGCAGCGCGACCATGTGGAACTGATCCGGCTCGCTGCGAGGCTGCTCGCGCCGGGCGGCACACTCTACTTCTCCACCAATCGGCGTCGCTTCAAGCTCGACCAAGCGGCGCTGGCGCAACTGACGGCACAGGACATTACCACCCACACCCTGGATGAGGACTTCAAGCGCCCGCCACCGCCCCATCGCTGCTGGAAATTTACGTTGCGCTGATAGGCCATCACCCCGGCGAAAGCCGGAGTCTGGTACGAACTATTTTTTGCTTGTGTTCCTGAATCGACCGACAGTTTGGAGTTGCGCGCCTATCCGAACGCGTGGAGAAGACAGCCAAGGTCGTAAGCCCGCCGAATACATAGCCAAGGCCGAGGCCGGCAACGGTTTGCAACTCGCTGCTACTCCAACCGAGTTGAGCCAGCAGATGCCAGGCGATGCCCGCCCATATCGCAAGAAACAAGGTCGAGTAAATCACACAGTTCCTGACCACCATGGCACCCTCCTTCTCGCGAAGCTGGCCATGGAAATCAGCCTAGAAGAACATGGGCGCAATTACTGTCCGCTGGCGCACGGAAGCTGCTGTCAGCGGACGCCGACAGTGGTTGTCAGAATATATATCTACTGCGTTTGCGGAGCGCTAACCCCAGTCGCGTCAGAGCCGCGGCTGCGCAGTAGAAATAAAGTGAACAGTATGGCCACCGCGCAGCACCCCGCTACATAACCGACCAATACTGCCGCCGATACCTGCAGAAAACTCGTATTCCAGCCGTAGTCGCTTAACAGGGAATAGGCGACTTTCGCCCAGGTTCCCACCAATACAACGCTGTGAAACAAGAGATAGCTCTTGAGCATGGCGCACGTTCTCCGGTTACTTTTTTTCCGGAGACCCCCGCCTCCGGTCCATCCAGGAGTCGGGTCCGTGTGCATGCACCTGATCGTTGTTGCAACGACCAGCCCTGAGCTAAGGATGCGCCTTATTGACGGCCGCGTCTAGCGCCTAGGTCAAACGCCAGGCGTGATATTTCTGCAGGATGTTCAGTGCCCATTGCGGCGCGTGCGCCCGCTTCCATTCGCCGGCAGCAAATTTGTTGGCTTCGGCCAGCGTCGGATAAATGTGGATGGTGCCGAGAATCTTGTTCAAGCCGAGGCCGTGGCGCATCGCCAGGATGTATTCGGCGATGAGATCGCCGGCGTGCTCGCCGGCAATGGTCACGCCCAGAATCTTGTCCTTGCCCGGCACGGTCAGGACTTTCACCACGCCGTGCGCCTCGCTGTCGGCAATAGCGCGGTCGAGATCGTCGATGTGGTAGGTCGTGACTTCGTAGGGGATATTCTTTTCTTTTGCCTCCAGCTCGTTCAAACCTACGCGCGCGACCTCGGGTTCGGTGAAGGTGGCCCAGGGAATCACGGAATAGTCGGCCTTGAATTTCCTGAACTGGCCAAATAGAGAATTCACCGACGCATACCAGGCCTGATGCGCTGCGGTGTGGGTGAACTGATAAGGTCCGGCGACATCACCACAGGCGGAGATATTGGGGAAATTGGTTTGCAGGAACTCATTGACCTCCACCGTCTTGCCCACACGCACGCCCAGCTCCTCCAAGCCATAGCCCTTGAGATTGGCGACCCGGCCCACCGCACAGAGCAGCTCATCGAAATCAATCAGCACGTCGTCGCCCAGGTATTCACAGACCAGTGTCTTCTGGCCGTTGATGATCCTGATTTCCTTGGCCTTGTGGCCGGTAAGAACCGCAATTCCTTCGTGCTCGAAGCGCTTGGCCACCATCTCCGAGATTTCCGGGTCTTCGCGCACCAGAATGCGTGGCAGCATTTCGATCTGCGTAACCTGGCTGCCCAGGCGCGCAAAAGCCTGAGTCAGTTCCGAGCCGATGGGCCCGCCACCCAGCACACAGAGGCGTTTGGGCAATACGCGCAGCTCCCAGACGTTGTCCGAGGTCCAGACTTTGACCTGCTCGATACCCTTGATCGGCGGCACGAAAGGGCGCGCGCCCGCCGCAATCACCAGATTGCGTGCGGTTAGCTGCTTGCCGTTGACCTCGACCGTCCAGGGGTCTTTGATGGTGGCGGCGCCGTGGATGCACTCCACCCCCAGCTCGGTATAACGCGCCACCGAATCGTGCGGCTCGATCGTCTTGATGATTTTCTGCACCCGCTCCATGACCTCGGCGAAATCCAGCTCCGCGCTGGCGGATTTAATGCCGAATTCCTGTGCGCGGCGCACATGCTCCATGAACTTCGCTGAGCGGATTAGCGCCTTGGAGGGTACGCAGCCGGTGTTGAGGCAATCGCCGCCCATCTGGTGCTTTTCAATCAGTGTGACCTTGGCTTTCACCGCAGCAGCGATGTATGCAGTCACCAGGCCGGCGGAGCCAGCGCCGATCACGATCAGATTGCGGTCTAATTTGCGTGGCTTTTTGAAACCGCGATATACGCGCCCTGCCTTGACGAAATCCACAATTTTCTTGGCGATTAACGGGAAGATACCCAGCAGCACGAAGGCGCCGATCAGCTTGGGCGAGAGCAGGCCGCCGAGCGAGTCGATTTGAGCGATTTGCGTACCCGCATTCACGTAGACAAGCGTGCCGGCGAGCATGCCGAGCTGGCTCACCCAATAAAATGTCCGTGCCTTTATTGGCGTAAGTCCCATCACAAGATTGATCAGGAAGAACGGAAATAGCGGTACCAGGCGCAGCGTAAAGAGATAGAAAGCGCCCTCCTTCGCGACCCCGTCATTGATCGGTTTGAGCTGCGCCCCGAATTTCCGCTGGACCGCGTCGCGGAACAGATAACGCGCGACCAGCATCGCCAGCGTCGCACCGATGGACGAGGCAAAAGACACGATGACCGTGCCCCATAGCAAGCCGAAGATCGCGCCGGCGATCAGCGTCATCAGCGCGGCGCCGGGTAGCGAGAGCGCGGTAACAGCCACGTAGACGCCGAGGAAACCCAACACCGTCGCCACGCGATGCGCCGCGTAGTAGTCCATGATCATGGCCTGCTTCGCCTTGAAGTATTCGAGGCTGAAGTACATGCCCAGATCGAAAACGAAGTAGCAGGCCACGAGAGTAGCTAACACGGCCAGAACCAGCCAGCGAGTCGCGTTCATTCCATTCCCCGAGAAAGATAAATCAAACCGCCATCGTGCCTAACGGCTTGCAGCAGGCTTTGGATGCGGCGCCGTAACCGGCTTGCTGGCCGCTGATGACTGCGCAGCCGGTGGCAGCACCGCGCGAAGATCGCTGGAAAAATTCGCAAATATCTCGGCCACCGCGGCCGAGAACGCCTGCACGGTGGCTTCCATGCTATCGCCGTTAGCCGCCATTTGGCGCGCGTAGTTCTTCACCAGCAGCGGGCGCGTGCCGTTGCGCGCATCTACGCGCAACTCCAGTTCCGCCGCAACCTGCCAGCCTTGCGCTACACGCAGGCGTTCGAAGCGCAACAAGCGGCCGTTGATGCGGTAGTCCCATTGCGCGCGACCCGCTTCATCGGTGACGGTCGCCGCCATCTGCGCCTGGCGCAAATACTCCACCAGTGCCTGCTGCAGCAAGCGCGGCGGCGGGTCGGTCCAGAGATGGTAGTGATATTCCTGCAAAGCGAGGTGCTGGGGGTCTTCGCTGTACACGATGGCGCGTCGGGTATAAACCGCAGGCGCCTCCAGGGCGTCCACCACCAACAAACCGCCGATGGCGGGCGTGGCGGTTTGTGGTTTCGGATTTGGGATTTCGAAGCGGTAGAAGTGCTCTGCCGGCGGCGGCTCGCTGCTCACGATACTGCAAGCCGCCAGCAGCAGGCTGATGCTTCCAAGCAGAATGTGCCGCGTCACTTTTTCTTGCCCTCGACCTGGTCCTTGGGATTTTCGCCGGACAACAAGCGGCCGGGGTTGTTGCGAATCTCCCGGCTGAACTCCTGCACATTGCGGCTGGTCGCGTCGAGCTGCTCCATGATCGAATCAATACGCTCTGATACGGCTTGCAGGCTGACGCGCAGTTCCCGCACCGACTGGTTCAGGTCCGGCCGGTTCTCCGTCAGTATCGCATTGGCTTGCACCAGCAGGGCATCTACCTGGCTGCGAGTCTGCTTGAGTTCGGCCGCAAGCTGTTGCGCATTGTCGGCCGCCAAGTTGGTGCGTTGCAGGACTTGTGCGAGCTGTTGCTGGTTTTGCGGACCCAGCACCTGCTCAAGACTTGCGGCGCTGCGATTCAATGATACGAGCAAGCGGTTCAGCTCTTCGACGGCGGCGGGCACACCTTGGCCGAGCGTGCTGTTTAACTGTTCCACCAACGGCTTCAGGCTGCCCTGGGTCAGTGCCTTTACCTCCACCGCGAGTTCGTTGAAGGCAGAGAATACATCGGTGCCTTCCTGACCTTTGATCTCCTCGCCGGGTTGCAGCCGCTGCGGCGAAACACCTTGCAAGATCTGGACCGAAACGTCCCCTAGCAAACCGGCCGAGGCGATTGCCGCGACACTGTCGCGGCGTATCGGCCAGTTGCGTTTAACTTCCAGTCGCACGCGGTAGCGCACGCGGGCTGTTTTCTTGCCGAGCAAGGCCGTGACCCCCACTACCTGGCCGATCTTGTAGCCCCCGTGATAAACCGGAGTGCCGTACTCCAGACCGCCGACGTTGCCGTAGTACACAAGGTACTCGTCAGTAGCGCCACGGCCACCGGTCAGCACATACAGTGCGCCGGCCAGCAGCGCCAGCATCAGCACTACGAAGGCGCCGACCGCGGCGTAATTGATATTGTCGCGCTTCAAGCCCGTTCCTCAGTGAGTCTTTGCAAATAATCGTCCGCGTTCACCTCCGCCCGCTGCGGCCGGCGGTTGAGCAGATCGCGGATGCGCGGCTGATCGCTGCCGCGGATTTCCTCCACGCTGCCGGTCATCAACACCTTGCCCCCATCCAGCATGGTAATACGGTCGGCGATCTTGAAGGCGCTCTCCAGTTCGTGAGTCACCACCACGATGGTCATTTTCAGCGCATCGCGCAAGGTTAGGATGGTTTCATCCAGCTCGGCCGAGATCACCGGATCGAGCCCGGCCGAGGGCTCGTCGAAGAACAGCAGTTTGGGATCGAGCGCGATCGCGCGCGCCAGCGCCGCGCGCTTGATCATGCCGCCGGAGAGCTGCGCCGGCATCAGATCCTCGAAGCCGGCGAGATTCACCAGTTCAAGTTTCAGGCGCACCATGATGCGCAAGGTGTTCTCGTCTACTTTGGCGTGCTCGCGCAGCGGCAGCGCCACGTTCTCACCGACCGTCATCGAGGAAAACAGCGCACCGCCCTGAAATGAGACGCCGATCTCCTTACGTAACTGATCCAGCTCGTAGTCAGTCAGGCGCGTGATGTCGTTCCCGAGCAGGCTGATGCTGCCGCGCGTGGGCCGGCCCAGTCCCAGCAGATAGCGCAACAAGGTGCTCTTGCCCGAGCCGCTGCCGCCCATGATGACGCGGATCTCGCCCGGCGCCACGCGCAGGTTCACGCCATGCAGAATCTCGCGCTTGCCGTAATGCGTGACTAGGTCGCGCACCGCAACGGCCGGTGATGCTGCGTCGGCGGTGGCGAAGTCCATGTCAACGGTTCAGAAAATAGCTGAACACCATGTCCGCCAGGATGATGGCGCTGATCGACGTCACTACGGCACGCGTGGCGGCGCGTCCCACCGCCTCCGCGCCACCGGAGACCGCAAAGCCGGTGCTGGCGCCGACCAGCGCCACGAGCATGGCGAAGACGAAGCTCTTGGCCAGGCCTTGCATGAGGTCGAAAGGCTCGAGCGACTCGACGGTCGCCTGGTAATAGGCGCGAAGATCAATATCCAGCACCGGCGCCGAAAACAGCGCGCTGCCCAGAATGCCGACAGCGTCACCCAGTATGGTCAGCATCGGCAGCATCACCAGCAAGGCCAGGAGCGCCGGCGCCACCAGATAGCGCACGGGACTGACGCCGATGACGCGCAGCGCGTCGATTTCCTGCGATACCTGCATCGTGCCAATGCGCGCCGCCAGCGCGGAGCCGGATCGGCCTGCCACCAGAATCCCCACGATCAGCGGCGAAAATTCACGGGTCACAGACAAGGCCACGGCTGGAATGACCCGCGACTCGGCGCCGAAGATTTTGAGTGTCGCCACGCCCTGGATGGCGAGCATCACACCGATGGTGAACAGCAGCAGACTCACGATCGGAATCGCCCGCACGCCGATTTCCATCATCTCCGCGAAAACCGGCGCCGGCCGCACCGTCTGCCGCCGCCGCCAGCCAAACAATACCCAGTACAAGGCTTCGACCAGCAGCGCGGCGGCATAGCCGAGTTCTTCCAACCAGCCGACCGTCGCGCGGCCCACGCGCTCGAGCCCAAGGCGAACACCCGCTGCAGCCGTCATGGTCATTCAACCGGCAAAGGCCGCTGTCTGCGCGGCAGCGAGATCGGGCGACAGCGGCAACACCCGATCCAGCCGCGCCAGTTTGAGCACCGCCATCACCGGCGGGCTGGCGGCCACCAGCAGGAACTTGAGCTTGGACTTGCGCGCCCGTTGATAGCCTTCGACGAAGCTGGCGATCCCCGAGCTGTCTATGTAGCTGACGCCGGACAGCTCCACCAGCACGGGTTTGCGCGCATCGAGGCCTTGCAGAATCGCCGTGCGCAACTCGGTGGACCAGGACAAATCCACTTCGCCCGCCACCGTCACGATGAAGTGGCCGCCCTGCTCGCGCACCTGGCAACGCTGCATGGTTTCCTGCCTTTTATTTATTCATCAGCGTATACGCCGCGTCATGACCAGCAGATTACCGTGACCGTCCGGTGGCGGCTTAAGCGCCCAGTGATCCATGATAGACGCAATGAAGTGCAGCCCCAATCCACCCGGCTGGCGCCGGCTGCGCGGCTTGGGTTGCAAGCGGCCCGGTTCCACCGGCGCGGCGTAATCGCGTAGCTTGAAGATCAGCTCGGGTCCGGCCTGTTCGATCTGCAACTCGATGCGCTGGTCACAAGCCCCGCAATAGGCGTGTCGAATGATGTTGCTGCAGGCCTCGTCCACCGCCAGCACCAGTTGCTCAGTGAGCCGGGTGTCGCAACCGGCGTTGTGCGCCGTCTGCGCTACCGCTAGGCGCAACTCGCGCAGCCGCTCCGGGCGCGCCTGAACCTCCACCCGCGCCAGCACCGGCAGCATGCCGCCGGCGTCCAGTACCAGCAGCGTGGTGTCGTCGCGCAATTGCAGCTTCTGCAAATCCTGCATTAACAAGTGCAGGCGTTGTGGCAAAGCCTGCGCGTTGTACTGCTCGATCAGCTTGAGCAGACCCGTCTCACCGAGAGCCTGATGCTCAGCGTTGCGTGCTTCGGTCACGCCATCGGTGCACATATACAAGGCGCCCGCGCCGAGCGGCAGGGTTTGTTCCGGAAAGTTGGCGTCTGGCACAACGCCCAGCGGCGGCGCCTGCGCGCCGAGCAGCCGGGTTTTGCCCATGAAAGAGCGGTAAATCGCCGGCGGAAAGCCGGCACTGGCCAAGCGTACGCGCGTGGTCTTCGGATCGAATACGCCGGCCAGCACACATACGAACATGCCGCGCGTGCCGGTTTCGCACAACTCGCGGTTGACGCGCGCCAGCAAGCTGTTGGGCGGCACACCGCCACGGCCGATGATGCGCAGCAGACTGGTCGCGCGCACCATCAGCAGCGCGGCGTTCAGACCCTTGCCGCTCACATCGCCGATGGTGAAGGCCAGCCGCCCGTCGTCGAGCGCGTAGTAGTCG
This sequence comes from Nevskiales bacterium, assembly GCA_050740255.1. Lineage (GTDB taxonomy): Bacteria > Pseudomonadota > Gammaproteobacteria > Nevskiales > JBOICV01 > JBOICV01. The sequence continues at coordinate 7,547 of JBOICV010000004.1, read as the reverse complement.
TAGAAATCGCCGGACACCTCGAGCGCCGGCAGATTGGCGCCGGCCAGCGGAAACGGCGGCGGCAGCGGCGGCGGCAGCAGTTGTTGCTGCAGTTCCAGCGCCAGCTCCAGCTCGCGGCGGATGCGTTTTTGTTCCGCCAGGTCCGAAGCGACGCTGGCCGTATGAATAGCGAAGGCGGCCGACGCACCCAGCACGCGCAGCGCGTCCAGATCAGGTTCGCTGAACAAGCCGTCACCATCGCGCTTATTCAGCACTTGCAGCACACCTAAAACTTGTTCCCGCACGCGTAAGGGCGTACACATGGCCGAACGCGTGGCGAAGCCGGTGTCGTGGTCGACAGTCCGATTGAAGTCGGGGTCTTCACGCACATCACGCACCATCTCCGACTCGCCGCTGGCCAGGGTGCGGCCGATGATGCCCCGCGCCTTGGGCAGCCGCAGACCGGTGATCGGTACCGGTCCAGCCGAGGCGTGGCAGAGGAGAGTTTCGCCGTCCGGTTCCAGCAGAAAGATCGAAGCGGCCTCGCAGCTCAGGAAGTCGAGCGTCGCCTCGGCCGCGCGTTGCAGGTTGACGTCCACCTCGGTGGATAGCGCGAAGCTCTGGGCCAGCTCCGCCAGCAAATGGACCTGATGCGCGAGCGCGCCGGACTCGCCCCGCCCGCTCGCCAGTTTGCCCGCTGGTTCCATTGCGATTTCGCCGCGCTATGATGGCTGCACTATAACCAAGTTTGTCCGGGGATAAGTGCTATGACCTCAGCCGCTGAGACGCTGCACTACGGCGCCTGCAATTTGTGCGAGGCGATTTGCGGGCTGGAGTTCAAGATCAGGGATGGCGTCATCCTGTCCATCAAGGGCGATGACCAGGACCCCTTGTCGCGCGGCCATATCTGCCCCAAGGCGGTGGCGCTGAAGGACATCCACGAAGACCCGGACCGTCTGCGCCGCCCGCTCAAGCGCAGCGGCAAGGATTGGGCGGAGATCGGCTGGGACGAGGCCTTCGATCTGGTCGCCGGGCGGCTCAAAGAGATACAGAGCCAGCACGGCAGCAATGCGGTCGCGGTATATGCCGGCAACCCCAGCGTGCACAACTACGGCAATCTGACGCACGGCGTACAGCTCACGCGGCTGCTCAAGACGCGCAACCGTTTCTCCGCGACCTCGGTTGACCAGTTGCCGCACCAACTGGTGGCCTACTGGATGTACGGCCACCAGTTCCTGCTGCCGATCCCGGACATCGAGCGCACGCAGTATTTTCTGGTGCTGGGCGCAAACCCGATGGCTTCCAACGGCAGCCTGATGACCGTACCGGATTTCCGCGGCCGGCTCAAGGAATTGCAGGCGCGCGGTGGCAAGATGGTGGTGATTGATCCGCGCCGCACGGAAACCGCCGAGGTCGCCGACGAGCATTTGTTCATCCGGCCCGGCAGCGATGCCGCGCTGCTGTTTGCGCTGCTCAATACCTTGTTCGACGAAGGGCTCGCCAATCTGCGCCAGCTTGCCGACTTCACCGATGGCATGGAGGAAGTTCGTACCGCGGTCGCCGGCTTTACGCCGGAACGCGTGGCCGGCGTCACCGGCATCAAGGCTGGCGATATCCGCCGCATCGCACGCGAGTTCGCCGCGGCCGACGGCGCCGCGGTTTATGGGCGCATCGGTTTATCCATTCAGCCCTTCGGCGCGCTGTGCCAGTGGGCCATTCAGCTACTCAATATCGCAACCGGCAATCTCGATCGCATCGGCGGCACATTGCTCACCAGGCCCGCCGCGGACCTGATCGCCTCCGGCACCATTGGCCCGGGCCATTTCGGCGCCTGGAAGAGCCGCGTGAGCGGCCGCCCCGAGTTTGCCGGCGAACTGCCGGTAGCCGTGCTGGCCGAGGAAATCCTCACGCCGGGCGAGGGGCAGATCCGCGCACTGGTCACGGTTGCGGGTAATCCGGTGCTGTCCACGCCCAATGGCGGACAGCTCGATCGCGCTTTTGCGCAGCTCGACTTCATGGTTTCACTGGACTTCTATCTCAACGAGACGACGCGCCACGCACATGTGATTCTGCCGCCCACCTGCGGCGTGGAGCACGACCACTACGATTTGATTTTCCATCATCTGGCGGTACACAACACCACGCGCTATAGCCCGCCGCTGGTCGCCAAACCCGCGGGTACGCTGCACGACTGGGAGATTATGGCGGAGCTTGGCAGCCGGCTCACGGACGATCCCACACTCAAAGCCCGGCTGCGTTTGCGGCCGGACCAGATGCTCGACATCGCGCTGCGCAGCGGGCCCTATGGCAGTGCGCAGGGCTTGCCCATGCCCGTGGTGGTCGGGCAGGTTGCCGCAGGCGCTTTGCTGGAAGCGGTCGAGACACGCGTCGGTCTGCGGCCGATGGTCAGCAGGCTGCCGGCCCAGACTGTGGCCTTGGCGCAGCGCTTCGTGCCCGGCGTGCCCAAAGGACACGAACAAAGCCTGTCGCTGGCGAAGTTAAAGCAGTATCCACATGGGATTGATCTCGGCGCGCTCGAGCCGAGTCTGCCGCAAAGACTCGGCACCAAGGACAAACGCGTCCGCTGTGCGATACCCGAGTTGCTTGCCGACCTGCCGCGCCTGGAGCGCGCGCTATTCGCGCCGGGCACTGCAAACGGTTTGCAGTTGATTGGCCGGCGGCACGTGCGCAGCAATAATTCCTGGATGCACAATTCCGCACGCCTCGTTAAGGGCAAGGCGCGGCATCAACTGCTGATGCATCCCGACGATTTGTCGGCGCGCGGCCTGAGCGACGGCCGCTCGGTACGCGTGCGCTCGCGTGTGGGTGAAGTCGTAGTCGAGGTGCAGGCGAGCGACACCGTGATGAAAGGCGTGGTCAGCCTGCCGCATGGCTGGGGCCATGCGCGCGAAGGTGTGCGTTTGTCGGTTGCGCGCGAGCACGCCGGGGTCAGCATCAATGATTTAACTGACGACCGTTTTCTTGACGAACTCTCGGGCAATGCCGCGCTGAACGGCACGCCGGTGACGGTTGAAGCAGCCTAATTTTAGTTAGAACTCACTATGGAATTTCTAAAGAACATCGCTATAAACCTGCGGGCAACGGGCCCTGCGGCAGTCTTAATCGCTTGGATTCTTGGCATGACTTTCCTCGGTGTTTTCGGTGTCGGAGAAAACGCCAAGAGCGCTATTCTTTGGGTCGGTAGTTCTGGTGGCATCCTTATTTGGGTGCTTGCTCAGAAAATTTGATGCGGCTTGCGCAACCACCTCAAGGGCAATTCCAAAGCTCATCATCACCATCACGTCAATCGAAGAAGCTGGCTGGCTGAAAGAGCATCGAACTAAATGAAACCTCGCCCTTCTCAGTCATTCGCTACATATCCGGATAGAAGCCCCAACATGCGCCTGTTACCCATCGTTTTAGTCTTGTTGACCTTCGTCGGTTGCCGGGGTTCGGACGGCTTGAATCTTGCCGCTGCTCCACGTGACGGCGGCGCCAGCGGCACCACCGTGCGCGCCGCTGATTTATGCGTGGCGAACGCTTGCGGCGAGCGGGTACCGCTGGTGGATATTCCGGACGCTGAGAACATTCTGTTCAGCGACGACGGCCGCTTGTTTGTCAGCGGTGGCACGCAGGTTTATGAGATCACCAAGAATGGCGATCAATTCAGCGCCACGCCGATTGCTGATACGAGCTGCAATTTCACTGGCCTTGCGATTCACGCCAATACTCTCTATGCGTCCTGTGGCACAGGCCCGCTGTTTGCGGGCGCATTGACCGCGCAACCCGTGCTGACGCAAATCTTCACGTTCCAGGGATTTTGTATTCCAAACGGCACCGCCATTGGGCCGGACGGCAATCTTTATGTGGTGGATGAGCCCTTACTTCCCACCTGCCTGCCGCCCGACCCAAAGATCGGACGTCTCAAGATTGATCCGGCAAATCCGCTGAATATTCTCAGCCAGGAGACCTGGGTGCAGGGTTCGCCGCTGGGCTTGCTATTCCTGGGGTTGGACAATGTGCTGCGCTTCCCCAACGGGTTAGTGCGCGAGGGCAACCGCTTCTACGGCACCGACGGCGGCAGTGTGTACTACGTGGATCTGAATCCCGACGGCACGCCAGGACCGGTCACGCCAATTTTCTTCGAGGTGGCCGTGCACGATGATATGGGTCTCGGCGGGTCAGACGGGTTGCTGGTTACCGATTTTGCACTTGGCCGCATCCTGCTCTGGTCGCGCGACGGTGTTCTGCTTCAGCAGACCGATCCGCTCACCTTCAGCTTCCCTTCTTCCGTGCGACTTGCGCGGCCGCCGATGTTTCAGCCGACGGATATCCTTGTGACCGAGAAGGGCCTGCTGGGCGACGCCGGTGCGCTGCCGCTGGATCGATTGAGTTTGTTCCGCCGCCGAAACTAGGCCGGCTGCGGTTTGAAAGCGGCGACCGGTGATTGAGGGCGAAGGGTCAACTCGGTAATCCACTTCTCCAGCGTGGTCACCGCCTGCTGCCGGCCGTCGCTGCGCAGACTGGCGAGCGGTCCATCGAAGCGGTCGCTATCGGCCAGGAAGTCTTTCAGCACCTGCGGGGTAAGTGTCTTCCAGTCGCCGCGCCGGCCGATACCGAGTTTTTCCACCATATGCGCGTTCAAACGTTGTTCGAAGCAATTTTCCGGCAGGGCGAACACCGGCTTGCTGTAGTGAATCGCCTCGCTCAGCAATTGATGGCCCGCGGTGGCCAGCACCGCACGGCAACTGGCGAGGTCTATGAGAAAGTGCTGCTCGGAGGGTGACTTGAATACCAGATTCCCGCTCGTGCCGTGTTTCGGCGTACCGTAAATCTTCACCTTGCAGGGCAAGGCGCGCAGACAGTCTTCGAACGCCGAACTGAATTGGTGCGCGCCCTTGTTCAGATAGCACAGCAAGGACCCGCCCGCCCGCGGACTGATTTGATAGGCCAGATCGCGCAGCACCGGACCGATCAACTCGACGCGCGGATCGCGTGGCGGCGCCGGATAGAAACTGGAGATCAGCACCCGCTCCGGCCAGCCCATGAGCAGCCGGTAACCGAAGCCATCGCGCCGCGCCAGCAGGCGGTCGCCGGGCGGACACTCGGGCCGGCAGTAGGCCATGATGCCGACGTGGTCGAAGCTGATGCGCGGAATGCCCCAGCGCCGGCCGGCGTTATGCGTCCAGGCCTCGGAGTCGGAGATGATCAGGTCGGGCCGGAAATCGCGGATCAAGGCATCCAGCCGCAGGCGCCCGATGCCGCCGACCAGCAAATCGTGCATGGGCCGCAGATTGCGCTTGATCGTGACCCACGGAGAAATGTGCTGGCCGCGGCCATAGGCGTAACCGATGGTGGGAATTTCCTCCACCCGGAAACGCGGCTGCAAGGCCTGGTAGGCATCGGCGCCCGCCGCGATCCACACCTCGTGCCGCTTTTGCAGTTCCGGCAGCACCGCGGCCACCCGCATCGCGTGCCCGCGCCCATAGCCCATCACGCCATACAGAATACGCATGGCGCGCACAGTGCCGCGCCAGAGTGACAGCCCGATGATGAATTAACGGCAGTTCGGCGACAGGCTATTGTTTGTCCTGTGCGAACAGCGATTCCAGCTCGGCGCGGCCCTTGTGCGCCAGCTCAATCAGCTTGTCGTAGTCGCCGAAGTGCTGGGCCGCTTCCCGCACCAGGCGTTCGTCCTGGTCGCGGAACACGCGCACGGTGTCGGCGGCGGCGGCATCGGTCAGACCCAGCCGCAGTAGCGCGTGCTCGGCCATCTCGATACTCGAGCCGAAGGTCTCGCGCAGCACTTTATGCACGCCCAGATTGAGCAGCCGGTAGGCATGCTCACGATTGCGCGCGCGCGCCAATATCCCCAGCTCCGGATATTGCTCGCGCAGCACCTGCGCCACGCGCACCGAGGTTTCGACCTCGTCTATCGCCAGTACGAATAGCCGCGCCTTGCCCACTTGCGCGGTGTTGAGGAGGTCGAGACGTGAGGCATCGCCGTAGTACACGCGGTTGCCGAAGCGCGAGACGAACTGGATATGGCTGGGATCCTGGTCCAGTGCCGTGAAGGGAATTTTCTGCAGCGCCAGCACGCGGCCGACGATCTGGCCGAAGCGGCCAAAGCCCGCGATGATGACCGGGCCGGTATCCTCCGGCAGCGCGTCGAACTCGCGGGGAGTTGAAGACTCGAGCCACGGCTCCAGCACACGATCCTTGATCAGCAACAATAGCGGCGTGGTGGCCATGGACAGGCCGACCGCCAGACTCAGCAGCGCCACGGTCGGCGCCTCCAGCACCTGCAAGCTGAGCGCCAGGCTGAATAGCACGAAGGCGAACTCGCCGCCCTGCGACAGGGTGACGGAGAAACTGCGCGCTTCACGCGGCGACAGCTTCGCGGCCCGTCCCAGTGCGTATAACACGATCAGTTTCAGCGCCACCATGCCCAGCACAATGGCGAGTACCGGCAGCCATTGCTCGCGCAGAAGCGAAATATCCAGCGACATGCCGACCGAAATAAAAAACAAACCCAGCAGCAGACCCTTGAACGGTTCGATATCGGACTCGAGTTCGTGCCGGAACTCGGAGTCGGCGAGCAGTACTCCAGCGAGAAAGGCGCCCAGCGCCATCGACAGCCCGACAAAATTCATCAGCACCGCCACGCCGAGCACCAGCAGTAGCGCGCTGGCGGTGAACAGCTCGCGGCTCTTGCTGGCGGCGACGAAACGGAATAGCGGGCGCAATAGATAACGGCCGCCCACCAGCACGACTGCCAGCGCGGCGAGCACTTGCAGCGCCTGCAGCCAACCGGATGTGCCGCTCTGTGCGACCGCGGCCACGCCGAGCAGCGGCAGAATCGCCAGCAGCGGAATCACCGTCAGATCCTGCATCAACAGCACCGCGAAGCCGAGCCGGCCCTGACGCGTCGGCATTTCATTGCGCTCGGCCATCACCTGCAAGGCGATGGCGGTAGAGGACATCGCCAGACCCAGGCCGGCAATCAGCGCCGCCGTGGGCGCAAGTCCAAGGGTCCAAGCCGCTGCCGCCAGCAGCGCGCCGGTACCCAACACCTGCGCGCCACCGGCGCCGAAGACCGCACGTCGCATCTGCCACAAGCGTGCCGGCACCAGTTCGAGGCCGATGATAAACAACAGCAGGACGATGCCGAGCTCGGAGATGTGGCGCACTGTCTCCACATCCGCGACCAGGCCCAGCGCCTGCGGGCCGATCACCGCGCCGGCCACCAGATAGCCCAGCACCGAACCCAGACCGAGTCGTTGAAAGAGCGGCACGGCGATCACTGCGCTGGCGAGGAAGATCAATATGTAAATAGGCAGTTCGGCCGGCATGGCAGGCACTCGCAGGCAGTATTCAAGACATTGTGTCCGAAGTCGCGGCAGATGTGCGCTTCACGCGATGCCCGGTTAGAGTAAAAAACCTTGACATCAACTTTGAACTGCAACGAAGGTCAGGCTGCATAGAGTAGTCGCTCCGCGGGTGATTTGAAGCCGTGCCGCTTGCGCGGCCGGATGTTGAGCTGCAGGGCAATCGCATTGCAGCGATGC
>JBOICV010000003.1:0-1405 GCA_050740255.1 Nevskiales bacterium | reverse complement strand
GTCCCATGCGGAAGCCGCCGGCGATATTGCATAGTGCATCGATGCGGTCGAAACGCTTCATGGCAGTTTCAACGGCTTCGGCGACTGACGACGCCTTCGTCAAGTCGGCCGTGAGCAATAGCCGGTGTGCATCGCTGCCGGGATAGACTTTCTGCAGTGCCGCTTCGTTGAGATCGAGCAGTACCAGCGAAGCCCCGGCTTCCGCAAACGCCGCCGCAACGGCTTTGCCCAGGCTGCCGGCCGCCCCGGTGATCATCACGACTTTGCCTTTAAAGCTCATTGCCATCCTTTATCTGAACTGCGTCGGGTTGCGGCCAAAATAGTCGCGACCAGAATATACGATGGCAGGTGTCCCGCTGAGTGAACAAACAGCAGCGTGGCCCGCCGTCCTAGCCGCGCCTTGCGGTGGTGAGTACAACTCACTACAATTAAGATATACCTGCCAACCGCGCCGGTCTATAGATGCGTGATGGCGCATGAGTAACACTCACGTAAAACCCGACCAGGAGCAGCGACAAATGCCAGATCCAGTGCTGGTTGAACGCCGAGGAGCGGTCCAATGGATCATCATCAACCGCGAAGAACGCCGCAACGCGCTGAACGAACAGGTGGTGCGCAGCATTGACGCCGGTGTTGCTCAGGCGGTGGCTGACAGCAATTCGCGTGCGATTGTTATCACCGGTGCGGGCGACAGGGCGTTCTGCGCCGGTGCGGACCTGCAGAAGAACGCCGAGGGCTTTGCATTCGCGGTGGATTTTTCACGGCCACAGCACTACATGGTGGATTTATTCAAGCGCCTGCAGGAATGCACGCTGCCGGTAATCGCGCGCGTGAACGGTCACGCAATGGCCGGCGGCTTCGGCTTGCTTTGCGCCTGCGACATGGCGGTGGCCGCGGACGATATCCGTATCGGCACCAGCGAGTCGAAGATCGGTGTCACGCCGATGATGATTCTCCCCTACATGCTGCGCGTACTGCCCCCGCGTCGCTTGCAGGAGATGTGCATTACCGGTGAACCGTTCTCGGCCAGAGACGCGCTCGAGTGGGGCGTGGTCAACTACCTGGTGCCGCGCGCGGAGCTGGATTCCAAAATCGAGTGGTTACTTAATCGCATCACCGACAAATCGCCAACGGCAATCCGGCTTGGCAAGCAGGCCTATAACGCGATGCGCGACATGGCACTGCGTGAATCGCTGGAATATGCTCAGATCATGGTGCCGGTGATGTCCTCGACTGCCGACGCCAGGGAAGGAATGGCGGCCTTTCAGGAGAAGCGCGCTCCCACCTGGACCGGTAAATGAGCAGAAAGCCCGCGCGCACGCACGCTCCGCGCCTCGCGCGTGAGCAGCGTGTGGACGAAATTCTTGCAGCGGCACGCGATGTGTTCTGTAAGCAAGGCTATGAG
>JBOICV010000002.1:0-10001 GCA_050740255.1 Nevskiales bacterium | reverse complement strand
GTTGCCTTATTGCCCGGCAGTTTTGATGCCAGCAGCCGCAAGCTGTCGGAACTCTGGACTTAGCATGAATTCTGCATCCCGGCGTCCCGCTTTGCGCGATCTGGTGAACCAGTTCTTGCAGCGCCTGGGATATCAAATCATCCGTCTCCGCTCGGAAGACCGGCGCAGCATGGGCGTATCGCATGATGCGTCCGTACAACTGCCGCCGGGCGCAGCGGAGTATCTGCGCGCGGATAATCCACGCCTGATTGAGCTGCGCAAAGCCTATGTGGCGACCGGCTGGCCGGTGGTCGGCGAGAGCGTGTTCTGGAATCAAGGCGAAGTGGATCGCAATATTCTGCTGCCTTGGTTTCGTGGTGACAATGCCTATGTCTGGCAATACCGACAGCTGGGTGCGGACGCCAGACTGAAGCGCTATATCGCGCTGCGCGAGGTGCAAGACCACGATGCCCGCGGCCTGCTGTCGCGGCTAAATGAAGACGGCGTATTTGGCTGTTGGACAGAAAACTACGGCCGGCATGGCCTGATTTCGCGTGACCTGCTGGATTCGGTCAGGGAAATCAATTTCCTCGACCAGCATGCCGGTTTGTTCGATCGGCCTGGCCTGCGGGTGCTGGATATCGGCGCCGGCTATGGACGGCTGGCCTATCGCATGAGCCAGGTATTGCCGAATCTGGTCCGCTACGATTGTCTGGACGCCGTGCCCGAATCCACCTTCCTGTGCGAATACTATCTGCGCTTCCGCGGTGTAACACCGCCGGCACGCGCGGTGCCGCTGCACGAAATTGATAGCGGCCTTGCGCCCGACGGTTACGATCTCGCGCTTAACATCCACAGCTTCCCTGAATGCACCTACGCTGCGATTGAATGGTGGATGGCGCGCGTCAAGAGCTTGCGGGTGCCGTGGCTGTTAATCGTGCCGAACGATGCCGAGAAACTGCTGAGCGCGGAAACCGACGGCTCGCTCAAGGACTTCACACCCCTGATCCGCGACGCCGGTTACGAGCTGGCGGTGAAGGCGCCCGTACTGGAAACCCCGGAGGTGCGCGAGTTGGCCAAGCTGCACGATCACTTCTTCCTGTTCCGCCGGCGAGCATGACCCTGCATGTGGCCTGTACCGCGACCGGCAGCTATACGCCGCACGCGGCGACCATGCTCAAATCGTTGTTGCTTAACATGCCCGATGTTCCGGTCTGCATCTATTTTCTGCATGACGCGAGCTTCCAACGCGAGTCGCGCGCCGGTCTGGAGCGGACACTGCAAGGGCACAACGCCCAGCTGCGATGCATCCCTGCCGGGGCTGCCCTGCCAAGGGCGGAGCTGCCGGCAAGCGGTATATTCAGCGAGGCTTGTTGGTACCGCCTGCTGCTGCCGGAACTGCTACCCGAACTCGATCGCGTGTTGTATCTCGACTGTGATTTGCTCGTGCTCGACTCTCTGCAAGCGCTCTGGGAGACCGATCTCGAGGGTATGCCCCTGGGTGCGATCACCGACGCTGCGCCGTGGGCAGCCAGATGGGCCGAGCAGCTTGGAGTGCCGGCCGCCAGTTATTTCAACTCAGGCGTACTGCTGATGGACTTGCTGCGCATGCGCGCCGAGGACACGGCCGCGCAAATCTTCGAGCAGGCACGCCAGCACCGCGCGCAGCTGCGTTATCCGGATCAGGATCCGCTCAATCTGGTACTGCACGCGCGGCACAAGCGCCTGCCGCTGCGCTACAACCTGCAGATCGCCTGCTATACCGAGAAACCGTCGCGCCTGAATACGGCCGCGGTGGAGTTGCATGACGCGCTGGCGCGGCCAGCCGTCGTGCATTTCAACAGCGCCTGGAAGCCCTGGCACTACCGCTGCAAGCATCCGCTGCGCCGCCGCTATGCCGAGTACCGGCGCCAAACCGCATGGCCGCAGTTTGAGCTGGAAGGACGCAGCTTCAAGAATCGAATCTTGCGTCTGTTGCCGGCCGAATGGGCGAGTAACCTGTCGCAGTGGCGGCAGCGACTGAGGCGGGCTTGACGCAGAAGCCGCTGCACGTCGCTTGCGCCGCCGATGCCGCGTTTATTCCACATTGCGCCGCCATGCTGCATTCGGTCTGTGCGCAGCACACAGCAGCGCGCGTGCATGTACATTTCCTGCACGACGACAGTTTGCCAGCAGTGCTGCGCCTGCAATTGGGAGATTTCGTCAACGGCATAGGCGCGCAGTGGCAGGCGTGGCGCATTGAACCACAGCAAGCCGCCGCGTTTCCGGATCATCCACGCTTTGGGCGCCTGGCCTGGTATCGGGTGCTGCTGCCTGAGTTGCTGCCGCAGCTGGATCGCGTGTTGTATCTGGATGCAGACATGATCGTGGCGGATCGACTGGACGCGATATGGGAGCTGGATCTGGGGGACCATGCGCTGGCGGCGGTGACCAATCCGCTTTATCCGGAGATGTCGACCGCTTTCCTTGGCGAGCTCGGCCTTCCGTCAATTGACAACTACTTCAACAGCGGCATGCTGCTGTTGAATCTGACCGAATGGCGTCGGCAGAATATCGTGACCGCCATCCTGAAATTTGTGCAGGATGGCGTAGGCTTGCACACTTGGCCGGATCAGAATGCGCTTAACGCGGTGCTGTGGCGCCGGCGATTGGCGTTGCCACCGCGCTGGAACGCGCTCAGCGTCGTATTCGACCTTCCGCCACAGTTATTGCCTTACCGCGCAGAAGAGCTCGTCGAGGCGCGGCAAAACCCGGCGATCATCCATTTCATCGGACACTACAAACCCTGGCATTACCGCTGCAAGCACCCCTTTCGTGAACTTTATTTCAGGCACCTGCGGCAAACTCCTTGGCGCGACCTGCCACTGGAGGGACATACTCTTTACCACAGGCTGATGCGGCTCTTGCCCTGGCTGTTCGGGCTGCGCCTGGAAAACCGCATGCGGGCGTTCTGGCAGCGCTTGAGGCGGACAGAGTAGGCAGTGATGGCTGAGCTGACTCCGCTGATCTCCGTCATTTTGCCGACCTATAATCGCGCGCATTTGCTGCCGCGCGCGATAGGCAGCGTGCTGGCTCAGAGCTACCGCAATCTGGAGTTGATTGTGGCGGACGATGCCTCCACCGACCGCACGGCCGAGGTCGTCAATGCGATACGGGATGCGCGGGTGCGCTACCTGCGCTGTCCGCGCAACGGCGGCCCGGGCTATGCCCGCAACCGCGGCATCGAACAGGCGCGCGGCGACTACATCGCCTTTCAGGACAGCGACGATGTATGGTTGCCGCACAAGCTCGCTCTGCAAATGCAGGCACTGCAGGCGGCGCCCGTCCCAACGGGAATGGTGTGCGTGGCCTATTCGGTGCGCTTCGCGGATGGCGGCGAAAAGCAGGTTGGCACGGAGATAGATCCGGTGCGTTGCGACGTCGAACAGCTGCTGCTGGCCGGATTCACTTACATCCCTCCGACTTGGCTGCTGCGCCGCGAGTGCCTGGCGGACGCGGGTATGTTCGACGAGCATTTGCCGAACCGGGAGGACTGGGAGTTGGTGTTCCGCATTTTTCCGCGCTGGGAGCTAAGCATTCTGCCTGAGCTTGGCGTGATCAAGTACGAGACCGCGGGCAGTATCGAGGGAAACTGGCGCGGACGGATAGAGAGTTATCGCAGTATTCTGGAGCGATACGCACCGCGCTGGTCGGGTCATCCCGCGCTGCAAGCCATTCATTACGCCGACATCGCCGAGGCTCATCTGCGACTGGGTGAACACGCGCAGGCAAGGGCGGCCCTAGCTGAGGCTCTACGGCTGCGGCCGTGGGCGTTCAAGGACCGTTTGCTCTGGTGCGTATTGGGGCTGGGACCTCATGCTTACGAGCGGTTGCGCTCGCTTTATGGGCGATTGCTGCGGCTGACGAGACGATCATGAGCCAGCTCGTCAGCGTGATTCTGCCGACCTATAACCGTCGCAGCCTGCTGCCGCGCGCCATCCAGTCGGTTTTGGCGCAAACCCATCGTGAGCTGGAACTGATTATCGTGGACGATGGTTCGACGGACGGTACAGATGAACTGGTTCAGCGGTACGCCGCAGGCGACCGAAGACTGCGCTATCTAGCGATGCCTAAACGTGGTGGGCCCGCAGCAGCGCGCAATACCGGGATCCGTGCCGCGCAGGGCAGCTGGATTGCCTTCCAGGATAGCGACGATGAATGGCGGCCGAGCAAGCTGGAAAAGCAGTTACGGGCGGTAAACTCGAGCGATACCGGACTCGTGTGTTGTGGCTACCAGTTATCGCATTTCGACGAACCGCTGCGCGATCTGCGCCCGAATGACAGCATGCGTACCGCGCCGCGTATGCCGCTGGAGGTACTGTACGGCCTGCCTTTTATCGCCCCGACCTGGCTCGTGCGCCGCGAAGTGTTTGCGCAGCTCGGCGGCTTCGATGAAACGCTGCCCAATCTCGAAGACTGGGAGTTCACCTTCCGGGTTTATCCTCACTTTGGATTCGGCTTCGTGGATGAAGCGTTGGTGGTGAAGTACAGCAGTCACGACAGCCATGACGCCAATCCGGCCGCGCGGCTTATTAGCTTCGAGCAGATTCTGGCCAAGCATGGCGCGCTGTGGAAAGAGTCGCCGCCAGTGCTCGCACAACATTGGGAGGAGATCGGCCGTTTGCGTCTGCGGCTGGGAAATGTCGCTGGCGCACGCAATGCGTTCTGGCGCGCCTGGCGGCTGCGGCCAATGCGTTTGAAAACCTTGCTGCGCACGCTGGCGAGTTTGCCGCTGCTGCGCAGCCTGGCTTCGTTTTGGAAGAGGTTCCGGCATGGTGGGTGAAAAACAGGCTAAGGCGCCGCGAGTGAGCGTCATTATTCCGACCTATAACCGCGCGCGCACGATCGCACGCTCAATCGAGAGCGTATTCGCCCAGAGCTTCCAGGACTTCGAGCTGATCCTGGTGGACGATTGCTCCAAGGACAACACGGCGGAGATTGTGCGCAAATGGCAGTCCGATCCGCGCTTCCGCTATATCCGGCATGAAAGCAACCGCGGCGCGGCCGGCGCGCGCAACACCGCGATCCGCGCGGCACGAACCGACTACATCGCGTTTCTGGACAGCGATGACAGCTGGCTACCCGACAAGCTCAACCTGCAAATGCAGCTGCTCGATAAGCTGGGTCCGGCGTTCGGCGTGGTGACGGGAACGATGCTCCGGCCCCAGCCCGGCGGCGGCGTGATGCACTGCCCCTGGCGCTACACGCTAGGCGCAGACGGTGTCCGCGAGGTTACGTTCAACCATATAGCGGAACAACTCTTTGCGCATGTTCAGACCATTCTGGTGCGCCGTTCAGACCTGGAGGCCTGCGGTCTGATAGACGAACAGCTGCGTGCTTCCGATGACTGGGACCTGCTGCTGCGCCTGGCGCGGCAGACACGGATCGCGGACTGTGGGCAGCCGGTAACGGTCGCCTATTACTCCACCGACCGACTGACCGGACGGCCAGAGCTGGTGATCGCGGACATGACACGGATATTGGCCAAGCAGGCGTCGTGGCTTCCGCCCAGGGTGGCGGCACATGTCGCCTACATCGCCGCTCTGGCTGCCTGCGAATCCGGGCGCTTCGCGCAGGCGCGGGCACTGGCCGCGCAGGCCTGCGTCGGTGACGCCAGCCATCGGCGCGCAAAGTTTCTGCGCGTCGTACTTTCGATATCGCCAACGCTTGCGCGCGCGCTGGTCAGCGCCGTCCGTAGGCTGCGCGTATGGCACCGCATTGCCGCTACCGCGGTCGCGGTGCGATTACCGAGCAGTCTGTTTCGCGGCGTGCGGACATACTGATGTGAGTAAAGCCTGATACGGAGCCGCGGAAACCCGGGCGCTAAGATGAATCAGGCTTTGGTTCGATTCATCCAGGCCCAGGCGGACTGCAGAATGTTGTCCAGTTCCGAGCGCCGCGCCTGCCAGCCGAGTTCGGTTGCCGCCAGACTGCAATTAGCCACGGCGAACGAGGGATCGCCGGGACGCCTTGGGAAATATCTCGTCTCGATGGGCTTGCCGGTGACTCGCTCAGCTGCGGATACCAACTGACGCAGTGAGCAGCCCTTACCGGAGCCGAGGTTGTACGCCCGCCGGCTGCCGCCTTCCAGCAGACGTTCCAGCGCCGCTACGTGCGCTTCCGCCAAATCGGTCACGTGTGTAAAATCGCGCACGCAAGTGCCATCCGCTGTCGGGTAATCGTTGCCATTCAAAGTGACACCATTCCCGTCGCGGGCCGCCGCGAGGACGGTCGGCACGATATGCGGCTCGGGATCGTGCTCTTCACCGAGGCCGCCGTCCGCGTCGGCGCCAGCCGCGTTGAAATAACGCAGCGATACGCTGCGAAAGTCGTAGGCGCGGCAATAATCGTTCAGTATCTTCTCAACCATCAACTTGCTAAGGCCATAGGTGCTCTCCGGTTCCTGAGCGGCTTGTTCCGACACGGGGCTCTGGCCCTGTTCGCCATAGATGGCGCAAGTACTGGAGAAGACGATGTCCCTGAGCGACGTCGCCCGCAGCGCTTCCAGCAATCCATACGTCGCGCAGACGTTATTGCCGAAATAGATTGCCGGCTCCTGCATGGATTCGCCGACATAGGCATAGCCGGCAAAGTGCAGCACCGCCACAACGCCGAAATCCTTAACCACCTGCCGCACTATTTCAGCATCCTGGATGTCGGCCTGGATGAATGGCCCCCATTTCACTGCGTGGCGGTGGCCGCGGGACAGATTGTCCATCGTGACGGGCTCATACCCGGCTGCAGCGAGTGCCTTACAGCTGTGACTGCCGATATAACCGGCGCCGCCGGTGACTAAGATGCGCTTCATTATTTCGCCGTCTGGATGCCGCCTACTTTACTGCAGACGCCCGCTCCTCAATATATGTGGGCGATGAAGTCACCACGTCGGCACTAACAATAAAGCGTCGTATCGGCTGCTCTGTACTAAGTGCGCACCGCCACGTAGCTCTTGGTCATCCCCATGAAACGTTCGCGGAATATCTCGCAGTCCGGAAACAGCTCTCGCATTTCCTCGTATCTCAACAAGCGGGTTTCGTCGAGGAACGCACGTACCGTCGCCTGACTAGGCCTGGTCATCAGCCCCCACACGGTGAAATGCCGCAACAACCGCTCCTGCATCGAACGCGAAAAAAAGTGAATAAACGGTGTCAGCAGGTGGGGTTCGAAAAAAAACTCGCGCGCCGGCGTCTGGATCCACAGCGCCCGGCCGACACGGCGCGCCTCCGCGGCGAATTTCTGCTGCCGCTCGTAGGAGCCAACGTGCTCAATGACGCTATTGGAAAAAACGATGTCAAAAGCTCCGTCGGCGTAGGCCAGCTTGCAGCCGTCGCCGGTGACCAACTCAAAGCGATTTTTGACCTGCTCGGCCATGCCCGGGATTTCGTGCAAATTGACAATCACGATTTTTGCGGGCACTTCCGTGCTTTGCCAGGACCATGGATAGCCCCCGATGTCGAGTAAAGTAGACCGGGCGTCTGGCCGCATCGTGTCCAGGAACCACTTGAACCTTTTCTCCCGGAATCTTCGGGATAACAGCCCGGAGAGGCCATAGATTGAGAACTTCTTCTTCATATCTGATCGGGTGGCTGTTCGCGTGCCGGTAGTGGAGGCTTTGGATTGTAACGGTGCGACAAAGTCGGCGCTCGGGAGCGACGTTTTGAGCCTGCAATACCTCTATACGCGATGTGCGAATTTGATCCTGGTTACGGTTACATCTAAGGCAGATGCGACAGAGAGGGCATGGCCGGTGGGATCTCGACGGGTGCATATCGCTCCCGTTGAGCTAAACGAAGCCACTTCGGATCGCCGTACGGTCCTGCCTGGGAAAACTCTATGGGGCGGAAGCCTAACTTGATAGCAGGGGATTGTGGCTCCAGATTGAAATCGAACTCGCGCGGCGCCACAAACAACGGATCAACCACCAGCGATCCTGCGTCCTTCCCGCTTTCTTGCCACGCCGCGAAGTCCATGTTTCCCCAATGAACCGATTGTCCGGAAGCATCAAAGTAAATGTTGCGTTCCAGTTTGACATCGGTGCTGTCCAATGGACCCTCAAACAGCCTGCCCTCATCCCAGTAGACAATATTGTTAATGAAGGTAAGAGAGAGGTGGGGATCCGCGCGTGCTCGATGCCACTGCACGGCTTGACCAAAGGCAAAAACATTATTTTCGACCAAGTTGTTCCGCCCGCCGTTCTGATGGAACGCCCCGCTCATGGTTCTGTAAACAAGATTGTTCTGTACAGTGATGTCACTACTGCCCTGGTCCAGGACGAGGCCCCAACCACCGTAGTCAAACGCGTACATGTCGTGGACGACGTTGTTGTTGATAACGGTGCCCGGTGACACCCCGAGCGTGTAGATGCCGGCCAACTCGCTAAGCATTCTCCAGCCGATGTGGTGAATACGATTGAATGCGATCCTATTCCGCACAGCCAGACTTGTACCGTAGCCCCAAGTCCAACCCGCAGAGATTCCCATAGAAAAGAAATCAGCGATCTCATTGTGCGTGACTTGATTGTCACCGCTCTGGCCAATCCATATACCTGCTGCCGAAGGGAAGATGCGCCCGCCATGCCGAATGATGTTGTTGTCGACGGTTATATGGCTGACGCGGTCCGACTCATTGGCGGCAATGCTTACATTACCGACGCGCACACCACCGGCGCCCATGTCATGAATATGACAGCGTTTTATCACGACATTACGGTTGCCGCTTCGCAGCCAGATGGCATAGGTTCCAAGGTGCCCGATTTCGCAGTCCTGAATTTGGATATGTCTGGCCCCGTCGACCATGATGACGGCTTCGATTTGGGCAGCGGACTGAACGGGGTCCACCCCACCCGTGGGCGTCAACCACTGCGAGTGCAGGAAGGTCAGTCCCTCGAACGAGATGTGCTCGACGAAGCGGCCGGCGGACGCTGCGCCGCGCAGTACCATAAACTTGTCTGTCACCGGCGCGATTACCAGCGCCTTGACCATGTCTTCGCCTGGCAGCGGTTTGTAGTAAAGCACGCCGTCGCGAGCCAGGAACCATTCACCCGGCGTATCAAGAGCGGCGCGAAAGTTGTCCAGGTAGAACGGGGTGTGCTTCGCCATGGGGTTCCAGGGCTGCATCCGCGATCCTTGCACGGTAATTGTTCCGGCGCGGATGTTCACCGCATCCAGGAATCTGCGCGTGGTATCCCACTTATGAAACGCCATAAAATTGACGTCTTTACGCTCGTCTTCGGTCAGCCCGTTTAAAAGTCGGAGATCCTCCGGTCGGACCGCAACGACTTGTCGCACCCGATAGGTCACGAACGGCTTGCCGGGCGCAAACGCCCATTCGAACAATTTTTCTCGAACGCCCGTCATGTAGTAAAAAGTTTCGGTTGACGCGCGGGCGCGCGTGGCACGGCGGTTATTTATCCAAAGCTGCTCGAAGTACCATTTTCCCTCCTTGACATCCTTCAGCTCGGTAGACCAAACACCATCGGCGCCGCGCCGCCAGTTATTAATCGTCACGCCGCCGCTAAAGACAGGCTTCGCGTGAGGTGCCGCTTTATAACGGATCGGCGACTCCTCCGTGCCGCTGTCCTGATTCTCCAGCACCAGCGGCTGCTGCATGAAATACTTTCCGGCATGGATCAGCACGATTATCGGCTCACGAATCGGTTGGGCGGTCCGAAGTTTGCGTATCCGGTCACGAGCGCCGGTAAGTGACGCAAGCGGCCCATCGCGCTGACCCGCCATCGCCATGGGTTTGGCATGCCTCCCGGACCATTCGTCGTTCCCGCCCGGCGCCACATGTAAGGTCAAGGCGTGAACGCTTGTCGCGGAGCCAAACAGAAAAAGTAAACCGAACCAGAAGCGAAGGAAAGGGGTTGAGGTCATCTAAACTATCACTCTAGGAACGCGCCCACTCTGCGTGCAAAAAAGTGCCTCACGTCTGTCCCGTTGCTTCGTGTGACTCGACTGATTCACGATGTAGGACGCGAATGT
>JBOICV010000001.1:0-6159 GCA_050740255.1 Nevskiales bacterium | reverse complement strand
CCCGCATCGAGGATCGCATCCGATTGCGTGACACACGGCCCTTCCGCACCGAAAACCGGCCCTATCTCCCCACCCGAAAATCGGTGTTCAACCGCATCGTCGGCGAGCCCCACGCCGGCGGCTTCGAGCTGGCCTTCGCCAAGTTCCTGGACGACGCGCCGGACGTGCAGAGCTTCGCCAAGAACTATCTCGCCGTCGGCTTCAAACTCGATTACGTCAAGGCCGACGGCGATCTCTCCAACTACATCCCCGATTTCTGGGTCAAAACGACCGACGGCACGGTGTTCGTGGTCGAAACCAAGGGCCGCGCCGAACTGGACCTGCCACAGAAGATGAAGCGCCTCAAGCAATGGTGCGAGGACGCGACCAAGGCCAGCCGTGCCGAAGCCGGGCCGGAGTACCGATTTGTCTATGTGGATCAAGCCGGTTACGAGCGCAACCCACCGAGGGATTTTGCCGGCCTGGTGGCGGCGTTCCGGGAATTCCAGGAATGACGGCCGCCTTGCCAGGTTGTACTCAAATAGAGCACAATTGTGCTCACCATGAGCACAAAGAAAGCAGCCCAACCCCGGACCTCGCCGGTTCGGTTGTTGCTGGGCGAGTACCACATCCGGCTGCTGTCCTTGCTGCTGCTGCGTCCGGCCGAGGATTTCCACATTCGGCAGATCGAGCGGCTGGCCGGCGTCCCCGCCGGACCCGCGCGCCGCGAGTTGCAGCGGTTCCACGAGGCCGGCTTGGTGAGCCGCAGGCGCTTGGGCAACCAGGTGCGTTACCGGGCGGATCGCGGCTGTGTCGTGTACGAGGAATTGGCCGCAATGCTGCGCAAGACGGTCGGCATGGCCGACCTGCTGCGCGACGCGCTGGTACCGCTTGCCCATCAGATCGACGCGGCTTTTCTCTTTGGTTCGGCCGCGCAGGGCAAGGAGGGTCCCTACAGCGACGTGGACCTGATGATCGTAGGCAATGCTCCCTTCGATACGGTGGTCGCAGCCATACAAAAACCGCAGGAGCAGCTGGGCAGGCCGGTCAATCCCGTGATCCTGCGGTCCCGCGACTTCAAATCGAAGCTCAAAACCGGGGACGGCTTCGTGGGCCGGGTGATGAGCGAGCCCAGAATCATGCTGCTGGGAAACGTCAATGAGCCTGGAAAACCTGCATAGGATCGGCCAGCTCAAGCCGCATGCGGTCACTCGCGCCGAAATCGGCAAACTTCTTGCCGCTGCCAGGCGCAATCTCGAAGATGCCGTCAAGCCGGACAACAGCACCGAAACCCGCTTCGATTGCGCCTACAAAGCCCTCATGCAGTGTGCACTGGTGGCGATGCAGGCCAATGGGTACCGGCCGGATACCAAGCGCCCCGGTCACCATGTGACCGTCCTCCAGTCGCTGCCCCTCACGCTCGGGGTGGAAGGTTCGCGCGTGATGGTGCTCGACAAGTTGCGTGAGAAGCGCAATCTTTCTGACTACATGGGCGCCGACCTCGATGAGGTCTCAACCGAGGCCTGCATCAGGGAGGCCCGTCGGTTGTTGCAAGAGGTAAGCGCGTGGCTCAAGGCAAAGCACCCGGAGCTCGCATGAGCAAGACCCCCGGCAAATCCACGCGGCCCGCCTACGACCTCAGCGACGCCGAGAAGCGCGACCTCATCGAGCTGCTGCAACGCAACCAGCCGCTGCCGGAGAAGTACCGCTTTGTGCTGTTTGAGGACAAGCGCGAGGTGGAGCTGGTGTGGAACGGCAAGACGCGCGATGTCTGCACCACCGTGCTGCCGTTCCAGAGCCTGGAACACATTGACGAGCCGCGCGCCGAGACCAAAAGCCAGCACGACCTGTTCGACTCGCGCGGTCGCCAGCACAAGGGCTGGACCAACAAGCTCATCTGGGGCGACAACAAGCTGATCCTGTCCTCGCTCAAGTCCGGCGCGCTGCGCCAGCAGATCGAGGAGGCCGGCGGCCTCAAGCTCATTTATATCGACCCGCCCTTCGATGTCGGCGCGGATTTCAGCATGGACATCGAGATTGGTGGCGAGACCTTTCACAAGGAACCCAACCTGCTGGAGCAGATCGCCTACCGCGACACCTGGGGCCGTGGGGCGGACAGCTTCATCAGCATGATTTACGAGCGGCTGATTTTGATGCGGGATTTGTTGGCGGACGATGGGAGTATTTATGTGCATTGTGATTGGCGGGTGAATGCGTTCATTCGTCTTGCTATAGATGAAGCATTCGGACGCGATGTATTTAAGAACGAGATTATTTGGCACTACCGACGTTGGCCTGCGAAGTCCCCAATGTTCCAGCGCAGTCACGACTCCATCTATTGGTTTGGCCGAAACGAGAAGACGGTTTGGAATCAGCAATTTCAAGAACTATCAGAAGCCACCTTGAAGCGGTTTGGCGGAATGAAAGTTCGTGGTGAAACAACGAAAGTAGTCCTTGATGAAGCGTCAGCCGGTGCGCCGATGAGAGACGTTTGGGAAATCAACCATGTGTTGGGAGCGAATCCCGAAAACATTGGCTATCCCACACAAAAACCCGAAGCCCTCCTCGAACGCATCCTCAAGGCCAGCAGCAACGAAGGCGATCTCGTCGCCGATTTCTTCTGCGGCTCCGGCACCACTGTGGCGGTGGCGGAGAAGCTGGGGCGCAAGTGGATTGCCACCGACCTCGGCAAGTTCGGCATCCACACCACGCGCAAGCGGCTCATCGGCGTGCAGCGCGAGTTGAAGGCCGCGGAGAAAAACTTCCGCGCCTTCGAGGTGCTGAACCTCGGCCGCTACGAGCGGCAGGCCTATCTCAATGTCGGCGGGCGGCTCACGGGCGCGCGACGAGAGCAGGCGCTGTTGCAGAAGGAGAATGAATTCCGCGAGCTGATCCTGCGGGCGTACAAAGCCGAGCCGCTGGCCGACGCCGGTTTCTTCCACGGCAAGAACGCAAACCGGCTGGTGGTCGTCGGGCCCATCAACCAGCCGGTGGGCCGGCTGTTCGTGGAGGAAGTCATCACCGAATGCCGCAAGCGCGGCGCCACGCGCGTGGACGTGCTGGCCTTCGAGTTCGAGATGGGCCTGTTCCCAGCCTCGCTGGAAGAGGCGAAGCAGAAAGGCATAGACCTCACGCCAAAATACATCCCGGCGGAAGTGTTCGACAAGCGCGCGGTGGAAAAAGGACAAGTCGTGTTCCATGACGTGAGCTTTGTCGAGGCCACACCGCGCTACGACAAAAAGAACAAGTTGCGTGTAAAGATCGAGCTGACGGATTTCTCGGTGTACTACTCGCAAGGCGCGGCCGAGGCCGCGATTGCCAGCATGCGCGAAGGCAAGAGCGAGGTGGTCTGCGAGCAGGGCCAACTGGTCAAGGTGAGCAAGAGCAAGGACGGCGTGGTCAAGCGCGATGTGCTCACCAAACACTGGACCGACTGGGTGGATTACTGGGCGGTGGATTTCGACTACCAGTCGCGGAAAGAGATCATCAAAGTTCCGGTTGAAGGCAGCGGCCAGGACGCCAAACCGCTGGAATTCGAGGAGCGCTGGACCGGCAGCTACATCTTCGAAAACGAGTGGCAGTCCTTCCGCACCCGCCAAAACCGCGAGCTGGAACTCATCACCGCCGAGCACAGCTACGAGCGTCCCGGTCGTTACACCGTGGCGGTCAAGGTGATAGATATATTCGGCAACGACACCATGACCCTGGTAGCGGTGAATGTGGGCTGATCCCGGTACGGCCATATGACCGTGCTGCGCTGCACCGCCAAACTGCTCAAGGCCATGAAGGCCAGGCCGGTGGCTAACCCGGCACCAGCGCAGAATCGGCTCGGCGAATGGACCGCCAATCTGATTCGCATCGGCCGCATCCAGTTAGTGCTGGCGGTGAATGAGCGCACGCGCCTGGGCCTGGTCATTGACGCGGCGCCGTATGCGATGATCTCCGAGCGCTTCACGCAGCAGGTGTTCAAAAGCCTGCTGTGGCTGGGGATCGAGGGTGATCACGCGGCAGCCGAGGCGGAAGCCACACGACCCACCCAGATCGCGGCCAGCAATTCACGTTCGGTACTGGCGACGCTCAACCAGTTTGCCTGGCGGGCGGAGGTGGATATCCACTACGGAAAAGCAAACTCGGCGGCGGAGTTGAGCCACCGGTTGGCGGATGAGATCGTCTGCAAGCCGAAACACATCGGCATGCCGGCCGACCGTGTGCGCGAAGCCTTCGGCCTGGCCCCGATTGATCGGCGAGTGCGGGTGCCCTCGGATGTGATCTTGCACTGACCCGGCTCGCCTGAACGGATGACGCACGTCTGGACCTGCGCCATCCAAGATTGGCTGTATTCTGTGGCTTGGGTTCAAGTCCTGCCCCGCTACCCCTCACATTTGGTGACCTGTAATGAGTGTTCCCGCCCACAAGATCGAACAACAGCGGCAGAGTCTGCCAACGACTGACGAAGAGCACAGCATCAAGCTCAAAGCAGTTCATATCAGTTTGCGCAGCCACGTCATCATCTGGCTGATGCGGCACTTGCTGAAACCCTGGCTGGCCTGGGTGATGCGCGGACCGGTGGAGCGGATCGCGCGCGCGCAGCTTCTGGTCGCGTCGCAGCAGTGCCGAGACACCAGCGGTCTGCCATTGGTTTATCGCGTAGTCGGCAGAGTGCCGGGGCACGTACTGGGCAGTCTGGCGGATACGCACAAACCGGCGATCCTCTATCTGCACGGCGGCGCCTTCGTGCTGCCGGCATCGCCTGTTGCGCATGTCACGATGCTGGGGAAGTGGTGCCGGGAGCTCGACGCGGTCGGCTTCATGCCGGACTACCGGCTTGCACCAGCCAACCAGTTTCCCTCGGCGCTGGATGACTG
The DNA here is from genome assembly GCA_050740255.1 of Nevskiales bacterium. Taxonomy (GTDB): domain Bacteria; phylum Pseudomonadota; class Gammaproteobacteria; order Nevskiales; family JBOICV01; genus JBOICV01. The sequence continues at coordinate 1,315 of JBOICV010000001.1, read as the reverse complement.
CGAGCGGGCTTATCGCGCGCTGCTAGACCTTGGTTTTCAGCCGAAGCGCATCGTGATTGCCGGAGAATCCGCCGGCGGCAATCTGACGCTCGCGGTCATTCAGCGAATCCGCAAGCATGGGTGGCCGATGCCGGTCTGCGCAGTGCCCATCTCGGCCGGAACGGAAATGGGACGTCTGCACGCACCGCCTTCGCGCACGCTGAAGATGAAAAGGGATCCCATCCTTCCCCTGTCCGTGATGTACCGCCTGGACGAAATGTATACGGGAGACTGGGATGCCTCCGACCCGGAACTCTCACCGCTCTATGCCGAGCTCAAGGGCTTTCCGCCGCTATACCTGCTCGCGACGGACAACGAAATACTGCTGGACGATACCTTGCTGTTCGCGCAGCGTGCCCGCGAGGCCGGCATCGACACCAAAATGGACATCTGGCCGACGCTGCCACACGCTTTTCCACTATTCGAATTGTTATTTCCAGAGGTGCGGCAAGCGCGCAAGGACATTGTCGAATTCATCCGTGCGCATCTGGCGAAGTAAACACGGAATAGGCGATGGCGGAGCGCTACCTGGATGTCTATCGCCGTTCGCTGAACGATCCGGAAGGATTCTGGGCAGAACAGGCCGAGGCGCTGCACTGGGAGCGACGCTGGGACAAGGTGCTCGACGCGGCGAACGCGCCGCCCGAAATGAACCCGTTCCGCTGGTTCACCGGCGGACGGCTTAACACCTGTTACAACGCGCTGGATCGGCACGTCGAGCAGGGACGGGCTGAGCAAGCGGCGCTGATTTACGACAGCCCGGTTACCGGCACGATCCAAAGCTTCAGCTACCGCGAGCTACGCGACCGCGTTGCGCTATTCGCCGGCGCCCTGAGCCGTCAGGGCGTACAGCACGGCGATCGCGTGATTATTTACATGCCGATGGTGCTGGAGGCGGCGATTGCGATGCTGGCCTGCGCGCGCATCGGCGCGGTGCACTCGGTGGTGTTTGGCGGTTTCGCCGCGCCGGAGCTGGCCAAGCGCATTGACGATGCAAAACCTGTGCTGATCGTCTCCGCCTCCTGCGGAATCGAGGTCGGGCGCATCATCGAGTATAAACCGCTGCTGGACCAGGCGATCGAGTTGTCGGCGCACAAACCGAAACATTGCATCATCCTGCAGCGGCCGCAGTGTCAGGCAAAGCTGGTGTTGGGCCGCGACATCGAATGGAATGAAGCATTAGCCAAGGCCACGCCGGCCGAATGCGCATCCATCGCCGCCACCGATCCGCTCTATATCCTCTATACCTCCGGCACTACCGGCAAGCCGAAGGGCG